>NZ_CP016428.1:5568750-6187500 GCF_001693385.1 Bradyrhizobium icense
GCGCCCGAAACAGCCTGGTCAGTTCTATACATCGGCGCTTGCTTTCAAGCAGAAGCACGCGCACGCCATTGCGATCCAGAATTCGCGAGAAGCCGCCGTGGTCGCGACCTCCGCGCCACGTGCATGGACACTGACCTTGCCCCACGGGCTTAATCCAGCTTGAAGTTCGTTCTGGCCCACAACAAGGACCAGAGCATGAAGCGCAGCCGCTTTTCGGAAGAGCAGATCATCGGGATTTTGAAGGAGCATGAGGCCGGGGTTTCGGTTGCCGATCTGTGCCGCAAGCATGGCGTCAGCGACGCCAGCATCTACAAATGGAAGGCCAAGTTCGGTGGGATGGAGGTGTCGGAGGCCAAACGGCTGAAGACGCTGGAAGACGAGAACACACGGCTGAAGCGGCTCTTGGCCGACGCCATGCTGGACAATGCGGCCTTGAAGGACCTGGTGGGAAAGAAATGCTGACGCCCGCGGCCAAGCGGAAAGCTGTCGCCCATCTCCGAGGCGCCTTCGGGATGAGCGAACGGCGGGCGTGTAAAGCCATCGGCTGCTGCCGCATGACCATGAGATACCAAACGACCCGGGCGGACGAAGCCGGCCTTCGCCAGCGCATGCGGGCAATCGCCCAGGAACGTCGTCGTTTCGGCTATCGACGCCTGCATGTGCTGCTCAAGCGGGAGGGCTATCTGGTCAACCACAAGAAGCTCTTCCGTCTGTACCGGGAAGAGCGGCTCGCGGTGCGCCGCCGTGGCGGCCGCAAGCGGGCGATCGGGACCCGGGCGCCGACGACGGTGGCGATGGCGCCGAACGACCGCTGGTCGCTCGACTTCGTGTCGGATCAGCTCACCGATGGCCGCCGCTTCCGTATCCTTTACCGTCGTCGATGACTGCACCCGCGAGTGTCTGGCGCTGATAGCCGACACCTCGCTCTCCGGCGCCCGGGTGGCGCGGGAGCTGGACCGGCTGGTGATCGAGCGCGGCAAGCCGAAGATGGTGGTCAGCGACAACGGCAGCGAGCTGACCAGCAACGCCATCCTGACATGGGCTGATCAGAGCCGGGTCGCATGGCACTACATCGCGCCGGGCAAGCCCATGCAGAATGCCTTCATCGAGAGCTTCAACGGTCGGCTGCGGGACGAATTGCTGAACGAGACGCTGTTCACGTCGCTGGCCCAGGCTCGCGTCGCGCTCGGATGCTGGCGGGCCGATTACAACGATGCACGCCCACACTCGCGGCTCGGATGGAAGACGCCATCCGAGTTCGCCTTCACTTGCCATCCGCGCCGGGATCTGGCGCTGCGCTATGCCGAAGGCTCCGCGCCAGCTCCCGTCGCTACCACTGCCCAACCGGGCAAATCCAACAGCCGGGGCGAACTCAGGTCTGGATAAAACTTGGGGGCAAGGTCAACATCAGTCGTACGGTGGCGAGACTGACAAGAGCGCGAGAAGTCACCCTCTTGCCGGAGCGGGACTCGCAATCGACGGCCGCGAGGCGGCGTCTCGGCTGAAGCGAGTCGCGCACGACCGTTCTCTCAGGAACATTCTGCCCTAAGAAGATGCAAAACGACTTGAGAAGCTGCTCCGTGCTTTCGATGAGCAGTTCCGGAGCGACGGGAATTGGGGCGGTTAGCCCTGAGCCGCGCGCCTAATCTTTGCCTAGGACGATTGGCTTTTCTGGCCGCTTGATGCTCGCTTGCCGCAGGAGGATCGGGCTTTTGCCACGTGGGGTCCGTTGTTGCGCTGCGACGGCAGTATCCGGAAGCGGTAGATCTTCTCCAATGATTTGGCCCAGGATATAGCGAGCCAACACGCTCGCCAAAGACTGTGCCAGATGCAATGCCGCGCCCCGTTGTAACCGCTGAAGGCGATCACGTTAAGTCCAGCTTGTGAAAGTGCGGCAGGTTGTGCGAAGTTATCCCGATCGTGCCGAACCGCCGGCCTCGAACTGAAGACCGCGGAGCTGCGGAAATAGACTGCGCGGGGACCTCAGAGCCAGGCCCGGTGAACGCAGGCACCCAACGCCCTTGAGAGCCCGACGCCGCCGAACATGAGGCGCCTAGAGCGATCGACGCGAAAGGAGGAGAGAACTTCTGGGTGTTCGACGTCCCTTGACCCTCGGGCAAGATTGAGGCCCTCAGATTGTCTGATAAAGGTCGCGTGGCAAAATTGAAGTGAGGCAAGTGGATCTGCTCCTGCCGAATCTGTGACCAGGTTCCCCTGCCCTAAGCATCGGTAGCGACGATCACCCACTCAGCATTCACAGACCCCATTGCCGTGCCAACTTTTCCAGCGCAAACCGCTATCACCGGCGGCGAGGGCCTCACTTTGAGTGAAGATTCTAACTTCTTCCGCGAGCGCGATGCGAACACAGGCCACGCACGTAAGCCAAAGCGGTATCGCGCCAGCGCGCTTGTCGAGCAACGCACCCGGTGTAATTACCGCCGCCGATCTTTTTGTGCGTCTCCCCCGCTTTGAGCACGACTACTACAGCACCGCGCTTCTGCCATTGTTCAGCACGGGTCTCGATTTCCTGCGTCCAACGGACGCAATGCAGAGTGCCGGCGCGCTCAACTTCCATTCGATGCTATGCTTCTCGATCAGTTCGAAGACCTTTTGTGCTCCATGGCCGAGCAGTTCGATCAGCCGTTCCCCGAATGTCGAGCCAAGCGCTTCTGCGAGCATATCGGGCATGCCCCACGTGCCCGCGTTGACCAGCACGACGTTCCGCCCGGAGCCGCCAAATCCTATTTCGGATGCTTCTAGCACAGCGACCCGCGCGCCTCGCTGAGCAACATGAAGAGCGGAAGAAAGTCCGGTATATCCCCCGCATCACAACGACATCGGCCTCTGCGTCGTCCACAAGGATGCGGTATAAGGCGCGGGTGGAGCAGTCATCTTCCAGAGTCCGTGCGATCTCAGATCGTTTCGCATATTCGCCCTTTTCCCTTGGGCTATAGCCCTCAATGCCCTCAGTTCGTGATCGCCCCCACAACAGTCAAGACCAGATCTGTTGGCAACGTGTTTCGTTACTCAGCATAGGCAAGGAGTCGACGCCAGCCGGCAACTCGCGCGAAGCTAAACCCCAGCTGCGCACTTGTGGGCGGAGTTCAACCAGCGCTCGAGAAACTTGCGCAGGGAAATCACCTTCGGCGGCTTCGCTGTTGCAAATGCTTTATCAACACACTGCAGCTCCTTCTCCCAAGAGGCAACAGCAATATGGGAAGCGCCCGTGCCGGTCGCCGCAGTAATCACCCCCGCTGTTTTCTATTTGTGAGCCGATAGCGAGTTGACATTTCACGCGCTTGCGATCGGCGTGCTTTGGCCCAGTAGGGCCATCGGCGGCACATCGTTGCAGTCATTCTGAGCTTCGAGCGACGGGTGGCGAGCAGCCTCCAGTCACCTTGTGCAGCGCGTTATCCGGCTTGGCGCGCGTGCGGAGTCTAGCGTGATCCTAGACATACGTGTCGGCATCATGTAACGGCAGATTCAATATCGGACTGAATGGGCGGCGATCTTTAGAGGTCGACCGGCCTTTTACTCTCCGCGCTCTGCGGCGGTAATCAGCAAACGCGCCCTCCGATCTCATCCTTCGGGCAAATCGTCCAACCAGCAGGCCGCCTCCACGTGCGGCCGGGAAAAGATCTTTCCGATTTTTCGCGAGCCTTGTTTTGATGATATCGCATATACACGCGGCCATCGTCTCCCAGGTCGAGGATTTCCTGTGTAATGGGACATGATGTATTTGAATGTTTTTTGAATGCCACTGAGACGTTGGTTGATGCCGCGCGTAATCTCTAGTCCGCGGCGCAGTAGAACCTGAAAGTGCGATGCGCCCTTCACCGGCCTGCCCTGAAAAAGATAATAAGGGCGCACTCCGATTTGGTGACATTTGGCGAAGGTCGCCGCCAGGATCTCGGGATCCTCGTTGACTTTCGCGAGAAGCACCGACTGGTTGAGGAATTGTACGCCCTGTGCGCGCAAAGACCGAATTTTGCGCTCCGCATCGACCGAAATTTCACCGATGTGATCGAAATGTGTAACAATTATTGCAGTCTTACCCGCTTCATCGATTCGTTGGAACAAAGCCGTTAGAGTAGAATCCTCAAACCGCTTGGGCTCATAAGCCAACATTTTTGTGCCGAATCGAATTGACTCCAAATGTGTGATCGGCAGCAGATGATCAAGAATTTTATCGAGCCTGGCGGTGCTGAGCACGAACGGGTCGCCTCCCGATAGCAGCACGTTCGTCATCTCAGGATGACCGCCAATATACTGCGCAACCTGAGCGAAATCAGGTGCTATTTCATCGGAATCCTTGCCGACAATGCGTTTGCGAAAGCAATAACGGCAATATGAAGCGCAACGGTCCGTTACCAGCAACGACCCGGTCTGGGCGTACTTGTGCTCAAGTCCGGGCACGACCGTGTTGTCGTGCTCGCCGCTTGTATCCAAACTGCCAGGACTCTCGAACTCCTGGATTGAGGGCTCCACAACGTGTTTAAGCTGGTCGTAGTAACCACTGCTGGCAATCTGTTCGCGATAGAAATCTTGTGACATGATAACGTGTGATGTTGTTGACTTGCAGTTCACCCTCGGTGACGACGCGCGTCCCTTCGATGAATTTCATGACTTGTCCTGTAAAATGCAGCGGATTAACTACGCCTCTCATTGCTGCACCTCGTCCTATCGTGGTTAGCTGCGTCCTAGCCGGTACGGCGAGCTACTCACTTATGATACGGCATCAATAATGGATCGAGACCTACCTACTCTGGTCAGGAATACTTGGACTCGATATTTGAGGAAGCAGTGTTGACACGTAGCAGCATTCAACGGCGGCAGGGCGTTCCTGAGCGGTACTGGGCCGATCGGCCGTGGCTTGCGGCAGATGACGTCGCCGGTACCAGGGCGCGCCGCTTGAGGCAGGCAAGATCGCTGACGCTGACGGCGTCATTCCGGATCACTGCCGTTGCTGCACCCAGCTGGCGAAAATAGTGGGAGCTGACGCGCGATCCCAACCGCATGTGCTGATGGCAGATGATGGCGTGAACGATCTCGCCTTCCAGTCGCTCAGCTCGGCGGCCCGCGCACAGCACTTGAAATCCTGGTTAAACACGCCGCGCAGCGCCTCCTGCGACCGGACTTCATCCCATCAACGAGACAGTCCCTGCCCGCTCAGGGCTGCCCCGTGCGAGCCCCGCCGGCGGGAGAGGGAGCGCAGCGGCGGCATGGACGCAGCTCGATCTAATCCCGTCAGACCCTATCCGCAGCGTGCCACCAATCCAGCCGCCGCAAGCTTGGCCAGAATGTCAGCCAGATGCGCGCGGTCACGGGTTTCGATCACGAGCTCGAGTAGCGTCGCCTTGGCCGGCAGGGCCGAGAAAGTCCGCTGATGCGAGACTTCGATGATGTTAGCGCCGGCTTCGGCCAAGAGCGCCGAGACGGCGGCAAGCTGGCCGGCGCGATCGGCGATATCGAGCGTTAACTGCGTTAATCGTCCCTCGCGTGCGAGCTCGCGGGTCAGGACGGAAGCAATGAGCCGCGTGTCGATATTGCCGCCGCTCAGAATGAGACCGACCTTTTGGCCCGCCAAGCGATCCGGTGTGGCCAACACGGCGGCCAGTCCTGCGGCGCCTGCTCCTTCGACGACTGTCTTCTCGATCGAGATTAGCATCGCGACCGCACGCTCGAGCTGGTCTTCGGTGACGAGCACGATGTCATCCACGAGCTCGCGGACGATCTGCCTCGTGATCTCCCCGGGCGCCTTGACGGCAATGCCTTCTGCGAGTGTGTCGCCGCGCATTGGAAGATGTTCGTTCCTGACGGCGTTGTACATCGACGGATAAAGCTGCGCCTGGACGCCAACTATCTTCACGTCGGGCTTGAGCGATTTGGCTGCCACCGCGACGCCGGAGATCAACCCGCCGCCGCCGATCGGGACCACCAGCACGTCGAGATCCGGCACGGCCGCCAGCATCTCCAGCGCAATGGTGCCCTGCCCCGCCATGATCAACCGATCGTCGTAAGGGTGGATGAAGGTCATGCCGCGGGTCTTACAGAGCTCGCGGGCAAAGCGGCCGGCGTCCTCGAGCGTCTGGCCGGAAATGATCACCTCGGCGCTGTGGCGCCGCGTGTTTTCGATCTTCACCATCGGCGTGCCAATCGGCATCAGGATAGTTGCGGGAATGCCGAGCCTTTTGGCGTGATAGGCCACGCCCTGCGCGTGATTGCCGGCCGACATCGCGACGACCCCGCGCTGCCGTTCCTCCGGCGACAGCGCATGAAGACGGTTCAACGCGCCGCGCTCCTTGAACGTGGAGGTGAACTGCAGGTTCTCGGATTTGATCCAGATGTCGCAGCTGCAGATCTCGCTAAGCGTCCGGCTCTTGTTGCAGCCCGTCAGAAGGATCGAATCGCTGATCGTGGCCTCGGCTGCCCTGATGTCGGCCAGCGTAATCGGAAGATCTTTCCGACTACCTTCCGAATTCTGTTTGGCCTGTGGCGTAGTTCCGGGCGCCTGTGGCATGCTGACAGCCTCGCTTGCATGTCTGTAGTCGGTTCCGAATGCCAACCTATATTGCCTGCTGCGCGCCGCGAATGTCGGCGGCACCGGCAAGCTGCCAATGCCGAACTGAAGGCGATGTGCATCGTCGAAGGGTTTGCCAAGGTACAAACCTATATCGCCCGCGGCAATGTGGTGTTTGAAGCCAAGTACGGCGTCGCAAAGGTCAAGGCGGCGCTGGAGAAGCAGCTCGCCGCCTATGCGGGCAAGCCGGTCGGCCTGGTGATCCGCACCGTGGCGGAAATGGCTGACGTGCTCAAGCCCAATCCGTTCCCGAAGGCACCGCCGAACTGGACGGTTGCGATCTTTCTCGACGACGCGCCGCCTGCCGATGCGCTCAAGGCGATGACGGGGCTTAAAGACGAGGAAGTGCACCTCGGAAAGCGCGAAATCTATGTCGCCTACGGCTCCGGCATGGGCCGCTCGAAGCTGAAAATACCGGCTGCCGCGCAGGGCACCGCACGGATCATCAACACGATCGCGAAGCTGGTCGAGTTGGCGTCGAGTGGCTGAGATGAGATCGCTCCCTTCCCCGCCTGCGGGTCCCGTGCGAGGGAGGCTCGGTTGCGACGCGCCGCGACAGGTGGTTGGCCAGCGATGTGCTCGACTTTGGCACCTCAGAGCGGAAATTGTCGCGCGCATAGCTCGGAATCGAAACCGATAAATTCAGCCGCATCCGGCGCAGCTGCTCTTTGTGATCTTGAATGCGTATCGTATCCGCTTGCTCGATAGCCTATGTTTCGGTCTGCAAACTTGACTCCTGAGGCGGGATCGGCGCCCAAAAAAGCGGAGCCCGATGAGGGGTAGAATTTGCGAGCCGATTGACAAAAAGGACGTGAAAGAGACACACAAGTTGGAGTTCGCCTCATATGGACAGCCGCAACGAAATCTCAGTGTTCGCAAAGGTCTTGTCAGGCGTTGACATCTCCATATCGATGACGCGCATCGATGCACGTCGATCTTCATAAATGTACCGCGCGTACCAGAGCGGTCCTATGTCCGGTGTGAAGCTGAAATCGCCAGAATCAAGCGCTCTCCCGATCATTCGGACAGCGTCACTGTTGCCTATTGGCAAGGAGAGCGCCGCATCGGTAAGTGCCGCCGAGCTCACGCCGCCTGCGAGTAACGCACGTGCAATGTTGTCGCCGTGAACGCGCCGCAACGCTGTGACGATTGCCGCTACGGCGTCTGGGTGTTTCAAGGGCACTCTGCGCTAGCCTTGTTGAGCCGCGCCAGAATGCCTAAGCCCCGAACGTCCCGCAGTCTGCGGCGATGTTCGTGAAGGCCAGAACAAACGATAAAGCACTCCGCCGGCGGTATGCTTGCGTCTGGTTCGGTGTTCCAATTGCGAGTGAACGGAGCGGCCTGATACCGCTTGCCACCTAAGGCTCGAAACTTTCTGCGATATAGCTGTTGCCGCGCATCGTGAAGGCACGGTGTCAAAGTGGTGCTACTTGGCATCTGTAGCCCGCCAAGCGCGCGGCCGGTACTGGCCGCCTCGATCGCAAGCCTGCCCGCGACCTCGCGCATCGGCGCAAGCAGCGGAAGTCCCGCCATGCGCATCAGCTCACGGCTTCCTAAGCAATTGCGGTGCACCCAGGCTTTAGGAGCACCTTGGCCTGCTCTGGGTCCGGCACAAGATGCGGACAAGTGAAGAGGATCTGGTTCTCTCGCAGCTGCGTCCATTCGGAAAGCTGGAGCTCCTTGCGCTTTATCACCATCTCGCTCGATGCAAATATATCTTGAGCGGAGTCCAAAATCGTTGCGCCCGCTTTTGTCGTCCATAGCGCCGATGCCGACGCCGGCATTGGTCTTGACTACCACCCTGTGGCCGGCCGCCAAATATTCGCGGATGGCCTCAGGCGTAAGACCCACGTGGTATTCGTGCGCCTTGATTTCCCTGGGAAGACCGACGTTCATTTGGAACCTCCTTACCTGGACGATCTCTATTAATTGGAAGAGCGGTGCAAGTTTGCGAAGCAGGCGCTAAATGGTGCAGAAATTCAGCGCTCTTGAATCTTGTTACGCAGGATTCCAAATCACAGTTCTCAACGACTGGCCCATCGACGACAAGGCGTCTCTGCTCGGATGCATACCTCATTCCATGGGCTTGGGTGGCCTAAAGCTCCGGCGACACATCAACCCGTCAGCACGCTCGATCTCGTATTTTGGGGAGCTCTAAGTTGTCATGCAAGACGGTCGATTTCCCACCCGCGCATTCACTCTTAATCAATGCCCATGAGCAGCGTCACACGTTTGCAAGCTGCCCCCGAGCGATGCCAATGCTCAGGCGCTCGTCCTGCCTTTCAGATGGCAAGGCGAGGTAAGCGGTGTTTAACTTCGGTCCTACTTAGTCGCCGGCAGTGCCCATTCTTCAAAGCCCCTAGCCGTTTAGCCGCAACGATCGCATCCCACAGTGTGCTCCCAGAACTGCAGTGGATTGAATAGTGGCAAATTTCTTTGGCCTTCGTCTGTTCTTCCCTTGGCGTCGGCGCTTGTTCTCCGTAAGCCCAAGATCCTGTCGTGTCGTTCATCTTCAGCTCCTTCAGATTGGCCCCCTATTGCCTACGCCGAGAACGAGCAACGGCCGTGCCAGCGCGCTCCGCGCGCAAAGCGCCTGATGCGCTTTGAATGGTCGCGATGCTAATGGCGCGGGGTGTTTTGAATCTCACAGCTTTTGTGAGCAGCTGTCAGAAACCGGACAGGGATCGAGCGGCTGGCGTATCGGACCTTGCCTACCGATTTAATCCAGGTTGAAGCGAAAAGCAGAGCTCGCGGCGCTACTACCCCACAGCGCATACGGAAAGTAGCCACCGAATCATATCCGCGCTTCAGTCAGATGAACAAGCTGAGCCCCCGCTCTGTAAAGGGCCTCACGGGCGGCACGAAAGCGTCGCTCTTCGACAGGGACGACCGGAAGCGGCAGATCCTTTTCCGCAATATTGCCGAGGACATACGAAGTCAACACACTGCCGAAGACAGTTCCAGGCGCAATACCGCGCCCATTGTAACCACTGAAGGCGACCACGTTGCGGCCGAGCTTGTGAAATCGCGGCACGTTGTCCGAGGTCATCCCGATCATGCCGAACCAGCCGGCTTCGAATTCGAAATCGCCGAGCTGCGGAAATATTCTGCGCAGCGACCTCACCGCCCAAGCCCGGTGAACCGACGCGCCAACGCGGTGAAGAGCTCCAATGCTGCCGAACACCAGACGTCCCGAGCGATCGAAGCGAAACGAGGAAAGGACCTGGCTTGTGTCCCATGCTCCTTGCCGTTCAGGCAGGATGGAGGCCCTTAGATGGTCCGACAAGGGCCGCGTCGCAAAATTGAAGTAAGGTAGATGGATCTGCTCCTGCCGAACCTGCGACCAAGGTCCTTTGCCGTAAGCGTTGGTGGCGACGATTACCCACTCAGCATTCACAGATCCCTTTGCCGTACCGATCTTCCAGCGCGAGCCGGCGTCGCTGACTGTGAGGACCTCACTCTGCGTGAAAATCCTCACTCCTGCTGCAATCGCGACGCGTGCCAGGCCACGCACATAGGCCAGCGGCTGTATTGTGCCGGCGCGCTTGTCAAGCAGCGCGCCGGTGTAGTTGCCGCCACCGATTTTTCTGCGCGTCTGCTGCGCATTGAGCACCACGACGGGAGCGCCGCGCTTCTGCCACTGTTCGGCACGCATCTCGATTTCTTGTAGACCCTTGCGCCCGACGGCGCAATGCAGGGTGCCCGCGCGCTCAAGTTCGCATTCGATGCCGTGCTTCTCGATGAGTTCGAAAACATTTTGTGGTCCACGACCGAGCAAGTCGATCAGCCGCTCCCCGAACGGAGATCCAAGAGTAGCTACGAGCGTGTCGGGCATTATCCACATGCCCGCATTGACCAGTCCGACGTTGCGCCCAGAACCACCGAATCCTATTTCGGACGCCTCGAGCAGCCCGACGCGCACGCCAGCCTCCGCAAGGTGAATGGCGGAAGAAAGTCCAGTATATCCGCCGCCAATCACAACAACATCGGCTTCCGCATCTCCCACAAGAGGACCGGTATCTGCCAGCGCTGGAGCCGTCAGCTCCCATAAGCCGTGCGATTTCGGATCGCCTCGCATCCGACAAACTCCTTCCGCCCAGGATTGGGAATGACGTCCGCCTAAAGATCAGCGCAATTCCCGCAAAAGTAAAATCCCACATTGGGCACGCGATCTGATCGAGCTGAGCGGCACATTTTATGTCGCCTCCATAGAAACCGAAGCCGACATAGGTCTCTCCATTGCAGACGAGGAGAAAGAGCCAGGTTGATGGTCTGGTCCAATCGCACAGAAAGAAAGTGTCCGTCGGCGCAACGCTTTACGGCGCCCCGAACCCGAACCGGCGCCGATCGAGCATGACGAGGTGGTCGAATTGCGCGGCATAGCGCCGCTGCTCGACCGCTCTCCCTCACATCTCTTCGCCTGGGAGCGGCAGCGCGTCCTCATCGGCCAAGCGCTGTGGTCCCAGCCCAGACGGGTTGTGATGGACGAGCCGCTTGCCGCGCTGACGGCTGCTCACATTGTCGGTGAGCTGTTTAAGGCCGCTGACAAACATCGAGCGCTATATCCATTTCTTTTCCCAAACTAAGGACAAGAACAATCTCCCAGACCCGGAACGAAGAAGAGCGGCGGTTGCGATCCCGTAGCACAAACGGAAAGTACTTGAGCTGTATTGCGGTGTGGCTCCAAATCAATCTTCATGCAAGTTACTTCAAAACGGGAGCTTGGAAGAGATCAGCGGTGCTAAACTTCAACCCACGATGTGGCGCTCGACTGAGAAGCCGCACCGCCAATAGCGAGAGCCCGCCCAGCGCGAACAATTGGTCGTGTCACCCGCCCCACGCGAAACCCGGAAGCTCCGTCCGGAGCTGCGCCAGCTTGGTCTCGATCTCGCCCTGCGGCGCCTCATAGCCGTCCCGTTGCATACGCCTCATTCTCCGGCGCCGACAGTGCCTTGCGATCGAGCTTGCCGTTCGGCGTCAGCGGCAGCGCCGCAAGGCGCACAAACGCAGACGGCACCATGTAGTCCGGCAAGCGCGCACTTAAGTGCGTGCGCAGCGTCACGGCAAGTTCAGGCCCTTCAGCTGCGTCGGCGTGCTCGGCAGCCGTAACGACATAGGCGACAAGACGCTTCTCGGCCGCACCCTCCCCTTGCGCCACCAGCACCGCGTCGCGCACCGACGGATGCTCAGTGAGCCGTGCCACGATCTCACCGGGCTCGATCCGGAAGCCGCGGATCTTCACCTGGTCGTCGTTGCGGCCCAAAAGCTCCAGATTGCCGTCCGGCAGATAGCGCGCGAGATCGCCGGTCCGGTACATCCGCGCCCCGATCTCGCCGCTGAACGGATCGGCCAAAAATCGCTCCGCCGTCAGCTCGGGCCGATTTAAGTACCCGCGCGCAACTCCTGCGCCGCCAATGTAAAGCTCCCCCACGGCCCCAACCGGAACGAGTTCACCATGACTATCAAGCAGGTAAATCTGCGTATTCGCGATCGGTCGGCCAATCGGAGGCAATTGCGGCCAACATGCTGGGTCAGCCGCGAGATGGTGCTCCGTAACAACGTGGGTTTCTGTGGGCCCATACTGATGTATCAACCTCGCCCTCGGGTGCAATTCGAAGAACAACCTGAGCATTGGGGTGGCCCGCAATTGCTCACCCCCTGTATAGATCTCCCTCAGAAAGGGCAGCAGCACTCCCTCAGCGCCCCAGACCTCCGCAAAATGGTTCAACGCGACGAACGGGAGGAAAAGCCGCTCGATCGCTTCACCCCACACAAATTCCAGCAAGGCGGAGAAGTCCGCACGGATCACTTCCTGCACGAGCACGAGCAGCCCGCCGTCCCTCCAGCAACTGAACAATTCCTGCAACGACACATCGAAGTTCAGGGTCGTGAACTGAAGTGTGCGTCGTTTGGGCGCGCCAACCTCCGCTGAGGAGTAGAGCAAATTCACAAGCGAGCCGTGAGACCTTTCAACGCCTTTGGGCGTGCCTGATGATCCCGAGGTGTAGATCACATTGGCGAGATGACGTGAGGTGAGGCCCAGCGCACGCACATCCGGATCCGACGCCGGCAGCTGCGCCCAGGCGGGCGTACCTGTCGCGAGATCCACCACCGTGATATCGACCAGCGCATCGGAGCCAAGCGCGGCGCGTCCCGCCGCATCGGCCAGCACCAGCTGCGGCGCCGCATCTTCAAGAACCTGCCGCAGCCGCGCGGACGGATAAGCTCGATCGAGCGGCAGATACGCGCCCCCTGCCTTCAAGATCGCGAGCAGCCCCACCACCATCGCCACGCTGCGCTGAAGGCAGATCGCGACCGGCTGATCCGGCTTCACCCCGAGCGCGATCAGATGATGTGCGAGCCGGTTCGCGTGCGCATTGAGATCGCCATAGCTTAACTGCTCGCCCGCATAGGTCACCGCCATCGCATCCGGCGCCTGGCGCACCTGCGCCTCAAACAGCTCATGGATGCACCGCTCCGACGGATAGGGCGGGGCCGTCCGGTTCAGCTCCTCCAAGAGGTATGCGCGCTCCTCGGACGACAGCAGCTCAACCCGTGCGACCGGCTGCTGCGCATCGGCTATCACAGCACACAATAAGTTTTGCAAGTGCTGCGTCATACGGTCGATCTGCTTGGGCGCCAAGCGACTGGCATCAAAGTGCCACCGAAAGCTCCCATCCAGAGCGCAAACCTCAAAGGTTAGGAAATCACCTGAAAGGGCTGTCTCAGAATTCGGGCTTGAAGCCAAATCACCAGCGCCACAACAGCTATTTGCGGTCACCGTCACGCCAATCGGCCAAGATCGGCGCGATTGTAGCGCCTCCGTGCCGCGCAACGTCGGAGAGCGCGCAATAAGATCCCGCGGAAAACTATCGTGCTCCCTCAGATCAGCGCATTCGGCCGCGACCGCCCTGCGTACCTCTGCGAAATCATGACCGAGATTGATGGTAATTTGCATCGGCACGACAGAGGCGACAAGCACCTGCGCCGCCTTCACGCCGGCTCGCGATCCATTCGGTGCGGGAGTCCATCCCAATTGAAGCTCCGATTCTCCCGTGATGCGGGCGAGATAGATCAGCCAAGCACTCAGCAAGTACTCAGTACGATCAACTGGCGACAACTCGGCCAAAGCACTTGTAATGAGCCAGGAACTCGACTGCCATCTGGGCGAAGCCGCAGTTTCCGAAGACGACAGAAAAGGAAGCTGCAATTTCTTGAACTGCTCTAGCCGCTGTCGCCAAAAATTCTCGCGAGGCGCCAACATTTCATGGGCAATAGTTATGCTCCGCGCCTCCTCATCGCTCAAAATCGGGAGGCGATCGCCTACATCCAGATCGGACTGCGTCGCGACCGCCCGCGCGTCTAGATCCTGACCATCCTGGCCGCCAAACCAAACATCAACATCTTCTGATCCTGTCGCCACACGCCAGTGGCTGAGGTGGATTTCCACCAGGGACCCTGCGGGAAGGCCGCAGCGTGCAGCAGATATCTCCAAGCGCCTGACTGCGATAACATCATCGCCTAGGTGCGCCTTGGGCAGACACAACGGATTGGAATGATGCGGCCCAAAGTCCAAGGCGCGTGTGACCGTTGAGAGATCTTGCGCGGATCGATTCCATCGCAGACAACCCGCAGCATCGGGGCGTCGACGCCTCGGAAAAACGGTTCCGTCCACTGCCGCCTGCGGACCAGCATGGAGCTCTCCATTCGTTAAGCCAACTAGAAGCTCGCGGAAGCCTTCGACAGCGGCTTCATGACATTTGAGGTTCAGGGCCAACGCCGTATCGGTTGGCGCAATAGAAACTTGGCGCTCAACCACCAACTCACCCGTATTAACCGCATCATCGATACGATGCCACGCGATGGCATAGTCGGTCTCCGCCCAAGGCATCGAATGAGCTCCCGCTCCCGGATATCGTGGCAAAGGACCGTCTTGGTAAATGAAAGCGCCTTGACGGACTCGGGCAAACACATCCGGTGGCAATATGAATGGATTTCCTACGGAAAATATCCACTCTACCGGGTCGGCATTCATCAACGCGGAGAGCTCTTCAACACTCTCTATGCACAAGATATTGGCGCGAGCGGCCCAATCCCGGAATATGGCGTCGGCACACAGGGCCGCGCAGACGACATGACCCATCTTACTTACTAGCTGAGCACACCTGATAGCTAGCGTACCACTACCAACAAAGATGCTGGAGCGAATTGATGCGGCCGCTGGTAGTTGCCCATCCCAATTGCCCGGTTTGCAACCGTCTGCGAGCACCGAAGCAGACCAATGTGCCATGTTCAGCTACTCCATGCTGTAGGTTGGGAGTTCTCGGCCCTATGCGCCGCACCACATCGTGACTTAATCCGGTCACACTGGTTTGCAAGAACGGCCAGTGTTGAGATGTATCCAGCGCGATCAACGACAGCGGCACCCGTGATGGAAACGTCAAAGCTTCACTTGATGAAGCCGCGTCAACAGTGCAGCCCCCCATGGCGTAGATTTGGATCAGTCGAGCACGCTTCATCTGTCTTTGTAAGCGGGCAGCTGCGGGACCGCCATGATCGCAACAGATCCTTCACCGTCTCCCAGCAATCGGCGTGCCACCCAAAACATTGAGCAGGTCCTGCTTGAAAAGGAACAAATCCATGCACTTCGCTCCGAGGCGGAGAATACTTAAGCATTAGTGTCGAGTTGCGGACATAACGTCCTCAACTGGACATGACTGAACACGACAATAGAGGTCGTCAAATGACGAAGGTGACCTCTTGAGCAAACTTGCACGTCTGCTTAAGGATGATGCCCAAAGGATGACGAGGTCCCCTGGCTTTAACTTGACGACAATCTTGTCTTTGAAAAGTTTCTCGTAATCAGCGCCTAAACACCACGCCGCTCAAAGTCCTTGCACAAAATCGCCAGGCGGAATCTTGAGTAATCCGCGCTGTCCTGAAATAATCGTACAAAAATCGAAAGCAGCTTTGGTCAACACCACCGATATTATCCCAGAGGGCATTCACATCGCGCTTGAGGATGAGCGAATAACTTCTTTTCGCTTTGGTCATAACACTCGCCAGCAAAAGGCTCCGAATCTCCGATTGTCCTTCCGACATTCGCCCTTTTCCCGCTTTAGAGACACTCTTCTTCAGACAACCCTACACCTTCGCGGTGAATATCGACGTAATGCCCGGGGGGCAGACCGGCGCGATGCCAATCAGCTGCAGCCAAGGTAAATAGCGCTAAGGCTACGGGGATGCGGCCAGCCATGCTTTAGTCTGGCCTGCCGCCGAGATCTGACCGAACTCGATGGCCTGCCGCTCGAACAGCGCGCGATAGACGCCGCCCGGCCACGCGATCAGCGCGGCGTGGGTGCCCTGCTCGACGATCTCGCCGTGGTCAAACACCAGGATGCGATCGAGGCTGCGCACCGTCGACAGCCGATGTGCGATCACGATCGAGGTGCGCCCCCTCATCAGCCGCTCCATCGCCTGCTGGATCAGCGCCTCCGATTCCGAATCGAGGCTGGAGGTCTTCCCGGAGCCGGAACGGCCGACTAGGCCGATGCGCTCGCCGGCGCGCGAGTCCGCCAGCGTGCTGCCGATCTTGGTGTCCCAGGCGTTAGAGACGCGCGCCGCCGGCGCGATGTAGCCGATCGTGAATGCCATCGTCATCGCGACATAGATCACCGCGCCGAGGCCGATCACGCCGCCCAGCACGGCAATGCAGACCGAGCAGGATCATCGAGCCTAGGAGCACCGTCAGCGACGGCAACAATGCCATCAGGATCGTGTTGTTGAGCAGGTCGAGCGCCGACATGCCGCGCGTGATCTTGCGCACGGTCGAGCCGGCGAAAGAGTTGGCGTGCCAGTCAGTCGAGAACCGCTGCACCCGCATGAAGGCCTCGCGCGCCACATCCGACTTCGTCTTTAGCGTGAACGGCACGATCGCCTGCAAGCCTGTAAACCGCAATATGATCGAGAGCAGGCCAAGCGCGAGGATGCCGCCGAACGCGACGAACGCCGAATGTCGCGCAGCCTGGTCGGACGGACCTGATGTCAGCGCGTCCACCAAATGGCCGGAGTAGACCGGCATGAACAGGTCGGCCACCGTTGCCCCTAAGAAGCCGACGAGGACGATCGCGACGCGGACGGGCTGCTTCAGCCGGTGGCGGAACACGAACGGGATCACCACGCTGATCGCGGCGGGTCGTTTGTCGTCTTGAACGGTCATGGCGTCAGCGGTTTCTGCCGCACCCGACATAAGAGCCTTTCGATCCAGACGCGATGTGCCCAATGCTTGGCGCTTGGCGTCGGAGGCGACGCAATAATGCCCGGATTCTAGGAGCTGCGATCGAAATCTTTTGCCCATTTCACCCCCTCTTTGCGTAAGCGTAGCTGAAGCGGTTCAAGCTTTGAGAGTTCCACAGCATGAGAGCATCGATCTGAGACATCGGCCAGCCTGCGCGATCTGTTCGAGAGTTTGTGTGTGCCATGCATGCGGAGCGACGTCATTCATCTTCGCCGGTCTGCAGAAGCGGCGATGGCCGCCTAGGTCCGGCCGCCGCCATGGCTGTGCGAAGGGTGCATTTTGATAACGAAGGAGTCGTTCAGCATTTTCGTGTAGATCGTTAAGACCGTCAGAGTGTTTGCGTCATGGGATCGCGGCGCGGCTTCACCTGGAAGCTCACGTCCGCCCCGATCCGGCCGGAGGTCATTTTGAACCTCCAACCTGCCGCAAACGATCGAGCGCTGTGCTCGATGGTCTTTAGTTGCCACTGGCGCGCCGGAGAAATAGACGAATTGGCCAATGAGCAATTCCGACTACGACGCTTTTTCATGTTTTTTCTTCCGGCGCCTGCGCTTTGACTCTTTCGGAGACCCGTCCTGCGGAGTCGCCCTAAGAGCTCCGTAGCAAGCCTTCTCACACGCCATCAAGATTGAGGGCCGGACTCCATGAAACCTGCGGTCATCCGCAGACTGGCCGTGTTGCATGACCCGGCTCGAAAGGAGGTAAACTAGCTTCATTTGGCGAGCCGAAAGCGCCAGACCGTCAACTATAGAAGCGTTTACGGAACTTAACGCAAATTTCTGAGTATCAAGAAGGACGTTGTCTTCGAGATGTTGTCCAAGGCCGCGTTGCGCATTTTCTGTGAGTGTTCACGCGGTTTTACTGATGCGCAACAACCATACGAGTAGCACCGCCGTTGCAAACACCGGTTGAGAAACTGCCGCGATCACAGGTACCCAAGCGCGCTCAATCTCTGTGAAGACGTGAATAGGCTGAGTTGCCTGGCCGCCGCACGCGCCCAAGAATGTCACAGGCGTGGCAGACGCGATGGTCCGGGCAAAATGGCGGCGTTTACCCAGGTCAGAACGCGGAACGTCGACGCTCTGAGAGAGCTTGCGGTTCGCATCAAATGAATGAGGCCCGCAGAAATTTGCTACGTGTGAGGATCGCACGGCCGTGGCAACAATAATCGGCATCATAGCCCTACTTCTTTGTCGCGATCGCGCGAACCCGACAAAGCGTCGCGGCCATTCCAGTTAGCACGATGGCCTAGCCGACTTGAATAGTTTGAGATCTTCAGATGGCGCAGGCGCCGCTTTGAAACCGCAGCAATAAGTACTCGAGCTCGAGTTCACAATTGTGATGACCGGTCGTTGGCGATGAATTGGAGTGAGAATTGATCAACCCCCCCAACTACTCCGCCGGAGAACTGTTTGCGTTACCAATCGCGAGTCGTTCCGGCAACCCCAGGCGCTGCACCGGAGCTTACGCAAGATCATCAAGACCCGCGGCGGCAGCTTCCCGACGACGAGCCGGCACTGAAGTTGCTATATCTCGCCATCAAGAATGCCGGCATTCATTGGCGCCGGCCGATTGAAAGGAACCGCCGCAATGGGGCAGTTTGCCATCCAGTTCAGTGCGCGCTTTGCGGGGTCGCCGCGCTGACCGCCCTTCACAGAGGCCTCTTACACGAAAAGTCGGACACTCCTCCGACGGACTGGCGCCCGATCTTGCCGCCGCGCAGCAACGATTCTGGCTGAGCGCACACTGCATCGCGCAACTATGAGGGCGATGATGTTCCAGGCCCGGCACTTACCAGCGCAGGCTTACGACTTTCGGCCATGCATTTGGAGCACAAATGCTGTAGACTTCCCCGGTCGTCATCATCGCCCAGACGATCCGAGCCAACTTGTTCGCAACGGCGATAGCGGCGACCATGGGGCGACTCCGTTCAAGCAGAGCTTCGATCCAGCCGCCTCCGATCCGGGAGCGTGCCTTTGGGTACGATGACGTAATTGCCGTCGGCGTCCGTGGCCCAAAAGGCCCGTTATCATGACGCCCTCACCCAATCGTGTGAGTCGGAGGGGCTAACACTACTTTGGCAGATTTATACACTCCGTTGCCTTTCGGCGATTTGTCTTCTGCAGTAGGGGCATCGCTGCGGTCGTGGTCGAACGATGAGTTCGACGATGGCGTGGCGTACGGCCGGCAGGCTCGGCTGAGGCGGTGGACCGTTGATTCTTTTTTTCCCGCCCCGCTTGTGCGAGACGGCGGTGCTGGAGGAATGCGTAAGCGATCATAGTCATGAGAGCGTGTCGATGGAGGCCTTGCCAGGATCGTCCTTCGAAGTGATCGAGCCCGAGTTCCTCTTTCAACTGCTGATGGGCCTGTTCGCAAATCCATCGCGCTTTGATCGTGGCGGCTAACGTGCGCAGATCCGTCTTGGCTGGCAGATTGGCGAGGTAATACTTCTTCTCTCCCGACATTCTGTGTTCACCGATGAGCCACGCTTCGTCTCCTGGAAGGTGCTGCTGGCCTTTGTCCTTGATGCGCTGCGGAGGTCCGTCGGCGGTCCGCACGCGAACTGCGGCGAAGCGAGCTTCCAGCTTTCCCTTGGTCCCGTTTCGCCAACTCACGTTTTGCCACTTGGCATCGGCCAGCATGTCTTCGGCCGGCATCGACAGGATATCCGGAATGTGCCGCTTGCGGGGACGGCCCCGATTGGCAACCGGCCAGATCAGCTTGACGGCGACCGGGTACACCTTGAGGTGACGAGGGATGCCAACGGCCCAGGCAATGCCGCGTGTCGTGAGCCCCTGACGGAACGGCGCACTGAGGCCGTAACCGGCATCCGCCAGCACACAGCCGAAGCGAACGCCGGCTGCGATCGCCTGATCGATCTCAGCCAGCGCGATCTCTGGCTTGGTCCGTGCGGCGCGATGCTCGACGGGAACACCAGCACGCTTCAAACGTGCCGCATCGCTCGTCCAGCTCTCGGGAAGGAAGAGACGCAATGCCACCATGACCGGCACTTCACCCCGCGCAAGCGTCAGCGATACCAACGTTTGGCAATTGGCTGTCTTGCCGAGAGACGAGGCGTATTGCGCAGCGACACCAACCGAACGATCGCCCTTCTTCGGCAACGCGGTGTCGTCGACGACCAGCACCGCATCCTTGCCGCCGACGAGTCGGTCGGCCTGAATGAGCAACTCCGACTCCAATGGCGCCGCATCCCAGACGCCATCAGCGATGAAATGGTGCAACTGGTCATAGTCGCCCGGCGACAGCCGCGCCGCCATCGGCTGCACGCTCTTGCGATCGCCCGGTCCAATCAGCCCCGAAACATACAGCGGACACATCCGCCGTCGCGCCTTATGCCCTAAACGATCCAGGAATGGCTTAAGCCAGCGTCCAAGCTCGCCTTCCCACTTCGACGCCGTGTCCACCATGGTCGGCCCTCCAATGCCGACCACCCATGAATCACTGAAAATCCGATTCGGGAATCCAGTCTCGCCGAACAATCGCTAAAATCTGCCAAAGTAGTGCTAAGCCGTAGGACCAAATCAATCTTCGATGCAAGTTCCTTCAAACGGGAGCTTGGAAGAGATCAGCGGTGCTAAACTTCAACCTGCGATGTAGCGCTCGACTGAGAAGCCGCACCGCGATTAGCGAGTGCCCGCCCAGTGCGAACAATTGGTCGTGCCGCCCGACCCGCGCGAGACCCAGAAGCTTCGGAACTGCGCCAGCGCGGTCTCAATCTCGCCCTGCGCCTCATAGCCGCCCCGTTGCATACGCCTCATTCTCCGGCGCCGGCAGTGCCTTGCGATCGAGCTTGCCGTTCGGCGTCGGCAGCGCCGCAAGCGCGCAAACGCAAACGGCACCATGTACTCCGGCAAGCTCGCACGCTTCTCGGCCGCACTCTCTCCTTGCGCCACCACCACTGCGTCGCGCACCGACCGGTGCTCAGCAAGCCGCGCCACGATCTCACCGGGCTCGATCCGGAAGCCGCGGATCTTCACCTGGTCGTCGTTGCGGCCCAAAAACTCCAGATTGCCGTCCGGCAGATAGCCCGCCAGATCGTCGGTCCGGTACATCCGCGCCCCGAACCTCGCCGCTGAACGGATCTTCCAAAAACCGCTCCGCCGTCAGCTTGGGACGGTTCAGATAGCCTTCCAGACGGGCGCAGCTAAGGAAGAACGAGATCCTCTTCACTTCTCTGCATCTGGCGCCTGACCCGGAGCGGGCCGAGGGGGCTCCTAAATTCTGGGTGCACCGTAATTGCCCGGGAAGCCGTGACCTGATGCATGCCGGCTTCCGCTGCTTGCGCCGATGGCCCTCGTTAAGGGAGATCTATACAGCGGGAGAGCAGTTGCGGGTCACCCCGATGCCTGAGGTCGTTCTTCGAATCGCACCCGAAGGCGAGATTGATAAATCAAGATGGGCCCACAGAAACCCACGTCCTTGCGGAGCACCGTCTCGCGGCTGACCCAGCATGCAACTGCCTCCGATTGGCCGGCCGAGCTTCGCCGTCGTGTTCTGCAGCCGTAACGACATAGGCGACAAGACGGTAAGTGCGTGCGCAGCTTGGCGGCAAATTCAGGCCCCTCAGCTTGGCCTTACGACCTTCTCGCTCGATGCAACTACCTCGCGAGCGGAGTCCACAATCGTTGCACCGGCCTCGCCATACCACTCGTCCGTCACGCCAATTCCGGCGCCGGCATTCGTCTCGACTACCACTCTGTGGCCGGGCGCCGCATATTTGCGGACGGTCCCAGGCTTAGGACCGGCGCGGTTTTCATGCGCCGTGATTTCCTTGGAACACCCATCCTCATTTGCGCAATCCTTACCTGGACGACCTGTTATAATCGGAAGAGCGGTGCAAGCTTGCGAAGCAGGCTCCAGATGGTGCAGAAATTCAGAAGCATGGACATCGGAGCAATCGATATGGCAATCCTCGCCGAGCTCAGCACCGATACGCGGATCAGCCATATCAGAGTGTCGACTCGAACGGCACTATCCCGCACCGCGATCGCGCGCGGCGTCGATCGTGTTTGCACCGCCTTTCGACATCAACCGGCAGTTGCACGAGATACCTGCGCCATGCGGGGGCGGCACCTTACCTTGACCAGATCGCACAAGCGCTGACCGGGCAACCGCACATGCCGATCTAGCCCGTGAAGTGTCGGAGGAAAAATACGGCACGAGGTCCAAAGGAGCTTTCATCGAGCCGTGAGCTCCCAAACAATGCGGACGTGCCCACCTGCAATCGATGGCCGAAAAATATGCATGTCTCTGGCACGCAGCCTACTCTCATCAATCAAGTTCAGGACGCGTCCAACATCTCCCTGGTCGGAGAACACCACATACATTACCCCGGCTGCATTCAACCAGAGATGCGCTCCCGCGAGAGCTGAGGCCATAACTTTATGATCTTCATCATAGCAAGAGCGCTCCAGGTCGTCCTTTGCTTTCCGATTCCAATAGGGGGCGGCAAAGAGAATGACGTCAAATTTTTCTCCGGATTGCAGCGCAGAATAGGTGTCGCTACAGCGCACTTCTGCCTTGTCCAAGTAACCTAATCGCTCGATGTTTATCTCCGTTGTGAGGACCGCTTGCGGATTTATGTCGAGAGCCAGTAGGCGTGCTGCCCCAGCACGGAGTGCTGCAAGCCCTAGCACACCTGACCCGCATCCAAGATCTAGCACCGTTGCGCCAGGGTCGATGCGCCACTTCGACATCAAGGCATCGGGAGCGTGACTTAGGCGCGGTGACAAAACGCCAGGCAAAATGTGTAAGGGCATGCCGCTCACTTCCACATCGTGCGGGCGTTCGCATAGTCGTAGTTCGGCCAGCATTGCATCTACGTCTGTCGTTTGGCGTCGCACAGATACGTCTACTGGGGTATTCATTCAACTCTCCATCTTTCGGTAGAAAAGAATGAGGCGACGAGTCCGGGGGTGTCTTGGATGGTGGACCCGTCGACCTCATGGGTAATGCCATGCTCCATGAGCATGTCCTCAAGCTCGTCCATTATGATCGGGGTCGGGATGGTGCTCTTGCCTGCCATTGTTGTGGATCTGTTCAAAGCGTTGCGATAGTGATCGGCCTGCTTGGACTCTGGGCGTGGTCTAGAACCGCGTTATAAGCGCCATTCTCTTCTAGGAAGTGAGCAAGGTGATGACACATTGACCGGCTCCGGACCGCCGGACTCCACGCACCAGATGTTCTGGTTGATCTGCATCACGTCCTGATTTCGAGATCGTCGAGGCTGCCGGGATTTGTCAGCGAAGCTCGATTCGTGTCCTGCGCCTTCGCGTGTGGGATCAACCAGGTGGAATCCGCCTTCCGCGAACGAGTAGGATCTTTTGACCCATCTCGGCCAGTGCCCTTAACCTGTTCTGCGGCGAGCTCGACTTATCGATACCATGGTTGTCGTAAGAGGTGATCAGTCTCACTGAAGGCATGTTGCTCTCCGTCAACCTATTGTCAAATATTGCGCGGCTGTTCCCGCGCGCTGGTTTCTCTCTCAGAAACGGGCACACGGAGTTAGAGGACGAGAGCATCGCTCGTTACTCGCGTCTGAATGCACTCAGCTCTCCTCTCACTCAGTGTTGCCGTCTCTAAATAGCAATGGCCGTGCCAACAGCACTCAAGCGGGTTAAGCTTCGGGTTCGCTTTGATGACCGTTCGCACCGTACATGGCGGGCGGTATCTTGAACCCGACGATAGCCGTTGTACCACTGTCAGAAACCGGACAAGGATCAGCGGTCGTTTGCGGCGAGAGGCCGTTGTTTCGGCGATTGTTGCGGCAGCCGCCGGATCGGGAATTTTTGCTAGCCTCGTTGACAAAAACTGTCGGGCTCGATCCAAGGAGATCTCGATTCACGCTGACCTGCCCCTGAGTTTCATCCAGCAGCGGTTAAGGTCTCGGGGAGCGTACGCCAAGTGGCGCGGATGGAGGAATCGACGATTGGCGGAGCTGGTCGGGGTTGCGGAGCCGATCGTCGGCGGTACGGTGAGGTGGGCGCCACAGACCGCAGGTCTTAGGTACTCCAACGACGAGTGAGACCTCGGGATTTGCCGCGCGCGCGTCGTCGAGATCGCAGAAGGGTCCCATTGAGCAGCCCATTGCGGGGAAGACGGCCCCGCTCCATCGGAGTTGGCGATATACTGGCGATGTACGAAGCCGCTAAGAGGAGCAATGCACCAATGGAAGTCGCGCCAATTGGTTGGACATCTCGAAACATATATTTCACCTCCATAGTCGGCAAATCGCGCCGCCTGCCCGCTTCCGCCGCAATGCCCTTTAGCCACATCCAAGCCACGGTCCCACACCGTCTTAAGCATGCACCGATGTGAAGCATCAGGAATTAGTTGTTCTTCCGACATTCGCCCTTTTCCCGCTTTAGAGACACTCTTCTTCAGACAACCCTACACCTTCGCGGTGAATATCGATGCGATGCCGGAGGGCAGACCCGCGCGATGCCAATCAGCTGCAGCCAAGGTAAATAGCGCTAAGGCTGCGGGGATGCGGCCAGGCGTGCTTTAGTCTGACCCGCCGCCGAGATCTGACCGAACTCGATGGCTTGCCGCTCGAACAGCCCGCGATAGACGCCGCCCGGCCGCGCGATGAGCGCGGCGTGGGTGCCCTGCTCGACGATCTGGCCGCGGTCGAACACCAGGATGCGATCGAGGCTACGCACCGTCGACAGCCGGTGCGCGATCACGATCGAGGTGCGTCCCTTCATCAGCCGCTCCATAGCCTCTTGGATCAGCGCCTCCGATTCCGAATCGAGGCTGGAGGTCGCCTCGTCCAGGATCAGGACCGGTGCGTCCGCAAGGAACGCGCGCGCCAGCGCGACGCGCTGCCGCTCGCCGCCCGACAGCTTTACGCCGCGCTCGCCCACGAGCGTGCCGTAGCCCTGCGGCAGGTGCACGATGAAGTCATGCGCATTGGCGAGCCACGCCGCCTGTTCGATCGCCGCCATGCTCGCGCCGGGCCGGCCATAGGCGATGTTCTCGGCCAGCGAGCGGTGAAACAGGATTGGCTCCTGCTGCACGATCGCGATTTGGCTGCGCAGCGATTGCTGCGTCGCTTTCGCGATATCCTGGCTGTCGATCAGGATACGGCCGCCGGAGACGTCGTAGAGCCGCTGCACCAGCTTGACGAACGTGGTCTTCCCGGAGCCGGAACGGCCGACCAGACCGATGCGCTCGCCGGCGCGGATGTCGATCGACAATCCGTCATAGAGCGGCGCGCGATGGCCGCCATAAAGGAAGGTGACGTCCTCGAACGTGATCCTTCCGCCCTGAATGTCGATCGGTTTGGCGCCGGGCGCATCGACAATGCCGATCGGCTCGCCGTAAATGGTGACAAGGTCCTCCATGTCGTTCACCGAACGCTGCAGATTGTTGATGTGAATGCCGACGTCACGCAAATAGGCGTGGATGATATAGTAGCTCGTCAGCACGTAGGTGACGTCGCCCGGCGAGGCGCGCCCGGCGATCCACAGCAGAATCGCGCAGCCGATCACGGATGCGCGAAAGCACAAGAGCATCACGAGCTGCACTGTGTTGGTGGCGTTGTGGCGCAGCCAGGTGCGCCGCGCCCGCGCCCGCCAGCGGCTCATGACACCGTTAAGCCGCGCATCCTCAAGCGCTTCCGCGCCGAAGGATTTGACCACTGCGTTGCAGGTGAGCGCGTCCGCCAGCGTGCCGCCAACCTTGGTGTCCCAGGAATTGGAGACACGCGCCGCCGGTGCGATGTAGCCGATCGTAAATGCCGTCGTCATCGCGACATAGATCACCGCGCCGACCGCTATCACGCCGCCGAGCACGGGCCAATGCAGACCGAGCAGGATCATCGAGCCCACGAGCACCGTCAGCGACGGCAACAATGTCATCAGGATCGTGTTGTTGAGGAGGTCGAGCGCCCACATGCCGCGCGTGATCTTGCGCACGGTCGAGCCGGCAAAAGAGTTGGCGTGCCAGTCGGTCGAGAACCGCTGCACCCGCATGAAAGCCTCGCGCGCCACGTCCGACATTGTCGTCAGCGTGAACGGCGCGATCGCCTGCAGGCCGACAAGACGCAGGATGATCGACAGCGGACCAAGCGCGACGATGCCGCCGAACGCGACGAACGCCGCATGTCGCGCCGCCTGGTCGGACGGACCTGATGTCAGTGCGTCCACCAAATGGCCGGAGTAGACCGGCATGAACAGGTCGGCCACCGTTGCACCTAAGAAGCCGACGAGGACGATCGCGACGCGGACGGGCTGCTTCAGCCAGTGACGGAACACGAACGGGATCACCACGCCGATTGCGGTGGGTTGCTTGTCATCTTTAACGATCATGGCGCCAGCAGTTTCTGCCACACGCGCCGTACGACCCTTTCGATCCAGACCCGATGTGCCGAATGCTTGGCGCTGCCGTCCGAGGCGACGCAATAATGCCTGGAGTCTGGGGGCTGCGATCGAAATCTTCTACCCATGTCACACGCTCTTTGCGTAAGCGCTTAGCTGAAGCGGTTCAAGCTTTGAGAGTTCCACAGCATGAGAGCATCGATCTGAGACATCGGCCAGCCTGCGCGATCTGTTCGAGAGTTTGTGTGTGCCATGCATGCGGAGCGACGTCATTCATCTTCGCCGGTCTGCAGAAGCGGCGATGGCCGCCTAGGTCCGGCCGCTGCCATGGCTGTGCGAAGGGTGCATTTTGATAACGAAGGAGTCGTTCAGCATTTTCGTGTAGATCGTTAAGACCGACAGAGTGTTTGCGTCATGGGATCGCGGCGCGGCTTCACCTGGAAGATCACGTCCGCCTTCGATCCGGCCGGGGGTCATCGCAATTTGAACCTCCAACCTGGCGCGCAAACGATCCAGCGCTGTGCTCGATGGTCTTTAGTTGCAACTTGCCTGCCGGAGAAATGGACGAATTGGCCCGTGAGCAGCTCCGACTATTATCCTTTTTCAGGTTTTCTCTTCTGGCGCCTGCGCTTTGACCCTTTCGGAAACCCGTCTTGCGGAGTCGCACAAAGAGCCCCGTAGCAAGCCTTCTCACCCTTGTAGTTGGCCAGCGCTTGGACCAACAGCGACATAACGCGCTGTTTCAGTTCGTCGGGGATAGGCTTGGGACCGTCCAGCGACTTCAGCGCCACCTCGACTAACTCGATCGCGCGATCCTTGTTGCCGCTCTCATAATAATACTGAGCGACCGCCCCATAGGACAGGAACTTGGAGCCGTCGCCGCGTTGCGGAGGATTCAGTGCCAGGATGTGTTCGGACAACTCCTTACCCATCGCAAAGCGCTCGGCTGGCGGGAAGTGGGAGCTGTCATTCGCCGGATCGAAGAGTTGGCGCATCGCGCCGGCCATCCACTGCTCGGATTTTTTGTCGATCGCATCGCGAACCAATTGGCGCATGACTGGCAAGCCGGTCTGCAAGTCGTGCATTTTGTGAAGCAACAGATCCGCATGGAGCACGCGGAAGTTGACGTCGTCCGGCATCACCGCGACGGCCTCTTCGAGCGTCGAAAGCGCCTTCGCCCAATCCTCCGCCTTCATCGCCGGCATAAGTTTGGCGAAGATCGGCACAGTCAGCATTGTGCGTTCGCCTTCGGCGATCCGCTCTGTATCGGCGGCTCTAGCTTCATCGCTGGTGCGCCAGCTGCCGTTAAGAATTTTCGGCAGAACGTCATCGAGTTGCGTTGGAAAACCGATAAAGGCGATGTGGCCGTCACGGTCGACGACGAACGAGGTGGGAATCCCGACAGAAGAGCTGGGATCCATCCAAAGCTTGTTCATTTCGCCTGTGTAGTCGAATCCGATCCGGTAGTTGAGATTCGAGAACTTTTCGGTCAACCATGCGTCCAAGTTGGTTCGGGCCTCGTCCGCCGTTCCAGCTCGTTCATGAGCTGCGACTCCGAGGACCTCAACTCCGCTGTCTTTGTATTTCTCTTGCAGCTGCACCAGATGGGGCATCGCCGCCACACAGGGTCGGCACCAAGTTGCCCAAAACTCGACGATGTACACTTTTCCCGGCTGGAAGCTCGTGAGGGGCTGGCCACGCAGCCAGTTCTCCACCTTGATCGGAGGAGCGGGGGACTCCATGCGCAGCACCATGTTGTTCTCCATAACTATTGCCAAACGTTGCGCGACTTTTTGCGCCAGCTTATCTCTCTCAGAACGGGGCATACGGGTTCAAGGGAAGGAGCATCGCTCGTGTTGCGCTCTGGATTCACTAAGCTCTGACTCAGTATCGCTGGATCTCAACAGCAACAGCCGTGCCAGCTTCTTCAGCGCGCATTAAGCGTCTGACTACGCTTTGAAAAAACTCCACGGAGCCCAAGCCGACCGGTGTTCTAAACCTGACGGGCTTTGTGCCGCTGTCAGCTGTTGGACACGAATTGCGCGCTTCGCGCGGCCAGAAAGGCTGGCTTGTGAGTCACCGAACGAAAAATTGCTAACCCCTCTCCCTGCCCGACAGGATTAGAGGCGAGCGATGCTGTAGATCGGAGTCGAAAAAGCCAAGGCCGTGGACCGGCGACGCGTGTTCGTGTCTATGACGACGGAATCATTCGCGGGGCACTGCAGCGGGTGCTGCTTATCGGAGCGCCTTAAAACTGCCAGTGCTCGCCATCGCGCCCGGGTCCTGCACCACAAACTGGTACTCCGATCAGTTTTGCTGTCCAGTCGCGGGCACGGGGAGGTGCCTGCCACCCCTATCCCGTTCTAAATCGTTGCCTCCATATCGAAAAAATATATCGCCGCTCGAATCGATGCGAGCTAAGGTTTATGAGGGCGTTCATCTCACAAGTTTCTGACCAGGATGCCCGGCTGGCGCTGGCGCCATGAACACTGTCGTCCTCGCGCAAGCCCTGCGGATCGCCATACCCCCGGTGGTCGCCTTCATAGTGCAGATCGTCGAGAACATGTCGATTGCTCCGCCTATAGTTCCAGAATAAGCGTTCGATTGATCTTGCGCGCTAGATTGTCCGTAGCCAACAGTTTCCCCCTGTCAATCAAAGTTAGCAACGGCAGCCGTCAGCGGCTTCTCGCTGACGCCACTTCGCGGCGAGCGCCGAGGTAGAGCGCCTTGATTTCGTCGTGGTCGCGCAATTCGGTCGAAGCGCTGAATAGCCCGGTCACAAGAACGACCGCATGGCCGGAGCGTACCGCGACCGTTCGACTACCGTTCAGCTACCAGGATCGAGAGGCTTGGTGAGCAGACTCCGGACGATTCTGTCCTCAAAACCCCTATTATCGTGTTATCGACAAACCACGTGCCTCTTTAGGGCTTTGAGCCGTGAGTTCAGTATTCTTACGGCCCTCTGCGTGGGGCAGTGTTGGCTTAGCGGAGTCGATCATGAGCCCAACCCACCGCATTATCCAGGAGCCGTCCGGAACTCGATTTTCAAGGATCGTCAGCTTTCTCTACGGATCGGCCGCGGACATCGCTTTCTTCATTACAATTCTATGTGCTCTCGGTTTCGCGAGCGGCCTACTCGTGCCGAAGACGATCGATACGGGCGGGCAGAAATGCATCAACTCGCTTGCCGTAGAGGGGTCGGATGGCTCCGTTTGCCATCCAACACAGCATCAGGACGCGCAAGCGCTTCAAAGACTCCTGGACACAATAAGCGCCGAAGCGCATTGAGCGAAGTACTTATCGCTGCGAGCCTCATGTTGCTAATCTGGTAGTGGCATTCGGCAGGCCGAGGAAACTATGGCGCGGTGACGGCTGCAACAGTCTCATTCGTCGGCTGGATATTCGTGTTCACAAGCACGTTTCTGATCGATCATTTCGAATTGTTCGGACCATATCAAGTAGCACCCGATCTCGCGAGCCGCGCATGCCTGCGCCGCAATTCGCACCCCGCTGCACCACAGAATTTGTGCGGCATCTCATCTATTCGGCTTTCTCATCGCGTCTGAGCCGCGACCGTCACGACGATCGGGTATCTGTTATTTGCAGCCGTGATGACCACTTACATCTTTGTCGGCATCTTCTCAATCATCAGCAATCTTCTGCGGCCAACGCCGTCGTCGGCGTTGGTGACAAATATGTCCCGCGGGGGTAGAGCCTCTCGCGAAAGGCTGCGCCGCCGAGAGAACCGCCATTCCACCAGACCGTGATGTGCGCCTGCCTGGTCTCCTTGAGCTTTGCCACCCAGCCGGTTCACTGCACGGCGTCCATTCGAACATGTGGAAGAACACGGGCTTGTCGACCAGGCAATCAAGGCCAGGTCCGAGAGCTGCGCGAAGCCTAGATGGGCCTTTTCGGTCGAGACGAGTACAGGATGTTCAGCTCGCTGATCACGAGCATGGGAAGAGTGTTGCGAGGACGGAAGCGAAGGCCTGATCCCACTCGTGGAGCTCAAGTTCGAGGGGCTGCCGGGTACCGACGAGACAGCGTTAAACGCGTTCTTTTCCGAAATGATGCCCCTCGAAAGCATAACTTTATCCCCGAGGACGTGTCGAGCGATCTCACGAGGGGTCTGCAGAAGCTTGAGCGCTGTGAGTGAAGGACCAGTCAAGCCGCATTTCAAGCGGCAGGACGAAACGAGAAGGTTCTCAGCCGAAGCGATCGACAAGCTTGAAAGGTGCTTACTCGACCTCGAAAGGATAGGCTGAGCCGGTTCAACTAAAAGCTAGACGGCACCTATATAGGCGACTTCCTGATCGGGTCTGATCTGAGCCTCGCGCGGACTTGCGAGAAGGGTACAATCCCCGAGCGCGATCAGATCCTCGGGTCAGTTCGCCGAATGCCGGATCACCTTCGGATCGCCGTAGTCGCCGCCGGATCTCAGAGCGGCTAAGGGCGACGCCGCCGACATCGCTAGGCTTACGGGCACTCTGCACGGATAACGGCGCTCTGAGAACTCGATCGCTTCACCGGGCGCGATCCGTCGTCAGAACTGAGGCAGGCGCACCACTGTTTGCATCAGAGGATAGTCCGCATCGGGAATTGCTCTCACGAACGCGAGCGAAAAGCATCCATCGCGTGGGCCAATAGTATGCCGATGCTCAAAAGAATAAGAATCCCAATAAGAGCCGAATACATATGCCACCTCCATCGCTCACTTCCTTTGAACTGCGCGACCGCTTACACGTCAAATTAATTCCTGAGCACGAAGTGGGATCGCAGCCAACTGATGAGTCTAAGCCACACCGGCTAGCTGGCAACATGTGGAAGATCAAAGATAGACGCTGTAAAACCCAGCCGTTCTGTTCGAACCGACGTGATAGGCGTAGCGTGGGTGAGCGAAAAACGCGTGTAGTTAATGTGCAGCGGGTACTTGGTTTCTGCGTGGGAATGTCCGAAACGAACGCTCCGGCCCTTGAGATGCCTGTAGCATCTGCGCGCAAGAATTGGGGCGTCCGGATGAACTTTTCAAGCTCGAAAGATGAGAACTCATTGTCTCTTTGGGGAAAGTGTGCGGCGGCAAGTGTCGGCCGGTCGCGCGAACGGCGGACGTTGCCGCTTTGTTGGTAACAATCTGCGCACCTATGCTGAATTGCTTCGTTCGGAAATGGACTGGCGGGAGCTGAACTACACCCCGATTAATTGGTCTGAATAGGCCGCTCCACGGCTTACCAATGAAAGACCTGCAGAAGCACTTGAAAAAGCTCCGCACTGATGCAGCCGAATGCAAATTGATCAGCGATCTGGCGACTGACCTGGAAAAGCGAGAGCTGTTCGCAAGGCTTACGGATCACTTGAGTGTCCTGGCGTCCGAGGTCGAGCGCGCCATATCTGCGAAAGTCTCCCAGCACGGAGACGGAGCTATAAAGACGGTCGCACGATGCTCAAGGATCGGCTCTGGGTTCACGACAGCGGCACTTATGTGAAATTGACGAGGCGGGTAAGCTGACGCACGATTTTGCCTCTATGGCTCCCGAGATTATCCATGATCAGGATGTCGCCGGGACGAAGCGTCGGAAGGAGGACTTTCTCGACGTAGAGGCGGAAACTCTCGCCATCGGTCGGCGCCTCGAGAAACCATGGCGCTTCGATCCGGTCATGGTGCAGTGCGGCCAGGAAGGTCATGGTCTTCCAGCAGCCATGGAATCTTGCTGGGAATCCTCTGGCCACCGTCGCCCACCCCCACAAGGCCGCCATAGCGGTCCTGGTCCAGATCTTGTCGCTGAAGACCAAGCGCTCAGGTTCGAAGGCGATCTTGATATTTGATTCACTGAGCTCGCCGTCTGGCGAGGTCCGGACGGTCGCGTTCGCCAGCCACCACGGATTTTTTGAAGCTGAGCTTCTCGCCGTGGACGAACTCCCACTGAACGGTAATCAGCCTTCAGCCCGCTATCAGCGAGCTCGGCGACCAAGCCGCGCAAGGTGAAGTCGCCTTGATTCGTCCTAAATCCCAGACACGGAGTTCGCCGGAAATCGCCTTCGCCCTGTGGCCGCCGATCCTGCCGGGCGCCACGCTGCCAGTCTCCCGATGGCGTCGCACCCATCCAACGGCCGTGCTGAACGCAACACCGAACTGTTTAGCCGCCTCGTTGCAGACAATCCGCCGGTAAACAACCTACAACGACCCGCTTCCGAAGATCCTCAGAGTAAGGCTTGCCCCTCCATGCTGGCGTCCAGGCCGAGCCCGCATCGTGAACCAGAAGTCCCTGATTTAGGAATCCCAAATCGATTAAAGCTAACCTCATCACGCTTTAGTCCGTCCGCGGCTTTGCTCCAGGGCTTCTTCAGACCCCCTTCGCGATGGCGTCGTTGCACTCCGCTAAACGCTTCGCCGTCATGCGGTTGGATAGAGGACTTGCAGTCGTTCATACTCGGCACTCATGAGAAACCGCCCGGCAAAAGCGGAGGTTTCTTCCTCTCGTCTCACGGGGCAGCCTTTTTAGACGTTGATCCGGGGCGCTCACGAAGCGAGCGAACCGGCAATCTAGAGGTCGCGGCGAGAGATTTCCGGGTGCGCAAACCAAGTCGGCTGCTGCCGACTTGGACCGCTAAGACTCGCAAATTCGGCCACACCCGAGTTCAACGCGCCCTGAAATGACGGATAGAAATGCAGCCGCCTACCCCGTCGTGTTCGAGGTCTCGCCGTCGGTGGGATCGATTTTCTGGTTAAGCCGCGCATGCAGCATGGCCTGGTCGAGTTCGCCTTCCCACCAGGCCACGAACACCGCGGCAATACCGTTGCCGGTGATATTAGTAAGGGCGCGCACCTCGCTCATAAATTTGTCGATCGAGAACACGATTGCCATGCCCGGCACCAGCACCGGATTAACCACTGAAAGCGTCGCCGCGAGCGTGATGAAGCCGGCCCCGGTGATACCACTTGCGCCTTTTGAGGTCAGCATCGCCACGACGAGAATGGTCAGCTGCTGGCCGAAGCTGAGATCGACCCCGAGCGCCTGAGCGATAAACAGCGTTGCCAAAGTCATGTAGATGTTGGTGCCATCGAGGTTGAAGGAGTAGCCGGTAGGCACCACGAGGCCGACCACGGGCTTGGAGCAGCCCAGCCGCTCGAGCTTCTTCATCAACTGCGGCAGCGCACTTTCCGAGGACGAGGTGCCGAGCACCAGCAAGAGCTCATCCTTGATATAGGCGATAAACTTGAAGATCGAAAAGCCAACAAAGCGCGAGATCAGACCGAGCACGACCACCACGAAAAGCGCGGCCGTAGCATAGAACAGCGCGACGAGACCGATCAGATTGCCGAGCGCCGATGGTCCGAACCTACCGATCGTGAAGGCCATGGCCCCGAACGCGCCGATCGGCGCTACCTTCATGATAATGGCGATGACGCCGAACACCGCGTGCGCCGCATCGTCGATCATGCCGCGCAACTTTGCGCCGCGCTCACCCAGCGCCATCAGCGAGAAGCCGAACAGGATCGCAAACAAGAGCACCTGCAGGATGTCGCCGCGCGCCAGCGCGCCGACCACGGTGTCGGGAATGATATTGAGGATGAAATCGACGCTTTTCGAGGCTTCCGCCTGCTTCACGTAGTTGGCGACGGCTGCGGCATCGGGCTTGGCCGCAAGGCCGTGGCCGATCTGGAAAAGATTGCCCATCACCAGGCCGAGCACCAAGGCAAAGGTGGAGACGATCTCGAAATAGACCAGCGCCTTGAGGCCGACCCGGCCGACCTTTTTCGCATCCTGGATGTGCGCGATGCCCGAGACCACGGTGCAAAAGATGATCGGCGCGATCAGCATCTTGATTAGCTTAATGAAGCCGTCACCGAGCGCCTTGACCCAGTCGTTGGTCGCGAGCGACGGCCACAGCCAACCGACCACGACGCCAATCAGGATCGCGATCAGCACCTGAACGTAGAGGATTTTGTACCAAGTTTGCGACGCCCGCGCGGGCGGCGCTGTTGCGATGGTGGTCATGACGCTCCTTCCCAATACGAACTCGAACACCGAGCCGCCGCGCGTTGAGAGGCGACGGCATCAGACGAGCCTTTCATGCCAGCCGTGTCCGATTGAAGACGGCGATGTCGGAAATCCGACAGCCTGCAGCGGCAGGCTGGCTGTTACGTGTGTTTTCTCTCGTTAAGCAAGACGCGCACCACGCGCGAGCCATGCGGCCGTTCAACCCGCCAGACGGTGAACCGACAGTCTCCTGACTAGCTTGGCCGAATGCCAGAACCGTTCGTGCCGCCGAAGGCAGAGGCGTCGTTCAGCGCCACGCGCACCTTGCCCTGGCGCGGCACATGGGACGTGGCGTCGAGATCGACGAGCTGCTTGCGGTCGATGTCATGCTTCGATAGCGCTTTGAGGTCGGCGCCGATCCTGACCTTCAGCTCGTAAAGCTCGGAATTGATGATCGGGCCGATGGCGGAGCGGCCTTCGCGCGTCTCTTTCCAGCTGGAGGCGCAGGTGCCTAGGCCGCACAGCCCGCCCATTCCGGTAATGACGACGCACCTCTCCATTCAGGCCTTCTTAGCGAGCAAAGCCGTGGACAGCGTCCACCGTGTCGCCGATATGCTTGAGATTCGACCAGGCATCATCCGTGTTCATCTCGATCTTGATGCCGTTGGGCTGCTCCAGGTCGCAGATGATATCCGTCAACTCCAGCGACTGGATGGCACGCAAGGTAAGTTCCGTGGCGATCGTTGTCTCGCCGCCGCCCGCTGCGTATTCCTTGGTTTTGGCGATGATTTCCTTCGCGAGTTTGATCTGCCATCCTGTTGCTTCCATCAGGCGCCTCGACGCGAACGCGACGCCGTTCCTCAGCCGAGCCGCGTCGCCGATAGAAGCAGTGACGTGATCGGTGCGCGTCAGGTGCTGTTGCCAATGCAACATTCCGCAACATTGGTAAAATTGATTTTTTGGATGGTAAGCATCCACGCTGCGTATCAATTCCTCGCGTAAAGCAAGAAAGTCGCACCCTGGCCGCCCTCTACTGCGCGCCGGCCCCTTCGGGGTGCAGGTCGACCGCCTCCGGTCTGCCGTCAGCCATCGAGGCCGCGATGGGCGCGGCCCGGGAAACTGAAAAAAAGACCCGACAATGGCGACCATCGGCACCTTCACCTCGAACGGCAATGGCTTTCCGGCTCGATTCGCACTCTCGCTCTAAACGCCAATGCCAAGCTGGTCCGCATCGAGAACCCCTCTGAAGGGCCGCACTTCCGCATCTTGGGGGCTAATGCAGATTATGCGTAGCGTGGGATTATGCGGAGTCGTTGGCTGTTAGTCCCGGTTTTCCAGGTCTTTTGTCGCTGTGCCGCTCCGCATAATAACGGGCTGCCGTCCGCGGTGTCGGTCAGCGCCACCAGATCAGCGCAAACTCGCCATCGTCGCCTTGAGGTTGGCGTAGATCGGCGCGGTGAAGGACGGATCGTCGAGCTTAACCGAGTAGTAGGTGCGGTTGTCCTTCGAGGTCCGGCGCCAGGCGGCACCGATCTCGACCCCGGAGACGATCACGCGCTGGTCTGGCGCCTTGTCGCTGGTGGACGCGGGCTCGCTGGGGACAAGGCGCGCCTTGGCGTCGATCGCAAGCGTCTTGATGGTGCCGGTGTAGGTGCCATCGTTGCTGCGGGTGAACGAACCGATCTGGGACATGGTGGATCTCCTGTGCTGTGTTCAATCCTGCGACCATCGCGGCCTTGTGGCGATCTTGAGCCCCGGGACGGCCAACCCGCACCGTCAGGCCGCCGCGCATGCGGAGGACGGCGCGCGACGATCTTGTTGCTGCGCGAGGAGCGGCGCAGCCGCGGGGAAGAAGATCGCCGGCACGCTATTGCGGGGAACAGGCCGGGTCGCAGACCACATCTCGGGGTCCGCCCAGCAAGGCCCGTCGAATCGTAGGGCATCACGGCACGCCTGGAGAACCCCCCGCTCCCGTCGGGCTCGCATGGCATGATGACCTCCGGTCCTCTTCACAGCGTCAGGTCGGCACAGTGCGCATGTCGGCCATCAGCGACGCATTAATGCGTCTGCCGTCAACTACCAACGCTAGTGATTGATCCAAATGAAAGACACGGCAATCATTGGTGAACGTTGGGCCGATCGAACACCACGTGGCGCGAGCATCACATGCAAAGACTTCGGCATGTAACATCAACCAAGGGTCCGCTCTCGCAAACGAACTTGATACGCCGATTCGCCGGTCGCAGAAATGCCGCGTGCGCAGGCTCGATCCAGCATATTTTCTCTTGGAGATAGCATGATGGACTGTTCAGTGTGATCGCAGCCGCAGGCCCAAAGGGCCTCGCGCATTGGCCGTCAATCGTCCGCCCTCTGGGCTGCCGACAGCACCTCATGATTCCAACTTCGCCGACGTAGGCGAGCACATCGTGGACTCAATCGTGGCAGGTCTCGGGCAGATCAACTCGTGAGCCGCCCGAATGAGGCAGAGCTTGGCCAAAGAAGACTCAACGGAAGCAGAGCATCCATGGCAGTATTCTGTCACGCGGCCGCATTTCGGCGCAGCTTAGTCCTCTCATAGAATGAATTAGACCGTTCGCAGCAGGGAATGAAGATGGCAGCAAGCGAGACAAGCTTTGAGCAATCGGTGATCCTGATCGACAACTTCGACTCCTTTACGTTCAACATCGCCCAGATGGTTGGCGAGGTAAATGGTAAAGAAGCCATTGTCTTGGATAACACTGTGCCGTGGAGGGAAATTCGCAAAATCCCTCATGACCGCATTATTCTCTCGCCGGGACCAGGAAACCCCCAAAATTCAAAAGATGTCGGCTCGACGATGGATGTTCTGGCCGGCAGCGCCGTTCCGGTCTTGGGCGTGTGCCTGGGACATCAATGCATTGCTCATTTCCATGGCGCAGCCGTGTCCCGAGCACCGGAGCCGCTCCACGGCCGGATCCGCAGCATCACAAACTCCGGAACAGATCTTTTCAAGGGGCTGCCGCGTTCTTTCAATGTGACGAGATACCATTCTCTGACAGTGACAGGTGATCTTCCGCAATGCCTTGAATGCACGGCCATGAGCGAGGATGGCATCATCATGGCGCTGCGCCATCGGCAGCGGCCCCACTACGGCGTGCAGTTTCATCCAGAATCCATCTGCTCCCAATACGGACGAGAGATCTTTGTCAACTTCCTCTCCGATGCATGCGCCCCGTCGGCAACCCAAGCCTCGCTTGCGGGCCTGGAGGTGGCCTGATGACCGAGGACGTGTCGCAACTCCGCGACTTTCCTTTCGAGGCGGTCACCTATGTGGCGAGAAGTTCAACGATCTCATGCGGGGTAAGCGCTGAGGACGTTTTCGTGCGCCTCTTCGGGGGTACGCAGCCTGCTTTCTGGTTGGACAGCAGTAGGCTCGTGTCCGGGCTGTCACGCTGGTCCTTCATGGGAGAGCTTGGCGGGTCACGCAGCTATCTGGCGTCCTACGATGCTTCTCGGCAGGAAATCCGGATCGCGCGCGACGGCCGAGGCTCTCCGACAACCGTCTCCCGATCGATTTTCGAGCTTCTTGCCCATAGCCATGCCGCTCACAAGCTGCGGGATCCAGGCGGTGTGCCCGATATTCCCTTTAAAGGTGGCCATGTAGGCTATTTCGGCTACGAACTGAAGTCTCTGACCTGCGGCGTCAGTTCCCCACCTTCGAAATATCCGGATGCCTGCTTTATCTTCTGCACCAGATTCCTCGCCTTCGATCATGAGAATGACCGCATCCACATCGTTGCGCTTTACCCCGAAGCCGAGGCGGCATCCGACGAGGCCGCCCTTTGGGTCAGCAAGACCGAGCGTGACATCGAGCGCATCGAACCGGCCCCCAGTGTCACACCATCGTCCCCCAACGCAAACAGCGCTCCGCTTCAGTTCAAGCTTCGTCAGAGGCGGGCCCGGTACTTGGAAAACATCGAACGATGCCTTTCTGAAATCCGTGCCGGCGAGACCTACGAGGTCTGTCTGACAAACGAGATTACCGTTGAGACAGAGATCGACCCGCTCGGTCTTTATCGGATCCTAAGACGGAGAAACCCGGCCCCATATTCCGCTTTCCTCAGGCTTGGAAATATCTGTGTTGCCAGCTCTTCCCCGGAGAGATTCCTGAGGATCGACAGCAAGCTCATTGTCGAGACCAAACCGATCAAGGGAACCGCGGCTCGACATGCAATCCCGGAGGAAGATGAGCGGATTGCAGAAGAATTGCGCCTGGACGAAAAGAGCCGGGCGGAGAATCTCATGATCGTGGACCTGATGCGAAATGACCTCGGCCGCATCTGCCGCACCGGGAGCGTTCATGTGCCAAGCCTCATGCACATCGAAAGCTACAAAACCGTCCACCAGTTGGTAAGCATCATCCGTGGCGAACTGGCCTCGCCAGACGATATCATCCCCTGCATTTCTGTGTGCTTTCCGGGCGGATCGATCACGGGGGCGCCCAAAATCCGCACCTTAAAGATTATCGATGAGCTCGAACAAGCACCTAGGGGCGTCTACACGGGGGCGATCGGCTATTTGTCTCTCTGCGGGGAGGTGGACCTAAACATCGTCATCCGAACTATCGTCTGCCAGGGACGGCACCTGAGCATCGGTTGCGGCGGCGCCATCGTGGCGTTGTCCGACCCCAACGCGGAGTTCGACGAGATCCTCCTCAAGGCGCGCGAGCCGATCCGTGCAATTGCCGAGGCCGTAACAGGCGACCCGGATCATGCCCTAGTGATCCATGGCGCAGATAACGATGCGAGCGAGGAAATAGTACCCGATTCCGCACATCGTGTTCGCCTGGCGAGATTCCAGGATCGGGACACTATTGCTAAGTGTGTGCAGGCACTTCTCACCGAGCTCGGAGGACCGGGGCCGCAATTCGAGCTACAGGTCGCGGTCGGCGTTGCTGGGCAAATGGCCATGGATTCGCGCCTCGGCTTCGCCTTGATAATGGAGAATGTGCCGGCTGCCGAAGTGATCGGCATTGCCGTCGTCTCCCAGGTCTCCGCGGTCAGGGCTTCAGGCCATTATGGCGTCCTGCAGGAGCTCTGGGTCGATCCGCGCTATCGCTCGGCTCAACATGGGAGATGGCTTCTGGCGGCCGTGGACCGCGAGGCGCGAGCGCGGGGATGGCCCATGATCGAGGTGTCTCTTCCCCTGGCCGGCCGCCCCGGCGCCGAGAGGTTGATCGCATTCTATGAGAGCATGGGCTTCACACCTGCGGGCCAAAGGCGACGAAGGAGGCTGCTGTGACCTGGCTAACCGTACACCTGACACCGGCCTCCTCCGGCCCTGCGGGCCTCATCGCCGATGCGACGGGCTCAATTAAGTCTTCAAGGGAAGTGGAGGACCGAATCAACGAGATCCGGACGGGATTGCAGAGCTCGCCCGGTGTTCAGTCTATCTCGCCCTCTGAAAACATCGCGGACAAGGTGATGATGATCCTGGGGAGCCTTCATGATCCAGGTTACCTTGAGGCGCTCCGGCTCGGGCCACATCCACGAGAGCCCGAAATTACCGAGCTTGCCAGACAATATGCAGCGGCCGGTGTGCCGCAGAACACATCCGTAGACACGGGAAGCTATCAGCGCGCGCTTTTTTCCGCCGCTACCGGCTTCGCAGCCGCGACCACAATCGCCTCTAAGCGAAGTCCGGTGAGCTACGCACTGTGTCGGCCGCCTGGGCATCACGCGGGGCGCAGCTTCATGGGCGGGTACTGCCTGCTCAACAACGCTGCTGTCGCGGCCCTGAGCCTGCGCGCGTCGGGCTTCCACAGGCCGGCCATCATCGACCTCGATTTCCACCCGGGCAATGGAACAAGCGATGTGCTGAGCGCACACCCGGATATCGGCTTCGCCAGCCTGCACGCGAGGACCGACGTCAATTTCCCCTGGATCCCGCAACTTCAACCAGCACTCGGCAGCCACAGGTATCTTGAATTTCTGACCGACCCGAGCCCGGCAGAATACATATCGGCGCTTCGCGGGCTTCTGGAATCCGACTGGGCTATCACGCTGGATGTTCTGGTTGTCAGCTTGGGCTACGATATCGTCGTTGGAGATCCGCATGGCGGCTGGACGCTTCCGCCAGACGTCTACCGAGAAATCGGCCTGGCATTGGCCGCGATCGGCAAGCCGATCTGCATCGTACAGGAGGGCGGCTACCGACTGGACGCTTTGTCGGCCTGCGCAGCGCATTTATCCGCGGGCCTGCGAATTGGAATGAAGGAAACAGGCAGGAGCCATACATGAACGACACTTCAGCCCCCGATGCTGGCCTTCTTCCATTTCGAGACCTCATCAACGAGTTGGACAACCAACTGGTGGAGATCCTCAGCCAGAGACTCTCCATCTGCGCTAAGGTGGCTCGTTACAAGAAGAAGCGCGGGATCGCGATGATGCAACCCGATCGGGTTGCAGAGGTAAAGGCACGCTGCGCCGAGCTTGGGGCGGAACGCGGCCTGCGCAGGGAATTCACTGAAGATATCTATGATACTATCATAGAAGAGGCCTGCGAACTCGAAGCCAGGATCATAGACGAGGAGAGGATCCTCTCCTGATGGTCCGCATTTACACGCTCGGCCCGGCGAGAAGCTGTCACCATCATGCGGCCCTCAAATATCTCGACTTCCAAGGGATCGAGCTGCGAGACATCATACTCGTTGACGAACTCGTCGCTGCGGCGGCGGAGGCCGCAGATCGCGGAGACAGCTATGTTCTCCAATGCAGCGCGCACCTGAATGTCCACTTCCTAACCGAGAAATTCCGCAATCGGCTGCAGGTCGTGGACACCTTCATACTGCCTACTCAAAGCATCGCGGTCGTCAAACGCAAGGATGTGAAGGAGCCTCGGACGCTCGGACTCCCCGAGCCAACGGTGGGGTATATCGACCCAAAAGCATGGAATAAGCTGATTTTCGAAACAACAAAGCCGGTTGTAGAGAAAAAACTCCTTGAAGGCCTGTATGATGCGGGGGTTGCTTACAGCAGATCGGCGCTCGAACATCCCGACGAGCTTGAGATCATACAGGAGATTGGCGAAGTGGTGACGACGTGGCTGCTATACGGCCCTCGTCCCCGCTATTCGGGCACGATTATCGCCAGCCCCTATCCAGAGTTGCATGACCTGCTGCCTTGAACACATCACAATAAGCTGAACGAGCACTGTCATGAGCTTATCCCCTCCCGATACGCGAACGAAACTGATCCTTGCCGCTCTGACCATCGCTGCGTTCGCGATTGGCCTAGATACGTTTGTCGTCATCGGGGCACTCGAAGTGATTTCTCGTGACCTCAAGATTTCAACCGGCGCGGCGGGCTGGATCATCTCGATCTACGCACTCTGCTACGCCGTTTTCGCACCGCTGAATGCCTGGATGTTCAAGGCCGTAAGCCGCCGCAATGTCCAGATCCTATCCGTTTCAATCTTCATCGTCGGCAACCTGATCTGCGCAATCGCTCCGAACTTCCTAACCCTCGCTGCAGCTCGCGTCATTTCGGCCTACGGCGCAGCGATGTTCACCCCGGCAGCCACCGCACTGGCGGCCGAGCTCCTGCCGCCCGCTCGCAAAGGGTTGGCATTGTCCCTCATCTTCGGTGGCATGACCGTTTCACAGGTTGCGGGTGTTCCGGCAACCAGCTGGATCGCTGATGCCATCGGCTGGCGTTTCGCCTTCGGTTTCGTCGTCGTTGCCGGGCTTCTCGCATTGCTGATCTTCGCCCCGATGATGTCCGGTGTCTCTGCCAAGGCGCCGGAGCGCGGAAACGGTCCGGCTTCGAAAGGCTTCTCCAAGGTCGTCTACGGGATTCTTTCGGTTACGCTATTTGTGGTTGTCTCCGAGTTCATCGTTTACTCCTATGTGAGCGTCTTCATCACCGGTTCTCTGCTTACCGGTGTGCCGCTGCTCTCAGCCGCTCTCTTTGCGTACGGTTTTGGAGCTGTGACGGGAAACGCAGCGTGCGGCTTTCTGACCGATCGTTTCGGCCCCTACAAAGTCCTTATTGCGGCGGTCGGCGCACAACTAATTCTTCTCGTAGGTTTGGTTGCATTCGGGCACCATGGTGCCTTAACCGTGCTCATCGCTTTTCTTTGGGGCAACGTGAGCTATATGTATCTCGTCCCGATCCAGCACCGGCTTCTCGGTCTGGCCGGGGACAGGTCGAAGCTCGTTCTGGCAATGAACAGCTCGACCACCTTCGCAGGAATCGCCATCGGCGCTTTTCTCGGCGGCATCCTCGTCGAAGTCAGCGGGGTCACATCCCTTGCTGTAGGGGCCATCCTGGTCGGCCTCATCGGCGTGGGACTGGCTGTTGCCTTCATGCGCGATGTCGCACCCGCAGAAGCTGCGGCTCCGGCATTCCTTAGGTTCGACTAGGGCACACGACCCTATGAGCCAATAGGCAACATTACTCAGCTTCGCCCCGATTCGCCGTGATGTCCTTCGGCAAGTACAGAGTTGAATGGGTAAGTCGACGAATGGAGGCAATCCCCGCGGCGGCGCCCACTTACGCTGAAGACCAAGACGAAGTCTCACGGAGCGTGGTTTGAGCGGACGCCCGTGGTTTAACGGACCTGGGGGATGCTCCCTTCAAGCCGGTTGGGCGAGGCAGTCGACCGCTTGCCGGACCTGAAGACTGTCTACGCGGTCGGCAAACGTCCGCAGTGAGAAACGGAAGCTCGCGCTAGCGCCTTGGCGCTAGCGCGATTTCTCCATGCCACTGGAAATCGAAAGGTGCTGGCGGCGCGATACTTTGCGCAAGCAATTCGCCTGAACCCAAAATGTTTTCTTACGCGAATTCGCGGTTTATGCCACACGTTCTTTTTCCCAAATTCTGCGCACACCGTCTCGTATCGATCCTGGGTCGACAAGTGGCCGGCTTTAAACACTGTCCTGAGAGGCCAGCGGCAGTGCTGTGTCGGAACACCCCCGCGGACGAGTTCGGCGCTACTCACATGCTCAATGACTCTGGCCGTCGACAGTCACTTGACGGATCGTTTTTCGATGAACTCCGACTTCAACATAGATTGAACGATGACAAGCGAGAAAATTAGCGGCGTGGAGTGGGACGGAAACGTATTGGTCGGCTGGGTTTCGATCAACGGGTCTCCGATCAGGGTTGCGGTCGACCAGGACACCGTTCACCGACATGGCCCAGCTTCGACGCCGCGCTCACCTGGAAAATCAAACTTCACGGAGCCGAAATTCTTGAAAGGATGATGCCATTTTGCGTACGACCAATGGATGATGCTCGCCGCAACACGCGTCAAGCTTGAACCAGGGCTTTACGAGTTGAATGCGCAGTCCTGTCTGGAAAACATGGGTCTCACGGTATCCGACGCCGTGCGGATCCTGCTAACACGCACGGCTAACAAAGGGATGCTTCTGCTGGAGCCCGTGAGCAAGAGCCAAACTTACGATAGCTGGTTTCGTGAGAAGGACTGGCGGATAGCCGGCCCAATCTCGATTATTCCGAGGTCGATGCGCATTTAGCGCAACGCCGTACCGCTGCGCTTCGAAAAAGTGGCGGAGCATGAACGGTGAAACTCGTCTGGTCGCGATTCGCGCTGTCCGATCGCAACGGCTTTTTCAGCTACATCGAAGCCGAGAATCCCCGTGCAGCGGTCCATGTTGATGAACAGATTGCCGATGCCGCGCGGGCCTGCTCGACTTTCCTGACAGTGGCCGGCCCGGGCGCGTCGCTGGCACGCGCAAGTTAATCATCCCACGCACATCTTGGCGGGCCTACCTGGTCGACGGTGATACTATTCCCATCTTGCGCGTGCTTCACGGCGCGTGGCCCGACGCACTTACCAATGACGATTGAGGCCGGCTCCGTGCAGTATCCTGCGACCGGAGATGGATCTCTTTTTCTTGAATTGGATGTCCAGGTCGCCGTCAGACTACGATAACCTTCATTAATGTAAATCGGGGGAAGGTCTGCCTCTACTTTAGGGTTCGACCGATCTGCGAGAGGCCTCGCAACGCCGAACGAATGAGAGTCGGCGCTATACGCCGCGGGCAAATCGCGCCAGCTTCGGACGGATTGGTTCCCTCATTCTTGGAAAGTTGGGGATTTCTCATGCGTCTGACTGGTTCGTTCCAGTGGAGTTATGCGCATCTGCAATGGATTCGATTATCTCAAAAGTATCAATTCGTCATTGTCCCACTTAACAGGTGCGTACTTCCAGTCGTGCTGCGTTCAGTGCGCGCAAGCAAGTCTGCTTGCGTGCAACGGTCCGATTTGAGGATGACAAGATGGTTGATCTTGATGCGATACTCGCTCAACCGACTGAGGAAGCACATTGAATAAGTGCATTTTCTGTTCGACTCATTTATTGAGTCGTCCGTGAAGAACATCCTCTCCGCCATCGGCCACAACCGCATCCTCCTTGGCTGAGGGCTCTTTGGTGCCTCTTCCTGACCGCCCTCATCGCAGCCGCCCAGCGACCGGTCACCTCTTGAATCGGCTTCTTAACGGATGACATCGTAGCCCGGATGGAGCGAAGCGTAGTCTGGGAACGGTTAATCTATCTGCGAGAGAGAGGCCCGGATTACGCTTGCGCTTCATCCGGGCTTCTGTAACGGGCCTTGGTTAGTCAATCCCTTTTTGCGTTGTCACTCGCGGGCACGTGCTTCTGTACGGGATCGGCGCGGTGGCCGTCACCTTAGGGGGTGCATGAGGAGCCGGCCGGCCAATCTACGGGGAGCGTGGTTGTGGCCACTTCCCGGATGGCGGCCTGACCGGATCCATCGTCCCGGCGAAGGGACTTCGCTCGGGGAGAGCCTGGTGTCGTGGCTCGCCCAGAACCGATTGATATTCCTTGCTCAGGTTGCCGCGGCCTTAGCCGTCGGGTTGAACGGTGTTGCATCAGCGAGCATGCGGTGCAGGATAACGGCGAGCTTGCGGGCCAGCGCCCCCTTGGCCTTGCGCATGCCCGCACGTTTGGCGATCCGCATGGCCCAGCCCTTCAGCGCCGAGCAGTTTTTGACCGGCTTCGTCAGCATGACGTGAGCCGCCTGATAGAGCGCCTCGCGCACCGATGCATCGCCGATCTTGCTGATGCGGCCGGTGTAATCGGTTTATCCCGATTGGTACTTCTTCGGCGTGATGCCAAAATGCGCCCCGGTCGTCTTCGAGGATCGGAACCGGCTTGGATTGTCGATCGCGGAGGCATAGGTGAGCGCCACGATCGGACCGACGGAAGGCGTTGTCATCAACAGCCTGGCCTGCGGATGCGATCTGGCCAGTTTTTGGGTGTGCTTATCCAGACCATTGAACTCGCGCCGCAGTACGGCATGGGCTTCGAGCAGCGCCTTTGCCACCAATTCCAGGCCGGGATGGCCGGCAACCAGCTCCCGGATACGTCCGGCGAACGTGCCCTCGGTGGTCTTGCCGACTTTCAGGCCAAAGCCCCGGAGTACGCCGCGCAAGCTGTTCTCGACATCGCGCAGCTTCGACTGCAGCAGCTTGCGCGCCGTCAGGACGGCGCGCGTCTCCTGCGCTTCGATCGACTTGCAGTGCACCGGGCGGAACCAGCCGAGCCGCATCGATTGCGCGATCCCGCGGGCCTCATCGCGGTCCGACTTCACCGGCATCGCCTTGAAGGCATCGCGGACGTGCCGGGTCTCCAAAAGCTCAACCGCAAAGCCTGCCTCCCGCAGCGCCGCATACAGCCATTGCGACAGAGGACCTGCTTCAAGCCCGATCCGCTCAAGCGCCAGCCCCAGCGATCGGAACCAGGTGATCAGCGCCTCCGGCTCGCTCGCGACCTTCGTCTCGCGCAAAATCTTGCCAGTGCTATCGACCACGCAAATGGTCGAGCTTTCCAAAGACACGTCGATTCCTGCATAGTGGTACATGGTCGTCCCTCGATGATGCTTGGAGCGGGCTCGCCCGACTCCGTTATTGACACCATCAGTTTGAGGGACGACCGCCTTTCGACCAATAGGCCGCTCGCGAGCGCGCTTCCAAATCGCGCCGTAGCGAGCGGGCGGCCGGCCCGTTACCCCATCTACGGGTCTGACGCGCGGGGCGCTACGCCTCGCGCACCACGGTCTTCAGATAGTTGTACGCCTCGATGATCTCGATCAGGCGGGCTTCGGTGGAGCGGTCGCCGCCATTGGCGTCGGGATGGTGCTGCTTCACCAGCGCCTTGTACTTGGCCTTGACGTCCTTGAGCGTGGCTTCGGCGGTGAGCCCCATCACCTGCAGCGCCTTGCGCTCGGCGTTCATCACCGTGCGGGTCTCGCGCTTGCCCTGCGCGCCGGGGCCAGGCCGCCAGCCGGCGCGGCCGTTGAGTTCGGCAAACACGTTGAAGGGATCGGCGGCTCCGCCGAGGTCTTCCTCGACGTTGCCCTTGCCGCGCTTGGCGCTGGTGTTGACGCCCATCTTCCAGGTCGGGCGATGGTCGGTCAGCGCATCCCTCTGGTAGCGCGCAACCGCTTCCGGATTCATATTGTAGGATTGGTTGTAATCACGGACATGGTCGAGACAGAAGTGCCAGTACTCGCGCGCGTTCTCGCGCCCCTTCCGCACGCGGTGCGAGCCCTTGTTCTGGCAGCCCGCCCATTCGCAGGTGACGGCCTCCTGACCCGCCCGCGCCTTGCGCTTCGCACTCACCTTGGTAGGTTTGATGCGAATGGAGTCGAAGAATTTTGATGAATCGATCGGCATGGCTGACTTTGACTACGCAATACTTGTGCCGGAGGCCGCGAGGCAGGTATTTGTGCCATTGGAGACAGCACCGCTGGCATCGAGGTTGAGGCCAAACACCCAGCTATTCTTCTGCCAGTTTTAGCCGATCTGGCCGCCTGCCAGGAACACAGGAGTATCGACGACGACGCCATAGACTGACGGACCGTAGGGATTACTGAAGGATTTTTGGCCGTAACCGACGCCGACGTGCCCGCCAATATATCCTCCGGACCAGTTCCACAGGGCCGGTGGCAGTTGTACTGCTGGCACAAGGTCCGCCGAATCGGCTGCACCGCTTGCGACCAGCGCAATCGTTGTCGCTCCCCAAAAACGAACTCCAGATCGCATCAAACACTCCGCGGCGCTTTCCCGATCCACAACCGCGCCTTCAAGCTGCCATCAGTGATGGCACCGCGACTGAAGCAAGCAGCGTGCCGCTTGGAAATCGAGGGGGGCGCCAGTTACTTCGTACCGGGTGCATGCGTCAGGTTGTGGACAATAGTCTTGAAGCTGACAATCGCGCTGTAGCGTCCGACCGTATGCTGCGCAGCAGGAAACCGCCTTTCTCGCTGCAGCAGTAGAAGGAGATTCTCGCCTGGACAGGCTTTCGATCTCACCTATGCGAGGCTCATGCGAAACGGTGAAAGCCAATGGATATTACCGACGAGCGGAGCCGGCCTGGACGCTGGACCCGTCTACCCGCACAGGGATCGCACCGGCTACGCCGCGCGTTATCGAAGTTCGGCTGGTTGGGAAAAATCATCGCGAGCGATCAATCACGCAACGCGGCACGCGCAGGAAAGGCTCATCATCAGCGCTTCCAGCTTACCACGAATACCCGCGTGATAATAGCAGTCCGGTTCCGGCTTCGCCGTAGTGCGGAGTGGCTTTGCCGCAACACAATTCTTATCGGTTCTGCTCTAGGAAAAGGAGTTGCCGAGCATGCGTCTCGTGGAGACTAAGCGTAGGCGCCATCCGCAATTCAATTCCGGTTCGGAAAGCCGTATCGGGACGCCTTTCGGGTGGACTGGACGTCGCCTGCCGTTCACAGCAAGAGCGCGTTTTCATGTGCACCAAGGTGAACGACTGCGAACATCAGCAGACCAAGGACCTCGCGGTGGATGGTTCTGCACACCCACGACCCGGCACGCCGCCGACAGCTATCTCGTTATGGCCAAGAGCGTCAAAACGTTTGAGCGCTTAACGACTGCCCTTCAGCGGCTATGCAAACAACGCCGGCCTCGTGGAAAACGGTGACACGTGTTGGTTCTTGCACAATCGATGTCACGGCTTGGTCGCCGCAGGCGACCTGCATCCCGGCGAGCGCCAAGTCCGCTTTCATGAGGAGAGCACCAAACCATAGTCCAGGCGTCTACAAATGCAAGAAATCACAAGCCGGAGCGAGTCTCCGGGCGCGTTCGGTTGCGGGTGCCATGCAGACTACCCGCGTGTCTACTACCAGATCCGGTAGATGCCAACGCCAACTTGAGGCCCTAGCGTCCGGCCGTTTTCCCCTGCCGATCATCGAGGAAACAGTAGTGAAGGCAAAGGACGAGAAGCTAAGAAACGGGCAAAACGGCACACCATGACTGCAGCACCAGGGTGGTTACGCAATGCACATCCTCAGGATCCTCGGTGTTTTGATTTAACGGCCGCAGAAGGCGACGAATGGCGGGACGCGTATGCCTACGGAAAATCGATCAGGCAAAAATCAGTTTGTGGAACTTCAACCGATCGACGCGATCACCGCGATCGATCGCCTTGCTAGATCGGATCCGCAAAGGGTTGCGCTGAGGTACGGCGCAGACGAACTCACCTACAAAGCGCTGCGATTAAGATCGGATGCCCTCGCAAGGACGTTACGAGAGCGGGGCGCTCGCGGCATGGTCGTTGGCTATTGGGGTGAGCGGGACCTCGACTGGGCGACGGCGGTAGTTGCAATTTTGAGGGCTGGAGCAACATACCTGCCGCTCGATCCATCGTTACCGGCTTCGCGTACATCATTCATGATCGAGCAGAGTCGCTGCGCTCTGATTATTGGCCCAGACCAGCTGGATTCGCTCAGCCTATGCCAGGCGAGCAGCAAAGGCACCACGCAATTCATAGCGATAGAGGCGGCGCTGCGCGAGGGCCAGACTTCGCCTGTTGTGCCACCATCGAGCGAGGATGGACTCGCCTACATTCTGTTTACGTCCGGTTCGACCGGCCAGCCTAAAGGCGCAATGATCGAGCGCGCAGCCCTAAATAATCATTTGGTGGCAAAGATTGATGCCCTAACCCTCACTCGGACGGATTGCATCGCGCAGACGGCATCGCACTGCTTTGACATCTCGCTGTGGCAGCTTCTGGCAGGGCTTTGCGTCGGAGGCTGTATCGCGATCATTGATGATGCGACACTGAAATCGCCAGTATCCCTTCTCAAAGCAATTCAAGGGTACGGTGTGACGGTTGTTCAATTCGTTCCGTCGATGCTTGCAATATTTGTTGAATATCTGCAGTCGCTTGCGGCGGCTGAGCGAGCTCTGGACAGTTTGCGGATTATTTCAACGGTCGGAGAACCTCTAACACCCGGACTGGCGCGTGCGTGGCTTGCCTTATATCCCCGGGTCCCGATTCTCAATCATTACGGGCCGACCGAGTGCGCGGACGGCGTTACGCATCATCTGGTTTCCGTAGCGCCTGCGCTGGCTGACCCTTATGTGCCGATCGGCAAACAGATTTCTAACCTTGTGGTTTATGTCGCCGACGGACCGCGGCTGTGCAACACGGGAGAGGTCGGCGAAATCTGTGTTAGCGGCGTTGGTGTCGCCGCTGGTTACGTCAATGATGATGTTCGCACCAAGGATGCCTTTGGGCCAAACCCGTTCTCAAACAACCCGTCGTTCCAGCGCCTATACAGGACAGGTGATCTCGGGCGCGTTCGTTCCGATGGCCTTTTCGAATGTCTTGGTCGACGGGACCGTCAGGTCAAAATCCGCGGGCACAGAATTGAGCTGGGAGAAATCGAGGCCCGCCTCGCCGCTCATCATTTGGTACGTGGCGCCGTCGCGGTCGCCTCCGTCTGCGCAGGCGTAAAGCTTACGGCGAGAGATATAACCAGGGCCGAGGGGGAAACTGGATCAAGACGACTCATCGCGTATGTGTCAGCTCCGGCTGAAGTAACGGAAGGCGAGCTTCAGAACTTTCTTGCCGAAGCGCTTCCCACCTACATGCTCCCAGAAAGAATCATCCACCTCGCCAGTATTCCACTGACCAGAAACGGAAAGGTCGATTTTGGAGCATTGCCGGACCCGACCAGTGTTCGCCCTCCATTGCCGACGCCATTCGAGGAACCGCAAACAGAGCTCGAAGCCCAGCTGTGTCACATTTGGTCCGGCGTTCTGCGTATTGAGAACATTGGCGTGACGGACCAATTCATAAGCCTCGGCGGAGACTCGCTCCAGGCAATGCTCATATTGGGCCAGTTGCAGACCCAGCTCGGAGTGAGAACGGATTTCAGGCTGGTCCTGAATGGAACGATCCGATCTCTTGCGGCTTCGATCTCGGCCCGGGTCGACTCCAAACCGTGCACAGCCCCGACGTACGGAAAGCTTATGCGATCGCCTCTGACGCGAGTTCAGGAGCACCTATGGTTTCTCTCGCAGCTCGATCCGTCTGCCAGGAACTACATCATTCAAGGCGGCCTGCGAATAAGGGGCATGATCGATCTGGCGGCGTTCAATCGCGCCTGGACCGATGTCGTTCATTCCCATCAGGCACTTTCGGCACGCTTTATCGACGAGGACGGTCCGGTTCAGCTTTTTGATACTCCGCAATGCGCAACTCTTGAATTGACTGATGCATCTCATCTCACGTCGCAGGAAGCTGAGAAGCTGGTCGCAGAGTTACGGCGAACAGAGCTGAACGGCCGCTTTGATCTCAGCCAAGGCCATCTGTTTCGCGCGCGCATGATCCGTTTTGGACCTGATAACCATCTCATACTGATCACCGCTCACGAAATTATCATCGATGCCTGGTCGATCTCTGTTCTACTCAGGGACCTTCGACAAAGGTACGCAGATGCCGCGGCGTTCTTGCCGGAGAACCGTGCGTCACTCTCGACCTACGCGGTCTGGGAAACACAACACGCTACTCCAGAGGCGCTGGCCAACCAACGTAGCTATTGGCGTCGTCAGATTGGCGATGATCCGCCGGTGCTTTCGTTTGGAACGGGACGAGCGCGGCCGCAGACAAATTCCTACCGCGGCGCCTCGCATGCGGTGCTGCTTGGCAGCGAGCTCTCCAATCAGGTACGTGAGTTTGCGCGCCGACATAGGTGCACCACGTCGACAACACTCCTGGCATGCTTCAAGCTGCTGCTGCGGACGTATAGCGGTCAGGATGATATTATCGTTGGCATACCGCACGTCGTAAGGGATCAACCTGGCAGCGCCGAAATTGTTGGCTTTTTCCTGAATATGCTGCCAATCCGCACCGCGATCGATGTCGGCCAGTCCTTTGCGGTTCAAGCCTTGCGCATCCAGGGCCTGGTCAGCGATGCCATCGCAAATTCGGCATATCCCTTCGGCTGGATGGTAAGGGATACCCGGCTACATCGCGAAGCGGGACGATCACCGATCTTCCAGGTCATGTTCAACATGTACTCCGAGGCCGCGGAGCCACTTGGCCAACATGAGTTGGATCTGACATTCCGCGAATATGAGACCGGCTATGTAAAATTCGATCTGACCTTGTATGCACAAGATCAGGGCGATGAAATTGCCCTCCAGCTCGCGTATGCGGAAGACATATTTTCCAGCGATCTGATTCTCCGCATGGCCGACAATCTGCGCTGTCTGATTGCAGCCTGCGTTGAGAAGCCGCTTGCGCCCATTAAAGATCTGAGCTGCCTCAGCGCGTCAGACGTCACTATGCTGGACTCGCTGAATAGCTCGGCGCAGCCATATGAGACTGAATGTCCGCTTATCGAAGCGTTCGAGCAAATCAGCGTCTCAAATCGCAGCCAAGTGGCATATTTTGGTGATTTCGGTGAGATCACATTCGACCGCCTGCGTGAGCGCGTAACAGCTATCAGGTCGTTACTGCGGGCTTCCGACGTGGGGGCTGGCGATATGGTCGCCATGCTGGTCGACCGGACGCCTGACGTGGCCGCTGTCATTCTTGCGGCACGAGCCTTGCAGTCCATTGTTGTCCCTATATCGCCGGATTATCCGCGTGATCGGATCGAACATATCTTGCGAGATAGTCAGGCAAAGCTTTTGGTTCACGCAAATACCTCTGATCTTGGTTTTGACGTGCCGTCGATTTCTCTATTGACCCTTGAAGGGTGCGGCGCGCCCGCGCACGATTTTGAGTGCAGCGACAAACCATCAGATCAGGGAATTGCGAGCCTCATATACACCTCGTCCTCAACCGGGAAGGCGAAGGGGGTTCTTATACCGGAATCGGCAATTCTCAATCGACTGAACTGGATGTGGCGACGCTTTCCGTTCGACAGTACCGACGTGATGGTTGTCCAGAAGTCCGCATCACTTGTTGCGTCGGCATGGGAGTACTTTGGGGGGCTTCTGAGAGGTGTGCCCACGCTGATCTTGACCCAAGAGCAGTTGCTCGATCCAGATCTGTTGTTGTGCACGTTGGCGAGACGTCGCGTGACACACTTATTTGCCTCGCCGCCGCTCCTATCCGGCCTCATTGCTTCACAAGAACGGCACCCACGACCGACCGCCTTGCGGTTGGTCACAAGCAGCGCCGAACCGATGCCTTCTTCGCTCCCGGTTCGCTGGCATGCGTATTTCCCGGACGTCCCGTTGTGGAACTTCTATGGTGCTACGGAATGTGCATCCAATGCAGCAGTCTACGAAACATCGGATGCCTACGACGGCTCGTCGCTCGTCCCCGTTGGGCGGCCAATCGATAACGTCAAACTGTACGTGCTCGATGCACAGTTGAAGAGAGTTCCTGTCGGGGTCGCCGGCGAACTCTGCATCGCGGGACGCTGCGTGAGCGCTGGGTACTGGCGAGATCAAGATAGGACCAACCGCTGTTTCGTGCCGAATCCGTATGATGACGGACAATACAGCGTTCTTTATCGAAGTGGCGATATCGCACGCATCTCAACCAGCGGCCTTCTCGAGATTTGCGGCCGATCGGACAACCAGGTCAAAGTACGGGGCTTTCGCATTGAGCTGGAGGAGGTCGAAGCGGCCCTTGAGTCTCATCCGGCAATCGCAAAGGCCGCGGTCGTCGCAGAAGGCGCGGATGACCATCGTCGCTTGACCGCTAGCGTGGTTCCGGCTCGCGACAGTCTAAGCTCTGGAGATATTGTCACCCACCTGCGCCACATATTGCCATCCTACATGATTCCCGCCGCCTTCCGTTTGGTTGACACTATCCCCCTTACGGCGAGCGGAAAGATAGATCGTGCTCGCCTGTCGTCCGTTCCTTACCGCGAGGTCGGGCCTGTTCCATCTGCTGAGCCCCGCACGAGGACGGAGCATATTCTTGCCGGGATCTGGCAGGATCTATTAGGCGCCAAGTGGGTCGGAATCGATCAGAGCTTCTTTGATATCGGCGGAGACTCTCTTCTGAGCGTGCGCTGCGTCACGCTGGCGCGCAAAGCCGGGCTGAATCTCACCGTCGACCAACTCTATCGAACACCGACCATCAGGGAATTGGCGGCAGACGGAGCTGCGGTTACACTCCATAGCTTCCCTTCCGCAGATGGCTCATTGCCAGTTACCCCCGCAATCTCATCTTGGTACCGTCTTGTCGGCTTCGATGAGCATTTCAACATCGGCGATCTGTTCTTCTTGCCCGGCGGCGTCCTGAATATCCAAATCCTGGAGCGCGCCCTTGCCCATGTCATGGATAGGCACGAAGGCCTCAGACTCCGTATTGCCCGAACCGGCGATGGTCTACGCCTGACAATCGGACCTTCCGTGGCCGAACGCCTCGTGGAGGAGATCGATCTTGTCGGAATGAACGGCCTACAGCAGCGTAAGGCAATCGAGAGCATCTCAGCAAGACGTCAACATACCTTTCGCTTTGACGGCCAGACGTCTCTTGTTAACGCCACGGTGTTCCGCACATCGCAAAGCGGCGATTACTATCTGCTGGTCCTGATGCATCATTTTGTAGCCGACGGGATAGGCTATCGACTGTTCCTGGAAGCATTGGATGCGGCGTACAACGCCGTTGCCTCAGGCCACGCCGTGAGTGGTCCTGAGAACATACAAATGCTCTCTCCATGGTTGAAGCGCCTTGAGCACTACGCGAACAGCGAAGCGCCAGCCGAACTCAAATACTGGGAGAGCATTGACTACCGTCAGTTCAATTTACACGTCAGCGCCACTTCATCGGCCGGCGCGAGCTTTTCGAAAGTAACCGCGAGAGAGCTTCACTATGCACGTCTTGAAGGCCGCATGGATGAAGCGAATTTCCGATCCCTTTGGGAAGATCAGGCCAAGTACCATTTTGAGATTGATAAAGAAGCGACAGCTGATCTCCTCAATATTACAGCCAGATCGGCGCATTGCCAGGACGTTGATGTGTTTCTAGCCGCCATATCTGGCGCCTGTGGACGCGTTTTCGGCAACTACTCGCTCTGGATTGATAGCCTTACCTCAACTCGAGGTCGGCTGTTTGACGATCTCGATCCATCTCAGATCATCGGCTTTATCAGCGAGCTCGTTCCGCTTCCCTTGAGTCTCACCGGAACGGAGCCCCGTCCCGATCGTGCTCGTTCAATATACCGCCAGCGCAATGCCCTGCCGCGCAGGGGAATAGGCTTTCGGGCCATAAAATTCCTAAACCGAGATCCAGCCGTGCGGAGCCGGATCGATCGCCTCCCCTTACCCAAAATTGGATTGAATTATCGAGCGGGTTTGCAGCGCCATTTTCCACGCCGTCTCCTAGCCAAGGACCCTTCTCCACTCTGGGTCGGCGAAGACAGGGATGAAGCGGCCGTGATTCGGCTAATCTGGTTCGATGTCGGATATCAAGCCGGCCATCTACAGATCGAAACGAGGTATAATCCAACCGAGATCGGTTATGAGGTGACCCACAATCTTTGCACGGTGTTGCAACAGGAGCTGTTGCAGACGATCAGCGAATTCGGAAGAGCTCGCGACACTTTCAACGATGAATGAGCCGGATGCGGAATTCGTCGTCGAGATCGATCGCGATGTCTCGCCAAAGAAAAAGCAGCACATCGATCTATCGGACTCCAATCTCGCGAGTCTTATCCTGCGGCTCGCCATTCCGTCTGTTGTTGGCTTATCGATCAACGCGTTGCAGCAGGTCGTCAACGCGATCTTTGTTGGCGCACTTGGCACGCAAGCGATCGCAGCTGTCAGCATGACCTTGCCGATCGTGGTCCTGCTCGCGGCAGTCGGACAGGGGATCGGTGTTGGAACAGCGTCGTTCATATCTCGTCATCTTGGCGCTGGTGAGTACCTGGAGGCGAGTCGAGGTGCGAGTACTGCACTCGCGCTCGCCGCTCCGATCGGCATCTGCTTTACCATCGCTCTGCTTCTAAACCTGCGAGGGATATTCGAAACGCTCGGGGCAACTCCAACCATTATGCCCGGAGCGATCGACTACGCGGGTACGCTTTTGTTCGGGTACACCCTGATGCTTCTTAACATCATCAACGGCTTCATCGTCAGAGCCGAAGGCAACACACGATTCAGCATGTGGACGATGTTTACTGCCTTCATACTGAACGCTGTGCTTGATCCCGTCTTCATATTCTTACTGGACCTCGGTGTGCGAGGCGCAGCCCTCGCAACGCTGGTATCTCAAATCGCCGCTATTAGCCTGTATATCGCGTATTTTACGAAGCTTCGCGGGATAGTCCTCGTCAGGATATCTCACATCTCGCTGCGAGCAGATCGCATCAAACAGCTCGCGTTCGTAGGGGCGCCGGCAACCATGACCAGTATTTTATCTGCTATTGCCGTTATGCTCTTGTACGGAGCTGCTGCGCCGTTTGGCGACGATTCCATCGCAGCCGTGGGAATAGCTGTGCGAATCTTGACGATCGGCGCACTGCCTATCACGGGCTTCTGTATAGGCTCTCAAGCTGTCCTTGGTTTCGGTTGGGGCGCACGCGACTTTGCTCGTGTATTGAAGGCTGCGAAGTTCATGCTCTCCGTGACTGTCGCTCTTTCCGTCGCTTATTCTGTGGCCGTTGTGATTTTTGCCCGGCCTTTGGTCAGGCTGTTCAGCGATAGCGATAAGGTCACGGAAATTGCCGTCTCGACCTGCATCGTCTTCCATCTCTTTTTTGGACTTTTCGGTATTCAGAGTGTCGTGACGACAATGCTTCAGTCGTTCGGGAGAGCACGCCTCAGTGCGGTTGTGTCCTTGGCTAGGCAGGGCTTTCTCTTCATACCGGCCGTACTGTTATTCCCGGTCATATGGGGTTTCAACGGACTGTTGGCCAGTCAAGCAATTGCTGAGCTGGGCGCCGGAATGATCGCGCTGTTCGTCATGTTCCGCCAGTTCGCTGAGCTCAATCGAGCGCTTCTGGATGCTCAGTCTTGAAGATGATTCTGGTGAAGACCTCGTCAAAATGCTTCTTATCGACCTCGCGGACACGGGCCATTCGGGCATAGTCGGAGACACTGCTGTGAACGGCCCAGAGCTCGTCTGCAAGCCGTTGCAGCGGCGGCGGCAGGTCGAGATGAGCAGCCGCGCTGCTTGACCAGACAGTATCGCCGCCAAATTGGGGACTACAACGGCTTGCAGCACCAAAATCCTAGGGAATAGCCATCGGCAAGGTCCCACCGGCCTGCCACATCGGCCCGGCCAGCTCCGCGAGCAGGATCAAGCTCGAGGATCGATTTCCCTTGGTGACAACGAGCGTCGGAAGCGGCACCAGCTTTCCCAAACGGGCAGCGAATCGCCCCTGCTCGGCGGCATCGTGATGACAATGGTCGCGGAAAAGATGACCTTGTGCTCGAGTAGCACCCTTTGATCGCAGCAATCGTCGGATCCCGCAAATGCGTGCCGGTGGCGAAAACAGCGCATCAAACCGTTCATTAATCAAAGGAAATAGCTCATCCTGGCGCAGACACAGCGTAGCCGCGTGTTTTGTCCTGCTGTATTGTCGCGGATACAACAAGCGCAGGCGCCAGAAGCAATAAGACTTCTCGGGCGCCGCCCGACGCACGCAACACCGCGATCAGCGCATACACGTCGGGTTCCGGCTCCGGCAGTGAGCTTTCAGAAAGTTGTCCATTTGGCCCTGACCGAGGAAGCTGAGATTGTCGTGCTTCAGTTTCGGTGGGGAGAGCCGAATGGATACCCACAAGAATGCGCCTCTGACGCCGAAAGGTCGAGAGGCAATGGTGCGGAGCGTGAGCGAGGGCGGCTCTTGCCCTTGGTGCGGGCTCGATATGGCGCGCAGGCCCGCGGACATCATGTGGCGTCGAAAGACAACACCGATTCACGAGCTCGAGCGGTACATGTGCTGCCGGCACTGCTCTGAGCTACAAGGCTATCCTTTCGAGCGCAGCCATTGGTTGCGCTGCGCCAAAACAAATTACCGATCCCGATCCGCGACGCCGAACGCGATCGCTGGCGTTGTCCGGGGGTTTCATGGACGCGGCAAAGATTGCAATGGGCCACGTGCAGGCTCACGGCTGCGCCGTAGTGATCCAGCTTTTGAGATGGTGAGTCGCGCGAATCCACTTTCTTGCTCATGCGGAGCGCAAGGTGCTCCACATAGTTGGTCGAAATGTTCTAGGATCGCATTCGAGACGGATCCAAGCATGCATGGCTAAACAATTCACTCAGCGAAGCTCGAAGCCGACCCTCCCTGCGGCAGATGAAGGCTTGACCAGCCATGCCGTGCTGGGCGCGACGATCGGCAATATGCTCGAATTCTACGATTTCGGGACCTATAGCTTTTTCGCCATCCAGATCGGTCACGCGTTCTTCCCGGCGAAGGATCAGTTCGCCAGCCTTATGCTGTCGCTCGCGACCTTCGGAGCGGGTTTCGTGACCAGACCCATCGGGGCCATTGTGATCGGCTCGTACTCGGATCGAGTCGGACGCCGGCCCGCAATGACCGCCAGTTTTGTCATGATGAGTGCCGCGATACTCGTGTTGGCTGTTACGCCCTCGTACGACACGATAGGGATCGCCGCTCCGTTATTGGTTATTTTCGCGCGTTTGGTGCAGGGCTTCGCCCTGGGAGGCGAAGTCGGTCCGACGACGGCCTATCTGATGGAAGCGGCCCCGGCCGGACGCCGGGGCCTTGCCGTCTCGTTTCAGCCTGCCAGCCAACAAATAGCTGCAACGGCCGGAGCGCTGGTCGGAGAAATGCTCTCCCTCACCATGACAAGCGAGTCGCTGGATGCGTACGGATGGCGGATCGCGTTTCTGCTCGGTGCCTGTACGCTGCCGGTTGGACTTTGGTTGCGCAGGGCCCTGCCCGAAACGCTGCACCGACCTGAAGCGCCGGCCCTCGCCGTCGAGCCCGCAAGGAAATTGCGTGCCAGCCGCCGCATCATGAGCTTGGGATTGATCATTTTGGCCAGCTGCACGATTATCACCTATGTCACGGAATATATGACGACTTATGCACTGAACACCCTGCAAGTTGCCGCGCCTCTCGCCTTTGCGACCACGCTCGTCAGCAATGCAGTAGGCATTGCTGCCGCACTCCTGGGCGGTTGGCTCGCAGATCGGGCCGGACGCCGGCCCATCATGATATGGCCGCAAATCGCCGCGCTGCTGATGACCTATCCGGTGTTCTTGTGGATCGTAGAGAGCCGCAGTCCCATGGCGCTTCTCGGAGGTCTCGGCGCGCTCACCCTGGTCGGAACGATTCCGTATAGCGCCTTCTATGTCGGCATGGCCGAAGGCTTGCCCAAGAGCATCCGCGGCGGCGCCTTCGCGACGATCTACGCTGTTGCGATAGCGACCTTCGGCGGCACAGCTCAACTCATCGTCGCTTGGCTGACCCACGTTACTGGGAACGCGCTGGCGCCCGCTTGGTACATGCTTGTCGCTACCGCGGCCGGGCTCTGCGCCATGCTGATGATGCCCGAGACGGCACCGTCGAAAATTCGGGCCGCGAATACGCGGAGCCCGTAACAGCTTTGGATAATGCGACAACGGGTTACGGCTCCAGCCAGAGCCGCTTGCTGCCGCTCATCCTGTCGGCGGCGAAAACGATCAGTGCGGCCTTCATCTTCAACCCGACGAGAACGTGTTTGAGATTGGAGATCAGTCGTCGCTGCACTTCCTGATGGAGCCCCTCCGGGAGACATTTCCGGATCCAGGCCTGCGGTCGAGAGATTGACGTAGCCTGAGGGCTGCTCTGGTAGCTCGATAAGGCAGAACAAATTCGGCCTCCGTGTATGGTCGTGTCCCACAACCTCTAGGAGAGCGTGCCTTGCGATCGCGGTCAATCTGCTTCGTGCGTCCGGTTCGCTATGCCGGCGCTGCGGGATCTCCTTCTGGCCGGTTGAGACGATCTTCAACACGCCGTCGGACAAGCTTGACGAAGGCTATTGTGAGGGCCGCGATGGCCTTGCCGATGCCGGCGGTCGGAATTGTGACGGTACGGCTCATGCGCTCCCCCTTCGTGCGCCTATCGTTCCACCAACGTCCGGGCGCGACTTGACGATGTGCGAGGTTTCCGCCTGCACGAGGCCGTCCTTTACGATGCGACAGATCATGCGGTGCGAGCCCTTGAATGCAGTGCCGGTCCACTTTTCGAAGCTGTCGGAAGGGGGCGTTTCCCAAGTCAGTTACTTGTGTTCGGCTGCTTCGTCGCCATGATTTTCCACGTGCCAGACGATCTTGTAGGGTGGCGGCACGTTGGTGGACTCGACGGTGAATCTCAGGGCGACCTTCTTCGGCAGTACGGAGGAGCCGCTTTCGTACCGCTTGTACGTCTTGCCTCCCTCCGTCCTCGCGAGATCGCATCGAATCTTGTCGAAGTAGGAAGTCGGCAGGATGGCTCCGAAGCATCAGTATTGGAACCAATGACAGCTGCGGACGATCTATTCGGGTTCGTACCAGAGGCTCTCGATCTTGCCATTTACCAAATGTACCGTGACTGTACCGTCAGGCCGCAGGTGTATTTGTGTTGATCGGCTAATTGGATGTAGGCATCGCCGATCTCTTTTGTCCGCATCCTTGGATCAAGTTTAGCGATAAGTTTTCCGGTCCCGCGTATCACTACTTCGACCGCCACGCCCTGCAACACGCTAATCAGAAACGCGTGCAGGGCTCCCGGAACGGTTGTAAAGCCCAACCAGTTCAGCGCTAAGACAAGCAAGCCGCATTCGTGGGTAGATTTTTCGTCGTCAAAGTTCGGATCCCACTCCAGCACTTCGAAATCTGAATCTGCATCAAGAAGTTCGTGAAGTGTTTTTCGACGCAGCCTGTGCGCATCCCATGCCATTTCCCCATCGTCCGGCTCATTGGCAAGGCGGTTGCTTAAATCGCGATATACCCATATGCGCATGGTCTCAATTTGAGGCATGCTCTCCTCCTGACATCGCACATGGTCAGCATGATGCCTCCAGATATGCTTATTGCACTCTGCTGTTGAGGCCCCACTTGGCCGCGTTACCGCGGCGGGATCTGTTCCCTACGCGTGAGATAGGTTTGGAAGTCTACAATACCAACGCTCCTCGTACCGATTCTCCCACCGGAGGCAGACGTTTCCGCGCGATTGGCAGACACGCTCCAGAGGCGCCGGAGGGTCTCTGACTTGCGCGTAATAGCAAAACTCCAATTCGATCATCTTCGTGCACACCCGTCTGGTCTCTCCAACTAATGTCGGAACCAACCCTGACGGGCATATCGAAGGCAAGGCAGGTATGAGATGCTCTAGGCCGGGAGGCCCAATCCGCGTGTCGGGCGCTCTTTCAAGGACGCTAATAAAGAGGCCTTCTGGAATGGTGATTCCTTTGGTTGCCAAAAACAGATGGACGTCGGCGCGCGCCTCTCTCCAAGTATCGTCGTCCCCTCGAAGCGCTCTGCAGAGCAAGCACGACATCTTCTGTAAGGAAGTCAGAAACCACGCTAAAGCTTTGTCGGGTAAGCTGGCTTCCTTGGCGTGGAGTGACGGGAGCGGGCGTGGTCATGGGCGAAACTCCGCTTTGGCCTCGAATTGCGACGAGTCCGAGCTTCCGGAGCTAGATCAAGGAACCTGACATTCTCCAGATGACCTTCGAATAGTACTATCATTTTCCAAGATATCTGGAAGCCGAAACGGGACTGGGCCCACGGCATGGCCTGGTGCAGCCATGGCTCACTCGCTCGCTTCTGTCGGCCACTGATAGAGCGGACATTTTGCCCTCCGCGAGCTACTGTACTAGAACGTCCCTTCCTCGGCTCGTTTTGCAACAGGGCTTTTGGCGCGTCGGCAGATGGACGCTAGTGAGATCAATTCGCAGTAAGGCACGTCGAGCCTGGAACCAAGTTATGTCGCATGAGCCCCCTTGCACTCCCAACGAAGGGGGCGCAAGCTATTGCTGTAATCACTTGAAGGGTCGACTTACACGATGCGATCGGTGGGTGATCACTTTTACACGACCTCAGCGGCCGAGCGCGATAACGCCATCGCCACTCTAGTCATCTGGAACGCAAAGTTCGTCACATTATATGATAGCTCGAATCTCTCGATGGAGGAGAGCGCTTGTGACGAATGCGGGTGTGAGAGGCCGGCCCATCGCGCCGTTGGTGCTGAGTGCGCAGGAGCGAGCGTACTTAGAGAGGCTTCCGGACGACGCGAACCGGTAAAATGCCGTTAGCACGAAGTTGTGCAACACCGCCTGGAATGCGATCGCAGGATTTTCTGCGAGCGCATCCCGCAATGCCAGCGTACGATGAGCCGTCAGCTCGGTGATGAGTCGATCCGGCAGAGGTTTCGCCGCATCCTCATCATCTTCTTCGGCATCGACCGAGTGACCGGCGACTGCGATCACCGTGCGCTGGACGGAAGTGCTAGCCCCCTGCCCTTCGGTCGACGACAGATCAGCACCCTGTGCGACATCAGGATCAGCTGCTGGCACGTCATCCTCTGGCCGGACGTAGCCTCGGTCCACAGAAAGGCGTCCTTCGGAATCGATGCTGATGAAGATGCCAGCTCGGGCGATCTCGGCCGGATCGTAAAGCACCGGCCGGTCTTCGAACGCCATCAAGGCCTGCTCGATTTCGCCGAGACGCTGATCGACCTCGTCGGGCAATTCGTCGGCATCCTGGTAATCGGATTCAAGCTTGGCTTGCTCGGCATTGAGGGCGTCCATGGTGGCTTGCTCCTCAGGCGAGAGATCGACAGGTTTGCCCTCGAGTTCGCGCAGGCCGTTCGTATGTCCGTACGAGAAATCGACCGCTATCGAAATCCACTTCCAGCCTTCGGCGGCGATCCTTTCCGCTTCGAGTTTCAGCTGGTCGGTGACAAGACGGTCCAACAACAAGGCAACGTCCTGCAGATATCCGCCATCGTCATGTTCGAATAGGTCTCGCATGACGCCGCCGCCTGCTTGCTCGTAAGCTGCGAGTCCAACAAACCGCACACGGCGATCCGACGCGCAGACCGTCGTTTCGGTCAACAGGCGCCGAATCTGGTATGGCTCGTCATAGCCTCGTTCCCGTCGGCATCAAACACGGCTCGGACATTCAGGCTCTGCAGGAGCGTACGCGCCGCGATGCTTTCGGCGAGTTGCTCGATCGAAATGCCCGCCTTCACATGACGGACGTTGGATTGGCTCAACACCAGCTTGTTGAATGGAATGTCGCGTGAGGGTGATAGGGTGATCTTTGGGACAGCCTTCGTCATGTCGATTCTCCACGACGGGCGGCCGAGAGCCTCTCTCTCGGCCTCCAACCCGTCGGTGCGCTAAATGAGATGCGTCCCCTCGCCTGCTTCGCCGGCATCTGGACGAATTGGACGTCCGTCCGAAAGGTCAAGAAAGGCGAGACCACCAACGACCTCTACGCGTTCCTCACGACGGAGCCGAATGCAGAGGTCGGCGCCATCCATCCCAAGGCCATGCCGGTGATCCTGACGACGCCGGAAGAGGTCGAGTCCTGGATGACGGTCCCTGCGAACGAGGCCCTGAAATTGCAATTGCAAAGGCCGCTTCCGGATGGAATCCTCCGGGTCGTCGCCCGCGGCGTCAAGGAAGACCCAACAGGGCCCACGAGTGACCGACGAGACTGATTACCAAGGGGCCATCACCGCATCAGCGCAAGATCATCCATGTCGATATGGATGCCTTTTACTCATCAGTGGAGCAGCGGGACAACCCGGAATTGCAGGGCAAGCCGGTCGCGGTGGGCGGATCCAAAGGGCGCAGCGTCGTAGCTGCTATGAGCTATGAGGCGCGCAAGTTCGGGGTTAGGTCGGCGATGCCTTCGGTGACAGCCAAACGGCAATGCGCAGAGTTGATCTTCGTAAAGCTGCGCTTCGAAGTTTATAAGGAGGCCTCTCGACACATCGCACGACGCAAGGCTGATTTCGATCCTGCCAACCGTGCCGGTATTGAGTGGAATCTCCTTCGTTCCGTGAGCGGTTCGGCACCACGCGAGAAACCGATGATTGTCAGCTATTGTGGTTCGCAGCGGCGCGGCAGTCTTGGTCGCAGCGAGGTGCTGCTGGCAGACCTCAATGGCGATCGGCATGTTTTCGATTTCGAGACGTTGCTAGACAACGTCTGCGAGGATCGCGTTCCAAGCGCCGCACCACGACGCCGATCAAAAACGCGCAAGGCTTCTCGCCGGCTCACTCGCAAAAAAGGATATGCGTGCCCTGGCGGGCTTCCAACAACTCGCGTCAGTTCTCAGGCCTGGCAGTCGAGAATATCGCGGTCAATTCCGGCCATTTCGCTGAATTTATTCTTGAGATGACCAACCAATCCCGGTCCTTTGACGATGACGCCTATTTCCGCCCCTCGTGGCTTCCATGGATTGGAGGTTGTCGCGAGCCAGTTAAAACTCGTGATCAGCAAAGTGTCATCGTCCCAGGTGACAAATTTTCCGTGAACCTGATCGACGGCAAACAGTTTTATGCCTACTTCAGAAAGCGCGGCCGCGGTGCGCTCACGCTCTTCTGGTGAGACGCTTTTAGCGAGCTTGTTATGGATGAGCGTTACGGCGACCTGGTTTCTGTCGGTCGCGCGCATCGGCACGAAGACCGAGGTCTCACCGGCCGGCCCCAACAGATCGCAGACGGCGACGATGCTGGAGTTTGCGCTATCACGGGCTTCGCGAACCGCAGCCAGATGCTCATGATCTCTCAGCACCGCCACGCGATGTGGCCCATCGCTCCGCGCGTCAATCCGGCGACATTGATTGCGGAGCTCCGCCAGACGATAGACGTCCTTTGTCCACTTGCCTGATGATGGGATCCGAAGGAACGCCAGCGCCGAAGCAAGTGTGGCCACAACGTGCGGCTCCCGCAGCCTGATCGACACTTCAACTGATCGGTAAAGAGAGGAAAGCCAATTGCACGAGCCGACGTAAGCTTCATAGGATCCGTGAGGCCCCGAATCCGCCAAGACGATCTTGGCATGAGATCCGGTCTCGGTTTCGGCGAAGCGCAGATATGATTTTGTATGTGGAGACAGCTTGTCGAACATCGCCTTCGCTTCTCGAAAATCTTTCAGCGCCTCCTCGTTCAACTCCTCGTTTCGTTGACCCCACAGGAGATCAACTCTCACCTTGCGCTTCGCCGCGGCCTCCAGATCAGGCATCAAACGGCGCACGGCTTCCGTTCCCACGAAGCAGGTATGGATCATGACGAACGATTTCGCATCCGACAGGACGCGTTTCAGCTCCGAGAGATGAGCAGGCCCGCCTACCACGAGATCGTCCGCCGTTACCTCGGCATAGCTATAACCATCTTCCGTTTCCAGTTGGGTTTCGGCACGACCGGTCACTTCTTCAGCAGCTATATCGTCGCCCGCATCCGGCGCGACAGTCGCAGCGTCCACGATCGTTTGGCGAAATTCAGGAGAGGCGTATTGTGGCAGTCCCTCGACCTGGTCACCGGAGATTTGCACCGATGCGAAAAGACGCTGGGCCGTGATCCTGTGGTCGACCCACTCCTCGAAGGTCTCGTCCTCCTTCATGTACAACCGATCGACACTGCCTGTCGGCGACATGGTCAACTTGAAAACCCTGGGTCTCAGAACGAAGGCATTCTCGGGAAGCTTGTCCTTGTGTATGAGGGTGAGATCCTCGGGCTGGAAAAAGCTCATGGTAATCCGCTCCATGCACAAGGTATCGCGCCTGCGCAGGTTACGGGTATCTTCCGGCAGCTTCTTTAGTGCCGCTGCTTTTTTGCCACCTGCCGTCGCTTCAAACGCGACACGGCCGGAGCTCGTGTGAATGTCGACCCATCCGACACCGATCAGCTCGATCAGGCATTCGACAACCAGCCGGAGCGGGACGCCGGAGAGTTCAGCAAGCTCGAGGGAAGTTGCCCGTTCTTGGGCGAGCTTCCACAAGACCATGTGCTCGAATGCACTCCAGGTGCGGCCCTGCTTGACGATATAATCAGCCCGAACCTTGTAGATCGGAATATAGACTGTCATCCGGGCCGTCACTTTTGAGCCCCTCCAAAGTCCTTCGGCTGAATTCGCTTCACTCGGCCGCGCTTCTCCTCTGCGATCAACCACCGCATCAATCTGGTGATGTGAGCAAGCTCGTCCTCCTCGTTCGGTTCCGAAGAGACGTCCACCCGGCTCGCCAGAAAATTCCAACTGCCCACCAGGACAAGCTTCTGCCTTGCCCGACTTAGCAGAACATTGAAACGACGCCGGTCGGCCAGGAACCCAAGACCTTTGCCGACCTTCTCATCATTGTTGCGCACGAGCGAGGCAACCACGACGTCCGCTTCACTTCCCTGAAATTCGTCCACCGTTGCGCCCATCCGCTTTGCCTGGCGAATGTCGATTTCAGGATGGAGCAGGTTTTTCAGCTTTCCCGAAGCGATTCTGTCGGAAACCGCCGATATGATCTCGCGAACTTGTGCGCGGTAGGGCGACAAAATCTGAACATGGCAGTCTGTCCCGGCTTGCGAGTAAACTGCGACAATACCTGAACGACGGCATCGATCTCCGCGGCGTTGGTGTATCGGCGCTTGCCGTCGGCTCCTCCCACCTCACCTGTCGCCTGCTTGACCTCCTGCATCCAGGGCAAGTCTACGAAGACGATGCGCTGCTCCGGCATCCATGCGTTGGTCACGACGCCGAACGGCGGACCTTCGCTCTGAAATCTCGCGATAGCATCTTTATGCGTCCGCAGCCTCTCGCGATAGAAGCAATGCGAGATCATTTCGCAGATGTCCGGATGCATCCGATGCTGCAATTCAAGTTGCATGGCGATGGGCGCTTCCGCGACCACGCTTCTCTGGCAGCGTCGAAACATTTCCGCAAAGAACTGGACCATATCGAGCCAGACGGTGCAGCTCTCGGCGAACCTCTGCTGATCCTCATCGTCCAATCCGACATACTCACGACCGACCAGGCCGGGAGCAAATCCAGCTCCGTTCTTCCATGCGTTCAGAATGCGAGGGGGCTCGCGGAACAAGCCCTCGAGCGCTGCGAAATTGAAAGGAGGAAGCTGCTCCTGATCACCGATCAACAGCACCCGGTAGCTTGCCTGAAGCGCCAGAGCGAGGTCGAAACCGTGCGCTTTTCCGGCCTCTTCCACGATCGACCAATCGAAGCGCCGGTTATCCTCCAGCAACTGCGCAAGCTCCCCCGAGTTCGACGTTGCGAACACAACATTGGCCGCTTGGCGAACCAGCGATTCCAGACTGCGTATGTCTCGCGTTGCCGGCTTGCCTTGTTCCAGATCCGCCGCGATCGATCTTGCCCGCTCCAAGATGTGGGTTGGGGCAGACGCCGCCAGCGGGCTGTCCGAAATCGCTCTGGCCAAACGAGCAGTGGTGCGGGAGACGTAGTCGGCGTCTTCCCTGTCGTCGAGACGGACGACGATCGGACGCGTGGTCTGCGGCAAGGTCGCGATACGTTCGGCAAGCTTGCGCCGAACATGCCGGACCGCTTCATGCGAATGTGCGGTGATCAGTGCCTGCGTCGACACATCGACTTCGAGCAAGCGGGTCGTCAACGTCTCGAGAAGCCGCGTTTTTCCGGTCCCCGGTGGCCCCTGGAGCGCGAACAGGGGCTGTGTCTTCCAAATTCGGTTGAGCGCGAGCTGCTTTGATTCATCCATGCTCTCGATAGCATTGCTGCTGCCTGGGCTATCGGTCGTATCCCGTCGTGCTCTATCGGGATCGGCAATCGCGGTCAGTAGACCGGCATGACTCCGCATGCCGTCGATCGCCCTCTGACGCCGCTTGAGTTGCGCTATCGTTCCGCCGAGACCTGACGGCATCAGGTACATCCGGGAATCCAACGTCGGAGCTGGAAGGCCCGCATCTTCATGATAAAAGCGATACCTGATCCCGCCGGGGTGAAAGATCATGCGGTCGAAACGCCAGCGGATGTTGGTCTCTTGTTCGCCGCGCCCCAAAACGCCTTCATAGGCCAGCGTAAAATCCGACTCTTCCGCAAGAGGCATAGAGACAGCATCCCGCGTGAAAAAGTCTCTCATCTGATCGGCTGAACGTGAGAGCTTCAAGTTCAACGCGAGCTCATCGCGCTGTCCGTCGGGAACCGAGGTTACCTCGACGACAGCGCCTTCTGTCTGCTCTTCCACCTCGACGACGCGAACCGGCCAGATCTGGGCGGCCGTCAGCAACGCGTCCAATTGGTTCGTGATCTTGAAGAACTCCAATACTTGATATTGAGCATCGTCCAATTCGGTAGTGGTTGACTCGAACGGGAATACGGCATCCCAGGCCGCGCCGATGCTTCGCGCCCGGTTCAAGTCTCGTGAAAGCTTCGGCGCCGCCCGCACCTCAATCTTCCGCCCATCGAGCGAAGCTACTTTCTCCGTCGGATCCAGCGAAGGCGGGTCGGCGGACTGGCAAAATCCGACGTCCCAGGTCGGCGTATCCCTCTCCCATCGCTGTACGCGGTACTGAAGCAGACGACCGTTCAGCACGTAGTGCTGAGAGGGCGTCTGCCGGACGAGGAGTTGCAAGTCTCCGGTCAAGTCTCTTCGGATAAAGTCAAGCTGTGCCTCAACGTCTGCTGCTCGAATGGCCCCCTTGGCCGCGTTCGCTGTTATATCAGCGATGGCTTCGGAAAGACGGGAGCCCGCCCCCAGATTGAAGCCGATGTACAATGGCTTTCCGATGACGATCGTTCGGTTGCGTACCGAGGCATGCGCCTCCGAAAGCCCCTGCAAGATGGTGGCACTGTCGGTAAATCGCCGTTCGGGATCAGGCTCGAGCAGACCAAGAATGAGAGCTCGCTCGGGAGGGCCGAGATAAGCAAGGTTCAAAACGACTTCACGCAGTCTTTCGACCGTCTTGGTTCCTCTACCGGAAGGCTCGAACCCAAAAATCTCCGTGCAGAGCACACCGAAATCAAACCAATCTGTCGCGAATGAATACCGCGCATCCGATTTCTCGAGCTCCGGCGCCCGCAACCGATCGACCTTGTTGGAACCATCGCGTCCGACGGGCGACGCTGATGTGACGCGGAGCGACCATTCGAAGCCGCTTAAGCGAAAATCACAGTCGCCGCGGTCGTCGCTGAACACCGCAGCCGGCGAGATGGCCCGGTGAATAGTACCTTCCTCGTGCAGCATGCTCACTGCAGTTGCGATACGGCGCAGCCCTTCCCAAACCTTTCGCCGACGCGCCGGTGTTGAGACATCTCTTAGCCAAGGCCGGCGTCCGCGATCTGCGAGCATTTGCGCGAGCGGCTGGCGGTCGCCAGCATCGAGAACGACATAGAACCTTTTCTCTTCAATGCCGAGGTCCCGCAGCTGAACGAAATACTGTCCCGCTCTGGGATATCCTCCGAGGCGGAGAAGGCTTCGGATTTCGTGGTTCCAAAGCGCCCTTAGATCGGCAGACTCGCCGGTCCGTGACCATGTACGGGCGAACAAGAACATGCCGGCATCGCTCACCTCGTAAAGATACGGAAAACGACCAGTCCTGTCGCCGCGAATAATCGTGCGAACGATCCGGTACTTGTCGCCAAGATATTGTGGTGAGCTCACGAATCGGACCCTATAAACGATAAGTTGCAAACAATAGAAACATATGTCGGCAGGAAACAATGGCCGATGCTTGTTTCGACGATTTATCCAAGCGGAAATGGACTTTCTCGATGACCAAGGACCATGGACCGAAGCCGGACGACATCGACCCGTACGAGCGGCAATTACTTCCACCTGACGGGAACTTCGACAACCTTGTTAGCAACTGGAGGCGTGTAAATTCCCGGCTGACGATCTTCCTGGGCGCCGGGGCTTCGGTCGGCGCCAAAAACCGCGCAGGTCAACTCCTGCCTTCTGCGCTGCGGCTGCGGGATGAGATCTGGCTGGAGTTCATGTGCAACGATGAAGAGAGGCGAGCGTTTGGACCGAATACGCTCGGGATGATGACACTCGAGCATGCTGCGGCCTTGGCCGAAGCGCGGGCCGGACGGGGGGCAATAGAGGAATATCTAACGGCGCGATTCGACTGCACCCGACCTCTTTGGCAACACGCTGTGCTTCCCTTTCTCGGACCGAAGGCGCTCTTCACTACGAATTATGATGAGCTCATCGAAAAGGGCTGGCGCCTTCAGATTGGGCAACCAAAAACGGAGGAGATTTTCCTAAGGCACAATGCAGCGCACCTGGATTCTCCGGCTCCCAGAATGTCCTTGTTCAAACCGCACGGGACGATGGAGCTTGCAGCGCGCCAAATCGGGCAAGGAGGACTCGTCATTACAATGTTCGATTACTTTCGTATGATTGGCGATTACAAAGGTATGATCGAACGATTCCTTTCCGACTTCAACCAGAGCTGCGTACTGTTTATCGGATACGCTTTCATGGATATGGACATAGGAGCCGAGCTTTTTCGTCTTAGACAGGATAGAAAGATTCCATGGTACGCCGTGTTCCCTCGGGACGATGCCGACGTTCGGAGGATGTACGAGCAGAAGTTCGGCATCCTGCAGATCAACCGGCGCTCACTTGACTTCCTTGTAGAGCTCGATGATCGAGTTGACTTCATTGCAGACAAAAAATGGAAGTTCGATCAATTATCGAATCTTAGAGGGGCCGGCTTGATTCAATGAGTGGTGCGAATTTCTGGTCAATGCCGGGGTCGCAGCGATAAGTAATCATCGTACGTGCACGTATCGCACGCAAGAGGATCAGGGCCTACAAGGGGGGAGGCAAGACCATTAATAGCATGATCAACCCCGTAGCCGTTAATGGACTGTGGGCGCCTGTGGATATCGAACATGAGTGAAAGCCGCCGGCGGTATTGAGGCCATAGGGGCACGATGTGATTTGTGTCATCTTGCGCATCTCTTACGTTCATGCTGAGGCGTTTTGTCGACATCAGCTTAGATAGGCTCTATACGATGGCCAAATCTGTTTCTCTTCCTAACGGCCGGTTCTGGAAGGCGCAAACTGCCGCACTTGATCACTTCAAGAACATGCTCAAGCGGTATGCCGACGAGCAAACTGTCGAAGACTATCTTGATCACGATGATCTTGTCGCCCTTCTCGAGCGTTACGATGCCGTCATCATCGACGGACCGACGAAGATTGGGCGTGGAATAGACTATTTTTTCCGGCGCCAAAATGCTGGCGAAGGCTTTTCAACACCCGGCTTTTGGGTGCGTCGGGTCGACGGCAGCGAAACCGACCTCAGTTACATCCAGGCCGTAAAAGGGCAACCGAAGTCGAATGCGCAGGAGTTCTATGATGCCTGCAGAGCCGCCGTGGCGGCCGATCTCCTGGCGGCGAAGAAACGTCATTTCACCGCTTTTCGCTGATAGTACGGGCCGCGTCCCTTGCGACCTCACCGGCGAGTTGCTTGCTTTCCCTGACGCCCATCTCGATCATGCTTATCCGACTTTTGGGCAATTGGTCATAACATTCCGCGCCGCGCGTGGTTGGCAGCATGGCGCGCCTAATGGAACGCTGACCTTGCCGGCAGACGCGCAGACTACCACGACCTTTGTCGATAGAGCCGTCGCGGAGGCCTTCCGGCTATTTCATCACGGCGCAGCGACGCTCCGGATCGTTGCACGACACCGAAACCTCTCGATGTCAGCGGGTCAGCGGCGACCGAAAGTGAAGTTGCCAGTAAAGATTTAGGATGAGGTGTCCGCGCCATGGACCCATTGGAAAAAGACGCTGGCTACACGGTCACATTGCGATTCCTGATAGCACGCGGCTGGCGGATGAAGAGCTCGCGTTATTGCTCCGCTCCGTGATGGACGTTGGAGTATCCAAACAAGGCTCTGCTCGCGCAATTCTCAGCCGCCGAACTGGATCTCAATCGCGGGTGGGCGTCCACTGCATGCATTCTCCACATCGGTCGAGCAACAACAATCCGGATCTTTGCTGCAAACCGGTCGCCGTCGGCCATCCTTAATGCCCACCGTGGTATTGTGACAATGCCTCAGCGGATCCGCGCATCATCGAATGGCGGCAGAACCTGACCAAGATATCTTTTCAGTAGCGGAAAAACCTGCGAATCGACGAGATTGGCTTTATGAGCACGTTGCAGAAGACGATTGCAGACAAGTTCCTCGCCAAATTGGCCGAGGACGAGGACTTCGATTCAAAAAAGATCGAGCAGATTACCGGTCTCTTAGCGGCGGATAAGAAGCCTAAGGCTGACGACTTCGCCAAGGTATTCGCGTCTGATGACGCCGGCGACATCGAATGATCAAGCTCGAGAGCGCCCATATCGAAGAGGTACGTGGTATTCGCAAGCTGGATATCACGTTCGGCAAGAATACGTTCTCGGTATCCGGTCCCAATGGATCGGGTAAGAGCGGCGTGATCGATGCAATCGAGTTCGCGCTAACTGGCAAGATGAGTCGTCTGACCGGTGCGGGCACCAAGGGCTTGTCCGTCGCCGAGCATGGGCCCCACGTCGATAAGACCAAATTTCCGGACGCGGCCTTCGTCAGCCTGACCGTTCATTTCCAGGAACTTGGGAAGACGGCGACCATCACGCGCAAAGTTTCCGCTCCAAAAAAGCCGACGATCAATCCCAACGAACCTGATATCCGGGCGGCCTTCGACGAAATCGCCGGACATCCCGAAATTACACTGTCGCGCCGCGACATTCTGCGCTTCATCTTGATCGAACCCACCAAACGGTCAGAAGAGATTCAGGCGATCTTGAAGCTTGACGAGATCGGCCAGACGCGCGCGGCCCTGAACACCGCTGGCAACAGACTTCAATCTGCGCAAAAGCTCGCGTCGACACAGGTCGATACCAGTCGGGACACGCTGCAGCGGCACCTGCAGATTGCGGAATTCCGCGCGCCCGACCTCCTCAGCGCGGTCAATGCGCGGCGAAAGACTCTCGGGCTGCCGGAGATCGCGACGCTTGCAGCGGATACTAAGCTCGATGCGGGACTTTCCGGCGGCGATAAACTGCCAGAGTTCAACAAGGCATCCCAATTGCGCGATCTTGAAGCCCTTTCCGGCGCCTTGGAGAAGATTGGGCCTGCCGGCGCAGAGCCCACCACAGTTATTCTGGCGGCAATCGCCCATCTTGAAGCCGATCCCTCGCTCCTGGATGCATTTCAGCGCCGCGCTCTGATCGAGAAGGGCCTTGAACTGTTGGACGGCGCCGAGTGTCCACTCTGTGATCACTCCTGGGATAATGAAGATCACCTGCGCAAGCATCTGGAAACGAAGCTGTCGAAATCTGGAGAAGCCGCCAAGCTTCAGGCTGAGATGCTCGGCGCTGGTTCAACGCTCGCACAGTACAGCGCACGGCTGGGCGGGCTCATTGCGCCAGTTGTCAGAATCGCAGCCGAGCACAATGATGCCGCCCGCCAGCTGCTTGATCGCTGGGCGCAAGATCTTGAGACCTTCAAAGGCGGTCTCTCCGACCTGCAGGGCCTTGTCGGCATGAAATCGCGGCTTGAACGCGGCTGGCATGGTCTACCGGGTCAGCTCGCAACAATGCTCGTTGCTATTAGGGCCGCCGTAGACGCGAAACCCGACCAGACAGCCCATGTAGACGCGCATACCTTTCTTACGACGGCACAGTTGCGCCTCGATGATTATCGCGAGGCTATGCGTAAAGGCACCGCGGCCCAAAAAGCAGCCAAACTCGGCAAAGCCGCTTATGAGGCCTACTGCGATGTCATGGAGACCGAACTCAATGCGCTCTATGACAGCGTCGAAAAGGACTTCAGCACTTACTATAAGGCGGTCAACGAAGACGACGAAGTGAAATTCACGGCGAAGCTCAGCCCAAGCGAGGGCAAGCTGGATTTTAACGTCAATTTTTACGAGCGCGGCCTATTTCCGCCGGGTGCCTATCACAGTGAAGGCCATCAGGACGGGATGGGCGTGTGCCTTTATCTGGCACTCATGAAGCGTCTTTTCGGAGATCGCTTCACGCTTGCATTGCTCGACGACGTGGTCATGTCCGTCGATTCCGGACATCGCTATCAATTCTGCAAGCTGCTAAAATCGTATTTCCCCAATACCCAGTTTATCATTACGACCCACGACCGCCTTTGGGCGGAGCAGATGCGCTCGGCAGGTCTGGTTACCACCAAGACATCGCTCGCATTTCACAGCTGGACCGTTGATACAGGTCCGCTTGTCGAATCAAATGAAGAAATCTGGGACGAAATCGCGGCCGCACTTTCGCGCGGCAAGGTCGAAACCGCCGCCCATGGATTGCGGCGTCATCTTGAATATGCGTCTCGGCACCTAGCAGACCAGCTGGCGGCGCGGCCTGCGTTCCGCAGCGACGGAAATTACGAGCTTGGTGAACTACTCCCGAGCGTTCTGGTTCGCATGAACGAACTCTGCGGCAAAGCTGCGGATGCCGCCCAATCCTGGGGCAATACCGCGGCAAAAGAGGAGGCTCTTAGCCGCAAGACGGCGCTATCCGAGTCAAACGGCGCACGCAGCGTTGAACAGTGGGCCGTCAACAAGGCGGTGCATTACAACGAATGGGCCAATTTCGGCAAAAAAGATTTTGAACCCGTCATCGCCGCGTTCAAGAGCCTGCTCGAATGCTTTCGCTGCGATGACTGCGGCTCGTGGCTTTACGCTTCGCCCAAACCAATCCCCGAGTCTCTGCGTTGCGCCTGCAACAAGGTCACCCTAAATCTCAAATCGAAACCCAAGTAGACGCGTATCTTTTTCGTAAACCATTGCCATCCTCATAATTCTCTATTTGGAACAATCACTTACGGAAGACACCAGGCCTTCACTTGCTCAATTGCTGATCTCTCCGTTCAATATCGGGATTAGGTCATGCTGCGGCGTGATTCGCAGGAGCATCCATGGGTTTCAAGATCAAGGGACTAGATGACCTTCAGCGCGAGATGACGCTTCTCAGCCAGGTCGCCGAAGCGCTGGACGGCAAGCTCACGACCGTCAACTTTGATCCCCATGATCAAACAAGCGTCGAGCGCGCCATAGCCGACATGAAACTAGCGATTGACCAAAAGGTGAGCGGCTTTCGGAGCAGCACCATGGTCGATAACCTCGTGGCTGAGCTCAAGCAGAAATATGAAGAAGACATTCTAGCGCGTGCTGCAGCGGCGAGACTGGCGGACGGAGACAGGACGGTGGGTGGAAACGTGGACCAAGGCATTATGAGGCAGATCGAAAACACCGTGAACGACCTGCGCTCGGCCGAATTCAATACGTTCGACCGACACATCAAAAAGCTGTCGCGCCTGCTTCATTCGGAAACGCTCGAGCCGATTTCGAGCGCTCTGATTGCGGATATCGATCTTGATGCCTGGATCAAGTCAGGAGAAGCGACACAAGGTGGCATGGTCGGCAGCGCCACGCTGGAATGGCCGAGCGATCCGCAGAAAGAGCTCGGCTTGGTTATTCTCCTGATCGACAGATTCGCCCGGATCCCTGACGCGGCCATGGATTTCTCGCACACGTTTTACTATGCCGGGAACAAGCTGACGGCCAATGTGCAGAACATGGCCGCACAGATGATCGTACCGTTTGCGCGAGATTACATCGAGCATGTCAAGAGGGCCACGGGTACGACAGAAGCCACTCTGCTGCCGGTCCGCTCTGGTCCGGCGGCACGCAAGGTCTTCATCGTCCACGGCCACGATGAGGGCGCGCGCGAGTCCGTCGCCCGATTTCTTGAACAGCTCGAGTTCGAGGCGATCATTCTGCACGAACAGGCCAACCAAGGCCGCACCATCATTGAGAAGATTGAAGCACACGGCGAAGTCGGCTTTGCCGTCATTTTGCTGACGCCAGATGACATCGGCGGCATGAAGAACAGGGATGATCTCCAGCCCCGCGCGCGACAGAACGTCTTGCTCGAATTAGGGTATTTCATCGGCCGCCTCGGACGAGCACGTGTCTGCGCGCTCAAGCGCGGCGATATTGAGGTGCCCTCCGACTTTGGAGGCGTTGTCTATGAACCATTCGATGCCGGCGGCGCGTGGAAACAGGCCCTGAGCCGTGAATTGCAGGCTGCAGGATTCGATATCGATTGGAATATCGCGATGAAGAAGTAGCTATGGCGGGCAAGTAGGGGTGCCAATGACCGCAAATCCACATTTGCGCAACTGCACCTTCACCGATCGAGCGCTTCATCGCGGGGAAATTTCTTCACTCTCGTTTCCGGGTTCGCCTTCGCATGCCGCGCCGACCATTGCCCGATAGTACGGAGCTTTACTCGTCGGTAGTCGCGAAATGGACCTCGCACAGCATCGAACTCGTCCACGTAAATGTGCGGGCCCTCAAACCACTCATCGCCTTTGTCGTCGATATCGATGACTGAATCGTACGGAAGTACAAGGTATTCCTCGAGCCAAGCCCTGTTTTTCTCCGGCAACGCGTCCCAAATGGTCATAGCATTCGCACGAGCGGCCGCGAGTTGATTCACAAGCTTCTCGTCGTCCTCCGTGCGCCACGGATTGTTGTGCGGGGCGGAGTCGTCCATGCATTCCGCAAAATCCCAGGCCACGCCACCATCATCGATGAATGCGAGATGGCGGTGTCTTAGGACATGTAGTCCGTCATGGTGACAGCCTTCATACCGATAGACGCACCATCGTCTCGCCCGGAGTTTCTCGCGCTGTGTTTCATCGGCATATGGATAGCGGTCATCACTGGCGTCTCTCACCAGAACTTCCAAACCGAAACTCTGCAGCAATCGCTGCGCCTTACGTTTGACGACGAGCTTTCGGCGCACCTCCGCGCTTAATGAACGCTGGCGGATCCGCTTTGACACTCCAAAGAACGTGAACAATACGTCGTCATTCTTGGGTTGGTAGAGCATGTCTTCCAGCTCGCCCTTGCCCCAAAGATATGCTTCCTGGAACCCAAGCTCCCGCGTCCTGGTTCGGAAAGCGTCGCGTGCCGCTTTGGAGAAATCACATGCGGCGGCGAAGATGATTCCATGGAGCTGTTGGCCGCGAGGAAGCGCATCCAGATATGCCGCCATCTTTTTCGGCGGAATGGATTTTTCGCGTTTACATTGAATTAGCCAGACGCGGTCCTTTACGTCGCTATCGGTTCGGTTCTCACTGCCATCATCATCGTCGTTGTCGCCATCAATTCCACCGTCGAAGTTACCCTGCACAGCTTCATAGCCGCGCGCGTCGAACCCTTCATCACTCCCGGTTCGCCCCGTAGCCTCAAGCTCACGCCATTGCCTGAAATCGTAGAGGAGACGGCGCACCAAGTCCTCAAACCGGCGGGGCTCCAGATCCTCGAAATGCAAGGGACCGGTCGTTTTCGTCGGAATCGACTTCGTCACCATCCCTTCACGACCTCACGAACTTCATAAGCGGAGCGATATCGTGATTGTCCGCTGCCTGGAGGGCGGCGACATAGGCGTCGCGCAATGCGCCAGTTTCGTGAATGGTGCCGCTGCCCCAAGTAAAGGCCTTGCCGCCGAGCTTTTCGATCAACAAATCGGCCATCATGCGCGCATGCCGGCCATTGCCGTTCGGGAAACCATGAATCTGCGTCAGGCGATGATGCAGCCGCACCGCGATTTCATCGGGCGGGAAGGTCTTATTTTCTACCCAGAAGCGTACGTTATCGAACATCACCGGCATTTCGGCGGCAACCAGATGCGGATCGATGCCGATGTTCAGTTCCTTCTGGCGATACTTTCCCGCCCACTTCCACACTTCGCCGAACATCTGCTTGTGCAGGTTCTTCGAGAAGCCTTCGTCGAGCAGCGCCTCGGCGCCGCCGCGGCGACGGCCTCCCCACACCGCTCCTTTCAGGATGTTTTCTTCCTCGGCTTCATTGAGGTCGGCGCGCGTTGTGACCCATGTCTGGATCAGGTCGCCGCGCAGCGCTGGATCGAGCGGCGTCGCGTCGTTCGGCTCCTGAAACAGATCAGTCTCGGTCATTCCAGAGATCCCGCTCCTTCACATTCTCACGGATATAGGCGTCAATCCGCTCGTCCGTGTTGCCGTCGGCCGTCTCCTGGGCTTCGAGCCTCATCGTGTGCGCAACCCGGCCGAGCTCGCGCTTTGCGATCTTGCGCGCCCGCCCGAGTACGGCGCCTTCAAGGGAGTCGTTTGGTACGAGCGCATAGACAAGCGTGCAGTCGAGGGCTTCTGCTGCGCGCCGCAGCGTCTTCAACTGAATGCTGCCACTCTCTTCCGATTGCTCCAACGTCTCGACGCTCTGCGGCCGGACAGCGAGCCTTCGTGCAAATTGCACACCCGTCATGCCGAGGGCATCACGGATGGCGCGCACCCACCCTTTCGGTGGCGCATGGAACCGCTCCACGGGCTTGAGCCCCTGGAGACGATCGTCGAGCCTTTGTCGGGCGCGGTGACGTGTACCGGTTTTCATAGTATAGCCTGATTCCAGAAGACTATTCTCAGGTTCTAACCTTAGTCTCACGCCATAATATCAGGGTCTAGGTTGATATTCTATGAATAAAATCAGGTCATGGCCTGCCAGCTAACCCTTTGAAATTCAAAAGGGGAGCTGGCTTCTGTCGATTCCAGCCGCGAACCTAAGAGCGTTCCTGGCCCAGACGTCCCCCTCACGCGCGGCCAGTTCCAATGCCAACGGGCCAGTCAGCAGCCAGGATGGCAGCCGCGGCTGACCACGCTGGGCGGCATACTTCGCGCGGCATCCGGCAACGAAGCGATCCTTCCGCGCCATCACGTCGGGAAAGGATTGCAGCTGTACCGCGGGATCGTAACGCATATGCGTGCGATACCGCAGATACACCGGTAGCCCATCAGAGAGCTGCCACGCCACCAGTGGCATGGCGGCCGCCGCGAAGGACGAGCCGTGCGGCAGATAATGCGGCCCCAGATCGACAATCGTATCCTGAACCTCGACCCAGAAATGCGAGGGCTGGTCGCTACCGTAGCCAAATCCCTGCAGACCGGCTCGTTCCCCCGAGCGGGCAACAACGAACGCTACGAAATCCCCGCCGGCGAGGCAGGTGTCGAAGCCTTCATCCTGCAACAACGCAAACACGGCAAAAGCCGCATATAGGCAACGCTTGTCAAAATCATCCGCGAACTCACTGCGGAGCGTCTTGTCCACAATTGCCAGTGTTCGCACTATCGCGCTTTCGATTCGCATCCTTCGAGTATAGCGCCGTACGCAGGTATTGGTCCGTTTTGAACGGACTCTTTGATGATGATCGTGCTGCCGTGACGCTATATGCTGGCCCCGATGACCGAAGACAATGAGACGCCGCTATCGCAATGCGATGTGCCGCCTGAGCGAAGACCGGCTCTGGAGTCTTATCATACGCCGTCTCGTCGATAGTGGCTCCGATGTTATTTCCCTGCGGCGCCTCATCAAGGATGTGCGGCGAAATTTCAATCTGTTCACGCGGGAAAACTACGTCTGCCACGATGGGCTGCCCTACGACTATGCAGCGGTCCAACACAACGAAATGCTGGAGCGCGCGGGCTCCGGCGCGTTTTGGGGCCATACATCGGATCCAAAGGCGTGGGGCACCTCGCAAATGGCCCACGAACAATTCGACAGACTGTCAGGCATTGCGTCGACCAACCGCAACCGCGAGGATCGATTGCCGTTAGCCCTCATCGATACGGTTGAAGGCTGGCTGAACAATAGCGGCGCGGACGAACTCGCGAAATGGAGCCATGCGTATCTTGCCCACGCCGGCACACCGCAGAAACGTGAAGAAGTGGCTCATCTGCTGGTTACAACGAATAAGATAACGAACGCGATTAAGGCGCTGGCGCGCGTTACCGAAGCGGTGTCCGCTTATATTCTGTTCGCGAGCGGGCGGTTGAACGGCCTGATGCCAACCGCACAGTTCGATCAGTTTGAAAAACTCGATCAATCGGTCATGCGCGCCGATCGCGTAGACCAGGCCCACATCCTCTGGGATAAGCTCAGCTCAGAAAGCGATTCCTGCCTTGAGGATGTTGGCCGCGATCTGACCCGGACCTAAGCAGGTGCCTGACCCCGCAAGTCAGCGGCTGGGCACGGTATGCGCGAACTGCGCCAGATCTGCGGGGCGCGCAGAAACTTGAGTACCCTCATTGAGCTTCATCGCCCAGTCACGCACCTGATCGGTAAAGGCCTTGTCCTCTTCGCCCGGCAGAGGTATGCGCCGAGCCTGGCTCCGCTTCTTTGTGCGATCTGGGAGTTGCGACAGGCGGAATGGACCGAGTTCAGCCTAGCTGATGGCAGAAGCGCGTACGGATGATGTGGTGGTGGGCGGACGAGCTCGACCGGCTAAGTGAGCACGGTCGTGTCATCAAAATGATTGCCTGAGATAAAGGGGATTCAAAGTGGGGTGCTCCCTTAAGTCGCACCTCCATTAGTTCGACATGTTGGTGTCAAGCAGCGCCAGAAGTGAGCGCACTACTACTAGTCGCCGACGTCCGATCGTTGTCGTGACGATACGCCCAGCTCCTATCAACTCGCAAATCTTCGTGCGTCCCAAGCCGGTCACTTCGCATACATCGTCAATCGTGCAGGTGAGCCGCTGCGTGAATGGCATCGTGCTCGGTTCTGCGCATTCGGAGCGGATAGACTGACTTGTGACTGTTATCCGCCAGTTTTCTCTCGTCGATTGAATCTCACATGGCCTCCTATTCGCACAAGGCTCGGACAGGACAAGAGTTGATGGTGGGACGAGCAACGTCAATTCGAACATCCGAGGGCGCTCGCGTACGGCAGCGCGCATCAGCGGCGGATTGAATATTTCCGGACACCAAAGGCGACGAGGAAATTTTTTGCGAATGCGCCAGCCACAGTGGGGCATCGCACCGAGACTAGTCTATGTCGGCAGCAAATTTCCCAAGCGTTCGCCGCTGTTCACCAGCGTCTTATTCAACCATTATTCAACGAACGCGGCTGATGGCTACCTAAGTGCCTGAGTTTGCTGGCGCTCCCTAGGGGAATCGAACCCTGTTCAGCCTCGAGAGGCCGCGTCCTGACCGCTAGACGAAGGGAGCTAAACCACTGAAATTGCGCCTAAACTTGCGATCTCATCAACTTCCTGCGTCTGGCACGTGGTAGATTACCACATCTAACCCATTGAACTTACACACACGGTTGGTTCATTGGGGCCTATAAGCGTCCGACCGTTTTCGCATGACGGATGCGAGCGATGCCGGAAACCACCTCACAGAAGATGATCGGCGCGATCACCATCTTGATCGGCTTGATCAAGTCGTCGCCGAGTGCCTTGAACCAGTTATTAGTTGCGAGAGACGGCGACAGCAGCGACGAGGACACCGATCAGGATCGCGATCAGCACCTGGACATAAAGGAGGTTGTACGAAGGTCGAGACGCCCGCGCGGACCGCCGCAGTTTTCGATCTTGTCATGATTTCCTCCCCAAATACGAACTCGAATATCTGGTCGCCGCGCGTTGAGAGGCGACCGACATCACACGAGCGGCCACCTTGTCCGGTTCAGACGACGATGTCGGAAGTCCGACAATCGGCAACGTCATCCAAAAGCAGGCAGTTACGCGTGTTTTCTCGCCAAGCAAGGCGCTCACCAGATTCTGCGAGCGGCACGCCAATTGCTGGGATCAGGAGCAAACCCGCCGCAAGCCAAAGCGCTCGCAGCGGCCCCGTCTCAGGACTGCCCGATGAGCCGCGCTCGATTGATCCCGATCAAAGCACTGATGCCGCTTATGCTCGGAAGTGAAAACCGGCGAACATCAATGTCGCAGTTGCCGCCAAGTTCACCGAGCCGGCCGGGGACATCGCACCCTTCAACCAGAAATCCGGACAGAAGGCCGTGTTCGGCGCGAGCCAACAGCTTTCTAGCCAGATTACGCACTGCGGGTCGTGCCAAATGATTCTCACGGCCAACGATTCCCGCCCGAAGAAATTGGGCGAGGATATTCTCGCCGAACGTGAAAGCCGGCTCACCTACGCTAGCGGCAACCTGGTGCTCTGGAGCAGGACGGCGAAGTTCGTGAACGGCTCCGACACGTTCACGACGGCATCTATCCTAAAATTGTCGATCTGCAACTCCGCCGCGGCGCTCTTTGGCGCAACTGCAGTGGAAGCGACGAAGGCCATCGACGTCTATGAGGGCATGCAACTGGAGCCGGTCGAGGGCGCCACCATCACGCAGGCCTACCAATTCGTCGGGACGGAATATGCCGAGCTCAGCGCCGCCCCGCTTCCGCAACTCGCAGACAGCAAGACCCGTTTCGCGCTGGCTCGTGCCGCAGGAGTTTGTGACCCGATCTCGCAGGACGTGGTGCGGTTGGAGACTGACGCAATAACCGAGCGACGCGCGCCTTCCGTAAGGGGCCCGGTAGTCTACGCAAGCATTGCGCGAGCATGACTGTATGCTCGAACGCTTAGGTTGACGCGCATGGATGGCTTTTCACCAGAAATCTGGCAGTCGCTCGGGCTCACGATCGAGCTCGCGAGCGTGACGACCGTGATCCTGCTGATCGTTGGCACGCCGCTCGCGTGGTGGCTAGCACGCTCGAAGAGCCTTTGGAATGAGGCGGTGGCCGCGATCATAGCGCTGCCGCTCGTGCTGCCGCCAACAGTACTCGGTTTTTATCTTCTCGCCCTGCTCGGCCCGGTCGGCCTTCTCGCCTCTCTCTGGGACGGGCGCACGCTAGCCTTCACCTTTGCGGGGCTCGTGGTCGGATCGGTTTTGTCCGCGCTGCCTTTGGTGGTGCAGCCCATCCGCAACGCCTTCGCTGCCATGGGTGACCGCCCGCTGGAGATCGCGGCCACTCTGCGCGCCTCACCGTTATATGCCTTCTTCACGGTCGCCCTGCCTCTGGCGCGACCGGGTCTTCTGACAGCCGCCGTGCTTGGCTTTGCGCATACGATCGGCACGTTTGGCGTCGTGCTGATGATCGGCGGCAACATTCCTGGGCGCACCAAGGTGCTGTCGGCTTTTCTCTTCGACTTTGTCCAAGAGTCGCGCTGGCGCGAAGCAAGCTGGCTTGCCGGCGCCATGGCGATGTTCGCCGTTGCGGTAGTCCTCACCTTAACCTTGATCGATAAATCCAGCAGAAGGAGGAGCACGTGAGGACAGCCACACCGGGCCGGATTGAAATTGCCTTCAGCGGCAGTATCGCTAGCTTTCCACTCGATACGCAATTCAGCGTACCGGCCAAAGGCGTGGCGGCGATTTTCGGCCCGCCAGGGTCCGGCACGACTGCGGTGGCGCGCTGCATCGCTGGCCTGGAGCGTTTGCCGGCCGGCTTCTGCGCCATCGATGGCGAGGTATGGCAGGACGAGACTACCTTCCGCCCACCGCATCTGCGTCCCATTGGCTATGTGTCTCAGGAGGCGGGTCTTTTTCCCCATTTGTCGGTCAGGCGCAACTTGCTTTACGGTGCGCCCAAACCCAAACCGATGCCGATCGCGTTTGATGAGGTGGTCGAACTGCTCGACCTAGTGCCGCTGCTCGACCGCTCTCCCTCGCATCTCTCCGGCGGCGAGCGGCAGCGCGTCGCCATGGGTCGCGCGCTGTTGTCTCAGCCCAGACTGCTTGTGATGGACGAGCCGCTTGCCGGGCTCGACAGCTGCGCCAAACGTGAGATTCTGCCGTTCGTCGAGCGCCTGCCCGAGAAGCTCGCGCTGCCGATGATCTACATCGGCCATGACATGGCGGAGATCGAACGCTTTGCCGATTATCTCGTTATGATGGAGCGCGGCATGGTAACCGCGGCTGGGCCGCTGCATGTCTTGCAGAGCGATCCTGCGCTGCCGCTTGCGGCGAGCCGCGAAGCCGCCATCAGCCTTGATGCCGTGGTGAGCGGCTATGATGGGCGCTATGGGCTTCTTCTTCTCCGCCTCAAAGGTGCGCGCCTGTTGGTGCCGGCGCCGCCGCTTGCACTCGGCGTGCACCAACGGCTGCGCATCGCTGCCTGCGACGTCAGCGTCGCGCGCGAAGCGCCGCGCGCAGGCTCCATCCTCAATGTCTTTCCGGCGCGCATCAGAGCCTGTTTGCCGCTCGGCGCGACTGAGATCACGCTGGTACTTGCTCTCGGCACCGGGGGCTCGGGCACGGAGATTTTGGCGCGCATCACGCGTTTCTCCTTTGATTCACTAGGGCTCAAGGATGGAGTGGACGTATTCGCCCAACTCGAGCGCGTCTCGCTGCTCTCGGCCTCTGAACCGCCATTGCAAACCATAGCGGCTTCCACACCAACAGCAGATCCTCGACAGGCAAGCGCCGCGGGTGAAACGAGAAGCTCGGCACGAGAGGCGAGCGGCGTCATCTTAAGCCTCCACTCTTGTCGTGCCACGCATGTCCGATTGAAGACGCCGTTATCGGAAGCTGACAAAGCGACCCCCTAGCATTCCACGGGCACGCTGGCAGCTATGCGCTTTTCACTGTCGTCAACCAAGGCGCGCACCATGTTCCCGAATGGCACGCCGATTGCTGGGATGAGGAGCAAAGACCCGCCGCGGCCAAAGCCACCGCAGCGGCCCCGTCCCAGGAATTCACGATGACGCTTACCCGATTGATCCTGATCAATTCAATTCTGACGCTGCTTATGGTCGGAAATGCAGAAGCGGCGGAGATCGATGTGGCGGTCGCCGCGAACCTCACCATGCCGGCCAAGGAGATGCAGCGTCGTTTAAGCAGAAGACCGGGCGAGGCCCCGTTGAGCTTTGGCGCGAGCGGACAGTTTTACGGCCAGATCGCGCAAGGGGCGCCGTTTGAGGTGCTTCTCTCGGCCGACGATGCTCGCCCGAGCAAACTGGTCGAGAACCGTCTCGCGCTTCCGCAAAGCCGCTTCACCTATGCGATCGGCAACCTCGTGCTGTGGAGTTCGACTCAGAAGTTTGTGAACGACGCGGAGACTTTTACAAAACCGTCGATCTACAATCCGGCCGCGGCGCTTTATGGCGCAGCCGCGGAGCACGCTGTGAAAGCGCTCGGCACCTGGGAGTCGACGCAGCCGGAGCTGGTCGCGGGATTCTCGCCTCTCTCTGGGGCGGAGGCACCCTCGCCTTCACCTTTGCCGGGCTCGTGGTCGGATCGGTTTTGTACGCTCTGTCTTTCGTGGTGCAGCCGCTGCCGAACGCCTCCGTGGCCAAGCTGGCTCGCCGTGGGCATGGTGATGTTCGGCCTTGCGGTAATCCTCACCGCAACGTTGATCGAGAAGTGCAGTGCAAGGAAAGCCCGTGAGGACAGCCACACCAGACCGGATTGAAATCGCCTTCAGCGGTAGGCTCGCTAGCTTTGCGATCGATGCGCAGTTCAGTGTACGGGCTAAATGTGTGGCGGCGATCTCCAGCACGGCGCGCATGACGCGCCGCTGCCTATGCGCTAAGGCTCAACTATGGAATGGACGTATTCGCCCAGGTCAAGGGTCGTCTGGCTGGTTCACGACCTCTGAACGCTAGGGCACCGCGCCATCTACGCCAGCAGTAGATGCTGGACAGGCAAGCGCCGCGGTGTGAAACGATCCGAGAGGATTAAGCCTATGATCGCCAACCTCGCCGAGATCGATCCCAAGCGCGTCGCGGCTATCCTCTACAGGCCGGAACAAGACGCGGATACACTGCTCGCCGACTTCACCCGGGATCTCGCGCGGCAAGGCGTGCGCGTCGGCGGCATCGTCCAGCGAAACTTCAAGGGCGCAAACGGCACGAAAACCATGCTCGTGCTCGAGGTTGCGACGGGGCGCGAGATTCCGATCTGTCAGCCACTCGGCAGCAGCGCCATGTCCTGTAAGCTCGATACTAATGGGCTTGCCGATGCCGCAGTTGTCGTGTCCCGCGCGATCAAGCGGCACGTCGATCTCCTCGTGATCAACAAATTCTCCAATCAGGAGGCATCCGGCCGGGGCCTGCGCGACGAATTTGCTGATGCGATCATTGCTGGCGTGCCGCTCCTCACCGCCGTCCCCGAAAAATGCCGTGCCGCCTGGCGGACTTTCACCGGGAATGTCGGTACGACGCTGCTGTGCGAGCGCCAGGTCGTGGAGAGATGGTGGCGCGACATCGCCCTGCGCCTGCCGCGCATCCCCCGTTAGCGGCTATTTACCGATCATCAGATCCGACAGGCTGATCACGGGCGGGAGGGCATCGACAATTTGGCCCCGAGAACGTCCGCCGCGTCATTGGCATCGATCAAAACACCGTCAGTCCCAGTTCCCGCTCCACCTCAAATCAGCGGTTCTCGTGCGCGTCGTGAGGGCGATCAGTGGCTTGGCGGAACATTGCCGCGCGCTGGGTTTCATCTTAATCAAGCGCATTCTTTTGGCATTATAACAGACCCGAACAGTTGGCTTGAGCTAATCGTTCGAAGGCGCACAACCGGTCGAGCACGGCATCAGTTATTGATGCAGGACGGCAGGACCATTCAATCGAAACCATGTTGTTGAGATGCCTCCACGACGAGCATCCGATTGTTGCATTTCCGCCAGTTGAACCGCGAGATCACCTGGCATATCGCTTGCTTCGCTTGAGGCCGGAATCATCTCTCTCCGCGCGAAGCAATCTTGTGAGGATAAAATGCTTGGAATTGGAAGTAAGTTGCCGTCGTTCGAAATCACAGGCGTGAAGCCCGGTTTTCACCTGCACGAGGAGAACGGGCAGAGCGCGTTCGAGACGCTGACGGAGAACAGCTTCCCTGGGAAATGGAAAGTCATCTTCTTCTATCCTAAGGATTTCACCTTCGTCTGCCCAACCGAGATTGCCGAGTTTGCCCGGCTGTCGAAAGATTTTGCCGACCGCGATGCGGTCGTGCTGGGCGGCTCGACCGACAACGAGTTCTGCAAGCTCGCTTGGCGGCGCTCGCACAAGGACCTGCACCATCTGCCGATCTGGCAGTTTGCCGACACCAAGGGCGGGCTGGTCGATGGCCTTGACGTGCGTTCGCCCGACGGCGTCGCCTATCGCTACACATTTATCGTCGACCCCGATAATACGATCCAGCACGTCTACGCGACCAATCTCAATGTCGGCCGCAGCCCGAAGGACACGCTGCGCGTGCTGGACGCGCTACAGACCGACGAGCTCTGCGCCTGTAACCGCGAGATCGGCGGCGAAACCCTGAAGGTTGCTTGAGGCATCATGTCGATTGAACAGCTAAAGGACCAGATCCCCGATTTCGCCAAGGACGTGAAACTCAACTTGGCGTCGATGATGGCGGATGAGACGCTATCACCGCAGAGCAAATACGGGCTGTTGCTCGCCACCGCGATTTCGGCCCGCAATCCCGTGGTGATCGCCGCAATGGAATCTGCGGCGGCCGTCGTGATGACGCCGGCCGAGGTCGCGGCGGCGAAATCCGCAGCCTCTGTGATGGCGATGAACAACGTCTACTACCGCTTCGTTCACCTCGCCTCCAATCCGGAATACAAGACGATGCCGGCGCGGCTGCGCATGAACGTGATCGGCAATCCCGGCGTGGACAGGGCCGATTTCGAGCTGTGGTCGCTGGCGGTAAGCACCATCAACGGCTGCGGCGCCTGCATGGACGCCCATGAGAAGGCGCTGCGGGAAGCCGGCGTCAGCTCGGCGGCCATCCAGACCGCGGTCCGCTTTGCCGCGATCGTGCAGTCGGTTGCGGTTGCGATCGAGGCGGCCGGCATGGGCGTGACCCAGGCGGTGGAGTGATCCACCACTCCGCGCTCTTTGCCGAGGGTGTTCTGGAATCGAAATGCGGTTGATAATCCAACAACTTCAGGCGCATTTGGGAGAATGCGCCCCCCTCAGCAATTTCAATAGCTTGGCAGCCCTCTCCAAAAGAAAATAGCGCGTCCGGCTGGAGCGCACGTTCGCGGCGCCTACCGTCAGGCGAGGCCTTCCAATAGTGATCAGATCGAAGTTAAGGAGCTCTGCAGCTTCGGTACTTTCGTCGGTATGCAGCTAAGAAGTCTTCGTCGGCGCAGATGCACCGTCCTGACGGATCTTTTGCCTTGGGATCGTGAAGATGCGACGCTAGTGGACGAAGCAGGTTAATCCGTGTGCTTGTGGTCTGCAGGTTCAGAAGCCCGGAAGCATGCTTCACGAGATCCGCCGCCAACATTATACCAGCGAGAGCCGACTGAAATGACATCGGCACAACGGCTCTTACAGACTGCGCTCCGTCTGTCAGGCGCATAACAATCCCCCCGCAGATTGCCCGCTGGTGAAACGATCGGACGGACTGGCCGACAAACTCTTTAAGGGCTTCGGACGGGATGTCGAAGGCCTTGGCGACACGCTCGACGAATCCTACATCCACCGGCCTGTTCGTCTGAAGGAGATCCCGGATCTCCTGTTGAGCCTCCGGCATCTTCAGCTCCTCAGCCATCTTCTCGTCCTCGTCCTTTTCCTTCGCATGAGGCAAGTAAAGGCAGGCCAGACATGCCCGGCCGTCATCAAAGCCATGGCGCGACACTCCGAGATCAAGCTCCTGTGTCCAGGCGTTTACGATCCATTTCGGCAACGCCCCCTGCACGGCAATGCGGTCCGGAGCGTTGTCCAATCCGACAGCGACTCTTTCGAACATCCAATCGTTCCGGTCGCTCACATAGACGTCCCATTTGGCACAATGCGCCGACACTTCCAGCACCGTGTCCGCGAGCGCGGCACGCGCCAGATCCGCTTTTGGTGAACCAACATCGCACTGGCCGGCCAGCACGTATCGCTGCAGATTCGAAAGATCGACCTCCTCATGGTCCACCAGACGGAGCGATCCCTTAAGGCCCACTGCTCGAGCCAAGGCCCATATAGCGCCATTCCCGATCGCGCCGAGCCCGACGAGGTGAGTCTCGCCGATATCCGTTCCCTCAAAGCTCGGACCGGAGTCAGGGGTACCCTGGGCGTAGGTCAGCATTGATAGGTCGATAAGTTCGTCAGCGTCGCCCTGATCCAGCTGGTCGGCAAATACCGTCCGAAAGACATTGGCTGCGGCGAAGCATGACGCAGCTCCCGCGCCAAACGGATTCATCGACTCGCCGGAGCCAATCAGACCGCGGCTCGAAAGCTTGGCTCTCCATCCGTCCGAGCCGATGAAAAAGGTCGGACACTTAGTGCGCGACGGACTGCTTCCAACGACCACGGAAACTGTGACGGCCTTTCTGGTCTTGGCCAGCTCGATCTCAGGATTTATGGACTTCGCCAGGAACTCCAGGATTGGAGCATGATCCTTCGCTTTTGCATCGAGCGGCAGCAGCGCGATCGTCGGATAAAGACGCGACAACAGCCTGATGATCATATCCAGGCTGGCCCTGCCTTCCGGCGACTGCACGGCTGCGCCGTCGAAAGACACTTCGATCACTTGCGCGGCAAGCCTGTCCTCGAACGCCGACACCTTGAAATTGGTCAGCACCCGCGACGCCGCCGACGCCGCACGGTCCATGAAGTTGGCCATGGCCATCGTTCAATCCTTGATTAAAATCATCCGCGTAACCTGGCCAACCGACAGGGGGCGCCACACTCCAGCCCCGTCAAGCCGGTACGATGCGACGTTCCTGAGATCGAAGGGCGCTCGCGCGAAGTCCGGCACGACCAAAGACAAGCACCCCACCGTCGTGGCGATCGCGTACTCGTCGTCCGTGCTGGAATGATAGGCTCGGCCGGGATGACTGTGTATCTGGGCAATGAGCGCAAGCTTCTCCCGGTACAGCCATACATTTATGCGATGCAGCTCTTCAGGTCCTGTTACGACGCACACCCCGTCGGCAGTACGTATGTGGCGCTGGGCGGGAATCAGAGTCCTATGTACCTGAAAATGGTGCCCCGTCTGACGGCCTACCCAAAGGCCGAGACCTTCATGACCTTCACGTCCCACTTTCCGCAAATGGGCATGGACTTCGTCCACGCAGCCACGCGGTACCGAAAGGACCGTAACGTCCGCGATCTGATTCATTCCGGTACGGCCAGTAATGAGGCCAGCACGTTTACCGCCGGGATCTGGACCTGCACCTGCACCTGATAATGCTCAATCGGTGATACCCCGTGGTGCCAGATCTTTTCGAGGATAAAAACTAAGGATCCTTCGCCAGAGCTTCGATGCATCAGCCAAGAATCACCGGTGTGAGCGGGATTGTCGTGGTATTCGCGAATGCCGGGAAGACAAATAAATGGCCGATCATCAGGGCTGTTGTACTGAATCATGTTTGTCACTTGCACCCCGCCCTGCTGGGCCAGCGCCCGAATGGTTTCGGGAGTTGCGCCGGGGATTGCCGCACGGCGAAGCATTTGCACCTGGAGCAATTTGGCGGGTATCGGTTCGCGCGTGAAAGGGTCCACGAACCTGACGGAGGGCGGCCGCAGATCGTAATCCGTAAAATTCAGCACGATGGCAGCGACGATCGGAGGCGGTCTCGGCTTAGTCGCCGCGAAAACCACGAAAATTTCCGGAAACTCTGCGTCAAGCAGGATCCAGCCCCTCTTGCGATAGGCCGATTCCATGCTCCGATAGTTGGCAAGCTCCCGCTCGAACTTTACGCGCGAGACCTCGGGATCGACAGTTTGGAGATCAGCCACCGGCCACGCCAGCCTTGAGACTCAGGAACAGCGTCACTTCATTGCCAAATCCAAACTCGCCTACCTTCGTGTCCGCATCCAACAGCTCGCCCGCTTCGTTCTTGATCTCCCAATTCTCGGGCGGCTGAGCCAGGTTCTTGGTCTCCTCCAGCGCCTTTTGGCGGACCACATGCAGCGGCTGCTGCTCTACGGCCTTAATGACGACAGGCTGACCGTTCACGACCATCGTGAATTCGACGAAATCCGCGCCCTGATCACTTCCCGCCTTCTTCTCATTCTTCATTTTTGGTCCTTTTGTGTGTGGGCGGCGCTTGGAATCGATGCTGCCGATTGTATGCAGGGGACGAGGTGTTAAAAAAGGGAGCATGCCACAAGACGCAATCGAAAAGCCTTCATTTGGCGCGTGCGTACGCAGTTTTCAGGCGTTAGCGCTTTTTCGTCCACATCTCCGACCCGTTGCGGCTTAAGCCGCCCAGACCGGCGGCCCGCCAGTGAGCAACATCCGGAACACGTCGTCGCCACACTGGCGCATGTGGCTCAAGCTGGACAACCGATGCCTCGTGCCCTTCAACGGCTTTGCCAAATACGCACCGAACCGACCCCCGAAACGAAGAAGAAGGATGTCGTATGGTTCGCGCTAAACGAGGATCGGCCGCTCTGTGCCTGCGCTGGCATCGGGACCGAGTTCAGGGGCGACCGCGGCACCAAATCCAAGCCGTTCCCAATGGCAGAAGGAAGACCCAAAAATTCACCAAGCCATTAACGATCTAATCAAGGACATCAAGCGCAATCCACATAAGGGGCTCGGGAAACCGGAGCCCCTTAAGCATGATTTGAAGGGTTGGTGGTCGCAGCGCATTACCGGAGAGCATCGACTTGTTTACCGCCTCATTGGAAAGGGCGAGACCCAGCAACTCGACATCGCTCAATGTCGATACCACTACTGAGCTGCTGGTCCGCAATCCCGCCTTCCGAGACCTATTTCGGAGGCGTGCGCAAGCCGAAGTATAGATTGCTTAACGCTAAGCATACCACAGACAGCCCTTGAAGGGGGCTGGTCTCGGTTTGTTGGGGGAAGTTATGAGGGCTTTAAACGGCGAAAGAGGCCCCCTAGTTCGGGAGCCTCTTTCAAAGATGTTTAGACTCAGGTAGCGGCCCAACGGCAAATGTCGCAACGCGCCATCACTCCCGGAGTGGTCAGGTTTATCGCTAATTCGTGCTCCCCTGTCAAGTTCCCTAAAAAAATAGTCGGTTGCAGCCTAAATGCCAGATATCTCTTACGAATTTTTAACGAAGTTCTTTACCAACTATTTGCCCTTCTCCCCAACGCCGAGCCAGGTTGAGGATTTTCAGTCCGATTTGACCCTTGTAAGTCCCTACCTACTTGAGGCCTCCCTGATCGAAGTCAAGGAGGGAACCAAGGGTGAAATACTAAAATACCTCCCTAACGATTGGCGACCGGCGATCTTCTCCGTATATAACCGCAAAGTGGCTGAACACGCCCAGCTGTTCCCGGTCTTTCACTCTTTCGAGAACGCTTTGCGCTCAACTGTCGCAGTGACCTTAGAGCAGCACTACAAGCATCCACGGTGGTGGCGCGCCATTTACGAGGAGCTAAAGAAGGGCGGGAGGGCCAAGAATATTGCCCAGATCGGCGGCGTTCCACTCGCCCGCCATGCGGCCTTTAGAATCGGCACGGTCATCTTGGACATTGAGGGCAAGCAGTTCCCCAATGGGCCGATTGATGCAATGGCGAACGGCTACGAGTTTATGCACGATTGTCATTTGGCCCACATACGGCAGCTTATTGAGGAACACTGGGCGGTATTCTCCCCAAAATTCCATCCGCTAAGTGCAGCCGACTTCACCGCCAAATTGAGAAGGTGCGGGAGGAGCGGAATGCGGTTTATCACCACCGATCACTATCGGGCATGTCGGATGTTGTGTCGGCCGCCGAAGAGCTTTTGGACAAGCTCAATTTCTGCCTGAAATTCGTTCACGGCAAAGTCACAGACTGCGAGCCGACAAAACTTGCCTTTTCGGTCGAAGCCGAGAAGAGGCACCGCACTTGGGTAGTCTAATTTCAAACTGAGACACTACCTCCGAAGATCCCGAGAGCTGAGACGACGAACCGCGCCGTCTTGTTGTCCTGGCGAGGACGATCAGTTGGTGCTCATCAAAAGATATATTCGGGCGCCAGCCATTTGTGTGGGACGCCGGTCGTCAGACCGCCATCGATGACGATCTCGGAACCGGTAAGATAACTGGACTCGTCGCTGAGCAGGAACAAGACTGCCTGCGCCACTTCCTGCGGCCAGCCTGCCCGTCCAAGTGGAATGGGGAAAATGGAGGGATCGAAGCTCTCGGTCATCGGCGTGGTGATGAAGCCGGGATGGATCGAGTTGACGCGGACGCCCGAGGCCGCGGCCTCCAGCGCAGCAGACTTGGTTATGCCCCGCACGCCGAATTTGGAAGCGACATAGGCATGAAGCCCGGCAGTGCCCCGCAGCCCCTCGACGGACGAGACGTTGACGATCGAACCTCCGCCCGCGCGCCGGATTGCGGGCAGGGCCGCCTGCATTCCAAGGAACGCACCGGTTAAGTTGACGGCAATAATCTTATTCCACTGATCGAGCGCGAACTGCTCGATCGGGGCCATGCTGACGATGCCAGCATTGTTAACCAGCCCATGCAGCGCGCCGAAGCTGCTCTCGGCGGTCGCGACCGCCCTGGCCCACTCCTCCGGCTGGGTGACGTCCTGACGCACATAGATGGCGGAAGTGCCCAGTTCAGCCGCGAGAGCCTCTCCTTCTGTATGAAGAATATCAGTGATTACGACCTTGGCGCCCTCAGCGACAAGCAGGCGGGCATGAGCTGCACCCATGCCGCGAGCTCCGCCGGTCACCAGAATGACCTTTTCGTTCACACGTCCCATGATGTTCCTTGCTCGCTTCGTTGATCAGTGGCGGTGCAGCGGGGCGATCAGCTCGAGCCCATCTTTCTCGCGTAGACCCAAACTGGACACCTTGACGATCTCGCCGCCCGAAACTATGCGCGCCTTGTCATTCCAGAAGAACTCTTGATGGTACTCCATCAGTCGTTCGCCGACTTGGCCGCACGCCCGCTCTAGGGAAATGGAGGTCAGCAGTTCGTAGGTGCAAGTGGAATTTTCCTTGAACATGCGCCCCGCCGCGCATGACCTGCCATCCTTCGCCACGGGCATGGCTCCAGTCGCCGAACTGCTCCATCTTCTCGAAGGGACGACATTCTCGCCCGACAGTCCCGCCCTCCTTGATGAGATAGGCTGCTGCCGCCTACCGGCGCCGGCTCCCACCAAACAGGCGTTCGCGGAGCCGCCTGCTGCGTTGGATCAGGCTTTGACGAGGCGAGGACAACGCACATGAGGTTCTCCGGCGTGCAGCGGCGGGAAGATCCAGGTCCTTCTAATCAGCGCGCCAATGATGGCGCGCAGAAAAGCTTGGAAAATCTGATTGCGAGGCAAAGCTCCCGCGACCGTTCCGCGCGCCGGGCACGTCACCAGCTACCGCCATTTGATACGGCCTCTCCGCACAAGCAGGGCGTGGAGACATGGATCTGCCGTGAGATCGTCTCAATAAAAGGGCGATCACACTGCGCCTGCCGTTCAGCTCTCAACCAAACTTGAACAACACACCATATCCGCCGCGCGGATAGCTCCATTCGATGTCGCCGGTGGGCTCGCCGATGACGCGGCAGGTGCCGCACTCAATACAGCCGTCGACGGTGACCTCGACCTGTCCCTTATCGTTAAGCTCATAGCAGCGCGCTGGGCACACCTTTAAAAGTGCAAGCAGCTGCGGGGACGGCTTCGTGTGTGCGCGCACTTTGATGTGGGGACGACCGACGTCAACGAGATAGCGGTTGTAGAACAGCTTGTCCTCGACGCGCACTGATGTCTCGACATTCATATTTCAGCTTCCTTGGCTTCGATTTTGGCTGGTTAGCGCCAGGCACGGGCGAGGCGGAATGCATCGCCAAATAGACCGGTCCAGGACCGCGCGTTGACAAAGGATCTCAATGTCACCTTCTCTTTCTCAGCCTTCGGCGTACCGTCGACGCGTACATAGTTCTGCATCGCCCTGGAGACGAGCTGCGGATAGGTGAGAAAGAAGTTTTGCGAGTTGGTATGCATCAGCATCGGCATATCCCTGTGCTTCTTGAGATCCTTAATCACGAAGGAGTCGTCCAGCATCTTCTTGTAGACTGACAGATTTGCCGCGGTCATGGGTTGGCGGCGCGATTTCACCTGGACGATCGCTTCCGCCGCGATGCGGCCCGAAGTCATCGCGAGGTTAGAGCCCTCGCGATGAATGGCATTGTTGAGCTGCGCCGCATCGCCCACCACCACCCAGCCATCGCCATAGAGCTGCGGGATCGCCTTGTAGCCGCCTTCAGGGATGAGGTGCGCGGAATATTCCTTGACCTCCGAGCCCTCGATCAGGGGCGCCACGGATGGGTGACGCTTGAAACGGTCGAGCAGCCCGTATGGCGTCTCTCCGGTGCGCTGAAAGTCGGCGACGATACAGCCGATGCCGATCGAGATGCACTCCTTATTGGCATAGATGAAGCCCATTCCGGTCATGCCACGGGAAATGGTGCCGGCCGCTTCGACAACGACGCCTTCGTCGCCCTTGAGATTGAAATGGGCCTCGATGGTCTCACGCGGCAAAAAGTGCATTTCCTTGACCGCGAGTGCCACCTTGTCGGGCTTGGGCCGCTCGCGCAGGCGCGCATGTGTACCGAGAAGGCCATTCACGCCTTCGGCCAGCACCACGACATCTGCGTGGATTTCGCCGTCGCGGCGATCCGTACGAACACCGATGACTTTCCCATGGGCGTCGCGCGCGAGCTCAGTGACGGTGGTCTCGCACAGCACGGTCGCGCCGGCCTCGCGCACTTTCGAGGAGAACCATTTGTCGAACTGCGCGCGGATGATGGTGTACCGGTTCGGCCGCTCCTCGTTGAAGTCTTCGGAGCGGTAGTGCACGCCGAAATGGGAGCGATCGTCCATCATCCAGAACCGTTGCTCGACGAGATGACGTTCGAGCGGCGCGTCATCGCGGAAGTCCGGGATCAGCTTTTCGAGCATGTCGGCATAGAGGATTGCGCCCTGAACATTCTTCGATCCGGCATATTCACCGCGCTCGAGCTGCAGCACCTTCATGCCGCGTTTAGCCATGGTCAGCGCCGCCGCGTTGCCCGACATGCCGGCGCCGACCACGATTGCATCGAACTTCTCCTCGATCACAACAACCTCCTCTAGCTCGCGATCCGATCGCGCGAATGCGGCGAAAGCCGTGCACGAAATGCGGCCGTCAGCGCCGGTAACAAGTGCATAGCGTCGTTGACGACGCCGATATGGGCAAAGTCAAAGATTGGCGCGTTCTTATCGGTATTGATCGCGACGATCAGATCGGCGCCCTCCACGCCGACCCGATGCTGGATCGCGCCGGAAATGCCTGCGGCGATATAGAGCTTTGGCCGGATGGTCTTGCCCGTCTGGCCGATCTGCCGGTCGGAGGTGACCCAGCCCTTTTGTACCAGCGGACGCGAACAGCCATATTCGGCGCCGAGCACGGCGGCGAGCTGCCGTACCAGCTGGAAACTCTCCGGCGAGCCCAACCCCAGCCCGCCGGCGACGACGACGTCGGCATAGGCGAGATTGGATTTGGCCGAATCACGGTCCGGCACAAAGGACAGCACCTTGGTAACGATGTCTTCTTCGAGCAGGCGGAGCGGATGGATGATAATACGGGCGGCATCGCGCGCGACACGCTCTGGCATCGGCATCACGCGCGGGCGGACGGTTGCCATCTGCGGCCGGTAATTCAAGGTGTAGATCGTGCAAAGCAGCGATCCGCCAAAGGTCGGACGCGTGGCCGCAAGCGAACCATCCGCGTCGACGTCGAGCTCGGTGCAGTCGGCGGTGAGACCCGTCAGTAGTGTGGTGGCTACCGAGCCTGCAAGATCGCGACCGAGCGTGGTGGCGCCCAACAGCAGGATCTCTGGCTTGTAGGTATTGACGAGATCGGTCAGCGCCTTGGTGTAGGACTCGTTACGATACTCCGACAGCACATTCTCGGTCACGAGATAGGTTAGGTCGGCGCCGTAGCAGAAGGATTCGAGCGCGGCGTTGCGCGTGGTCTCGGCCTCCGGGCCGATGACGACCGCAGCGAGATCAACCTTCAGCTTGTCGGCAAGCTTGCGACCTGCACCCATGAGTTCCCAGGAGACGGGATGCACCTGGCCGCGCTCCTGCTCGACGAAGACCCAGATGTGCTTGTAGGCCTTAAAGCGCTCGGGCAATTCTTTTTTGATTCCTGCGCGGCCGCCCGCGGCCGGCGTGGGAGCTTTGGTGATGTTGCTCATAGCTTTGAATTCCCCTCAGAACCTGCGCGGCTGCGCCACAAGATCGGTCTCTAGCTTGGGTTGGCCCTTCAAGATGGGTTTCATCAGCACCTCCATCGGCTGCTTGGCGGCTTCCACCAGCCCCGCCTTCTCGGCACGTGGCGACGGCGCAAAGGCGCACTTGACGATAGTCGGCGAGCCGGGCACGGCGCATTTCGAGACGTCTTCGACGCAGGCCTCCTGCGCGCTCCATTTCACAACCGGCCCCAGCGCCGCGCGCAGGGCGTCGGTCATGACGCCGCGGCAAATCTGGCTGGTCGCTCCCGCCATGGTTGACCCAGGCAGGGCAGCTTTGTGCGCAACATCTGCACGCCGCGTTCGGCGCGGCGCTCCGCCCGTCCACCGTGGTGAGCGCGGTGATCTTGCCGCCGAACTTGTCACGCAATTGGAGCGCGGCCTCAAGGGCGAACAAGGCGTATCGGTTGATGATGCTCGCCCCCCCTGATGCACGATGGCGTTGGTCACGGGATTGACGCGAATCTGCGTGGAATCGGGAACCTGCTTGGTGCAAACGATACTGTGCATGCCTTCTCCAGAGGTAGCGTGGAACGCGAGTTACCCATTGGCGGTCATCTCCCGGTCAATCTCAGCCTCAATGGCATCAATGGCAACTTCGAACGGCATTAACGCGAGCGTGAGCCATAAGATGATGCCGGTGCGAGCGGCGAGCAGTAACGGCAACATGATTGGTCTTGCTCCAAATCTCATCTCGGACGGCAACAATTCTGTGTAGTCGGCGCTAATGACCGACTTGGCCGGAGAACAGCAAGTGTCGTACCAGTTGGGGACATCAAAAATTAGACGTCCATTCAATGACTTGAGAAAATTGATCAAGACTGGCCGCTAACATCGCCGACAATACAATTCCGACATACGTCGCGAATGCGACAGCGCCGCTTCGCGCATTGCTGTACAGAGTTGATCTGGATGAAGAGAAATATGGCACAACGCACCACACCGACATGGCTTGAGGCAAATCTAAACTGATGTGTGAGGCTATTTCAGCGAGCTCAACGGCACGAAGGCCGCCGGTTTCTTGGGCTCCGCGACCGCATCCTTCAAGACCTTGAACACCCGCTGGTCGATCGGCGAGGACGCCACGAAGTCGGCATAAGCCTGCTCCAGCACCGCCTTGCACCGCGCCGTGACCTCGGTCTCCGCGCTACCTTCGAATTCTTCGTTGGCGAGATATTGTCCCATGCGCTTTAAGATATGCAGGCGCGCGACATTGACGATCTTGGGGTCGTAATCGACGCCAAGCAGCGCAAAAAAATCTTCGGCCGAGGAGGCCTTGTTGAGCCGATCCAGGATGCCGACTGCCGCCTGTGTGTTGCTCATCGAAAAATCTCCTTTGGGTTAGGTCGCCGGCCTGTGGTCGGTCCGGCTGGTCATCTCCTTGCGACGCTGCTTCGCGCAGGCGGCGCTGCATATGGCCTCCCACGGCCTATGTCTTCGCGGATCAGCGAGGGCTTCCGCGGCACGCCGGCGGTTTCGAAGTGATCGGCAGTAATGATGCCGGACCATGGCCGCCTCACGCACCATTGGTCAACGAGCGCTCGCAGACGTCGCGCCAAATCGCCACCACCGTCTCGCACGCGACCGGCCGCTTGTGCTCGATGGCATGTTTGCGCACCCGCGACAGGATCTGTCTTGCCTCCTCGGCGCTGGCGGCGAGCTGCAATTCGTCAAGTAACGTGGTGATCGACGACAGCCCGGAATGCTTGCCGATCACAATACGGTTGGAGCGACCAAGCAAATGGGGGTCGAGCGACTGATACGTGCGTTGATCCTTCATTAAGCCATGGACGTGAATGCCGGATTCGTGGGTGAACACATGCTCACCGACGATCGCCTTGTTCAGAGGAATCGTGCGTGCGGCCGCGGCTGCCACCAACGCGGCGACGTTCTCCAGCTCCGGCAACACGATGCCGGTGTCGCGCCCGTAGAGTTGTTTGAGCGCGACCGCGACTTCTTCCAGCGGCGCATTGCCCGCCCGCTCGCCGAGCCCGATGATGGTCACCGAGGCATGGCTCGCGCCGCCCTTGATGGCGGCGAGCGTATTGGCGGTCGCGAGCCCGAGATCGTCATGGCCGTGAAATTCGAGCTCGAGATCGGTGGTCGCGCGCAAACGAGCGATCAGCGCATAGGTGGAGTCGGGATCAAGCACGCTGAGCGTATCGGCAATGCGAAAGCGCCGTGCGCCCGCGGCTTTTGCGGTGGCGATCAGCGTGATGAGAAAATCGACATCTGCGCGGGAGGAGTCCTCGCCCCCGACGGCAACCTCAAGCCCCCGCTCGCGGGCATAACTGACCACCCGTCTCACCTGCTCCAGCGCCAGCTCGCGGTCACCACCAAGCTTGGCGGCAATCTGCACGTCAGAGGCCGGAATCGAGACGTTGACCATCGACACCTTCGCCTCGATTGCCGCATCGACGTCGACTTCACGCATCCGGCACCAGCCGATGCTGGTGAGCGGGAGACCGGCCTCGACCACGGCGCGGATAGCCGCGATTTCCTCGCTGCCCATGGCAGGCGTGCCCACTTCGATCTCGGGGACGCCGGCCCGCGCCAGGGCCTGCGCGATCGCCACCTTTTCGTCGGAGGTGAAGGCAACGCCAGGCGCTTGTTCGCCGTCGCGCAGCGTCGTGTCGTTGAGCACGATTGGACTTCCCCCTACCGTCTCGGACCATAACGGTTTGGCAGAGGTGGCGGCGATCATGGGAGGCTCCTTGTTCTTGGCAAAGCAAGGCTTGAGCAACCCGCATGCCACGCCGGCACCCTCCCAAGCCATTGAATAAGCGCGAAGTTTTCGGCACAGCCGGATTGTCGCAAACGCGACAGCCTCGCAAAGTCGACGCGCCGGCTTACCTCACGGCGCGATGGGATGGCATCAACTCCGCTTGCGGCTCAGATGGATGATCAGATCGACGCAGGAGACTTCGTGGCATGGCAGCGGCTCGGGCACATTCACAAGCAGGAGATCCGCATCGGGAATATCGAGCAGGATATCCTCGCCGTGCAGATAATAATGCGGATGCGGCGTGGTGTTGGTGTCGTACAACGATTGCGACCCATCAAGACAGATCCGGCGCAACAGACCGGCTTGCGTGAACTGGTTCAAAGTGTTGTAGACGGTAGACAATGAGACCGGAAACCCGGTCTCGCGCGCCTCGGCAAATAGCATCTCTGCGGTGACATGCCGGGCGCCCCTGGCAAACAACAGCTTGCTTAAGATCAGGCGCCGGCGCGTTGGTCGCAGCCCGGCCTTGAGCAACACATCCTTCCCGCCGGCGTCGGGACATCGCCCGCTGAGACGGGCAGAGGCCGGTTCCACCTGCACCTCGTCGAAGCCCGTGCGATCCCCGGCGTCACGGGTCGGAAGTCTGGCCAACGGGCGATCCATCCGATGTCGCTCACATTGGCTAAGTGCCGGCCGCAACCGGGACAGCCGCCTGCAGCAGAACCTCGCGCCGGCGCTCGGCCATGCGGCTCTCGCCGCTTTCATCGCCAAAGCAGAGGTTGAAGTCGTTGCATTGCGTGCACACCGGCGTCGTGCACATGACAAGGCCGTCGTCCTCGCACAGCCTGCGATAGAAGAAGCGCTTCCAGCGCATATTATTGATATTGCGCGCGGCCAGCGGCGCGAAATGGCGGCCTAGGAGCCGGGATAGTTCGCCACGACCGCGCAATCCGAGATCTTCCCACAAGTGATTTGGCTCGATCGCGCGACGCGCGATCATCCCAGCTAGCCAGTTGCCGATGTCCCCTTCGGTCGAGCGTTGTGCGAGCAGGAGATCACGCAATATTGCCGCCTCGTCGCTCTCATTGCGCTCGACACGCAAGAGCAACTCCTCGGCGTTTATCCGAATCGACGGGAAGTACTGCTCCAGCAACTCGGCCAGCTCATGGCCGGACAGACCGACCTTCTCGGAAACCAGACCACCATCCATCGTGGCGGCCGCCAGAATGGACGCCAGCACGTGGCGATCGAAATTGCTGTCACTGGTTATGTCGGCATCTGCGGGGTCCGCCCCAGTGAGCAGGCGGTAGGTCGCAATTCCCCTATGCCGCTCACCGTTCGCTTCAGTCGCTCCGGCAGCCATAAGCGAAAACAATTGCGCTTCGAACATGGATTGCCGACCTTTCCACAGTGATCAAGTATGCTCAGCTGCATCGTGATGCTGGTCACGACATCTTTCACCGGAACGCCGACCTCCTTATTGAGCATTGGGAAGGCCGGCCTCCGTCGGTGTGTCCTTTACTCGGCTGCGAGTTCGGCTGCGGTCTTGCCGATGATGGTCTCGTCAACCGGCTTCATGATGCCGTGCTCCATCAGCATGTCCTCGAGCTCATCCATGGAGATCGGGGTCGGGATGATGCCCTTGCCGCCATTGTTGTGGATCTTGGTCGCGAGATTGCGATAGTGATCGGCCTGCTGGGATTCTGGCGCATACTCCAGCACGGTCATGCGGCGCAGCTCCGCGTGCTGCACGACGTTGTCGCGTGGCACGAAATAGATCAGCTGGGTGCCGAGCTTCTTGGCCAGCGCCTCCGCCAGTTCCAGTTCCTTGTCGGTCTGCCGCTCGTTGCAGATCAGGCCGCCGAGCCGCACGCCGCCAGAGTTGGCATATTTCAGAATGCCCTTGGAAATGTTGTTGGCGGCATACATTGCCATCATCTCGCCAGACATAACGATGTAGATCTCCTGTGCCTTATTCTCGCGGATCGGCATCGCAAAACCGCCGCAGACGACGTCGCCGAGCACATCGTAGGAGACGTAGTCGATGTTCTCATAGGCGCCGTTCTCTTCCAGGAAGTTGATCGAGGTGATGACGCCGCGGCCGGCGCAGCCGACGCCCGGCTCCGGACCACCCGACTCGACGCAGCGGATGTCCTGATAGCCGATCTTCATTACGTCCTCGATTTCCAGGTCCTCGACGCTGCCGGCATTCGCCGCCAAGCTCAAAATCGTGTCCTGCGCCTTGGCGTGCAGGATCAGGCGGGTCGAGTCCGCCTTGGGATCGCAGCCCACGATCAGGATCTTGTGGCCCATCTCGGCCAGCGCCGCCAGCGTGTTCTGCGAGGTGGTCGACTTGCCGATGCCGCCCTTGCCGTAGAACGCGATTTGTCTCAGTGAAGACATGTTGCTCTCCATCAACCAATTTGCCAAAGATTGCGCGCTGGCTCGCGCGCTAGCTTGTTTCTCTCTCAGAAACGAGGCACACGGGTTCAAGGGAAGGAGAGCATCGCTCGTCTCGCGCGTCTGCGTGCACTCAGCCCTCACTCAGTGTTGCTGCATCCTGATAGCAACCGCCGTGCCAACCCTGTCCACGCTCTTTAAGTTTCTGATTACACTTTAGAAAATTCGTGAGCCGGTGGATGAAACCAGGTGTTTTGAACGTGACAGGATTCGTGCCGCTGTCAGAAGCCGGACAAGGATCGCTAGCATCGAACGGGCAAAAGCCGGCCTGGCGCGGGCCATTTCGATGCATTCATGCACGGAACGGAAATTGCTAACGCTCTTGCAAGCGCTTTATCGGAGCGATTTTCAGGAGAGCGACAGTGCAGATCGGTGTCGAAAGGTCGAAAGCAGTGGACCAGCGACGGGTGTTCGTGGTCGACGACGACGAGATCACCCGCGCGGCCTTGCAATTCATGCTGCATGACAAGATCGAGACGCACGAGCTTGCAACGCCGGAAGAGGCCTTTGCCGGGGGCGTCGATGGGTTGAAGCCGCATGTGGCGCTGCTCGGCGCCTCCTTTTTGAAGCTAAAGGGGCCGACGCTGATCGGTGAATTTGCAGCCCATTTTCCCGACGTTCGGATCCTGATCGTCTGCGACAAACACGACTGGCCCACCGCGGTCGAAGGCATCAAGGCCGGCGCGCAGGGCGCGCTGCTCAAGCCGCTGACCTTGGAAGCCGTCCGTAAGAAGGTAGATACGATTCTCCGACGTTGCGGCGCCCCGCCGATCGTGCAGCGCAGCGTGCGCAAATAGGCGCGCCATGGCGACGATCATTTTCTATCACAAACCCGGCTGCGCCACCAACGCGCGCCAGATGCAGGCGCTGAAGGCCGCGGGCCACCACGTGATTGCCAAGGATATCTTGAAGGAGCCGTGGCGTGCGGAGGAACTGCGCCGCTTCTTCGGCAATACGCCGGTCGCATCCTGGTTCAACCGCGCCGCGCGGCGTATCAAGTCAGGCGAAATCAATCCCGACACAAGCGACGCGGCGAGCGCACTCGCGCTGATGCTGAGCGATCCGCTCCTGATAAGGCGCCCGCTGATCAACGCCGATGGCGCAAGATGCGCGGGATTCGATCATGGGCCCGTGCTGTCGCTGCTTGGGCGGAGCATGCAAGATGATGTCGAGCGATGCTCGCGCGAGGGAACCGGGGGACACTGCCCGAGCGGGTGAGCTGCAGAGCTCGTAGCTGCACCGAGAGAGAAAGGAACGACGTTTCCCCCGCTCCCCATTCTTGACGGGCGCGAGAAGCAAAGCTCGCTGACGGCGGTCGGGCTCTACACGCGCGTACATTTGGGAGATTCAATGACACTTCGGGGTCCCACTTTCGGTCCACAGATCGTCTTGCCCCTGGAACGAGCGGGTCTCATGACGCGGCAACTCGGCTCGCCACAGCAACGAAATGCTGGTCGCTCCTGAGCAGCTATCCCTCTTGGAAATGCCAAACCAACCAATCAAAACCTCTGTGTCGAAGTACCAAGCAGGCGGTTGAAAAAGGCGCTCGCCGCCGACCGGCGAGCGGGATTCATTGCCTCCGATGAGATACGGAGATCGTTGCGTGCGCGGCGGCGACAATCGAACGGGCGAGCTGTTTAGCTACGTTGACCTGGAGGCGCGGGTGCGGAGTGATCACCCGCTGCGATCATCCATCGTGAGCGAGGCACTTTCGGCGCTATAGCGCGAGCTTGCCGCGCTCTATTCGCCGATTGGGCGGCCGTCGATCCCGCCGGAGAAGCTGCTGCTGGCGATGCTGTTGCAGGCGTTCTGATAGGTGTACTACTCCCCTCTGCGACCAACTAGGACAGCACTCTGCGGTGGAGAAATGCGCGCATCGGCCTGCGCTTTCTACTCGATAAGCCTCCGCACGCAATGTGATACGAACGCCTTCGGCCTTATCGGAATGAGATCGGCGCGTCACGTGATCGGCGATAAATTCCAGCACTGCAGCGCCAATTTCGGCAACTCGGCCGGTCGCCTCAAGGCGCCGAGCGCGGCGGCCACTGATCGCCGCCATGAGTTCGAGAATGTTTCAGCGGGATCGCTTCGCCGCCGAGCATGTAGCGATGTCCAGCACCTGCGCGCCCCATGGCAACGATAAGACCTTCGGCAACGTCGCGCACATCGGTTCACGACGAATTCAAAGGGCCTTGCGGACGCTCGTCGATGATGATGGCGAGATCGCGCCGAAATCCGAGCACGATAAACAATTTCGCCATTACAAACATCGGTCCGAGCAACAGATGGACCGGATTGTCGACCAGCGCCGGTCGGCGACGTTCGAACACCTGGTGTCCAATAACCTGCGATGTGCCGCCAATCACAATCAGGATAGCGGTAAGCGACCACATTCCGGCAGTACTTGCCTGACCCACGATGATGGCGGCGGCCGAAAGCAATACGATCGCAGCCCCAAGGATCGCGGCCCCAAGCGCGAAGTCGAGCAAGAACCAATAGATGAGCACCGGTATAGCAGCAATGGTCGCCACACTGGTTTGGATCCCGAACACGGCGATGGACCATTGGCTGAGCGGAAGAACGGCAGCCAGGAACAGGAGCACGATGCCGAAGACATGCATGGCGCAATTCCAGGGGGCGCGATGATACTCAACATAGTCGGCAAGCTGCCGCCGAAAAAATGACCTCATGCGGCGCTCGCTTCGTATGTTGTATCGGCAGGCGCGGCAAAGCTCATCAGGCGCATCTGCTAGTCTCCGTCGGAAACGTCCCGGCACTTAAACGTGGGAATTGGTCTTAAGTCAAAGCGCGGCCACGTGAATGTTCGCTGTCCGTCGAGCGCGCGACACTGCCGCCAGCATCAAAGTCGTGCGCCCAATTCAGCGACTAACGTCTACAAGGCTACATCATGAAACAGGTATTCGAAATGACCGCGCGACGCGCGGATTTTTCTCGCAGGTGTTACCATTCAGCCTCATCGTTGCGGCCACAGTTGATCCCGCCGGTCATTGAAATCTCCGCGTTTTGCATTGTGGTCCGCATGCCACCACGCGAGCAGCGCCGCAGTTGGCAAATCGCGACGGATAGCGAAATCGATCATCGAATCTATCCTTGCTCGGCCGGCAATTCTTGCTTCTATTCGTGCGCTACGGTCTGTCGCATTGACATGCATCAACCGACGCTCATTATTCTTTGGAGACGCTTCCCAAGCGCTCGCACCTGCGCGCCGAGTACGTGACTCCAAATTTACTCGGTCCGTTATCGAGAGAACCCCAGAATTTGTGACACGCTCTTCTATGGGCGGATTAGAGCCCAACTCGGAATCCGGCGATGCGCCCCGCGATGCGATTCAGCTGGCGCCTCCTCAAACCAGGAGTGCAAGCCAGATGAAATGCTCGATATGCGGGCGCCCAGGACCGGCGCGTCAGCGGCGGCCGCAGTGTCGTCACCAGGCTTCCCGTTATCGCCTACCCTACCTGCGGGAATGGGCCGATGCGGCATGACGACAGCGATCCCTGCTGCTCGCTTTGGTCAATCGCGGCCAGGTCAGCGACAACGCGATCGCCATGAGGGCCTAGCAAATTAGGGTTGATGACAAAGCCTCAACGTGCAGCCAGCCAATGCGGTCATCGCGTCGAAGCCAACAAATTCGCCGATGCTGAATTGCACGTGAAAGCCGCACATCCGCGGACGCTTCGCTGCACGTTCCAGTTCGACCGCCTTGACATTCGCAGCGACGTCGAGCGAGCCGAGCGAGAGGCCGAAGGCAACCAGCGCGGCCCCGAGCGCCAGAGACGTACTGGCAACCGCGAGCCACGGCAGGATGAGCGCAATTCCGAAGGCGCCGATCAGGATGATCGGTTTGCTGCCGTAGCGCGCGCACAACAAATCGCTCAAAAACATCGAGGCGACCAAGCCGACGCCCAGGCAGAGCAGCAGAAAACCGAGAACTCCGTCATCGACCGTCAGCCGCTGCTTCGCGAACGGTACCAGCAGCGCCCAGGCCGCAATGCCGAAGCCGGCGACAAAAAATGCAAGGCGCGTCGCGAGCCGGGTGGCCAGGCGATCGACGGACATCATCGGGGAACCCCGGAGGAAACGTTGGTGGTTTCGTGTTTGGATAGGCTAAGGACATCACGGCGGAGCGTGAGCGGCTGCAACCGCGGTCGCAGTCGCTCGAACATGTTGTTTCATGTCGCCTCACAGCAAATTGGCGGGGCGGCCGGACGCCACCGAGGAAGTGCCGAGTCCGCTCTTACAGCACCCCCGCCTCCGCCCGGTGATGGTGCCCGAATGAAGCAAGCGGCGTTCCGATTTTGAAAGTTGGAGGTTCTACAGTCGCTTCGTACTGGGTGTGTGTAGCGTCAAGTCGCGGACATTGGTCTCAAAGCTGACAAACGGGCGCTCTCGTTCAGTGCGCCCGAAGGCTCTGCCAAATCTGTATCCCTATCAGCGCTGTGTGATCACGTCGGGGTTGTCGCCTGCCATGTCGAGCAGCGTGTCCTCGACCATGCGGCAATCCACGCCATTGATCCGGACGCGGCGAGCATCGCCGGACCGGAATACAACCCAATCTCCGACATTGACGTCCCAGCCGTGGAAATAGGTGCCGGTCTCCGGCTCATCCTTGAAGGCGGTCTTGCGCTTCTTGAGCACCAGGCCGACGGTGCCCTGCCAGACTGATTCCTTGGTCGCGCAGGTCGACAGGATGAGCCCGCTCTTGGTCTTCTCCGGCGCGATGTAGATGCCGACCAAGACCGTTGTTGTTCAGCAGCTCGATGCTGCGCAGAGCGCCAATGAGCTTCATCAGCTCGGCCTTCTGGTCCTCCGACTTCGAGCGCCGTTCCAGTGTCAAAACGCGTACCATCCCTTCCCTCTCCTGCTACTCTTTCAGGATGTTCCATCGTCTCAGCGAGCACCGTGCGCGCCGGCGAGCCCCTTTCGGCACCCCCTCGCGCTGATACCGGCCCCAATCTGTGAGATTGCCGGACGTGATGGCGTCGATCGCCTTCTTATCCAGCTCATCCCGCTTGGCCTTAAGACGTTCGGCCAGCTTGGAGTCGATGGTGACGCTCATTTACAGCCCGCCCACTTGTTTCTCGAGCCAATTGCAGGGAGCGCCATGCGAGTCAGCGGGCATCTGACAAGAAAAAGGCCGCCTGCGTTGCCACAAGCGGCCGAAGTCTAGGGAGGAAACGCCCAAGGAGGGCAGGATGCAGCTTAGGATGATCGCCATCAGCAGCTCAATTGAACGCAGGTAATCGTCGAGCATCCAAAAGGTACGACGGAACGATACGAAGGTTTATGCCGAGATCGGCAAGGGCAACGCCAAAATCACCGCTCGCCGCCGTCATCGGCCACCATATGCCGCACCAGGATCATTTCCGCGGTTCGCCTTGTCGCCGTACTCGAGAAGGCCCTCGCCGCTGCCGGCGCCATACTCCAGCTTGGGGGACGCCTTCACGCGGCCGCCGTTGGCAAGGCCGGCCTTGTTGCTCATCTTTTGGCGCTTTTTGCGGAGCGGCGGGCTGCATCACCCGCGTACTTGAGCTGTCGCGTCCCTTCGATGTGCCCCCAAGACATCCTCCAGACCAGCTCCACATGGTCGGCGGCAGCTGCAGTGCTGGCTCAAGATCGGCCGCAGTAGCTGCGCGGGTTGCGACAAGCGGAAGATTGTGGGCCCCCAAACAAGAACTTCAGATCGCATTTTAAAGACTCGGCTGCGCTTTTCCGGTCCACAACCGAACGCCTTGGCGGCGCCATCGGCGATGGCGCAGCGGATGAAGCAAGCGGCGAGCCGCCTGAAAAAGCTCGGCTGTCGTGCACGTGTGCGGGTCGGGTGCGTCATCTTCTTAATTGCATGCGCCTGCGCCACAAACTGCATGCCGCGCCATAGACGCCCAAGTGCAACAAGCCGAACCGCTTGGAGCCAGATGCGCGCCTTATGGTTGATCATTGACCAAAGTGCCGTAGACGCGGGCGTGGTCGATCTGATGTCGACAGTGACCTGCAACTGGCATGGGGTTTGTGTTGATCTTAGACGCGCGGCTTGGTTCAGCATCCAACGTTCTTGTCGCCTAGACGACCATCGTGATCGAGAAACACGGGGAATGCGCATCGCGCTCCGTTTGGCATCGATTCTGCACACCACGAGCGCATAGGGAGTTGGAAGCAACGTTCACGGTGCTCTACGCGCAGAAGTCCGGTGCGGGTCTCTGGAGGAGACGCTAAACGCAGCTGCACAACGTTCGCGAAGTCAACGCTCGTGCTTCATCCCACACAACCAGAAGAGGTAATCGATCATGTACAAGCTCGGCGTTTTGACGCTTGCTCTGTTGGCTCAGCAGGGGTCCGCTGCCGCGAACGCTCCGACGAATAGCATTGCAAATCAGCTGCAGCTCTCCGATTACAAGCGAGCGCTCACGATAGGCAATCACTATGCAGATCTCACTATCAATGTCCCCGACGGGCCGTTCTGGCTCGCAGATGGTGAGTCGTTCGTCTACCGACGGACGACTAAAGGCAAGCATCAGTTCATTCTGGTGAATGTTGCCACGGGCAGAAAGCAGCCGGCTTTTGATCAGACCCGCCTCGCGGCCGCGCTGAACAGGGCAAGCCACAAGGACTATAAGGCCGACAACCTGCCCTTCGCCCGTTTCAAGCTGGCCGAAGATGCTGGCAGGATCGCCTTCAACATCGAGAATACCCGGTGGAGCTGCGACCTTGTAAGCGATGCCTGCACAAGCAAGACCATGCCACCTGAAGTCGATCAGGAGCGCTACGGCCCCACGCCGCCCGCGGCAAATGATCGAAAGAAGACAAGCGTATCGCCTGACGGCAAATGGCTCGCCTATTCTAAGAACTACAACTTGTTCCTGCGCAGCAAGGATGGCTCTCAGGACATCCCTTTGACCTGGGACGGATCTGAAACCAACTACTATGCCTTGTCGACGCTGAGATGGTCTCCAGACTCGCGTCACCTCGCGGGTTACCGCATCCGTCCAGGGCACAAACGGGAGGTCCATTACGTCGAATCATCGCCGAGGGACCAGCTTCAACCGAGACATTGGACGATGACGTATCCGAAGCCCGGTGATGCCTTGGCACTGCCCCAGCCGGTGCTGTTTGATATCATCAGCCAGCGCGAGATCGCAGTCGATAATGCTTCGTTCCCAAATCCCTACGATTTTTCGCCGATCCAGTGGTGGAAGGATGGGCGCGGATTTACTTTCGAATACAATCAACGTGGGCATCAGCTCTATCGTCTTCTCGAGGTCGACGCCACCACAGGCCAGGTGCGCTCTTTGATTGATGAGGTCAGCCACACCTTTATCGACTACGAGCCACTGGTGGATGAGCCGCATACTGGAAAGACCTTCCGCTACGATGTTGAAGACGGAAAGGAGATCATCTGGGCGTCCGAGCGCGATGGATACGAGCATCTCTACCTTTTCAATGGCCGGACCGGCGAGCTCAAAAACCAGATCACCAGAGGAGATTGGGTGGTCCGCGCGGTCTATTACGTCGATCCGGTCAAGCGCCAGATCTGGTTTGGCGCGAGCGGGATGAACCCAGCGGAGGATCCCTATTTCGTCCATGCCTACCGCATCGACTTCGACGGGAGGGGACTGACCGCGCTCACGCCTGAGCTGGCCAATCATCACATCGAGTTCTCGCCTGACGGCCGCTACTATGTCGACCTGTGGTCTCGCATCGATGTCCCGTCGCGCTTGACGCTGTACCGAGCCAGCGATAGTGCCGAGCTGATGCAGGTCGAGGGCGCCGAGATAAGCGAACTCATCGCCGCCGGCTGGCAGCCGCCACTCAGCTTCCATGCCAAGGGGCGGGACGGCGAAACCGATATATGGGGTATCATTCACCTGCCGATCAACTTCGATCCAAACAAGAGATATCCGGTCGTGGAGAACATCTATGCCGGCCCGACCGGTTCCAGCGTTCCCAAATCCTTCTCGGCCTTGGTCGAGCCGCTCACCCAGCTCGGGTTCATCGTCGTTCAGATCGATGGAATGGGTACGAACAACCGCTCTCGCGCGTTCCACGATGTTGCCTGGAAAAATCTGAAGGACGCCGGCTTTCCCGACAGAATCCTGTGGCACAAGGCGGCGAGTGCGAAGTATTCGTGGTACGACATCTCGAACGTCGGCATTTTTGGCACGTCCGCCGGCGGGCAGAACGCGGTGAGTGCGCTGCTCTTCCATTCTGATTTCTACAAGGTAGCGGTCGCGAACAGTGGCTGCTACGACAACAGGATGGACAAGATCTGGTGGAACGAACAGTGGATGGGTTGGCCGGTCGGCATCGAATATTCGCAATCCTCCGCCGTCGACAACGCCCACAGATTGCAAGGTAAGCTGATGCTCATTGTCGGCGAAACCGACCGCAATGTCGATCCGTCCTCTACTTTCCAGCTTGCCGACCGGCTCATCACGGCGGGAAAATACTTCGACATGCTTGTGGTGCCCGGCGCAGATCACGGAACACCGGGCCGTTACAGCCGGCTCAAGCTCCTGGACTTCTTCGTTCGCAACGTTCTCGGGCAGATACCGCCTAACTGGAACGCCACCTCGGTCGAGCTGCCGAAAAGCAATTCAGGGCCATGATAGAGCGGAAGAGCCATGGTGACTCGCCGCGTTCACCGACCGAGGAGTTCGCGGTGAGTTCAAAAGCTGGCGGGACAAGTACGCCAACACGCCGCAAGGCCGACTACGCCTGGACGACGATGGCGCGCCTGATGTCGTTCGCAAATGACCGCGGCATCATCGCGACCAACCCATGCGAGCGAAGCGGCCGTCTCTACGCGGCCGATCGCAAAGACAAGAGTTGGTCCGAACAGGACATAGCCGCTGTCCGCTCGGTCGCATCTCTCAGGATCCAGTTGGCACTAACTATAGCGTTGTGCAGCGGGCAACGACAGGGCGACCTTTGCCGGCCGGCGCCCTTCAGCTAGAGGAAGCCGGAGAAATTTGGCGAACATTCCCGCGTCAATGAATTCCCGGGCATGCGCGGGGCATGACAGGCGGCGGTGCAACTTCGAGGCCCCTCGACCGCGCGTTCCGCTGCGGCTGGATTGTATTAGAGCATGATCCGGAACGTGGAAACCAGTTTTCCGAGAAGATCATGCTCAAACACAATATAGAGCGGAATAACGCTTCGAAGAAACGTCATCACGCTCTACGGCCGTGATCCTTTTGCAACGTTGCGACTTAATCGCGCCACGACCGCCCGATTTTGATCCGCATCAAATCCTTCGACATCCCGCTGTGTGACAGAGGCGTCGCGCGACTCCCGCGTTGATTTGGGAATGGAGAATTTGATGAGAATAAGAACAATTCTGACGACGGCGTCACTGCTCGTGCTGGCGGCGGAGTTCGGTGGGGCCACCACGTCGGTACAGGCTGCGACGGCGACGCCTTACACCAAAGCGCCGCCGGTCGAATCGTTCAATCCCTGGATGGTCCGTCTGCGCGTGCTCGGCGTATTGCCGGATGCCGGAGGCAGCTCGGTCAATGTTCCCGGTGTCCCGCCCCTGTCGTCGCCGAATTCCGGGCTCTCGATCAGCGATCAAGTCATACCGGAGCTCGACATCACCTATTTCTTCACCAGGAACATCGCCGCCGAACTCATTCTCGGAGTGACCAAGCATCACATCGGCGGCACAGAGACGCTCCACGGGCTCGAGATCGGCGAAGCCTGGCTGTTGCCGCCGACGCTGACGCTGCAGTATCACTTCACCGATTTCGGCGCGTTCAAGCCCTATATCGGCGCTGGCATCAACTACACCGTATTCTTCAACCAGTCTGCAGCCAATACGCCGTTTGCCGGCCTAGCGGTGACGGATTTGCACGTCAGCAACCAGGTTGGCGCCGCGGTCCAATTCGGCTTCGACTACATGCTCGACAGTCACTGGGGCCTCAACTTCGACGTGAAGAAGTTGTGGCTGCGGCCGGATTATTCGGCGATCGTCAACAACGCGATTCCCGTCACCGGGCGCGCCAATATCGATCCATGGCTGGTCGGCGGCGGCTTCACCTTCAAGTACTGACGTAAGGAGCACGATCGGGCAAAGTGGAAACCCGATTTGCTCAAACAAGAAGATCGAGCGAGCTGACGATTCGAAGAAGCGTCGTCTCTCTCAGCGCCGGGAGCCGGGCCCGGTGCCGCATCCGCTTTGGCTGTGAGCTATTGTGCGGAGCCAGCATGAGGTGACGGACGCGATCGAATTGGGTTAGTAATCGATTAGATCATTTTCTCATCTCGGCGCGCGTCGCGGAAAAGCACCACATGGACATCAAGGTCCACGGATTCAAACGGCACGCCGCTAGGGTGACAGCGTCACGGGAATCAAGGACTTGAAGCTCAAAGGCTCGTCCAGGGTGATCAAGCGCGGCACCGTGATCAAGAACATCCATCTCACCGAAGATCCCGATGAAATAAGGCCACACCGATAACTCAGGGCCTAGTGTTGCGCACGGATTTCTTGAAGAGAGGTGTGAGGTCATCACCACTCATCGTTCTGGCGATGAGGGCAATCCAACATTCCAGAGACGTCAGTCGTTGGACGCATAGGCCGCGCCGTACTTGATAGCCCGCGCAAGCGGCGCTAACCGAGCCTTTAGCTCCGCTTCAACACCATCACCAGGCGGTCGACACGTTTGCCTTCCTTAAGATGGGACTCGATGATTTCGTCGATATCGTCAGCCGTGGTCGGGCGGTACCAGACGCCGTCGGGATAGACCACCATCAAGGGTCCGGCGTTGCAAAAGCCGAGGCAGCCCGCCGCCGTGAAGCCGATATCGGTGAGCCCTTGCGCTTCGATCGCCTTGCTCATCCTGTCCCACAGGACTTGCGCGCCAGCCGCGCCGCAGCTGCCGTGCGGATGTGTGGGCGGACGCTGGACGTGGCAAGCAAAGACATGATGCCTGTAGAGTTGAGGAAGCTGGAATTCCGTTTCTGCGTTCATGCGCCTGCCATGCTGGGTTCATCTAAAGAGAGACAAGGTCCGAGTGCATCGCCCCTGGGACAGCGGTCATCAGCGCGCGCGCGTGAAGTTCGTCACCCATTGTCCCGTTGAGCGCCGCATACACAATCTGATGCTGCTTCGGCTCTTGACTGTGAAGGCACGCGGAATGACGCGCGCGCCATAATGATCGCCGTCGCCGGCATGATCTGCCACGGACACCTCCGCCTCCGGAAAGGCCTTCCTGATCAGTGCTTCAATGCCTGGTCCCATCATCGCGATCTTCCTTGCTCCCGCTTTGCTTGCTCCGCCATCTTGCTTCTCAATGCAAGCTTCGAACCAAGATGCGGGATGGCGTGCTTCTGCGCCGATCCTTCTCAATCTGCCGACGTGCAACCGCCAGTCATTGTCACGTTTGCTACAGCAGCGGTCTCTTCTGTTGCGGACGTGACAAACATCGAGCCGGACACGCGCGCCTCCAGCTTTTCCGCAAGCGAGGCCCAAAATAGCCGGAGCATCCCGGTCCTTCTGGATGGCCCGGCTCTTGCAATGTCATCTCAAGGATGAAGCGATCGCCATAACTGTCGTCTTCTTGGAGGAGCCCATCAATTCGGCGATCTTCCTGATGAGATCGACGCTTTGCTGCAGCAAGGCGTGATCGCCTACCGGCATGATCCGGCGCGAACCGAGCGCATCTTTCGGTCAGCGTTGGACCGTGCGACGAGGCGCGCGTGATCGCCGAGCGTGGCTTGCGCGAGATCGCAAGCCAAGCCGGCTAGGAGCCCGACTGGCGCCAATGGCAAACCGCAATCAGCGATGCCAGTGGCGCCGGCGCTTCGCGCTGTACACCTTGAAGGCGCTTGCCTTCAATCAGTTGATTCCTGGGGCGGAGACCTCGATTACAAGACTACGATCAATGGATATGCCCTTTGAATTGCCGCGCGTGACTGGGATTTGTAGCAGGGTTGTTCCCCCTCTTCCTGCACGCACGGCCAATCTGGTTTCAGCGAGTCTCAAAGAACTCCTGATACAGGATCGTTATCTCACCCTAACGGTCCTGTTACGTCTGGGTCTACATACCCCCTCCAGCCCAGACGGAGCCCTCGGCGGCGTTGTGGCCGCCGGGGGCTTTCTTTGTTTCAAGCGCGCCTTGGATGTCACTAGCACCTGCTCGATCTCGGCGCCCTCCACAAGCGCGGGTGTCATCGGAAGCAAAGACCACACCCGGCTTCACCCGACCAAACAGTGCTGGCGTCGATGTTCGCCCGTTGCCGGCCCGCCTCACTCCGTAGACAGCATGGAACCGTGCAGCTCGCGCTCGCTCGCACCCGATTTGTGGATCTAGCAATATAGGGAGAGGCAGCTGCCAATTCTCCTAAAAGGACGCCGGCGTCTTATCGCAGGCCAAGAGAACGGAAAGGAAAAGGCAAGCGGGACTAGGTTATCAGCTTGCCGAGGATTGTCTTAGTGCAGCCATGCTTTCTCGCGAGCTGGAGCTGAGCAGAATAGAGATTGATGGACGCTTTGACCGGGCGGAGCGCGTCGCCCACAAGGCGGGCGCAGGGCAGCAGCTATCAAGAATCAAATACGAGCGTGCGTGGACGGCTTGCTATTGGTTTTCCTTGATGGGCGCTGCGAGGATTTCTTTCTTCAGCGCATGCGGCAGCGCTTCGGAGACTTGGTCCGGCGAGAACGCAGCCTTCGCAGATCGCTCCGCTAGGTGCTTCCAGTGCCGCCGCATGGGCAGGCTTCTATGTGGTCCATCACTCATTGCGCCTCCAATGTCAGAATTGGATGAGAGAAATACTGACAATGTCAAAATATTGGAACTTGGTTATGGATCATTTGCATAAGGTATCGAAAAATGATACTTTACGCAGATGATTTCAGAAAATCGCTTGTATGCTCGAGATTACCTGACGCGACTCGCTGCCAGCGGGCGCTATCATTTTGAGTCCAGTGATGCCCAAAAGGCGCTTGGCGTCTCACCGGCGGCGGCGAAGCTGGCTCTGAACCGTCTCGCCAAGCAGGGTCTGATCGCGTCACCAGCCCGGGGCTTCTACGTCATCATCCCGCCCGAATACCAATCTCTGGGATCTCTCCCCGCAGACCAGTTTATCCCCGCACTCATGCAAAGGATGGGTCTGACATACTATGCGGGGCTGCTAACGGCCGCTCAGTATCACGGCGCGGCCCACCAACGTCCTCAAGAATTCCAGGTGATGCTGGCAAAAAGCCGACGCCCGCTCATCAGTGGTGCGGTTCGGGTCGCCTTTTTCGTCCGCAAGGACATCGCTGCGATCCCAACCCAGAGCTTCAACACTCCACGCGGCACAGTGCTTGTTTCTACCCCGGAGGCTACGGCTGTCGATCTCGTCGGCTACCCCAACCATATCGGCGGCCTCGATCAGGCCGCAACGGTCCTTGGGGAACTGGCGGAGACTCTAAATGCCGAAAAGCTCGTGGCGGCGGCTCAAACGGCGCCGATGCCCTGGGCGCAGCGGCTCGGTTATCTTCTTACGAAGGCAGGTGCAGGTGACCGTACTGAAGCCCTCAAGTCTTATGTCCGGCAGCATGCGCGGCAGTCCGCCGTGCTTTTGCCGACCGCGCCTCACGACGAGGCCGCCCGTGACGATGACTGGAAACTGATTGTCAATGCCGAAGTCGAGCCAGAGCTATGATTCCACGCGACTACATCTCGGAATGGCGGGCTCACGCACCCTGGGTGCAGGATATTCAGGTCGAGCAAGACCTCGCGATCTGCAGGGCGCTCGTCGAGATATTCAAGCATCCTGTACTTTCGAAAGCCCTCGCATTCCGCGGCGGCACGGCTCTCTACAAGCTCTACATCACTCCCGCTGCCCGCTACTCAGAGGATATTGATCTGGTGCAGGTCCGCGCAGAGCCAGCTGGCGCGGTCATGGAAGCCTTGCGCTCCGTCCTCGATCCGTGGCTCGGCACGCCCCGCTGGAAGCAAACCGAAGGTCGCGTCACCTTCGTGTACCGTTTTGCCTCCGAGGATACGCCGCCGATCAATATGAGGCTCAAAGTCGAGACTAATACACGGGAGCATTTTGCTGTCCATGGTTTCAAACAGGTGCCATTCAGCGTCAGTTCGCGTTGGTTTGAAGGAAAATGCGATATCTCAACTTACGAACTTGACGAGCTGCTTGGCACTAAGCTGCGCGCCCTCTATCAGCGCAAAAAAGGCCGCGACCTCTTTGATCTTGCGATTGCTCTTAAACGAGATGGGGTTGATCCAGAGCGCATTGTGAAAACCTTTGCGACCTACATGGAGCATGGCGGTCATAACATCACCCGCGCTCTATTTGAGCAGAACATGCATCAGAAAATGACGGATGCCCAGTTCACCGCCGATATCAGCCCGCTGCTGGCGAATGAATATTCTTGGGACATGAAGAAGGCGGCTGATGAGATTGCAGCGGTCTTGATTCAGAAATTGCCAGGAGATCCTTGGAAAGGCGGAGGGTAATCCCCAAGTTACGAACTTCCCCGCCGCGCATCGCTTCGGCTACCGCAACCGAAATCGTCGCCTTGTGCACATCCAGCCCCACGAAAATGCTATCGTTCATCAGGCCCGCTCCCCATGCTTGAGGCTCGGCGCCGGACCATCCGGCGCAACCCTCGATAGGAGCTTGCCGCGGGGCGGGCCGCCCGTCACCTCAGAGGGCGAACGTAGGGTCTAGGCGCCCGCCGCCACGTGGGGGCGACGCCGGCATCAACCGGCGGGCAGATGCGCCGAGGGCAACAAGCGCGCCTGACGCAACGCCGCCAGTCAGCCGAGCCGGTGCAGAAGCAGGCGACGGCCAACTGGCGGATGACGATCTCGAAATGGGCGACAACCGCCTCGGTGGACACCGTCGCCGCGCGCAGCACGCCGGCAGCCTGCCCGGCGATGTCCGGCCCAGGCGGATGGCCTTGGCCACGATCGGCACGCCCACGCTGCGCGCGGCGCGAGCGATCTGCGCCAGGACGCCGCGCCAGTCGCGGTCGCCCTCCGGCTGTACCGCTTCCTGCAGCGGATTGAGATGGACGATGAGTCCATCGGCCTCCAGCGCATCCACCGCCCGGCGCGCCAGGTCCAGGCCGTCGGTCTCGCGCAGTTGCGCGGCGCCGATATTGGCCAGCGAGGGAATGTCTGGGGCCAGGCGGCGCAGCGCGCGCGTCCGCCCCTGGGAGTTGCGGGATTGCAGGCTCACGCCCTGCGAACCGACGCACATGGCGATCCCCAAGGCTTGCGCTGCCTCGCTCAGATGCCGGTTGATGGCCTCGGCGCGTGGCATGCCGCCAGTCATGGAGCTGATCAGCAGCGGCGCGCGCATGGTCTTGCCCAGCAGCGAGGCGCGCAGGTCGATCTGCGTCAGGTCCAACTCGGGCAAGGCGCAGTGTTCGAAACGGATGTACTCCCAGCCGGCAGCGACCGTGGCCGGCGCCGTTCGCCGATCCAGCACGATGTCCAGATGGTCGTCCTTGCGCCGGCTCAGGGCGGTGCCGCTCATGCTCGCTCCATCCGTCGCATCGGGCGACGGCGTTGCGTCGGATCGGACCGACGGCAGCGCGCGCACGCCGCCGCCTCCCGCGCGTTCAGGCCGGCGCACGCTGGCCTCCCCCCGCAGCGTCGCCGCGGTAGCGGCTGGTCGAGGTCTGGTAGTACTGCGCACGGATGGCCGCCATGGCCTCGATCAACGGTCCCCACGGCGCGGGAAAGCGTTCTTCCGCCATCACCCGGTGCAGCATACGCGTATGGCCGGCCAGCTCGTCGTTGAGGAACTCCACCACAGGCATAGCCGGATAGCGCTGCAGCAGCAGGATCGCCGCGTTGTCGGCCTCGCCCGCCGACCTGTCCTTGTCGCGTCCATGCAGATCGTTCTGCAGGCGCCCTATCGCGGAGATGAGCCGCAGGACCTGGCGAAACGCCGGACGCGCGCGCAAGGTCGCCATGTCCAGCCCCCACAGCAACGACAGGCAACAGAACACGTTCGCGTAGGCGATCGAATCGATGCCATTGTGCAGGTACTCGGCGTAGGACCAGCGTTCCGCCCCTGCCGCCTGCGCGTGTCCGGCGCGCAGCGCCGCGCAGTAGCACCGGGTATCGTCGAGAAGCTGAGCATAGTCGCGACGATCGTATGCGAGCGCGGCCAGCGAAGCGCGCAGCACAGCGCAGCCCTCGAATCCGGGGAGCGCGCACGGCACGCCCTGCCCCAGCGCCTGCTCCACCGCGGCGAGCTGCTCCGGCGCGATCAGGCCAAGGTCGTTGCAATCGTCGAGCCAGAACAGCAGCGCCAGTTCGCGATAGAACGCCACGATCAGCGTTTCGTCCTGCGGATCGCGGCCGGTGCGGGCGCTGGTGTCGCGCAGGCTCGGGTGGATGCGCTGCAGGATGTACTGGCCGCCCCTGACCGCTTCCATGGCATGCTCGTCGGCGAACCCGGTCAGGGAACGCCCCCACTCCAGCACCTGCTGCAGCGCGCGTTCGGTCTGGATCATGGCGCCGCTCCTGCTCCCTCGGCCAGGACGCGCCGCCCCCAACGAAGCGCCAGCCACAACCCGGCGAGTTCGGCCACGCGCACGACCCGGGTGGGGCAATACAGTTCCTTGCCGATCCACAGCGGCGTCTGCGGCAATGCATGCGCCGCATGGCGGGCGAGCATCCACTCCAGCGCACGCGCCACCGCCTGCGCGATGCGCCGGCGCCCTGTCGGCTCTTCGCTCCCGTCCATCACGTGCAACGCGAACAGCGCATAGGCGGTTTCCTCGAATGTGGACGCGCGACCGGCGCCCCAGCCGCCGTCGTCGCGCTGCGCCTGCAGCAGCGCCGCCAGCGCGCGCTCGTCGCGCCACTGGGGCTTGCCTTGCGCCAGCGCAGCGACCGCATGCGCGGTGGGATACAGCCACGAAACGTGCCATTTTTCGTTGTCCCATAGACCGTGCGGGTTGCGATTGGCCTCGACGTAGGCGCTGGTGCCGGCGGCGGGCTTTCCCAACAGTCGCAAGGCATGCAGGGCATGGATGTTGGTCGACACCGAGGCATTGCGCTCGCCGGGGAAGGTGGCGAACAGCTCGCCGATTTCGAAATGGCGCAATGCATCGACCGCCGGGTCGCGGCCAGCAAGGCGCAGGACGCACAACGCAACGGCGGTGTCGTCCGCATCGGCCGCGAAGTGCAAGGCCGGGCCCAGACCGCGCACGCCCAGACGGGCGTCGAGCTGCGCGACGATCACGCGCACCGCCTCGGCGAGCGCGGGATGCGCGAACAGCCCGGCCAGATGCAGGGTGTACAGCGACCAGCATGGCTCGAACACATTGATCGGCCAGACGTTGGGAACGACACCTTCGATGCCGCTGGGCGTCGCCCGCGATGCCGCCTGCAGATACGCGTCGGCGCGCCCGACCTGCGGCGTGTTCCCCTGTGTCACGGCGTGCGCACGCCACGCGGCGGTGGCCGCCGGACTGATGCCGATGCTGCCATCGTCATCCGGGCATGCCGTGGTCGGCGACGTCCCCCAGGCTTCCCAGGAGTGCAGCAACGGATGGCCGCTCGGCAACGTCGCCACCGCCCCCAGCTTGACCAGGCACGCTCGCCGCAACGGCAACAGCGCCGGGTGGCGCGGAAACGCCACGCCGCCCGGCAAGGATGCGGCCTCGCCGCAAAACTTCGGCAGGATCAGCTCCGCGCCGATCGGTGCGTCTTCCGGCACCGCATGCGCGTAGGGATCGGGCTGGCGCTGGAGGAACCGGGTTGCAGCCTGGACTGCGTCGGCAGCGCCGGGAAGAGGATCGGCACGCTGCAATGCCAGCAACGCCGCCCACGTAGGCGCATGGCGGAACAGCGGGAAGTCCGCGCTTCCCCATCCGCCATCGGCCTGTTGCTGCGCGATGAGCCACGCGTATGCGTCCTGCCGACCGGTGACGTTGCCGTGGAACTGCAGAGCTCGCGCCGTGTCGTAGACGGACGGACCGATGCTGCCGCCATCGCTCATCTCGCTCAGCAGGTGGCGCAATTCGGAAAGGATCTGTTCGGACAGCGCGTTCACGCGGGATGTTCCTTCTGCAGACGGTTGGCGAGAACCAGGATCGGGCAGACGCCGCGCACGTCGCCGCAGGCCCGTCGCGGCCCGGCGCATGGGCAGCGCCGGACGGCCGCCCTGCTCCGGCGCGGCGACGCGCCCGATGCTGACCGCCGGTCCGCCGCATAGGCTTGCGCGCAGCGCGCCGCGGCCGTGCCGGGCAACCGCTGCGATCGGCGCCGCGGACTCCGACACAGTGCAGCATGCACCGCCGGCCGATCGCAGCGGCACAGGGGCGCCTCCATGCGGACGGGCGCGCTCATGCGCATGGCGCGTGCTTAAACAGATACGCGTTGGCCCGCTGCAGGATCTGCGCCAACCGTTCTGCACGCGGCCCGAGCGGGGCGATGGCCTCCCCGGCATCGCGCAACAGATCCGGCGCGAACTGGCGCGCTGCCTGCAGCCCCATGATCGACGCGCAGGTCGGCTTCTGCGCCGCCGCGTCCTTGCCGGGGGTCTTGCCCAGCGTCGCGGTATCCGCTGTCGCGTCGAGAATGTCGTCGATCACCTGCAACGCCAGGCCGAAACAGGCGCTGTAGCGATCGAGCGCACAGTACAGCGCAGCGTGCGCGGCATCCTCCGCGATGGCGCATAGCGCGCCCATGCGAACGGATGCGCGTACTAGCGCTCCGCACTTCATCCGGTGCATCGCCACGATCCTGTCCAGCTCGACGTGCTTTCCAACCAGCGACAGATCCATCGCCTGCCCGCCTGCGGCACCCTCGGCTGACACCGCCTGCGCCAGTTCGCGCACGAGCGCGATACGGTTGTCGCCCGGCGCATCCAGGCTCGCCAGGGTCAGGAAGGCGTGCGCCTGCAGCGCATCGCCGACCAGGATCGCAGTGGCTTCGCCGAATTTGACGTGCACGGTCGGAAGGCCGCGGCGAAGCACGTCGTCGTCCATCGCGGGCAGGTCGTCGTGGACCAGGGTACAGGCGTGCATCATCTCGATGGCGGCGCCGACGTCGTCGAGCATGTGCGCCGGCGTGTCGGCCAGTGCGCCGGCAGCCAGACAGAGCAAGGCGCGGGTGCGCTTCCCGCCATGCAAGGTGGCGTAGCGCATCGCCGCCATCAGCTCGGTCTCACCGTCGTCTTCGGCACAGAGAAGACGCGCCAGCGCCTGTTCGACCCGCTTTGCGCCGTCCTGCATCCAGATCTCCGGCAGCAGCCTGCTGGATGCGCCGCGCGCCTGCGCGCCCAATCCGCCGAGCGCGGAAACGCCAGTTCGGTCGTCGTGTAGCGTGGAACCGGTCTGCATGTTGTTCATGTCCTTGTACCTGACAGGAGACGGCCACGGCGAGCGGCGAGCCGCCGCGGTGTTGTCGGCGTCGCACCGAGCGCGCGCGCCGAGTGCAGCAATGCCGCGCGGCGCCGGCGCCGCTGCCTCGCCACACGGGGCATGCGATGCCAGCTCATGAGAATCCGATGCGGATTGTCATGGACGGATGTGCGGTCGGGTAATAGCGCCGGCCTTTTTCGACGCCGCTCGCCAACCGCGGCCGCACCCCGGCCTTGTGCATGGTCAGCGCCAAGGCGATGCAGAACTGCACCAGTTCCAGCCACACCAGGTGGTAGCCGATGCAGACGTGTGGGCCGGTACCGAACTGCAGCATGTCCACCGGCCGTATCGGCTCCGTGCGTTGCAGCCACCGCGCCAGGCGGAACTGATCAGGCGCCTCGTGCAGCAGCGCCGAGGTCGAGAAATGCAGCAGCGGGATGCACAGATGGGTGCCCGCGGGAATGCGCCGTTGGCCGAGTTGCAATTCCTGCAGCGCGCGACGCGGCAGGAGCGTGGTCGCCGGATGCACGCGCAGCGTCTCGCGGAACAGCGCCTCGGCGACCGGACACTGCGCCAGGTCCGCGTGCCGGGTCGGCACCGCGCCCACGCGTTGCGCCTCCTCGACCAGGGCGTCCCACAGCCCAGGCTGCCGCGCCAGCTCAATCACCATCCAGGCCATCGTCGAGGCGGTGGTGTCGTGACCGCCAAGCAGCAGCAAGCGGATATTGGCGACCAGGACGTCATCGGAAAGCGCATCGTCGCTGCGATCGAAGGCGCTCACCATGTCGTTGATCAACCCGGTGCGCGCGGCATGTTCGCGCGCGTCGCGGACGAACTGGCGCAACTGCGCGTCGATCCAGTCGCGGGCGGCGCGGCCGCGCCGCAAGGGCAGTCCGGGCAGGTCGACCGGGGGCGCGACGATCAACTGCAGCAGTTGCCGGTACTTGCGATGCCATCCCGGCAGGTCCTGCGCGGGGATTCCCATGAGGCTGAAGATGAGCTTGAGCATCAAGTCGGTGGTTTCGCGCAGGATGGTTACGTCGCCGCGGTCGCGCCACGCCTGCACCCGCGCCCGGATGACGGGCGCGAACAGGTCGCCGATGCCGGCCTGGGTCAGCCCCTTGGGCAGGAACGCCGCCTGGATCGCATCGCGCGCCTGCCGGTGCGCGCCGCCGTCCTGGGCGACCAACGTTCCGCCAAACAATTCGGGCACGATCTCTTCGATCAGCGCCGAGGACACGTCCTTGTGCCGGAGCAGTGCGAACGCATCCGGATCCAGACAGGTCATCAGGTGTCCGGCAGGGCCGAAATCCAGCCAGAAGTGGCTGCCCAGCGTCCGTTCCGCGCGCCGCAGCAGGCGCGGCAGGTCGCAGACGATGGCGGGAAGATGCCCGACCAAGGGGAAAGCGCCGGGCACGACCGGGATGTCGTGCCGCAGCCGATGCCGACGGTCCAGCGGGTTGAGCAGCATGTCCATCAGCAGCGCGGCGACGCGGCCGCTTCGGCGGTCTCGCCAGCAGGCCGCGCGGCGCGGCTGTTGCCACCGTCGGCGTACGTCGGCACATGCGCCAGCATGCCGCCGTCGATGCACACGACCTGGCCGGTGATGAACGCAGCATCGTCGGAGAGCAGGAACGCCACCAGCGCGGCCACGTCCTCGGGGCGGCCGACGCGCGGCAGGAGCTGGTGCCGGCGCAGATGCCGTTGCATGCACTCGTCCAGCTTGGCGAGGAGACGCTCGGTCATGATGAGACCCGGCGCAACCGCGTTGCAGCGGATCTGCGCATGACCGTACTGGGTGGCGAGCGAGGCCGACAGCATGTTCATCGCCGCCTTCGACGCGGCGTAGGACGTCTGCGCGGTGTCACCGCTGAGCCCCTGGCACGACGACATGTTGACGATCGCGCCACCGCCGCGGGCGATCATCCGTGGGATGGCCTGCCGGCAGCAGAGTAGCGTGCCGCGCAGATTGGTCGCCATGGTCTGATCCCAGACCGCCAGGTCCAGGTCGAGGATCGCGCGGTCGCGCGGAGTCAGATGCATTGCGCTCGCGTTGTTCACCAGCAGGTCGACCCCACCGAAGTGCCGCTCCGCCGTCTCGAACAGCGCTGCCACCGCCTGCGCATCGGCGATGTCGATGGCCAGGGCCAGCGCGTGGCCCGCTTCGGCCGCGATCTGCGCGGTGCAGGCGATGGCCGCCGAGCCATCAATGTCGGCCACCACCACTCTGCCGCCCTCGCGCGCGATGGCGAGGGCGCATGCCTTGCCGATGCCGGCGCCGGCGCCAGTCACCACGGCCACCTTGCCTTCAAACCGTCCCATCGTGTCCTCCTGGATTGCGTTGGTCTTTCGCAGCATGCCGCTCGGCCTCCGCCGGAGAAGGCGCAGGGTCGGCGCTGGCGCGCCCGTCATCGCCAGCGTCGCTTTCGATGACCCGAATGGCGGCGACCGGGCACTGGCTGGCCGCGAGCCGCACGGCGGCGTGCAGCGCCTGCGGGACCGTCGCCCCACACACTTCGGCCACGCCGTCTGGTTCGCGCTGGCGAAAGGTGCCCGGCAGCGTCAGCACGCACTGCCCGGTGGTTCCGCACAGATCCTGGTCGACCACGACGCGCATCTCAGCCCCCTGCGCATGCAGCCGGACCGGCAGCGCGCGGAACGTCCTAAGGAACGCGGAGGGCTCTCGGGTCGGCTGCTCGGCCAATGCCAGCGTGGGGAAGCGCGCCTGGATCCGCGGCAGGCACTCGGCCAACTGCACCCGGGCCAGTTGCGCACCGAGGCAGAAGTGGATGCCGTGGCCGAAGCTCAGCATGATCTTCCCGTCGGTCGACATGCCCGGACTGGTGCCGTAGAACCGCGCGGGATCGAAGCGGTCGGGATCGGCGAAGGCGTGCGGGTCGCGATTGCCGGCCGCGATCAGCACGCGCACGTCCGCGTTCTTCGGGATCACCACGCCGCCCAGTTCGATGTCGCGCTGGGCGATACGCGGAATGGAGCTGAACATGGCGGGCGCGTCGCAGCGCAGGACTTCTTCGACGAATGCCTTCACCCCCACGGCGTCTCCCTGTAGCCAGTGCCGCTGTTCGGGATACGCCAGCATCGCCAGGACCGCATGGTCGATGGTCGCAGCAGTGGTGGCGAACCCGCCCAGCAGCATGCCCCACAGCATGCTGATCAACTCCGCATCCGACAGTGTGTCGGCATCGTCGTCGTGTGCGCCGACCAGCATCGACACGATATCGTGGCGGGGACCGGTGCGCTTGCGCTGTATGAGGTCGCCGAAGTAGGCCTGCACCCTGGCGCTGGCCGCGTCCGCCGCGGCGAGCTGGGGATCGCTGGCGTGCGGGCTCAGGCCTTCCAGAATGGCGTCGATGCCGGCGGCGAGCCCGAACATGTCGTCCTGGGGCATGCCGAACAGTTCGGCGAAGACCAGCATGGGCAAGACCAGCGCGAATTCCCGATGCAGGTCCACCGCCTCCCCGCGCTCCAGCGCGGGCGCCATGCCGTCCAGGCGCGCGGCGACGATGCGCGCGATGCTCGGCCGCAGGTTGTCGATCTGGCGCATGGTGAAATCGCGCGAGATCAGCCGGCGCAGACGCGTATGCGTCGGTGGGTCCTTCATCGCTAGCGTGGACGCCAGCAGATTGAGCGACAGGCTGGTCGCCGCACGCGGGAAATAGCGCGCCAGTTCGCCCGGCGCCGGTCCCCGAAACGCATCGCCCGTGGCCTTGAGCGCCCAGTAGATGTCGGCGTGGCGGCTCAACAGAAAGAGGCCCGACGCCGCGCGATGCACCGGATCGTGCTCGCGCAACCACCGCATGAACGGATACGGGTCGTGGATGCACGCTGGCGACGCCAGTTCGGCGAAGGCGTCCCGGCATGCTGCCGTGGTTTCTTGCACGTCCATCTTGGTTACCTGTTGGCTGGCTGATCTGACCGGCGCGCGCCAGGCGCGCCGGCAAATTGCGGAGCAGATCGCGATCCGCGGCGGCGTCCGCGCATCACCAGAGCACCGGGAACTCCTCGAACCCGCCAGTGATGATCTCCTTGCGCAACTTCAGTTCTTCGGGCGCCACGGCCAGGCGCAGCGCGGGAAAGCGCTGGAAGATCGAACCGAACACCGCCTTGAGTTCCAGCCTGGCCAGCGCCGCGCCGATGCAGGAGTGCGGCCCGTAGGAGAACGCGAGGTGCGGCTTTTCCTGGCGTCCGATGTCGAAGATTTCCGGGTCGTCGAAATGGCGCGGATCGAACGACGTCGCCGGCAGGCCGACCAGCACCTTGCTCTCCGCGGGAATATGCACGCCCGCGATGGTCACGTCGGTCCTCGGATAGCGCATGATGCCGTCCCAGCCCGCGCCCGGCGGGTACATGCGCAGGATTTCCTCCACCGCCTTGTCCACCAAGGATGGATCGCCGACCAGGCGTTCGCGCTGTTGCGGATGGCGGAACATGGCCAGCAGGCCGAATTCGATCTGCGCGACGGTGCTCTCGTGCCCCGCCACCAGCATGCCCGCCGCCAGGCCGATCGCCTCTTCCTCGGTCGCCTTGCCCTGGTCGACCGCCGCGAGCAAATCCGTCAGCAGGTTGTCGCCTGGATCCTGGCGCTTGTCCCGCATCTTGCCGCGAATGTAGGCGCGCAGTTCTTCCCAGGCCAGGCGCGACGCGCTGCGCGGGCCGCTTTCATGCTGGTGCGTCATCACCTCGTCGGACAGCCCGGCGAAAAAGGCGTGATCCTCGTAGAGCACGCCCATCAGCGCGCTGATGACCATGGCCGGAAGCGGAAAGGAGAGGTGGCGCCGCAGGTCGGCGGGCTGGGGCTGGGCCGCCAGCGTCTCGAACAACTGCGCGGCGATCGCCTCGACCTGCTGCGCGAGCAGCTTCACCCTGCGGTTGCTGAAGGCCGGCGCCACGATCGTGCGTAACCGGGCATGCTCGCCCCCCTCATGCGAGACCAGCCACCCCGGCGAACCGAGAATCACCGAATCCGGGGTGAATGCCGCCGGCGGCATTCCCGCGGGCCGGAACGCCGTGTCGGACAGCGCCGCCTTGGCCTCGTCGTAGCCTGTCACCCACCAGCCTTCGTGCCCGGACGGGAAGCGCACGCGGTGGATCGGACCGTTGGCGCGTAGCGCCAACATCTCGGGCGAGGGCTCGATGTGATCGACGCGCCACATCGGCAGCGTCGGCAAGGATTGTTCGGACATGGTGGCACTTCACTCTCTAAGCGATGGAAGCGCGGAAGGTGACCGCAGGCGCTGCGGGCAGCGGCTTCACGTGCGCTTGCGTTCACTTCTGTTCGTCGATGATGATCGACGGGAAGGCGGCCGGACCCTAGGGCCTCAATCTGGCTTTAGCCATCTACCGAATCTTGTAGTAGCCCCCTAAGCTAGAGAAGCCATACTTTTCGCGGCGAAGATTGAAGGCCGCCTTGCCGCCTTCCATGATCCGTTCGATGGCTTCCCGCACGTTGGGAACGTCGATTGCGCCTTCGCCGGCAACGACGTCGCGCGACTGATCGCCTGAAGTCCTGTAGTCGCACCAAGCGACAAGTTCAGCGTCGCCATTGACGACAAGATTGGCGTTGTGGCTTGCAAAGATGATCTGCCTTTTCTGTTTGGCCTTCCAAAGCTGCTGTACGATCTCCAGCATCACGGGATTGTCGAGATCCTCTTCGGGCTGATCGATGATAAGAGGTGTTCCCACTTGGTTAAGCAGGGTCTTTAGCAGCGCGGTTGCCTGTTGGCCGGCGGACGCGTTGCCAAACGGGATGTATTCGTTCTCGCGCGTCCTGTATTCGAACACAGGTACGCTCGGGATCGGAATAAGCGACAGCGCCAACCACTGGTCAGGCTAGAGGTTGCGCGCCAGACGATCGATTTCACCCGCGGTCAGACCGGCCGCAGAAAGCGATGGCGTTTCGGGACGTGGCGCGTTGCTCTCGTTCTCCGGATCGACTTCGGCGAGTTTTTCAAGATCGGCCAACACCGCGCTCCATTGGACGGCGCCATCGGCGGCGGTTGGAATGCCTTCCCCCAGCGATTCAATCTTGCCGCCGGAAATGTGCGATCCGCTCAAGAACTGACGTAGGCTGTTCACGAACTCGGAAGGATCGGCATACGGCTTAACATGCGCACGTATCATTCCATCTGAACTAGCCGTGAGCGACGCGCATTGGGCCCGCATGAGCTCATCACGCTCTCGCCGTAAAGTCAGCCATGCTCGCCCTTTCGGTTTCATAAACGGCCTCGGCGGTTTCTAGCCCGCGCAGTTCCTCGCGGAGGCGAGCAGTCTCGCGGACGTGTCGCGCGAGTTGCTCCTCGATCTGCCGCAGCTACGTCATCCTCTCGGCATGCGTCGAGGAGCGGGCGACCGCAGCATTGTAGTCTCCCTTGAAGGCAGCCAGAGAGGCAGCCCATTGGCGCCAAGGGCTGTCCGGCCCCAATGACTCCAGGATGCCGCTTGCCTTCGCTCTCAGCGTATCAAGCGCTGTTTGGGCGTCGGCCAATAAGCTTTGCTGCTCGGCTCGCGCTGCTTGGAGCACAGCCGCGTCTGGCTCGGCGGGTGCCGGTGCCGATTGAACGAGGCTGGACGCGACCGTGGTGCGGAGACCCTCAGCGCCGGATTTGACCGTCGCAATGCCGTCGCGCCAAGACTGAACCGCCTGGTCGGCGGCATCAAAGTTCTTGCCCTTGGCGATGATGGCACGGTCATCGTCGGATAAGGCCCCCAGTGAAGATTTGATGGCCTCGGCCCGTTCGCTGAGGGAGCGCTCTTCGAGCGCCCCGCTGATCGAGGGTATGCGCGAGCGTGCGCTGGCGGCGGCGTGACGCAATAGCGATCGCGAAGATAGGTGCGCTCGTCGAGCTTGTCTTTGAGCTGCTTCAGCGAATGAATGTTTTGCAACCGCTCGACGTTGGCAGTTTTGGCGTCACCGTTCGGGCTCGGATTGATCGCAAGAGCCGTCATTGCCAACGAGAACAGGTCAGCCGGAAAGTCGGTATCGAAGATCAGTAGCGCTTGGCACGGAACGCCGAGCGTCAGCTCCATTCCGGGGAAAACGACGAGACGCTCTTGCTTAGGCAAGGGCGTTCCGCGCTCATCGGTTTCTTCGTCGGCGGCACAGCGAATGTATTCGACAAACACCATGTCGTGGTGATCGGTAATCGCAATCCCCTGCAGACCGCGCAAGCGACAGGCCTGGACAAGCTGGTTGGCGTACGATTGACGTTGGTCGTCGGCGACGGCCCCGCCGCCCGTCCAATTTTGGTCACGCGGCGTATGCACTTGCAAATCGCAACGGTGGAAATGCGCTCCCTTGTCCATCGGCTCCCCAAGACGCAGCTTCTCGTTGACTCAAAACCTAATGGATTCGCGTGGAAATCGCACCCCCACCGCTGCTGACGCGCGGGCGACGCTGCATGCCTACTGGTTTCCGGCGTTGACTGCAAATAGGCTCAACCCGTTCAGTTCATCATCCACAATGGCTGGCTGCGCGTCTCGCTGTTCGAGTGTCCCCGTACCATTCATTCATCCCGGGCTACAGGATGACTTCCGCCGGCGTGCCCGGCCCTTGATCTCTCACCAGTTCGAAAGCTGCGACAGGCGCAGGCCTGCGCCAATGTTCATGAGAACGACGGCGCTTTACCGAAAAACTCCGGAGCTACGGTCATGAGATCATGCCTGTTAATCCGGATGGATCATGATGTCCATAGTTTCGTCGCCGTCCTCGAACGGATCGGGCAACCCGTTGTCCTCCACCAGCTTCACGCCACAAAGGCAGACGTCGCCGTCGACCACGGCGAGCGCGACCGGCTCAAGGGCTTTTCCATTGCAGGGGCCATCGATGCAAAACCCGCTGTCGATCTCGAAAGTCGCACCGTGCCGGCCGCATCTGATAAAGGCGCGGTCCGACGAGAAAAATTCCCCGGAGCCGATGTTGAGCCAGACGCCGTCATGCGGGCAGCGGTTGACATAGCCGTGGTAGTCGTTTCCGAAGGTCCGCACCACGACAATCGGAAACGGCCGGCTCTCGCCGCTCTCGTCGATCCGCGACAGGCTAAAACCCTTCGCGTCGCCCCGCTCGATTGCATCGGCGTGACAGACGCTGAACACCTCAACCTCTTGGCTGCCCATGTTGCGGTGCTCCCTTGGCTCATGCTGTCGTCACGTTTTCCTGCCTGAAGGCATCGACGGCGGCACGGGTCAGCCGAAGCACGCCAATTCCACCGGCCAGCTCCTGGGAGGGCATCGACGGCCCGCTGAGACAATCAAACATTGGTGCGGCGTAAGGCCGGCCGGGCGCTCGTCAAGCTCGACCACGGTCCCGTTCAGGGAACATTACGTGTTGCGAAGTCCATGTGCCTTCCCCGCCAAAGCTTGAAAGATACCCGAGCCGAAGCCGAAGAGCTCGATGATCATTGCTACCGGTTCCGAGCAACTTGACTTCGGAGGCGAGCCGCAACTTGGAGGCGCCTCCTCCGATCATATTGAGCTTCTCATTCTCTTTGCGCGCCACCCTCGAGAGTTCCTTGCGGCCTTGCCGGACGAAATGTCGGAGGATCCGCGTTTGGTCTGCACTTGCATTTGTTTGGCATTGCGATCTCCGGGTTCTGCAGCACCGCCAAGAGTGATGTGGCCTGAATGACCTCGATCATCTTGCCCCACGGTGAGACGGTGGCTGTCGACATTCAAGCCTTCCTTTTGCGTCCCATTGATGATTCCTCGGCTCTAATAAATTGCTGCGCCAGCGCCGATGTTGATTGACGCGTCCTTCATCGTCTCCACGATGAAGTCGATCTGGTCATCGGTGAGGTGGGTGTGAAACGGCAGCGCCAGGGCGCGTTCGGCGATCTTTTCCGTGACCAGGAAATCGCCATGCCGATAGCCGAGGTCGAAATAATGCCGCTGCAAATGCAACGGTTGGCAATAGGCGGCGGCCTCGACCTGCTCGATGCGCAGGTCATCGACGATGGCATCGCGGCTGGAGCGCGTGAAGCGCGTCCCGAGATGGACCAGATAGAGGAACCAGTTCACCTCGGTCGCATCGGGAGCCACATAGGGCGGCTTGATACCCTCGAAGGATTGCATATGGGCATTGTAGAGCTGTTCGGCGAGCCGGCGTCGCTCCAGGATTTCGTCGAGGCGCCTTAGCTGCGCAAGGCCCAGCGCAGCTGTGAGATCGCTCATGCCGGCCTGGTGGGGCGCTGCGCTGCTGACGACAACGGAGGAGCGCTCATCCAGCCGATGTGCGCGATGGCGACGCAAGCCAACGGCCAAGTCGATGTCGTCGGTCACCACCATGCCGCCTTCGCCGCAGGTCAGGGCCAGTGGCTGGGCGAAGTCGAACACGGCGATGTCGCCAAAGCGGCCGACGAGCTCGCCCTTGTATCGCGATCCGATCGCTTCGGTCGAATCCTCCAGGAGCGGCAGCTGATGGCGCTGCGCGATCGCGCGCAGCTCCGACCATGGCGCTGGATGGCCATTGGGGTTGGCACCAATAATCGCCCGCGTGTTGGCCGTGACACGCTCTTCGACCTTCGCCGGAGCCAAGGCTCCCGACCAATAGTCGACGTCGGCAAATTCGGCCCGTGCGCCCACGAGGCTGATAGCATGCACCGTCTCGCGAAACGAATAAGGCGAGGCGATCACCTCCTGCCCGGGTCCGATGCCGAGCGCTTTTAGCGCAAGCAGAAGCCCGATCGTGCCGCTGGGGACGGCAACGGCATATTTGCGGCCAAGATAGGCGGCGAAGGCTTTCTCGAAGGCGTCAGTGATCGGCCCATTGGAGATTCGCGGGGAACATAGCAGTGCTTCAACGGCAGAGAGCTCGGCGGAGGTGATATCGGGATCGGAGAGCGGAATGAAGGATACGGCCTCGATCGCTTCTGTGCCATCATCGTGATCCTCTGCGAGTGCAATGCCGGTCACCGTCCAGTACTCCTTGCCGCCAGCAAGATACCAGTCGCGCGTGCCGGATCGGCCGTGATCTGCACGCAGCGATCGCAGCCATCGATCAGATGCAGGTCGAAACGCGGAAAACTTCGGAACGGCCGCTCCGTCACGTCAGACGCATCACAGCGCGTGTAGGCGAGGTGCGGAAAGCGGCGCCGCAGCTCGGGGAATGGGCTTGCATCGGCCTCCGCCGCCGCGAGCACCCGTTCTATTTCGATCAGTTCGTCTTTGCCAAGTGCCATCGCGGCTCCCATATAACTGGTCCCCAAATCATCTTCATTGCCAGAACAGCCGCTCTGGATCCGTGTTCAAATCCTCGATCGCTGAGGTCAACCGGAGGTAAATGCTGTAAAACTCCCAGATCCCGTGCGCGTGGTTCATGCGAAACAGCTTCCACATCCCGCTCACCATGTCATAGTGGATCAGCGCGACATCGATCAGGCCGCCGTCCTTGTCGATATTACGAGAGCAGCAGGGACTCTCGATCAGATAGCCACCCCTCACCGGCCTCACATTCGGCGAGACAAAGCGATAGCGCTTGCGCGAGCTCAAGGCGCGCTCGATCCGCTTGCGATCGAGCTCGTTCGGGTGAGGGATCAGTCCGGTGGCTAGTTTTCTCATCACCGCAGCATTCATCGCGAACCGCCACCCTCAAAGCACTGCAATTTCTTCTTCAAGACAGCCGATGACCAGCCGCTCGCCGAACTCGACGAGATAGATTGGCACGTTCGCTTCGGTATGCCTGCCGACCTGCACGATCTCGCCGATCCCTCCGGCGCCCACCAAGAGTCCATCGGACGGTGCATCCGGAAAGGACCCGTCGTTAATGAGGTCGATCGCCGCCTTGACGTGCTGGCCCCATTGGTACTTCGGCAGCCTCGGGTCGATCATGACGCAGCCTCTTCCGGCAACGGCAGGTCCTCAAGCTCCTCGCGCGCCACCGCCGGCACGAGCTCCTTGCGCTTCATCCCGACGCGGTTGCCGCTTTCGAGAAATTCGACGCCATAGATGTAGAACTGCTGCAGAAAAGTGCCGATTGAGACGACGTAACCCACCTCCCCCTTTTTAGCGAGGATCTCGCCAACTTCCTTGCCGGCATAGGTTCCGTCATTGCGGATGGTGCGGTTGGCCCGCACCTTTTCGCCGAAGCTGAAGAAAGGCGGCCCGGTCAGCTCGACGACCTCGCTGTCGCGAACGATGTTGCTCATGTCCCACTCTCTCTCGGTCGTTCGGGCCGGATGGCCACGCGCTCGCGGGCGACTTCCTGCACCATCGAGTCCTCGTCCTCGGTCAGCTCCGCCAACTCGGCCGCCGTAATGCGGCTTGCCACCTCATAGCGGACGCGCCAATCCGGATCGCGGCGCAGCACGCTGAGCGAAACCGGAGACAGCCGCCGTGCGATCTCGAGCCGCACGGTCGGATCGCGATCATTGACCATGCCGAGCAGCCAGTCATAGGGAATGCGGAGCGCAACCACGCGGCGCACCTCGGGCTCGTCATCGTTCATGAGACGCCCAAGCAGCGCCGGCGCGATCCGGCTCGCCACCACCAGGCGGACGTAATAGTCCTGATCCGACATCATCGGCGCCAGCGCCTCGCCTTCCAGCAAGGTCGCAACCCGCATTCTCACCTCCCGATGCGGGTCGCTGCGCAACCGCAGCACAAAGCGCTTGGGAAGGCGGCGCGCCGCGTTCCAGCGCACGGTTTCCTCAGCATCGTCGAGCAGCATCGGCAGCAGGAACAGGTTGGCGTGTTTGGCCGCGATCGCGCGCACCTCGACATGCGGATGTGTGATGTAAGCGTCGGCCAGCGCCGGATTCCAGTTGAAGAAGCGGTCGATGCGGCGGGCATAGCGGTCGTTGACGCAGGCTTGCATCAAGCGGCAGCCGCCGCTGGCCCTTAGCCCGAGATGCGTGCAGGTGCCGCAGTCGACCTCGTTGCCTAACCAGTCGCGGGCCTCATCGATGTCATCGGTCATCGTCCTGTCCCATCCGCTCCAGCACGTCCAGGAGCACCTTGGCGCCGATCTTGTCGGTCGGGTCGAGCTCCACGAGCTTGCTGGCGGCCGCGTGCCCTTCACCGAGATCGCCGAGCCGCATCTGCAGGTAGGCGTAGGCTTTCAGTGAAAATAAATAGAAGCGCGGCAGGCTGTTCTCGTAGCAATCGAAAGCAGCATCGGTCGCGCTGACCCGCCGCCAGTCGTCTAAGAGGCCGTTTTCACGCGCTGCCTTAGAAATACAGAGCTTTGCGACCTCCAACGCTTCGGCCAAGCGAGCCTTGTAGAAATAGAAGCGGTAGAGTCCGATCAGGACGGCGGCGTGTCCCGGCGCCAGCGCCTGCGCTTCGTGCAGGTGTTTTTCCGCGATCTCGTCCAGGTGATAGGAGAGCCCGGCCTGCCACAGATGATCCTCGGCTTCGCGCGGCAGGCCGTCGCCGAGTAGCGTGTGCGCGATGAGCGCCCCTTCGCTACCGGACAGCGGATTGCCTGCCCCATCGAGGTTCATCGGCAGCTTTCCTCTTCTAATGGGCAGACTTTGCGGTGTTGCTGGAGCAGCACACCTGCTTCTGGGAAGATCAGCCCGGTCCGCGCAGCGGTGTCGGTCAAATCGATCGTGAGACCCCCTAGCCTTAGCTGGTTCTCGCCATTGAGAAGCAACTTCAGGCCGTTGCGCTCGACGTCTTGCTGTCCGGGCCGAGATGCCAGCGCAACACCTATATTGGCGGACAATCCCGAGCAACCATCTGCCGTGACGGCGAGACGGACGCTGGCGCCAGCGGTGCCATCGGTGCGCAGCAGGAAACTCGTGAGTTTTTCAGCGGTGGGCGCCAGGGTGAAGGTCATGGGCTCGAGCCTATTTACGGCCGCGCCTAGTAGCGCGGCAATGAGGTGTCGATGACGCATGTGTTATCGACCGGGCACACCGCGACGCATTGCGGCTCTTCGAAATGGCCGATGCACTCGGTGCATTTCTTCGGGTCGATGACGAACGTCCCGCCTTTCTCCGAGATTGCGACATTCGGACATTCCTGCTCGCAAGCCGAGCAGCTCGTGCATTGCGAGGCAATGATCTTGAACGGCATCGACGTCTCCCTCAAGCAGCCGAAATCAGCGCGCCCTGCCGGATCGCCGCCTCGCCCCTCTTGACATGCTGGATCTCGCCGCTTTGCACCCTCTCGAGATAGGACTTGAACCAGGCGATCGCTGATTTTTCGATGAACTCATGGGCGTATTGGTCGACTGGCTCGATCCCGGCCTTCAACAGATTGCTCTTCGGACAGCCGCCGATCTTGGCCACGAACACCGCATGGCAGTCGTCGATGGCGCGGATGATGGTGGCAAGGCTCTCCTCCTCGCCATAACCGCCCCGGCAATAGTGATCGACGCGGCGATGGCCGACGAATTTGGCGCCCGTAGTGGAGAGTTCGTACACTTGGAACTCCTTGGCATGTCCAAAATGCTCGTTGATCAGGCCCGAGCCCTTCGTCGCCACCGCAACCAAGAGCTTGACTCCGCTCATTTCGCTGGCGAGCTCGGCGAGCTCTTCCTGCTCGGCAGCAACCTTGGCGACGCGCTCCACCTCGACCTTGGCCTGATAGGCCTTGCGCATCTCCAGGTCATATTTGACGTCCATGGTCATAACCTTCTCGGTAGTGAACTCCGCGCTGCGGTCCTCGCCGAGCAGGCCGACGGCGTCGGCGCGGCACTGCCGGCAGTGCCGCATCATGTTCATCTCGCCTTCGCAGACATCCTGCAGTGCCTTCAATTCCCGCGCGGTCGGACCCCGCTGGCCGCTGAGACCGAATAGGGTGCCGTGCTCGGGCGCGGAGATCAGTGGCATGATGTTGTGTAGGAACGCGCCGCGCGATTTGACCGCCTTGTTGACCTCGAGCAGATGCTGGTCGTTAATGCCCGGGATCATCACCGAATTGATTTTGCAGAGGATGCCCCGCTCGGTAAGCATCTCGAGGCCTTGCAGCTGGCGGTCGTTGAGAATCTTTGCGGCTTCGAGGCCGGTGTAGCGCTTGTGGTTGTAGAAAATCCACGGATAGATTTTGGCGCCGATTTCGGGGTCGACCATGTTGATGGTGATGGTGACATGGTCGATCTTGAAGCGGGCGATCGTGTCGACATAGTCGGGCAGCATGAGGCCGTTGGTCGACAGGCACAGCTTGATGTCGGGAGCGGCCTTGGCCACCAGCTCGAAGGTCTTGAACGTCTTTTTCGGATTGGCCAGGGGATCGCCGGGCCCCGCGATGCCGAGCACGGTCATCTGTGGGATGGTGGAGGCGACCGCCACCACCTTTTTCGCTGCCTGCTCCGGCGTTAGTTTTTCGCTCACCACGCCCGGGCGCGATTCATTGGCGCAATCATATTTGCGATTGCAGTAATTGCATTGGACGTTGCAGGCGGGCGCGACCGCAACATGCATGCGGGCGTAGTGATGATGCGCTTCTTCGCTGTAGCAGGGATGGTTCTTGACCTTCTCCCAGATCTCGGTTGGCAGCTCACCCTGGCCAGCTTGCGAGCCGCAGCTCGCCTTGCCGCTGCCGCCGGACGTGCCGCAGCCCTTGTGCTCGGCGATCACCTGCATGGTCTCGCCGATGTCGACGGCGCTCCCTGCCAAGCTTGCTTCGTCCAGCGCTGATACGTCCATCCTTTCATTCTCCCTGCAGGCGGAAACTGAAAAGGAGATTTGCAACTCGCGTGCCATGGCCGGAACGGCGAGCAATTTTGATCTAAGTCAAAAAGTGAGCCCGCCTGCCGCGGTTGGCCGTGGAAGCGAAGCCTTCTGCACGACATTAGAAATGTTCGAAGTGTGACAGGCGTCTCGATCCTGACATGGAAATGAGCGCAGGCACCCTGGCGCGAAACGCAAGACAACTCGCGTGCGCCCGCACGCGAGCAACATCGACCCCTATCAAGGTCTGTCAGCCGGCGAGCAGGATCTCGATCGCGCGCGGGAGCGGGATCGCAAGCGGCGTCAGGTCCTGTTCGACCAAAAAGCGCAGCTCATTCCTGGACAGCACATCCGGCTCCACGATGCCGTAATGAACACCGGCCGAGCGCTTGGTGAGCTGCCGCGCATAGGTTCGCAGCAGCTGATCGTTGAAGCGGCAGCCGATGAAGAGAAATCTTCGGCCATTGCGCCGCTCTTTCACCACATCGGGGATCGGCGTCTGAATGTCGATCTCGGTCAGCACCTCGACATAGTCGGCGTCAGAGATCAGGAAGTTCCTGGCAGGCAGCACGCCGCCGTGCGGCTTGTAGAGGACCGTGGTCCAGCTCTGCGCCACAGCGCGATCGACCTCTCTGCCCTCCGCATCATAGAAGCGATACCAGCGGTCCTCGCCGATGCCGGCGCGGCTAATGCCCTGCAGCTCGCCCCACCCATGGTGCTTGCCAAGCGCCGCACGCATCGCGCCGTCATACCAGGCATCGACGATGAGAGGCGGTGATAGGGCGGCGAGATGATGATGCAGTGGCGTCGGCTCGACCGGCGCAGCAAAGGCCTGCGCCATCAATGCCGTCACGGTGGAGCGATGCTTGTTGCTCTCGATGTGCTGCGCCGACGCCCAGACATTGCCCTTGGCCCGGCGCGGCAGCGCTACCTTGGCAGCGAAGAAGCCAGCCAAGGCCTCCGGCGTCATCGGCGCATCCGGATTCGACAACGCGGCGAGGCCAGGTCCGAGATAGGGAACAATGCTGCCGGCACGCAGCCTAGTTGCTACGTCAGTGAGAATCGCCTCCGCATCGGCCGCGTTAACAAAGTCGATTTGCGGGGCCCTCTTCATCGCTCATCCGCGCCCCCACCACGCTTCCTGGCATTTACCGTGATCGGGAGCGGCGTATCGCTCGCCATCTCGGGCAGATCGAGCACCCAGCCATTGGCTATTCTGATCCAGCCGCCCCACAACATCTCGTGCTCCGATTCAACGATCGGCTCCTCGAGATCTTTTTTCGGCACGTAGATCGACAGGCCTGCCTCCGGAGAGCGGCGAATCATGATTTTCATCAGATCAACTCGTGTATCAGGGCGAATTGCTGGCGTGATTGGGATGCTCTCGTGATATGGTGCGCAGGTGAGCCAGAATGCCGGGCACTATTCGGACGACCTGATCGACTTCTTCGACGGTGGTTTCACGCGACAAGGAAAAGCGCACCGCGCCGCGTAGGATCCTCGGAGGCACGTTCATGGCGCGCAGCACATGAGACGGCTTCATTGAGCAAGAGCTGCAAGCTGATCCGTGCGAAGCGGCAATGCCCGCGCGATTGAGATGGTGGACGATTGCTTCGCCTTCGAGATCTTGGAAGGCGATGTTAGCCGTATTCGGCAGCCGGTTGCTGACATCGCCGAGCGCTATGCAGCGGCAGTTGTGCAAGATCGCCTGCTCCAGGCGATCGCGCAACGCACCAATGCGAACGCGCTCGGGCTCGAGGCGCTCGGCCGCAAGCTCCGCAGCTTTTCCAAGACCGATGATGCCCGGGATGTTCTCGGTTCCGCCGCGTCGTCGTCGTTCCTGTGCCCCGCCCCAGATCAGCGGCCTGAATTTCGTGCCATTGCGTAAATAGAGCGCTCCGATCCCTTTGGGGCCATGCAGCTTATGCGCCGACAGCGAGAGCATGTCGATAGCACTGTCTTTCAAGTCGATGGGCTCCCTGCCTACAGCCTGTACCGCATCAGTGTGAAACAGCGCGCCCGCCGCACGCGCCAACCTAGCCAGAAACTCCACCGGGAAAATCGTACCGGTCTCGTTGTTGGCCCACATAACCGACGCGATCGCCGTGCGTGGTCCAAGCGCCCAGCGAAAGGCCTCAACGTCGAGCCGTCCGCGCGAATCCACCGGGATCACATGCGTCTTGATGCCCCTTGTCGCCAATTGCTCGACCAGCGTGAGGATGGCGGAATGCTCGACGGAGGTGGTGACAATCTCGTCGCGCCCTTGCTGGGTCGTAAGCGCAGAAAGGATGGCGGCGTTGTTGGACTCGGTCCCGCCGGAGGTGAAGACGATCTCATGATCGTGGGCGGCCCCCAGCAAACCCTGCAGGCTGCGGCGCGCCTTCCCCACCGCGCCCGCGACCTCGCTGCCGAAGGCATGGGTGGACGAGGCATTGCCGAACTGCTCTGTGAAGAACGGCAACATGGCTTGCAAGACACACGGATCTGTCCGCGTGGTCGCATTGTTGTCGAGATAGATCGGCACAATCGCCTCGTTCAATGCCGCGCATTGGTGGCGCCGGCGACCGGGATCAGGCGAACGAATTCGCCGAGCCTTTCGACCAGCCGCGCCTGAATGCCTTCTAGCGTCGCGCTTGAAAGCTTGCAGAATACGCAGGCACCAGTCAGCTTGACCATGATCTTGCTGCCCTCGATCCCGACCAGCTGACAGTCGCCGCCGTCGCGTTGCAGATTGGGCCGGATCTCCTCGATCACGGCGCGAATGAGCTGCTCCCGATTGGTCTCAATGACCGGCGGTTGCTTCAGTTGTTCTGGTTCCACCAGCATGCTTCGATTTCTCTTTTCATCTGCCGAAGGATTTGCCGCAGGAGCAGCTCGAGCTGACGTTTGGGTTGTCGAAGGTGAAGCCCGAGCCCTCCAGCGCCACCACGAAATCGATCGTCGTGCCGGCGAGGTGCTCATGGCTCTTATTGTCGACGAACACCTTGATCCCGTCGCGCTCGATGACGGTGTCGTCGGACTTTGCCTCGTCGGCGAGGCCCATCTTGTATTTGAATCCGTCGCAGCCGCCAGCCTCGACCATGATGCGCAGGCCGCTCGTCGGCTGCGCCGAAGCCGAGATCGCGCTCTTGAGCGCATTCACTGCGCTATTCGTCAGATTGATCATGGCACCCTTTATTTTCCCGAGTCGTTTGCATGGTAATTGGCAAGTTGCATGCCAGCGCCCACGAGATTGACAATGCTCACCTTTTTTTCGAAACGCGCCTGTTGGCTTTGCGACGGGTGTCGGGTTGCTGACAAAGGTCTTCGAGGGATCGCGCCGGCTTTGCGTGTCTTCTTTATGGATTCCGGGGATGAGCGTTACGAACGCGGCGGCAAACAATTTGCATTGCGTCTCCCGCCGCCGGAGTGTCCGGCGATTGTCTTGGATCGAGGGATGATTTTTCATGACTGCAATCGATAACACCGCGCTAGGCCGGTTGGAGAAGGAGGGGCGCCTGCTCAATGCCATATTCAAGGGCGGGACCACCAAGCAGGGCCGGTTCGGCTTTCGCGGCGATATCGCCCTAAAATTCCAGGACCAGGTCGCGGACGAGAAGCGGCCGCCCCACTATTCGATCGAGCAGGTACTGACGGTCGTGCAGGAAGGCGAAAGCACCATTCCGGTGCTGGCCGGCTATCTGCACTGCTTCGCCTATCTTGCTGATGTCGCAAACGTTCTTGACGGCGCGCTAAGCCCTGATGGCAGCTACTTCATGTTTTGCAACAACATAGACCTGTTGGCGAAATACCGAATCAAGCTCGGTGGTATCACCTTCAACGTGCTGCCGTGCGAAGAATCCACCGTTTGGAAGGAGATGATGGACCTGGTCGGCGTCGACAAGAATGACATCAAGAAGCTCGACGCGCCCGGCAAGCTCGACTACCTGCTCGACGCAACCAAGGATGTCGATGCGTCCTATGATGAGATCTCTTACGAAGACGGGCTGAAGAGGATGGAACCCGTGAGAAACCGTAACGAGAACCGGCCGGTCTAAGCGCCGGCTTTAGCTTTAGCCAGAGGAATCCTCCTCCTCGACAAGCCGCACGCCGGTCACGCAGATATCGCCGTCCAGCACTATCAACGCGACCGGCGTGAGACTGCTGCCCTTGCACGGGCCGTCGACACAGCGGCCGGTGCCGAGCTCGAAGGTCGAGCCGTGCTTGCCGCACATCAGCCGGATGCCGCGGGGATCGAAAAACTGGTTGCGTTCCCAGTCCAGATTGACGCCATTGTGCGGGCATTTGTTGAGATAGGCAAACACCCGCTTGCCCCAGCGCACCACGGCAATGGGCCACGGCCTGTGGCTGCCGTCTTCGTCGACGATCATGAGGTGGAAGCCCATGGCGCGCTGGCTTGGAATATCGTTGAACCCGCAAATCGCATAGGCGATATTCGGTTGCGACCGCTGCTCGTTCATGACAAGAGAACCTTCAATTGATCATCCTGCGATCAGCCTTGCAAAAATCGCGCAAAGTACCGGATCGCCTTACCTTTCTTAGGTCGCAAGCGAGACCACAACTAATTGCAACCGTTGCACGATCGACGATTTGCGCTTTGCGGCCCTCCGAAGGTGGAGGTCACACGTTCGAATCGTGGCGCCATCTTGTTTTTCCCTCCTCGAAAAGCATCCAAGAGCTTGAAAGGCATAGTCGTTTTTGGCGCTCGAAAGCCCTCTTTCGGGCAGTACGCCAGATGCTCCGCAAATGTCAGTCGGAGCACCAGTTTTTGAAGCGCCAAATTGCCGGAAACCCAGAGTTCGTAAGGCTTTGAGAGGAAGCCAACGGCGAGTTCGAACAACTCCTCGAACGAGCCGGGCTTCTTCCCCAACTGCTCCTGCTTTTCGGCGATGAGCAACTTCTGCTTTTCTAGTTCGCTTAGGCAGCGCTCGTAGGCCCTGGCGACTTCGGTCGAAGGCGTGCCGACGATGAGGTCTATGAGCCGTTGTGTTTCTTTTTCGATCTTCGCGGCCTCGCGCTTGTGGCTGTCAGCAAGCTCAGCCAGCTGGGTGGTCCGTTGTCCGATCTCATGGGCGCGCGGGCTACGCCGTTGATGCGATCTTGAATTCGCTCAAACGTCTGGAGACTGACCAGCGGCTCATGCTTGCCCTACGTCGCGATTCGGGCTGTCCGCAAGATGTGTGCTGTCATACAGCACCATCTTGGCAAGGGAGGCCCCGCTGCGCGCCTCCCCTTGCATTCCTCCCGGCTCATGACGCGCATCCGGCATCGAGCCATCTGACGCGTCAACGTTGCGGTCGGTATGACGAGACGGCTGGGACCCTCTGCTCTACCTACACGACTCCGGACGAGTGAGGTTCGTCGAACTTGCGGTCAACTAGTCTCATAGTACACCGACTTGCGGCGGCGCTCACCGACTGGGGATAATCACAGTGACAGCCGTCAGCGCCTTCACCGGATAAATCAGCAAAAGCACATTGAATGTCGTGTCGAAGGCCTCGGCTACGCATTCATGCGCCTGGCCGTTTCGATCTGTAATCGACACAGTGGTGGGACGTGTCATCTTCCTTCCGACTGGCAAAACCCTGCCAAGTGAATGGTCAAGCGTGATCTCGGTCTCGTCAGGACGGCGAAACTGCCGCAGGTAGTCAGGAGACGCCTCGATGCGCCGAACTTTGGCCCGCGCGCCGGTCTTCTCGCAATACGTGACTGGCTCGAGAACATAGACGGCGCAGGCGCGGTGATGCGTGCGCGCAAATTCACGGCATGACGCATAGACCGATGCACCGAACTTGCCGGCCAGCTTCATCGGTGTCTTAAGTTCGAGTTTGTGATCGGCCGCCATCGATGCGTAGCCGTCACCCTGAAACAGAACGAACCGGGCAAAATTGTTGGCCTCGCGCTCGAAGAGGTCAGAGATGGTCGGATCGAGCGTTTTCTCGCAGTCATGGAACAATCGGAACGCACTGCGGTGCGAGGGCAGCTCGTGATGTCCGGCCTCATGCAGTTTGAGGAAGTTCTGCTTGGACTTGTGGACGGTGTCGTCGATATGAATCAGCTGTTCGCCCGCATCATAGATGCCGAACACCTTGGCGATCGCGGATTTGAGTGCGACTGCGGCGCTCTCGGCCTTGCCGAGCAGGTAGTCTGTAATGCGCCTTGGGTCGAACGCGCTTGCAGGCGCAACTTTCAGACTGGCTGCTTCGAGAATGACGGCGGTCGGTGTCGGATAGATGCCCCATGCAGAGGCCCGATCCAGTGCGCGCCGTGCAGCGGCCTGCACGGCGCGCAACTCTTCGGGGTCGAGACTACTGTCGTCAGCCTTGGCCACCAGGTTTTTTCCTGCTGCGCAGATATCCCAGGAACTGGACGAGCTGCGCTTCTTCTTCATCTGTGAGGTTATGGCCTGCGAACGTCGCGACGCGGCCATGGCGCTGCTCGCCGCCGCTGCGCGAGCGTGTCGGCACGATATAGCCGGCGCGCTCCATCAGATCCTCGTAGCTGATCGCGTACAGCTCTGAGAGCGCGTGCAAAATGTTTGGGTTGGGTTTCTTGATAAGTCCGTTTTCGATTTGAGACAAGTACGCGTTGGACACGACCTTGTTGGTAGCCTTCTCCACGTCACGCTGCGAGAGGTCGCGATCTTCGCGAATTGAGGCGAGATATTGTCCAAGCGTGAGCTTGACCTCTGGCTCAACGCTCTTCCGTGCCATGACTTCGCTCCTCCAAACTTCTTGATTCCGTTCATGTATTTAGCTCCGGGTGCTAAGAATGTCAAGCGCGCCTGCAAAATGCTTGACATTCTTTGCATGCCACCTTATCTTATCACTATCGGGCCGGCGATGGGCTGGCGCCAAGATAGAGGTACTTTACGATGAAAAATGCACTCACTGGCGGCCAGGCCCGCGATCACCACGTCGAGACGGAGCCGGCGCGCCGTCCCGGGCCGGACGGCAAGTTCTTCACCACCGTCAACGACATCACCGTCAAGTTCTCGGACGCGACGCCCGCCGGCGAACGCATCCTGGACAAGGCGGGGTTCAAGCCGGCCGGAGATTTTGTCCTGATCCAGCTGATGCGCCGCGGCACCCGTTCGATCGGGCTCGACGAAACCGTCGACCTGACCGCGGCGGGCACGGAGGCGTTTCGGGCGTTCAAGAGCGACCGCATCCTCCGTTTCACCATGGACGATCATGGCTACGAGTGGGGCGTGCGGACGATCGCCGAGCCTGAGCTGCGCGTCATCGGCCGGGTCCGCGACGACGAGGTGATCATCCTGGAGCGCGACGGCAAGGACGTCGAACTCAAGGCCGACGACCATCTCGATCTCGGCGAGAAGGGCACCGAGCATCTGCAGACCGAAAAGCGATTGATCACGGTCTTCTTCGAGAACGAGCCTCGCGAAATTCGTCGCGGGACCTACTCGACGGAGCAGCTGAAAACTCTGTTCGGCGTCCAGGAAGGTTACGTCCTCGAGGTCATCAACGAGGAAGGCAACCTCACCGAGCTGAAGCCGGGCAAGCGGCTGCGCGTCAAGGACGGCATGCGCTTCTTCGAGCAGGTGCCCTGCGGGGGCTCGTCGTGAGCGACGCCGCGCAGCTCGCAGGCCTCAAGGCCATGCACCAGGATGCCGTCCTCCTCAAGGAGGGCGGCAAGCCTGTCGCACTGTTGCCCGCTTTCGGCTTCGTGGCCGGGGACAATCCCTACCGCATGGATTTACTCCTCGTGCCCTTCGCGCATTCCGGTTACGAGACGCGCCTGTTCTTCGAGCGCAAGATCGATGGACGCGGTGCCAACTGGAACCAGCATCGCGTCATCGAGCGTAACTGGTGGGCGCCGTCCTGGAATCACGTGCCCGCCTCGCTGCGGTGGACGCAGATGCTGCTGGCGCATCTGAGGGCCGTGGCATGAATATCCGCTTCAAGATAATGAGCACTTTGCTCGCCGCAATCCGTGCCGATCTGCGGCGGCCGCACGCTTTCGCACATGAACGGGTCGGATTCATTGCAGCCGGCCTTGCGGCCGCGCATGACGAGTTGCTGATCCTCGCGCGCGACTACCGGCCGGTCCGCGACGAGGACTATCTGCGGGATCAGAGCGTCGGCGCCATGATCAGCGCCGAGGCCATCCGCGGCGCGCGCCAGTGGGCGATGAACGAGCGCGTCGCCATCTTTCACGTGCATATGCATGGCGGCCGCGGCGTCCCGGGCTTCAGCGGCGTCGACAACCGGGAGAATGCCCGTTTCGTGCCGAACTTCGTCTCGGTCGCACCGCATGCCGTGCACGGTGCCATCGTGCTCAGCGATACAGCAGCCTTCGGTCAGGTCTGGCTGGACCGCAAGTCGCCACAGCCCTTCATCACCCGCTTCGCCGAGGTGGGCATGCCCATCCGGAACTGGAGAGCCGCATGACCCGTCTCGACCGCCAGAGCTTCCTTGGCGCTGACAGCAATGCCATTCTTGAAACTGCCACGATTGGCATCGTCGGTCTGGGCGGCGGCGGCTCGCATGTCGCGCAGCAGGCGGCGCATATGGGCATCGGCGGGTATGTGAACGCCGATCCGGACGTCATCGAAGAGACGAATACCAACCGGCTGATCGGCGGGACCTTGGCCGACGTTGCGGTCAGCATGCCCAAGGTGTCGATTGCCGAGCGTCTCATCCGCGGGCTTCACTCGAAAGCCCGGATCATCTCCGTGCAGGTCGACTGGCGCGACGCGGCCGACGATCTCAAACGCTGTGACGTCATCATCGGAGCGGTCGACGGGTTCAAGGAGCGCGAGCAGCTCGAGCGGTTCGCCCGCCGGCATCTCATTCCCTATATCGACATCGGCATGGACGTGCACGACCTGGGCAAAAAGGGGTTTCTCGTGAGCGGCCAGGTGATCCTCTCGATGCCGGGCGCGCCCTGCATGCGCTGTTGCGGCTTCATCACGGATGAGCGTCTGGAGCAGGAAGCCAATCGCTACGGGGCGGCCGGCTCGCGCCCGCAGGTCGTCTGGTCGAATGGCGTTCTGGCGTCGACGGCCGTGGGATTGCTGACTCAGGTGCTCACCCCCTGGTATCAGAACCCGCCGAAATTCGTCTTTCTCGATTACGACGGAAACAAGGGTACGATGACGCGGAACGCGCGCATGGAGCTGTTGCGCGATCATGTGTGCCCGCATCATCCGCCTGATGAGACCGGCGATCCCATGTTCGATATCCGCAAGCAGTCGTTTCGCCCGCGGCCTGCGGCGGCGCCCGAACCCGCGCGGCGGTGGTGGCAGCGGATTTGGAATCGACTTTCTGGAAGAGGCGAAACGTAGCAGACAGCATGCCACACCTCGTCCACAGATATCCATTTGATATATCTAATTTATTTTTATCTGTGGACGAGTTTTCTATAGGTGTAGGAGAATTCGTCCACCACCGCTATGCTGGTGACCCAGTGCGTTCGTTTTCGACTGACCGTGATATGGCCCAAGAGAACAAAAAGACCGACATCGAAGCTGACTTCCTCCAGCTTGCCCGCACGGCGCTTTCAGGACGCACCCAGGACGTCCAGGTGGTGCTGCGCCGCGCCGCCAAGCGCTATCAGCCTCTGGTGCCGCAGTTCGCCGAGGCGCTGACAATGCTGCTGCACGAATTGCCCTCTCCTGCGTCTCCCTTGCGTCGCCAGGCTGAGGTGCCGCTCCCCGTCGACCTAGACTCGCGCTTGCATCTGATGCGCGTGGAGCCAGAGCCGGCGCTCGATCACGAACCTGTCTTCGCCACGGACCTCGAGGCCTCGTTGCGCCAGATCGTGGGGGAACGGCGCAATCCGCAAGCGCTCGCCCGTGCCGGCCTCGATCCGACAAGGGCAGCCCTGTTTCTTGGTCCTCCGGGCGTCGGCAAGACCATGGCCGCGCGGTGGGTTGCGCGCGAACTGAAGCGCCCGCTTCTCATTCTGGACTTGGCGGCCGTGATGAGCAGTCTGCTGGGCAGGACCGGCAGCAATCTGCGTCATGTCCTGGAATACGCCAAGACCATTGACTGCGTTCTGCTGCTCGACGAGTTGGATGCCATCGCCAAGCGCCGCGACGACCGCGGCGAGATCGGCGAGTTGAAGCGGCTTGTCACTGTCTTGATTCAGCAGATTGACGATTGGCCGACCTCCGGCGTGCTGCTGGGCGCCACCAATCACCCGGACCTCCTCGATCCGGCGATCTGGCGCCGCTTCGAGCTGCATGTCGAATTCCCGCTGCCCGACCGGGATGGGATCGAGCGCTTCATTGCCGGGACGCTCGCGCCTTACTTTCCGGCGACGAAAGAATGGAGCGCCGTGCTGGCCGTGGCGTTCGCCGGCCGCTCGTTCAGCGATGTCGAACGAGACCTCTCGGCAGCTCGAAGAAGCGCCGCTCTCAGCAACACGCCGCTCGAAGAGCAACTTGCGGGTATCTTGGCCCATAAGTCCCTCTCGAGAGCAAGACGGATTGAGCTGGCCGCGTCCCTGGTCGATCAGGGTATGTTATCGCAGCGCAAGGCGCGTGAGCTGACAGGTGTCGCGCGCGATACCATCCGCAGCCACACGGCGCCGCGGGTGACGAAGACTCATCGCAAGAACGGCAGAGACAGGCCATGACGAAGCGCAATTTTTTGCTCGGGAAGGGCGAGCGTCTTGTCGAGGATGTTGCGGGCGTCCGGGGCGGCGCACCGAAAAGTCATCCCTACACATTCTCCGAAGCGAGGGACCGCATCGCGCCGATGCTGACGCGCGTCGTGCGCGGCATCGATCAGTTGCCGGACTCGGCCTGTCCAGACAATCGGGCGGTGGCAACCGTCACGCTCAACCCGGAATACATCGCCAAGTCATACTTCCCGGAACGACTCTTTGAATCGATCGGGCTCGAGCCGGTCGGCAGCCGGCCGCGCCGCATCACCCCGCAGAAGCGCTCGAAGGGCCGTGAGCCGGAAGAGACCATCACCACCGAACTGTTCGTCATGGGCACCCGCGACGCGTTTCGCGCCTGGCGCAACGCGCTGCCGCGCTGGGGCGAGGATGTGACGGGCGCCAATGAACTACCCACCATCGAGCAGGTGGCCGCCCCATCGCCGCGCGACAAGATCAAGGGCCGGTTGCCGAAGAGCGGCAAGACCTTGTTCGAGGTCGTTCTTCACAGCGACGGCGGGACGGGCTCAAACGGCATCATTCCGCTGTTCAAGGACTACCTCGATGAGATCGGCATCGATCAGCCGCTCGACCGCCGGTTTTCGGCGGGCGGGCTGTGCTTCGTCGAGTTAGAGGCCCCAGTCGAGCTCGCCGACGATATTGCCACCTTCACGCCCGTGCGTGCGCTGCGGCAGATGCCATCCTTGCGAATGTTGCGGCCGACCTTCCGCTCTTCCCGTGTCGCGATGGAGGATATCGCGCTGCCGGCTACCGGTCCCGTCGATCCCAATATCCGCGTTGCGATTTTCGATGGCGGCGTGCCGAAGAACCATCCCATCGGCAAATGGGTGAAGTCCATCGAGCCGCCCGGCATCGGCAAGACTATCGGCGACTTCCAGAAACACGGCGTTGGCGTCACCTCCGCGTTCCTGTTCGGACATATCGACCCGGCTAATCCGGTGGCCCGCCCCTATGCGCCGGTCGATCATTACCGTGTCCTTGATACGGCGCCTGGTCAGAACCCGCACGAGCTCTACGAGGTGCTGGCACGTATCGACCAAGTGCTCGTCGAAAAACAATATCAGTTCGTGAATTTGAGCATTGGCCCCCGTCTTCCGATCGAAGACGACGACGTTCATGCTTGGACTGCCGTGCTCGACGACCGGTTGTCGCGCGGCACGACCCTGGCCACAATCGCTGTCGGGAACGACGGCGATAGCCCGGCGAAGGGCGGCTTCAACCGCATCCAGGTCCCGGCCGACTGCGTGAATGCTCTTGCCGTAGGTTCCTGCGACAGCCCTGAGGCGCAGTGGCAGCGCTGCATTTACAGCTCCGTCGGCCCAGGCCGCAGCCCCGGCGTCGTCAAACCTGACTTCGTCGAATTCGGCGGCTGTCTGCAACGACCCTTTATCGTGGTTAGCGAAACGGCAGCCGCGGCCTTCGAGGCGACCGAAGGGACATCTTTTTCCGCGCCGTCCGTGCTCCGTATGGGCGCAGGCGTGCGCGCGCATTTCGGCGACAACCTGAGCATGCTTGCCATTCGGGCCTTGCTGATTCACACGGCCGAGACATCCGATTATCCGTGCGAAGACGTCGGGCGCGGCCGCGTCGCGCGTTCCGTGCAAGACATCGTGCTGTGCGACGACGACACCGTACGCGTCGTCTACCAGGGCAGCATCGTGCCGACCCGCTATATCCGCGCTCCGATTCCAGTGCCTTCCGGCGTCATTCCGGGCAAGGTTACGATCACGGCAACACTCTGCTATCCGACTGGGGTCGATCCGCATCACCCCGACAACTACACACGCGCCGGGCTTGAGCCGACCTTCCGCCCGCATGATCAGAAGCGCAAGGACCCCAGTCAGGTTCACGCCGACAGCAAGAGCTTCTTCGGCAAGACGCAAAGCGGCTTGATGGAAGACGAGCTGCGGCGCGACGCGTGGAAATGGGAGAACTGCCTGCATACAAGCGTGACCTTCATGGGCAAGACTTTGCGCAACCCCGTGCTCGACATTTACTACAATGCGCGTCTTGGCGGCCGAAACTTCGCGCCGAAAGAGGAGTTGCCCTATGCGCTTGTTATCAGCGTCCACGCCAAGCATCTGGGCGACCTCTACGATAAGATCGTCCGCAAGTACGCACGGCAGCTCGAAACGTTACGGCCAGTCGTTGAGATTCCGGTGACCACCTGATCGGCGGGTATGGTAATCCCGGCGTAGCCTATTTTTGGGCGATCACTTCCTTCACGCGACAAAGGGCGTTGGGCAAGTCTTCCCTAATTTCATCACTGGGAATGCGAACAGCGCGGATACCGAGTGCTGCGGGCTTGTCGGTAATGACAGCGTCCTTTGCCTTTTGCTTGGCCCGCGCTTGGTGTCCTCCATCGCAGAACATAGCAATGCGTTCATCCGGGAAGAACAGGTCCGCCTCCGTCACCAGACCCTCGCGGTGGCGGAACTCAACGTCGTTCCAGAGATGGTACAAGAAGGAAACGTTGCCCCATCTCCATAACGAGCATCTGGCACGCGGGAAACAGCTTCTCCTTCGCCAATGCCTGGATGACGAACTATTCGATGGGCGTTTCAGGGTTGAGCGTGAGTGGCCAGTCCCATTGGCCCATCGGCTGCAAAGTGAAGCTCGCCTCGGCACCGGCGTCGGCCAGTTTGTCCTTGGCGACATTCAACGCGAGGCTTGTAGTCCCGAAATGCACCGGGCCGTTGCGGAAGCGTCTGGTTATTGTGGTGGAGAAATGCACTTGCAGCGGCAATATGCAGAGCCAGGTCGGCGGCGATTTGGGGCCGTACAAATGGATCTCTTTCTCCGTCTCTTTCAGGAAAACGCATATCCCTGCAACTCGAGAGCGGTCCGTCCGCCCACGGTGAGCGGGCTTCTCAAGAGCAATGTCTGAAGCGATATAACGGCTTGCTGCCAGCAAAGTGTCCCGCGCGGGCTATGCCGACACATTAAACGGGTCGGCTAACCTATTGATCAATAATAACTGCGCGTCGAAAGAACGAGCCGATCTTGGCTACAAGAACGAGCTGTTTAACGCGGTTGCCGTAAAAAACGAGTCGACCTCCGCAAGCCTTTGAAGTTCTTGACTTTCATCCGATCGTCGAGCGGATAAACACGGGCGTCACCATCGCGTCGGCATCGGTTCTTTGTTAACCGCTTCGAACCGTTGCTGCTGGGGTACGGGATCAGCATTCCTCGGCACCCACAAACAGGCGCCGAGATGCTTGCCTTGTGGATGATTTTGGAGCGACTTTGGACGCGCTTCGCCGGTCCAGATGAACTTCGGCAGAACTACACGGAAGGCGTAGCGATACATGCTCTGGCCACGAATATGCTCAAGGTGCATCAGCACTCGCAATTCGTAGACCTTGTGCCGCATTTGAGGATGCTCGCGGATGGCGCGATCCACCTGAGGGAGATCCCGCCGGCGCACCGGATGCATACAAGAAGCTGATCGAGCTCTATTGGGCTGGTCTTTGCCTAGGTGCCGGTCTGACGCTCGAACTGCATCCCCACAAAGGCAGACGGGAAGAACCTTGATATCATAACGCGCGCCGGTTTGCGGAACGCGAGACACGACTATGCCTTCAAAACGGTCCGATCGCCACATACGCAAAACATGCTAGAGCACCTCGAAAGGCATTCGTCAGATCGAAGCGTCAGTGAGTACTGAAGGGATAGTGGTGTTTCATCTGACACCGGGGCTGCAGCAAGCGCACGAGATCTGGCCGGACGGCGGCTACTTCTCAGACGAGCTAGTCCCGGTGGGGGATCGCGTCGAAAGCTTGTCGGCAGATGATAACTCGCATCGTCACGGACAACGATTAGTCAAAGATCGACGGCATGTTTCGCGGGACCAAGACGGCAGGGTCTATCCTCTGTCTCGCGTTTTGCCCGACCGTCGCAGCGCACCCTTTAACCGGCAACCCCGTCGTTCAAGTCACAACGGAGAATCCGATTTCCAATGCGCTTGGAACCGAGTTGACGGTTCTCAATCACGATACAGACGGTTCTCGGCTAAGTTAGTGCTGACCTCCGAGCGGTGACTTGGGGCAAGACGGGGTCGAGCTCTTCCTGCTCAAGGGTCTTGGCGCCCTCCTCCGCCAGATAAGTGGCGAGCGCAGCTATGCCGGAATCCGACAGGCATCGCGCTGGTGCGGCCTTTTTAGGCGGAACTTGTCCAGATTGCTTGGCGATTTCGATGCTCATGAGGTGGGGACGGATCGGACGTCCGATAGCGCGCTCGATTGTGTGGAAAATCCAGGTGCCGTCCGGATCGATGTCCGACCAGTGGAAGATCGGCGTGCATTCGGACACCATTCCTGCGATGACCCGGAGCGCCTCTTGCGTCGCGAGCGAAGGATATCCACCCACGTACATCGTTGTTCCCAGTCGCCCGGGGTCCGCCTCGGCGATATGCCTGTTGAAGCTTGCGAAGTTTTCGACCGTCAGAACGTAGACCGGGGGCTCCCGGAAGCGGATACGATCTGCCTCCTTGGGCGTTATTCCGAGATAATGCGGAGAGATCCGGGACAGATCGGCCTCGTCGAGATCGATCCGCCCCGCGATCAGAAGCGGCGGGGCGAAACGCTCAAGCCCGATAGTCCGCAACGCTTCGCGCGGTCGCGCGCCCGGCGGAAATTCGAGGATTCCGCTTAGAAGTCGTACGACGGCGCCTTCGTTGCGTTCGAGTGTCTTGCTGTCGCCCACCGTCTTCCGGGAGAACGTCTTATAGTCGACGTCCAGGTGCTTGTTGTCCAGAATCGCTTGGGCCAGCGCGAACGCGTCGCGGAGCCTCTCGACGTCGGACGACGCGAATCCGTGCCACGTCTTCCCTCGCCCCCAGACGTCGGCGATACCCGCAGCGCTTTCCTTCAGTCCGTCGTGCAGCGACAACCCGGCGACGAGACGCCCGGCAGCATCTTCGGCGATCCGCGACGCCGGGGTGCGGCCGAGGCGTTCATACAAGACGCCCGCCGACACCAGCCGCACGTGTGCGACTTGGTCCCGCCTGGCGCCGCGCCCCCAGCCGAGCGAGACCGCGCCGATCTCTTCAGCCTCCTTGATCTGTTTCAGGAAGGCGTCGGCGGCCGGGACAGACGGGAAAGCGGCATAATCGGGGTGCGCGAGCGGGCTTGAGGCGCCGGCCTCGAACCGGTCGAGAAGATCGCCTAACAGTTCCTTCGCGTCGGTGAAACGGCGCGGCATGGCTATTCGGCGGCCAGCCGTGCGGCAAGGTCCTCATCGGACATGAGATCCGGATCGATGGCCATGAGCTCGCGCTTGGCCTTCTCCGTCAGCGAAACGACAGTCGCCCTCGACTGCTCGCCGATGCGATCCACCTCGACGATGGTGTCCATGTGCTCGAGCACCGCGACACGCTTTTCGAACGGCGCGGCGATCACGAATTGCAGGCCGAGCTTCTTGTAGAAGGCCATCATCTGGCGCTGGTTTCTGCCGTCCATCTTGGAGAACGCCTCGTCGAACATGGCGAGCGCAAAACCCGACGGCTTGCCGGCGCGCCGCTCGGCGCTGCCGTAGACGGCGGCGAGCGAGGCCCCGATCGCCACATAGATTGGCACCTGCTGCTCAGCGCCCGATCCCGTCCCACGACGCTGCTCCCATCGAGTGGACCGGCCTGTGGCGACGTCCTCCATGTGGATCTCGAAGGTGTAGAAGTTCCGGTAGTCCTCGAACTGCGTGAAGTCCTTCTCCGGATCCTCAAGGAGCGCCTCGAGCGCGACAATGGTGTCCTTGTGCGGGAAGTCGTCGGGCACGTCGCCGCGGAAGAGCATGTCCAGCGCTTCCGGAGAGGTCTTGCCGATCTCGATGATCTTGAGGATCGGCTGGAATTCCACGACTTGTGTGCGATGGAAAGAGTAGCGCTCGTTGTGGAAGGGGTGGGTCTGGAGGCTACGGTTCAGCGACTGGAGGTCCCGCTCCATCTTGCCGATCCTTGAGGTCAGGGCGTTGATGAACTCGCCGCGCAGCAGCGTCGAGGCCTTCTCGGCCGCCTCGCGCGCCTGCCGTTCGTACCTGCGCAGTTCGTTGGATTCGATGTCGTCGATCAACTGCTCCATCCAGGGCTTCACTTCCTGGAGCGGCTCGCTTTCGATGCCGACTTGAGAACTCATGCCGAAATCGTCGAAGTATCCGTCCAGGAATTCCCGCACCCGGCGTTCGATACCCTTGCGCTCCACGTCCGACGCCTCGGCATCTTTCAGGGCTTTATCGGCGATGGAGCGATGCTTCTCCGCTTCGCTCTTTTGCAAACGCGTATCGAGGCGCGATCGGTAGGCGGCGCGGCCCTTCATCGCGGCGTAGAGTGACCGATTCTTGAGGAAGATCGATTGGGCGACTCTCAAGTTGAGTTCGGAGCCGGGCACGTTTTCTCCGTCCCCGAGCTTCCCTTCGATGAGCCGCACCTCGCCATTGTGCTTGTTGAAAGCCCTCTGCTGCGTCTCCCGCTCGACGCGCCGGCGTTCTTTGAGGTCCAGCTGCGCCTTCTTCTTCTCACGAAGCCCGCCGTCACCGGCTCCGTGCAGGGCGGATAATCTTGCCTGCGCATCAGCCTTCTCGGCCTCGGCGGCGGAGAAGACTGCCGCACATAACTTCAGGCCGGCGCTCCCGTCGGTGCAAAGGGCCCTGAGGGCCGCGAATGCGGCGTCGGCTGCCTCCGCTTCCCTCGCCTTCTGGGAAACCGCGTCCTCGAGCGCCTCCGCCTGGTCCTGCAGCGCTCGCAGCGCGTTCGCCTGAGCCGCCTTGCCGATCTTGTGCTGCGACGGATCGATCGAACGATGGGTCCGTACCAGGCCGTCGTCGTAGAGACCGTCCTTCATGATGGCCCGGCCCGGCTTGTTAAACTGTTCGAGCGTGTCGGCAAGGCGCACGGAGCCGTAGCGGCGCATGATGAACGACAGCGCGTCCGGATCCTCGGTGCGGAAGATCGAGGGAAACGTTCCGCGGTCCGGCTTGGCCCTGAACTGCTCCAGCTTGTTGAGGCTTACCAGCGAGGTGTGACGGAATTCGCGGCGACCTTCCTTGAATATCGCCGTCGCCGCGCCGATGTCCGGTCGGTCGACGAACACCGCGTCCCGGTCGCGGCCGAGAAGCGCTTCGGCGGCTCCCGCCCATTCAGGGTCCGCGACCTCGATCAACTCGCAGAGCACCCGTGGCGCCATTCCCTTTTGCCGGAGTCTCAGGCACAGGCGCTCAGTGTCCGGCTCCAGGTGCGCACGCGCGCCTCCAGAGGCGTGCTGGCGGATGCGTTCGAGCAGATCGCCGCGTTGCGCGCGCAATTTCGACGCCTCGGCCATGATCGCCTGTCTCGCCTCGTCGACCTTGGCCGACCATGCTGGCGCCGAAGACACGAATGCCTGCTCGGCCACCGAGAGTTCGTCGGCCACGGCTCCGACTTCCGCGTTCTTGGCTGCACCGAGGAGCTTCGCGACCGAGGGAATGAATTCGTCGAAGCCGCAGCCGTACATGGCGAGCAGCGGTCGAAGCCGTTGGATGTTCTCCACCCGCCCCCTGAATTCGGAAAGGGCCCGCTGCGCGGCCTGATCGGCAATCATGGCAGTCTGCGCCAATTCCTTCCGGCCCGTCCTGGCGTCATGTTCCGCGATCGCTGTCGTCAGGCGTTCGATCTCCCTGTCGATGGCCTTGACGTCCTCGTCAATGAAGGCGAGCTCGGCTGTCGCCGCGGCCCGCTGCGCGGTCTCGTCGCGCAGCCTGGCCCGCAGGTCGCGATTGGTCGCCCTGGCCGCCAGCCAGTTGGCGCGCCTGGCGATCCATTCCTCGCGGAATTTCGTCTCAAGAGTCCTCTCCAGGCCCGCCAAGATTGCGCGCAGCGCCTTCAGGGCGTCGAGCTTCTCCCGCATCCTCCGGATCGTCTCGCTGATGTTGCGGTAAGTTTGGATCGACTCGCGCAGTTCTTTGATGCCGATCCGACTGTCTTCCAGGATGTAGTCCCGGACGAACTGGGTGGCGGTCTGGTTATGGTCGAGGGTCATCGCGTTCACGATGGACTTCTGCAGCGCGCTGGCGTTCTGCTCGCCGTAGGGCGCGTGCGGCACCAGATGGCGCATGTATTCGCGCACGTAGTCGCCGGCCCGGTCCCGGTGATTGACGAAATTCTGCTCGCCCACCGCCGCGACGATCCGGGCGCGGACGTCCTCCCATTGCGCGGGGAACTGCTGCGCTCCTTTGCGCTCGATGAAGTCCTTGGCCGTCAAGACCGTGCCGACGGCGACGAAGAGCGCCAGCACCGTCTCCTTGCTGTCGGACTTCCGCGCCTCGAGAGCCATGCCGATCGTAACCGACGGCCGCTCTCGCTCGGTATCCTCGAATCCGAGCGCGATGTAGGTGCGGGCTTCGTCCCGCCGACGCTGGTCTTCGCCGAGCGTACCGAGGCAGTAGTCGACGACGCTGCGCTTGGATCCGCTACGGGACTTTCCGCTATCGCCCGCCACCGCGTTCAGGCGCAGGAAGCGCCGGTTGCCGCCGGTGAGAACGACCTGGGCCATGTCCAGGATGGTCGACTTGCCCGACCTGTTCTCGCCCAGCACGCCGATGTGGCCGGCGACTGCGATGTCGGCAACGTCGAAGAGGTGCCAGTTCACCAAGGCAAGATGCCGCAATTCCATCATGCCTCGCCTCCGGCGTCCCGCGGAAAGCGGGCCTCCTCGCTGCGGACGTAGCGCTCGAGCCTCTGCAGGGCGTCGCCGCCGCTGATGAGCTTGATCATCGGCCGGATCCGGACCTCGCAGTCCTGCTGCTCGTTGTCGAAGTCTCCGATCTCGACCAAGCTGCGCTGGGCGGCCTCCTTGAGGATGTCGCGGAAGCGCTGACTTGAGACGGCGCTGCCCCCGTTGGGCTGCACCATCTCCCGATAGCGATCGAACAGGTCGTTGATGGTGGTGACGACGACCGCCCTGTCTTCCATCGCGCCCGTGTTGATCTCCTGCTGCCAATAGGCGGCGAGGACGAGCATCACGATGGTTTCGTCCAATTTCATCCGCGGCAGCGGCACGTCTTCGTCCATGGCAACGATGCCGGCCCATTGGGCTTCCGGATCGCGATGGAGGCGGTAGCCGCAGGTGTCGAAAAAGCCGTCGACCGCGTCGCGGAAGCGCCCGTCCATGATTGTGTTGTAGATGGTGCCAGTCCGGGGGTCGCCTGCGAACACGAACTGGCGACGCAGCAGGAAGTGCAGCGCTTTGCGCAGATCGGCTGCCTTGTCGGCGCCAGCAGAGCGCTCGATGTTCTCGAACTCGCTAAGCATGCGCTACTCCCTTTCGGAGGCCGCCGCGACGGATCACGAAATTGGCGCATCTGAGCCATTCGCTGTCGTGCGGCGGAGTATCGGGCGATGGCTGCAGATCGAAGCTGCCGGCGACCTGCGGCGGCACCTCGCCCGTCAGGGCGTACCGACGGGCGGAGTCGAACGCGAGGAAGTCGTCGACCGTCTCGATTTCGACGAAACGCGCTTCCTTGGTCCCGAACGGTGGGACCTGCCCTTCGAGGAACTTGCGGACGTCCTCCGGACGAGGCGCGATGCGCGCGATGTACTCGAGCCGGAGTTGCTTCCGCAGTTCGTAGAGCGGGTCGGATGGTGGCGCCGGGAGCTCCCTTGCTTCGACGGGCCGGCGGGGCTGTCGGGTCGACGCCTGATGGTGCTCCGACCAGGGGGAGGCCAGCGGCTCGACGCTCCATTCGACGGTCGCCTGGTCGTGGCGTCCGTCCCGCAGCAGGGCGTCGAGGCGGCGGACCAGGTCGCCGGCGCGGCCGACCAGACCTTGTGCGCCGCGCTCGGCGTACTTGATGGTATTGCGAACGCGCGCTTCGAGTTGTCGCCGGAACGTTTCGATACGCTCGAACATCTCGCCGATCTGCTCGAAGATGTTCTCGATCGCCAGCAGGTCGTCGGCGGCGGCCGTATGGCCGTCTTCGACATCTGACGCCATGCTGGCCGCCGCGTATTCCTCTGCGAGCACCTGCATCGTGTCCGGCGTGTAGGAGATCCTGCGCGCCAGGTCGACGATGGCGTCGCGGAAACGGTAGGGATGGTTCACCGTCAGGATGGACTCGAAGTCCTTCAGCAGGAGCTGATCGACGAACTCCTCGAAGAAGGCCTCCAGGCGGGTACCGATTGTCTTCGACTCCATGACCGTCCGCCTGATCCGCTTGAGGTCGGCGAGGATCGCCCGAAGGCTCTTGGTGAACTGGTCGGCCTGGTTGCGCGCCTCACGCACCGCGAGCGCGGCTTCGCGCTGCTTGCGATCGGTCACCTCGGGCGTGAGCTTCTCCACTGCCTCGAGGTTCAGACGAATCTGGACGATCAGGCCGCCGAATCTTTGGGAGAGGTCCTTGTTCAGGCTCGCCAGTCGCTGGATCACCAGCAAGGGTCCCATCGCCATGTCGACGGTGACCCGCAGGCCGTATTCCTCTTCCTCGAGCCAGCCCCAATCAACCAGGCGCGAGTAGAGTTGTCGGGCCAAGCCGAGCGCCTTGTCGCCTTTCTCGGATGCGAAAGCGAGGTCGGCTTTACGGATCCGGCGGCGGCCCGCCGAGATCACGTCCGGCAGGCCGCCGAAATTGTCGCCCTCGTTCCACAGCGAAGGATTGGCGCGCATGACATCGTAGATGGCGTGCACGACCTGCCGCGGTGTCGGGAATGCCGGAGCCCCCGTGAAGAAGCGTTCGTGCAGATCCAGCAGGCAGGCCGCGTAAAGGTGCTTGTGGTCCCTCGAAAACACCAGGAACGCCTCGTCGTGCAAATGGCGGAACAAGGACAATGGATGTTGCTCCCTGGACCGCCTTCATCCCGGAGGATGGATCAAGCCGGCCTCAAACTCATGACCTGCCGAGAGAATATTTCCACTTGAGACGTATCGCGGGGAAGGCGCAACCCAACACGTTATGTTCATTGAATATTCTCGGCACTGGGTGAATGTGGCGAACTGTTAGGGCAGCGCGTCGATTATCGTTTCTATCGGAAGATAGAAAGTTCTTGAACCGATGGGGCTTTCAATGAACTCGGCCTCTTTCCAAAAGGCTGCTGCGTTATCATCGATGGCATGCACGAGGATTGCGCGAATTCCTATCGTTTCCGAGGCGTGCACAATCTGATGGAGCGCGTGTTGGAGGAGGTCCAATCCAATGCCCTTTCCCTTATAGGAAAGGTCCCGGGCTAAGCGCCCGATAATAGCGACGGGGACCTGGTTCGGCAGCCCATGTCGCTTAATAGGCTTGGGGATCGCCGCCCGCTCAACACTCCCCGAGGCTATGCAATAGTATCCAATGACCACGTTATCTTCGCACATCACGTAAGTGCGCGCGGTCTTGCCCTCGCTATCAAGAGCACGATTCTTCAACCAATCGTCCAACGCTTCATTGCCGCTGTGAAAGCGGCTGAAGTCGTGCGTAGGCTTCAGGAGTGTGGGAGCTATCAAACCCCCACGCCTCCCGGGATGCTCTATTACTTCTGCCAAAGCGGCTTACGCTTCATTAGTGCCTTGAGCTTTGCGCCTGCGGGAGGCGGGTTATCCAAGGCGGCTATAAAAGCGTCGTGCTTCTCTGGCTCAAGGACGAACAGCCTTTGGTCCAATAGAACATCGATCGCATGCTGACGCGCGCTATCGAGCATGAACTCACTGAGCGATTTACCAACGGCCACAGCCGCAGTATCGATTAGATGCTTAACTTGGACAGTTGCGCGGATATGTATATTGGTTTCGCTTCGGGCGCGCCGCGTCTTTGTACGCGTCCTCGGACGCTCTAATACTGCTGCGTGTTCCATTGCGAACTCTCCCACGGTCTCAACAACATCAACTTTTAATTTCGCAACTTTCATCGCCTTCTATATTGCATGTGTGTACACAACGTCAACACAGTTCCTGGGTTCCAACAATAATAGCCCTGATGACGGTCGAAATTGCCGAAATTGGTCCTATATTGACCTAATAGACCGCCCGAAACGCCCCAGAGGTCCGAACCAGCCACCAAACGACAGAGACCCGCTGCGGCACAGCAGGCTTGCGGAACTTCTTGGCCCAGCCCGCCTTTCGCCGCTTCTCCTTTCGCGGCATCAAGCATTGCTTCCTTTTCCCGGCGCGTTCCGTGTCGCGAATACCGAGCGCAACGCGATTGCGGTAACGGAAGCATAACCTTAATCCGATAAACGTGTTTTATGCAATTCGACGCATAATGTCCATTTATGCGCCATCTGCCATATTGCGATTTTATCGGAATTAGCGCATACTAGGTCGCGGTAAAATATGACCGACCTCGCCCGCACACCGAACCAGATTGGCAACCTGATCCGCCGCACCCGTAAGAAGTGGGGGCTCAGCCAGTCGCAGGTCGGCGCGCGGGCGGGCTTGCGGCAGGAGACAATCTCGCTCATCGAAACTGGCCATCCGGCAGCCAAGCTTGACACCATCCTTGCGGTACTCGCGGCCCTGGACCTTGAGTTCCGGATCGTCCCGCGCAGCAAAGGCACAGCCGCCGACCTTGAGGACATTTTTTGATGCCCCGGCGTCGCCGCCATGAGCCGCTGCGCGTGCTCCTCAACAACCGCCTCGTCGGCCTGCTGAGCAAGGCGGCGACTGGCGCTATTGAATACCGGTACGAGGCTGACTGGCTCGGATGGGAACATGCCCTGCCAGTCTCGCTCTCGCTGCCGCTGCGGGAGGATGCCTTCCGCGGCGAAGCCGTCACGGCCGTCTTCGACAATCTGCTACCTGACTCCGACGCGCTCCGTCGCCGGGTAGCGCAAAAGGTCGGCGCCGCCGGGACCGACGCCTACAGCCTGCTCGCTGCTATCGGCAGGGACTGCGTCGGCGCCCTGCAATTCATTGCCGACGATGATGATCATCATGATGATGATCACCATGGCGATGGTCGCACCATCGCCGGCGATGCCGTCGATGACGAAGCGATTGAAAAGCTCCTCAACGGGCTTGCCGAGACTCCGCTCGGACTTACGCGCGACGATCATTTCCGGATTTCCGTGGCAGGAGCACAGGAGAAAACGGCGCTGCTGCGGCACGGCGGCAAGTGGCTCAAGCCGCACGGCACCACGCCGACGACCCATATTTTCAAGACGCAGATCGGGGAGCTGCCCAACGGTATCGACCTTTCGAACAGCGTCGAAAATGAATACTACTGCCTGAGACTTGCCGCCGCCTCCGGCCTGCCGGTGAACCATGCCGAGATTGCGACTTTCGGTAAGACCACGGCGCTCGTCATCGAGCGCTTCGACCGGCGGTGGACGAAGGATGGCCGCCTGCTCCGCCTGCCGCAGGAGGACTGCTGTCAGGCCCTGGCGGTCCCGCCGACGCGCAAATACCAGAGCGATGGCGGTCCCGGCATGGTGAAGCTTCTTGATCTGCTCAAAGGCAGCGACACGCCTGCTGATGATCAGGCGACGCTGCTCAGAGCGCAAATCTTCTTTTGGCTGATTGGTGCGACCGATGGCCATGCGAAGAATTTCAGCATCTTCATCACGCCCGGCGGCCGCTACCATCTGACACCGCTTTACGACGTGCTCACGGCACAGCCGAGTCTGGACACCGGTCAAATTCAGCGCAAGCAGATGAAGCTCGCAATGTCGGTAGGAACAAACAATCACTACAGGATTGCCGAAGTACACGGCCGGCATTTCTTGCAGACAGGCGAAGCGGCGGGCGTACCGAAAAAGCTCGTTCAGGAATCAATCGAACGTGTCGCCTCTACCGCTGAAGCTGCGCTCGCCAAAATCGAAAGCGAGCTGCCAAAGGGCTTTCCCGAGGCAATCCATAATTCGGTGAAAACCGCGGCTATGCTGCGCCTGAGTTCATTGAAAGTGCATTAGCAGAAAGTTTACGGTTGCTACCGGGGGCGAACTGCATTTGCGCCGTATGGCGCTTGCGTCCGCACGGCCGCCGTTGACCAACACGTACGAAGTGGTCGCCGAACGAAGACCTGCTGGATTGGATTCTGCGGCACCGCCCGCAATAGCGCCCCCTGGGTTGCCCGCGCCGCTAACTCCTCAGAACAGCTTGGCATTCAACCCGAATAGCTAGAGAGTGGCTTGTCAAGCAAGCCTAGTTATGCGAACTTTTGATGGCCCAGATGAAGATGCCCCCTGGGCACCGCACCCCGCGAATGGGAGCGCGTCAGATCTACGAAGCGCTTAGGGATCAGATCCTGGGGCGCGTTTACGGCGCCGATGGGCTGCTGCCGTCGTCCCGCGCCCTCGCCGGCGAACTCGGCGTATCACGCGGTACGGTGACGATCGCCTATGAGCAACTCGCGGCGGAAGGCCTCATCGAGATCCGCCATGGCGCACGGCCGCGCGTTGCACAAGCTGTTGTCGAGAGGGGGCGCGTGCGCACGACGTCGCGGCCGTCGTCACGGAAGGTGCGACTGTCGGGCTACGGCGAGCGTTTGAGACAGGTCGCGCCGCGCTCGGAGGAACAACCTCGCAACCTCCTCGCAAATTTTCGGTATGGTGATCTCTCACCTTCGGATTTCCCCGTGCTCGCGTGGAAAAGAGCCGTGGTCGCTGCAATGACACGGCGGCCCGCGAGATTGGCCTACAACGATCCTTGCGGCTCTCGGCAGCTGCGGATGGCGCTGCAGGCCTATCTCTGGCGTTCGAGGACCGTGCGATGCGAAGTCGATCAAATCATCGTCGTGAACGGTTCGCAGCAAGGGCTCGACTTGTGCGCGCGACTGCTGCTCAACTCCGGCGATCGGTTTGTCATGGAAGACCCTGGCTACCTGATGGCAAGGCACGTCTTCTCGGCCACCGGGGCTGCCGCGGTGCCGATTCCGGTCGACGTCGACGGACTGGACACGGAGCGGCTTGCGAAGATCGAAGCGCGGCTCGCGTACGTGACGCCGTCGCATCAATTTCCGCTGGGCGGCGTCATGGCGATCGCGCGTCGGCACCAGTTGCTCGCCTGGGCAAGGAAGTTCCACGCCTACGTAATCGAGGACGACTACGACAGTGAGTACCGATACGACACGAAGCCGGTCCCCCCGCTGCACGCGCTCGCAGGTAGCGAGGACGTCATCTATCTTGGGACCGTCTCCAAGACGCTCTCGCCAACACTGAGGATCGGCTATCTGGTGGTGCCCTCTGAGCTCCAGTCCCTGTTCGCCGCGGCCAAGCAGATCATGGACAGGCATACGCCGCTGGTCGAGCAGGAAGCGCTCGCGACGATGCTCGAGACCGGTGCATACGACAGGCACGTCAAGCGAGTCCGACGGCGCAACGGCGAGCGCCGGCAAATCCTGCTCGACGCTTTGCTCCGCAGATTTGGCGACCGAATCCAAATCGACGGCGCAGCCGCCGGCTTGCATGTGGTGGTCTGGTTTCGCGATCTGCCCCAAACGTCCGAAGCAGCGTTGATCGAGGCTGCTCGTGTAAAGGGCGTGGGCATCTATCCGGTCGCCCCCCTCTTCAATCACCGTCATCCTGGCCGCCGGCATCAGCCGAACGTCATCGGGCTTGTCATGGGTTACGCCGCACTGGAGGCGCGCCAGATCGAGCGCGGCTGTCAGCTTCTGGCTCAAGCGGTCGATCAGCTCCGTTCGCGGCGATTGTCCTAGTCGCATGCCCCTCCAACTGGACCATCAAAATCAGTGATAACTGGCTGTTCTAACCGTACCAGGCTGGGTCTATCTCAGGACCGAGAACGGAGAACCGCCATGTATGTGCCCCCCGCCTTTAAAGATGACGAGGTCGAAAGCATCCGAGCGACCATTTGCTCCGCCGGCGTCGCCAACCTGGTCACGGCCACCGCGGACGGGCCGATTGCGACACCCTTGCCGCTCTTCCTCGATGAGACCGAAGGAGAGCACGGAGTGCTGTACGGGCACTTGGCGAAGGCGAATCCACAATGGCGTTCGGCTCCGACCGGCGAAGCTCTGGCGATCTTCATGGGTCCGGAAGCCTACGTAACACCCTCATGGTACGCCACCAAGCAAGAAACCGGGAAGGTGGTGCCGACATGGAATTACATCACCGTCCACGCGTACGGGCCGGTTGAGTTCTTCCAGGAGCCCGAGCGTCTGCTCGAGGTGGTCACGCGCCTAACGAACATCCATGAGAAGTCGCGCGCGAAGCCTTGGGCCGTCAGCGATGCCCCCGCCGGTTTCATTGCCTCCCTGTTGCGAGGGATCATCGGAGTGCGCATTCCGGTCACCAGGTTCGAGGGCAAGCGCAAGATGAGCCAGAACCGGCCCGAGGCTGACCGCATCGGCGTCGCCGCCGGCCTTGCGGCGTGCGAAAAGCCGCAGGATCGAGAAATGGCTTCCCTCATTCCGATTCCGGCCTGAGGTTAGCGTAATCACCGTGTGCGAAGACCGGCCCTAGACGAACCGGTTGACGCGATTAGAGGGGTGGCGATGCCGGACTTCCAGACCTTCTTCTTGTTCTTGGCAGCGTCGCTGCTTGTGGCGATCACGCCGGGGCCAGGCATCTTCTATATCGTGGCGCGAACGCTTGTCGGCGGCAGAACGGAAGGGCTGGCATCGAGTGTTGGCCTAGGTCTCGGCGGCCTTGTGCACGTGTTCGGCGGCGCCGTCGGCATATCTGCGCTGGTCATGGCAAGCGCCGAGGCATTCACGTTTTTGAAGATCGCGGGCGCCCTGTATCTCATCTGGCTCGGGCTCAAGACGTGGCGAGAAGCGCGCATCGTCGAGCCGACCGAGGTGCAGACGACAGGGGTGCGTCGGGCCTTCCGCGACGGCATCATCGTTGAGGCGCTAAACCCGAAGACGGCTGCATTCTTTCTCGCCTTCATCCCCCAGTTTGTCGACCCATCCGCGAACGTCGCCGCGCAGTTCATCGTCTTCGGGCTCATCTCGGTTGCACTCAACACCAGCGCCGATTTGGTTGCGACCCATTGGGCTGCGAAAGCGAGAGCCGGCCTTGCAAGGCGACCGTCAATCCTCGCCAAAATGCGACAGGTGTCGGGTGCCATCATGTGCGGACTGGGAGCTACGCTAGTCTTTGCCCGTCGCGTGGGTTGATATCCGAAGGTGGTCATATCGATCGACTTCGTGCGCTTGTCTGAATGTTTCCTGTCGGCGCTAGACCGGCCGAGACGCAGCAAAATCGACGCGAATGCCCCTTCTGCGCGATCGGGAATGGCCGAGTTGAATCCGAAATTCGCTCCGGAGCGGACACCCGGACATTCCTGGCGCGCTGCGCGTCCCCCAAAAGAGCAAATCGTTGATGTAGATCATTTCCCGATACTACCAGCAATCGTATGCTGCACATGGGAAATGACGGACGTTCCACATGGCACCGGGCTCAATAGCACATCACGAAAAATGCCCTCAGTGTGGCTCTGGATTAGTCCACCTCGAGTGGCATGAACGCGTCAATGGGCAGGAAGTCCACGATCTTTGGCGCTGCTGGAACTGCAAAAACGAATTTGTGACCGTCGTCACTTCTGACGAGAAGGAGCCGTCAGTCACTGAGATCACAGAACCATTCTTTACCAGCCTGCTAGTCTGATCAATGACGCCCGAGCAGGTCGATCTTACAAAGAAATCATTCGATGCGATGTGGCAGTTGCGCCGCGACGTCGCTGACCTGTGTTACAATCGGTTCATTGGACGAGTCCCCGATGCAAGAGAACTGTTCGCAAGCGACATAGAGCGGCAGCGGATCACGCTGATGGACATGATCGCGGCGCTAGTCGGCTCGCTCGACGAGCGTCCGCTGCTCCGATCGGTACTCACGAATTCCGCAGTTCTGTGACGAGAGCGATAAATGGAACTCCAGGCTATTGTCCGCAGAGGTGTCAACGCGGCCTCGCTTTGTTTTTTGCTCACCGCCTATCCAACTGCGTTACAGGCTGAAGGCGTGGATACTTGCAACGCCATATTGTCCGATGCACTACTGACAAAGCGGGTTGGGACAAACGACCGAAGTTATCAAGCCGCAGAGCATTATTGGGCGTGCAGCGCCAACAGCAGCGAAATTCAGCGCCACTTTCAAATGTCAGAAACCCGGCGAACGGGGGCTAGCAAAGGCGGTGGGTACGCGGGTGTCACCATAAAAGGCTCTCACAGCACGCTCGTCGCCGATCATAGTAACCCCGACGAAATCGATGCCTGGAAGCGGCTGAACTGCCTAAGGACTGATCGTCAGCAGAACGAAACGGCAGCAGGTTTTCTTTCCGAGCAGTACCTCGGACCGGGCGTTGCCGAAAACTGGGCAAAATGTATAGCAAGCCGCGATGGGTTGCAGTGCACCGGCCGTCGCCAAAAAGCTGGAATAAGTTTCACCGTAAGCTATCACAGCTACGAAGTCGCCCTCCCAGTGATAACCGAATTCACGGTTCACCGCGGCAGCACCTTAGAAAGAATCGCTCACGGCGCGAGAGTATTGATCGGGACCAAGGCATCTTTTATCAAACGAGATCCGAGCACTGACACAACAATTACCCTGAATGCGGTACGAGGCGGTCGCATTGCTGTTTCCTGCCAAGTCTTCGTGCCAAAAGATCAACCTCCGCCCGCGCCGCCATAGCCGAGTCAAGTGCGTTAGAATTCGAAGTTGCTGGACCCGCTATCGTCTCGGTCGGAATGGTGTAGTGGAACCATACGGCACGGACCGAAGAGCCACCCGGGGTGGGAATGAGCGTGGGTGAGGCCGAAGAAAACGGCAGGACATTTAGAAGCAAAACGGATCTTGGCGAGACAAGATTTAAGCTCTCGTGGTTCCTGGCAAACGCTACGCTGGATTAGTTTCTGAGGTTGACGGCTATCCAGGGCCAAATGAACACTAAGTTCTCATCATTGAGTTTGAGATTCATGGACACTTAAGGTCTGGGCATGGCGAAGGTGTCGACCGGATTGAGTTTAGCGCACGCAGAGAGGGCGACAGCGGAATGAAGTTATTGAGGATTGCCCGATTCCGCATGGCGCAGACATTTTGACCCATCCGAGCCGGCATTTTCGCAGATTCGAATTTAGATACCTGCGGGCGACGAGGGCATGATTCTACCCTGGGGTCGGCTCGGCACCCGCAAGCTGGCGGGAATGGATCGGCGCCGAGGTACTCTATCCTGGAGCGCAGCAACATGGAGAGTCCCTTCAGCGAGGCTTGGTCGTCCAACACCCGCTTGCCTGCGGGAAAGGCGGACAGAGGCGCCGTCAAGCGGCTTCCGTTGCCGCGGGCTGGTGGGTCTGGCAATTGGTCGGACAAACCCGGGCGCAAGCGCCGCAGCCGATACAAGCGCCCTGGTCATTCATCACCATAATCTTCTTTTCGATCTCATCGTCTTCGTCATCGTCGAGATCGACAAGATCGCCCTCCTCATTGATCCCCTTCAACGTCATGACGTCGCGACCGCAGACCTTGAAACAACGGCCACAACCGATGCACTTCTTGGGATCAATTGAGATCAGGTAGTTCGGCGTCCAGTCGCGGCCGTCGCGCGTTGCAAATGACATGATCGGATACCTTTAGGCCTTTTCCAGCGCCTTGAGATCCTCGCGCTTGCCCTCGAGTTCGGCAAAGGCATCGTGCGCCTTCTGCGCCACCGCCATGATGGAGGTCCAGTTGACGGGAAGTTCCTCCGACAAATCGTGCAGATCCATCTTGGCCTTCGTCGCCTTGACCGACAGCTTTCTTATTTCTGCTTTCAGGATTTCAAGATCACTCATGAGCTGCCCTCAATAGTTCGCCACGTCGGGAAATTTCCGGGTCATCTCGATGCCGCCTTCGACGTATTTGCCACCCTCGGCGGCGAGCTTTGCGAGATTGTCAAAGCCAAAGCGATGCACATCGCGCAGCTGCTTGTTCACCACGACCAGCCGGCCGCCGATAAGCACGATGCGGCCAAAGCCTTCATGGTGCATCTTCAGCATCGGCTGGATCATCACACCCGTCCCCTTCTCGATCGAGAGCGCGACTGCATTGAAGAACAGCTCCAGCCGCCAGACCGTATCCGGATCGGGATCGCCGACGATCGGCAGCGCCCGCCGTTTCTCCTTGTCCAGAATATAGGGTTCGAGCAGATCGAGATCGCTCTTGCCGTCCCACGCGCCGTGGACGTCCTGGGCGCGCCAGATCTTGATCAGTTCTCTCACGAATGGCGCATCGAGCGCGCGATCGGTTTGCACGATATCCGCGGCTTCAGTCATGTCGTCCTCATTCTTCGAAATCGAGCGTGCGCTCCTGGTCCTTTGCCAGCGCCTTGCGCAGCCAGGGTGGCGGCGTACCCTTCAGCACGTGCCGAAGCTTCTCGACCAGCACCAGGATGTTCTCTGGCTTGTTCACCTTGATCGGATGTATATTGTTCGCCACTACCCGTGCGGCACCGGAGCCGCCGATTGCCGCGACATAGAGGATGGCGCAATCCTTGATTGCCTCGATCTTGGGCGCGAGCTTGTCCTCGTTGCCGTCTTCCTTGAGATCGCCGTCGAACTGAATCGCCTTCAGAAATACGTGCCCGATCGGCCCAACATCATAGATCGCGATGTACTTGGCCCAGCCAAAATGCGCATCGACGCGCCTCAAGTCTTGGGTAGCGAATGCGACTTTCATGCAATCGATTCCTCTGTTGAGGCGATGAAGCTGCGGCGGCTGGGCTTTAAGGGCTGTCTCGAGGTCCGCCAGCTATCGGGCGTAGGCTGATGATTTTCCTCGCGGTCGGCGATCACGAGATTGGCGATATTGAAGATCACATCGCGCGTGCCGCGATAGCCGACGGATAGCTGGTGTCCCGCGCCGATTCGATCGAACATCGGAAATCCCGCGCGATAAAACGGAATCTTCAGCCGCGCGGCCGCTTGGCGGCCATGCGAATGCGTAATCAGCAGGTCGCAATTCCTCGTCCAAGCAAGCTCTTCCAGATCCTCGAGATCGCCGATCAGCACCTCGTTGGTTCCGATCCGCTCCAGCACCGGCGACTGCGTGGTCGTCACGGCTGCCGTCACCTGCGCGCCCATCTCGTGAAGCATGCTAGACAGGTCGAACAGGAGGTCAGGCTCGGCACCAATTGCGAGCTTGCGGCCGCCGACATGGAAATGGGCGTCCAGCATCGCGTCGGCGAGCTGGCCGCGCTGGCGCCGATACTTTGCCGGCACAGGGCGGCCACTGATGTCGCTCAGGAAAGCGATGAATTCATCGTTGGGGATGAGGCCGCACAGCCGCTCGAACAGGCGGAACGGCACCCCAGTTTTGGCCTGCATGGCTTCTGCCGCCCGCCGCATCTGCGCACCGATGGCAATGGTCCAGCTGGACCGGCCCATGCCCGCGACTTCGTCAACCCCGATGCCACCAATGGTCGTTGGCGTAAACTCGTCCGGTATATGCCCATCCAGCGATCCCGCGAGATCAGGCAGGAAGGATGGCTTCAGGCCGAAATCCTCCAGGATGGTCCTGAGTTCGTAGAGGTCACCCGGTGTCAGGTGACATCCGGGGAGGACATTCACCCGCGCGGGATCACGCTCCGCCCCGACCGGCGCCTCCACCAGTACGTCGACCATGCATGCCACCGTCTTTTCCCACCCGTCCTGGAAGGCGTCCTTGAAATCCGGCGTCGAGACAAAGACTAGAGGAAATTTGGCGAGCTGCGGATGCTGCTCGCGGATCAGCTTGATGTAGCCGTCGACGTCATCGCCATTGGTTTCGGTCACTCCGGTCGAGCAGATGCCAATGATCTCCGGCTTGGCACGATTGTATATGTTGAAAATAGCCTGCTCGACATTTTCATAACCGCCGAGCACGGTCGCCACCTCGCTCATCGCAGTCGTCTGCAGCGGCACCGCCTCCTTGAAATGCCGCACGAACAGCGTGAGCCCGAAGGATGTGCACCCTTGCGAGCCGTGCAGAAGCGGCATCGCCCCACGCAAGCCCATGAACGCGAATGCGCCGCCAATCGGCTGACTCATCTTCAGCGGGTTGACCGCGCAGGCCTTCTTCGGCGTGGTGACGATGGCCATGACGCCGTCCTATTCCGCGGCCTGCAGCATGGCAAGCGGCGAGGAGGCCGGCATTTTCGCCAGGATGTCCTCGATACGCCGCTTGCAGCAGCCACCGAACGCGTTGGTGTGCTGTCTGACTGCCTCGACGCTGGTCAGACCATGCGAGCGGATCGCATCCTCGATGGTTCCGAGATCGACTTCCTTGCAGAAGCAGACCTTTTTCGCGCGCCGGGTCGTCTCCGGATCGGCGGCAACCGCGGCGGCCTGCGCGTCCATTTGCGCTATCGCCTTCTGCCGGTTTTTGGCCACCTCGTCCCACGGCACCGGTCGACGCAGCTGCTCCCACATCGGGTTGAACAGCGCCCTGTCGATCTCCTCGACTAGCTTCACCATACCGACATAGCCCATATAGGCGTGGCAGCGCTCCTGGTTGATGTCCAGCCAAGGCATCGTCGCTTTCAGCGCAACGAACTGCGATTTGCCACCCGAGAGCATGATGTCCGCTTTCGCGTTCTTCAGCATTGTGTATATCTCGCGTGGCGTCATGTTCTCGATCATGTGGGCATCCTGCCCCATCAGCTGCTTGATGCGCTCCTTGTCCTCCTTGGTGGATTTTTTGACGCTGGTGCCGACCAGCTCGAGACCTGCCTCCTGCAGCGCCGCCACCACGGACCAGGACTTGACGCCGCCGGTGATCAGTAGTGCCCTCTTGCCGGCAAAGCGGGGCTTGTACGGTTCGATCGCGGCCCAAGCGCGCGCCTCCTCGCGCGCGATCACCACCTCGGTGTGCTCGATCAGTTCGGAAGGCGCCCCGCGCTCGACCAACAGCCGGGCAATCTGGCGCAGCGAATCGCTGGAATCCTGGATGCCATAGAACGACCCTTCGAAAAACCGGATGCCGTAACGCTCCTCCATCTTGCGCGCGACATTGATCATCGCCTTCGAACATACCATCATGGCAGCGCGCGCCCGGTGCGATGAGGCGACTTCGCGATATTTGCCGTCCCCCGAGATGCAGGAGAGGATGCGGATACCGAGCTCGTCAAGCAGCGGCTTGACCTGCCAAAGCTCGCCGGAGAGGTTGTATTCGCCAATCAGGTTGATGTCGTAGGGCGTGGTGTAGTCCGGCTCTTGCGTGCCGATGACATGCTCGAGCAAGGCCTCGCCGGCAAGCTTGTTGCCGAGGTTCTTGGGGCCGACGAAGCCAGGCGAATTTACGGGAATGACCGGCTTGCCGAGCTTTTGCGAAGCCGCCTTGCAAACCGCATTGATGTCGTCGCCGATCATGGCGGGAACGCAGGTCTGATAGACGAAGATGGCCGGCGGGTTGTACTTGTTGATGATCTCTTTGATTGCTTTGTAGAGACGCTTCTCGCCCCCAAATACTATATCGGTTTCATTCATGTCAGTGGTGAAGCCGGTGCGCCAGATGCTGGCGCCAGACGAAGCCGCACCGCGGTTGTCCCAGGAATTACCCTCACAGGCGATCGGACCGTGCACCAGATGGGCGACGTCGGTAAAAGGCTGCAGCGCAATTTTGGCGCCGTCGAAGGCGCAGCCGCCTGCGGCGCCGCCCGGCTGCAGCTGCTTGGTGCAGCCCTTCTTGCGCTCGGCATCCGACTTGTTGGCGTTCTTGGCGCAGCCCGGCTCGTTGAAGATCTCCTGGATCGTGGCCGATAGCGAACTCATCCGTCTCTCCTCTCAACCGAGCTTGTTCGCGAAGATCAGTCCATCGTGCGCTTAGGCCATCGCCGACGTTTGCCGGCGATGGCGCGCGCCGTTCGTCATCAACGAATGATGTCGAAGCTATAGTCGGTCTTGCCGGCAATGTTGGTCTTCTTGTCGATCTCGTCGAAGATCTTGTCGAGAATCTTCACCAGCACGTTCATGCCCCCCTGATAGCCCCACACCGGAGAGCGGTGATGGTGATGCCGATCGAAGATCGGGAAACCGATCCGGATCAGCGGCGTGCCGGTGTCGCGCTCCAGATACTTGCCATAGGTGTTACCAACCAGGAAGTCGACCGGCTCGGTGAACAAGAGCGAGCGCATATGCCAGAGGTCTCGCCCCGGATAGGCATGGCAGTTCTGCCCAAACGGCGAGCTTCCAAACAACGCCTGCATTTTCTCCTCCCAGGCCTTGTTGCCGTTCGTGGACAGCACATGGATCGGCTCGGCGCCAAGCTCGAGCAGGAAGGCAGCCAACCCATAGCAGAGGTCAGGATCGCCATAGATCGCGAATTTCTTGCCGTGGATATGCGCGCTGGAGTCGACCATCGCGTCGACCAAGCGGCCGCGTTCTCGCGCCAGTTCCTCCGGGATGTCCTTGCCACTGATGCGCGACAGCGCCATGAGAAACTCATCGGTTGCGGACACGCCCACCGGATAATTGAACGCCACGACCTCCTGGCCATGGTCGGCGATGAACGGCAGCGTCTTTTCCGTGCACCACTGCTGCATGGAGATCGTTGCCTTAGCGTGAACCGCGTTCGCGGCGTCTTCCAGAGTCGTGCCGCCGTCATACATCCGGAACTCGCCGTCGGTCGGTGTATCGAACACATCGGAATTATCGGCAAGAATGGTGTACTGGATGCCCATCAATTCGAAAATGCGCTTGATCTCGCGGATATTGCCGACGGTGTAGCCGTCAAAGCCGCCGATGAGGTTGATCTTTTTGTCGGGCGCGCGCTCGAGTTTCGCGGCTGTCCCGGCCTTGCCGTCCCAGAAATGCTCCAGGATGCCCTTGAGCGCATTGTCGTACCCGGTGACGTGGCTGCCCACGAAGGCTGGCGTGTGCGCGAACGGCACATCGAAATCCGTCGGAACCGAGCCTTTTTCCTTGGACGTCTTGATAAAGGCGTTGAGGTCGTCTCCGATCACCTCCGCCATACAGGTGGTGGAGACCGCGATCATCTTGGGCTTATACATATTATAGCTGTTGGCGAGCCCATCGATCATGTTGTTCAGCCCGCCGAATACCGCAGCGTCCTCTGTCATCGACGAGGAGACGCAGGAGCTTGGCTCCTTGAAGTGCCGCGACAGATGGCTGCGGTAATAGGCCACGCAGCCTTGGGAGCCGTGCACGAAGGGCAGCGTGGCCTCGAAGCCAACTGAGGCGAACACCGCGCCCAGCGGCTGGCAGGCCTTGGCTGGGTTTACCGTCAGCGCTTCCCGCGCAAAATTCTTTTCGCGATATTCGGGCGTCTTCGCCCATTCCCTGATGCGTTCGACCTCCGCGGGATCGCGGGGATTCTCGAACATCTTCTTCTTGTTGGCCAGCATCTGCTGGTATTCCGGACCGCGGAACAGCTCGAAATGATCGAGCACGTGTTCTGCACTCTGCGCCATTGGTAGGATCCTTTCAAAATCGTGATCAATATCGGCTTCGGTTCTCAACAGAGAGCCGGGCCACTTGGGTTATTCGGCAGCCAACAGCTTCGGCTTCGGGACGTCCTTCCACGGCGCTTTGGTCTTTTTCCAGATCGGTGAGTTGATGGCCATGTCCATGTCGCGCGCGAAGATCGCAAATCCATCATAGCCATGATACGGACCCGAATAGTCCCAGGAGTGCATTTGGCGGAACGGCACACCCATCTTCTGGAAGACATATTTTTCCTTGATGCCCGAGCCGACCAGGTCAGGCTGGACCTTCTCGACGAAGCGTTCGAACTCGTAGCCGGTGACGTCGTCGTAGATCAGCGTGCCATCCTTGACGTAGTGCTGGGCAGTGCGCTGGTAGTCGTCATTGTGACCGAACTCGTAGCCGGTGCCGACGACCTCCATGCCGAGGTCCTCGTAGGCGCCGATCACGTGGCGCGGACGCAGTCCGCCAACGAACAGCATCACGCTCTTGCCTTCCAGGCGCGGGCGATATTTAGCGATCACCGCGTCCACCAGCGGCTGATATTTTGCGATCACCCGCTCGGCACCCTCCTTGATCTTGTCGTCGAAATAACCGGCGATCTTGCGCAGCGACTCCACGATCTTGGAGGGCCCGAAGAAGTTGTATTCGCACCAGGGAATACCAAATTTCTCCTCCATGTGGCGCGAGATGTAGTTCATCGAGCGGTAGCAATGCAGCACGTTAAGCTTCGCCTTCGGCGTTGCCTCGAGCTCGGCCAGGGAACCGTCACCGGACCACTGCGCGATCACGCGCAGGCCCATTTCCTCAAGCAGAATTCGGGATGACCAGGCATCGCCGCCGATATTGTAGTCGCCGATGATCGCGACATCGTAGGGCGTCGGCTCGAACGTCGGCTTGCTCTCGGGCGTGACCTTGTCGAACACCCAATCGCGCACCGCGTCGTTGGCAATATGGTGGCCGAGCGACTGTGACACGCCGCGGAAACCCTCGCAGCGAACCGGCACGATGGTCTTGCCCCCATATTCCTTCGACTTCGCCCTGGAGACTGCCTCGATGTCGTCGCCAATCAGGCCGATCGGGCATTCCGACTGGATGGTGATGCCGTTGTTGAGCGGGAACAGCTCCTGGATCTCGTCAATAATTTTGACGAGCTTCTTGTCGCCGCCGAACACGATATCCTTTTCCTGGAAGTCGGATGTGAACTGCAAGGTCACAAAACTATCGATGCCTGTCGTGCCGACGTAATAGTTACGCCGCGAGCCCCACGAGTACTGTCCACAGCCGACCGGACCGTGGCTGATATGGATCATGTCCTTGATCGGTCCCCAGACCACACCTTTGGAGCCCGCGTAGGCGCAACCGCGGATCGTCATCACGCCGGGGATGGATTTGAGGTTGGACTTGACTCCGCAGTCCGACTTGCCGACCTCGTGAACATTGAGGTGCTTGGCGCGCCGTTTTGCGGTCTTCTCCGGATAGACCTTCAGCACCTCCTGAATCAGCTCTTTGTTGCGGGCCTTGATTTCCGCGATGCTCTGGGTCGTGGCGAGACTCATGCTGATATCCTTCAAAGGTTTCCTGTTGCGACGGCGGCTCTCGGCGAAGAGTTTTGCAACGACCGTGCCAGCCGGGGCGTGAGCGAAAAAATCAGCGCAGTTGAAAGTAGATAGCCACGTTCGCGCGGGTAATCGGGCTGTTGTTGCAAACCCGACATCGAGCGTGTCCACAGACGTGCTCGTTTGATCCTGTTCGAAATAAAACAAGGGCGGGCGCGCGTGATATTGCACCGCATTTCCCCTACAAGGCCGCGAGAACATTGCGATACTTGGCGGGCCAGCTGCCGGAAATGGCACGTGACGAGGCGACCCAGCTGCAAGGTTGCGTCAGCCAGTCTGGCTCACCATCGTCGCGAAGCCCGACCGCTGCTCACCTCGTTGGCGACGGTGGTGCGCACATTGCGCCTGACCTCATCGCCGTCCTTATCCCAATGCTATTGGGCCAGCCAGCCAGAGAGATCGTCGCGGCCGACCCGCAGGTGTTGTTCGAGTGCCTGAGCACCTCAAGCCACAGCGCTCGTACGATTCCGCTCTATGGTCTTCTGCATGCGCGTCGACGCCCAGGCCGCCCGAGCGATGCGTCTTAACGCACTAGGGGCTGTTGATGAGGGTGCAATCCGATGTTGCATCCAGGCTGCGGGGCGTGCTTCACATCCGGCTCCATCTACCGGACAACTGACCTCGGTTAGACTAGCACAGAATTGGAAGCTTGGGGTCAGGAAACGCGAGAGTAGCATGTCATCCCATTCTGAAGATCTCCTTTCGGCGGCGCTGGCTTATCACCGGCTGCCACGACCCGGTAAGCTCGAAATCCAGGCGATCAAGCCGCTCGTCAACCAGCGCGACCTTGCGCTCGCCTATTCGCCCGGCGTTGCCGCCGCCTGCACCGAAATCGCCAAAGACCCCGCTGAGGCCGCCTCGCTGACGGCGCGTGCCAATTTGGTCGCCGTGGTCAGTAACGGCAGCGCCGTGCTCGGCCTCGGCAACATCGGCCCGCTGGCGTCCAAGCCGGTGATGGAGGGCAAGGCGGTGCTGTTCAAGAAGTTCGCTGGCATCGACGTGTTCGACATCGAGATAAAGGCCGACACCATCGAGCGCGTGGTCGACACCGTGGCGGCGCTGGAGCCGACTTTCGGGGGCATCAATCTCGAAGATATCCGCGGACCGGAATGCTTTGAAATCGAGGCGCAGCTGAAGGAGCGGATGAAGATCCCGGTCTTCCATGACGACCAGCACGGCACCGCGATCATCGTGGGCGCTGCGATCGTCAACGCGCTGCTTCTCAACGGCAAGAAGCTGCCCGAAGTGAAGATCGTCTGCTCCGGTGCCGGCGCGGCCGCGATCGCCTGTCTCAACCTGCTGGTGTCGATGGGGGCGCAGCGCAAGAACATCTGGGTCTGCGACATCGATGGCGTCGTCCATGAAGGCCGCAACAACTCGATGGACCCCTGGAAGGCCGTCTATGCGCAGAACACTGATGCGCGGGTGCTCGCGGATGTCATCCCCGGTGCGGATATCTTCTTGGGGTTGTCAGCGCCGAACGTGCTGAAACCGGAAATGGTCAAGCAGATGGCCGACAAGCCGCTGGTGATGGCGCTCGCCAACCCGGTGCCGGAGATCATGCCGGACGAGGCCCGCAAAGCCCGTTCCGACGCGATGATCTGCACGGGACGTTCGGACTTCCCGAACCAGGTCAACAACGTCCTGTGCTTTCCCTTCATCTTCCGCGGCGCGCTCGATGTCGGCGCCACCGCGATCAACGAGGAGATGAAGCATGCGGCGGTCGATGCAATCGCGCAGCTTGCGCGCGATCCGCCGTCGGACGCGGTGGCGCCCGGTTTCGACACCGGCGAGACGCAGGGCTTTGGGCCTGGATCGCTGATCCCGAGCCCGTTCGATCCGCGCCTGATCCTGCGCATCGCACCGGCGGTGGCGAAGGCTGCGATGGACTCCGGCGTGGCGACGCGGCCGATTAAGAATTTCGACGAATATAGCGCGCTGCTTGAGCGGTTTGCGTTCCGCTCCGGCCTCGTCATGAAGCCGATGTTCGCCAAGTCCAAGACGCAGCCGGTGCGCGTCATCTACGCCGAGGGCGAGGACGAGCGCGTGCTGCGCGCCACGCAAGTGGTGCTCGAGGAGAAGCTGGCGCGGCCGATCCTGGTGGGGCGGCCGTCGGTGGTGGAAACCCGCATCAAGCGGTTTGGCCTGTCGATCAAGGTGGGCAAGGATTTTGACCTTGTCAATCCCGAGGACGATCCGCGCTATCGCTCCTACGTGCAGTGCTATATCGACGTTGCAGGGCGCCGCGGCGTCACGCCGGATGTAGCGCGCACGGTGGTGCGCACCAACAACACGGTGATCGCGGCGCTCGCGGTGGTGCGCGGGGAAGCCGACGCCATGCTGTGCGGCGTCGAGGGGCGGTACATGAGCCATCTGCGCCATGTGCGCGAGATCATCGGCTTCTTGCCGGGCGTCAGCGATTATGCGGCGCTGGCGCTGATGATCACCAGCAACGGCTCCTATTTCATCGCCGATACCCAGGTGCGGCCCTCCCCAAGCGCGGAGGAACTGGCCGAAATGGCGGCGCTGGCGGCCCTCCACGTCCAGCGCTTCAACTTCAAGCCGAAGGTCGCGTTTGTGTCGCATTCCGACTTCGGCAGCTATGACACCGACTCCTCGCGCAAGATGCGCCGCGCCACCCAGCTTCTGAAGGATAAGCACCCGGAGCTCGAGGCCGACGGCGAGATGCAGGGCGACACCGCGCTGTCGGCCGCTGCACGACGGATGGTGCTGCCGCAATCGAGATTGGAGGGCGAGGCCAACATCCTGATTATGCCGACGCTGGATGCGGCCAACATCGCCTATCAGACGATCAAGGTCCTGGCGGATGCGCTTCCCGTCGGGCCGATCCTGATCGGTCCGGCGTGGCCGGCGCATATCCTCACGCCCGGGGTGACCGCGCGCGGCGTCCTCAACATGACGGCGGTCGCCGCGGTCGAGGCCCAGGAGCGCGCTGGCCGCGCGCAACTCGGCTAATTGAAGGCGGTCGCTTTCCGCGCGCAGACGGATTCGATTTGATCGCGGAGAGCGGAACGACCATAATCGTTCCGCTCCTCCGTCCGCTCTTCGCGCATCCGCACTGCAGTGAGGTCGACCATGCCAGCGTTCGTTACCTTGGCGAGTTCTGTTCGCCGTGCTGTTCATTTACACGGGGGCGATGAAGCTGTTCGGCATACAGCAGACCGCTGATCTCATCGCGACAAACTTTTTAATCCCCGAGGCGTTCGCGCCCTACACCGCGCCGCTTGAGAGCGCGACCGGAATGCCGACGCCGCAATTTCTGTCGGTTGTGGTCGGCGCGCTCGAACTCATCGCGAGGCTGATGATCGCGTTGAACTTTGGTGCGCGCTTCTTTGTCTTTCTTTTGGTCTTCTATGTCGGGATCTCGACTTATCTACGACTTTGGAATCAGCCGGCGCCCGGCAACGCCCAGGTGCTGGTCGATGCCTTGAAGAACCTCGCGATCATCGGCGCGCTGTTCATGACCGCAGGCTATGGCCGCGGGCCGAAGAATCTTGAGGCGGCCTACGGGGACGTATAGGCCGGCCGGCTCTTAGATTTGCGCGACAGGCAGATGGCGACTGAGGATCGGCAGGCCACCGCGCCCGATTGGGGCGCTCCCGTGCTCAGATCAACTTTGAGGGCGAGCCCCCTGCTGCACAGCGTTGCAGCATCTGTCCCAGATCTTTGTCCCTCTCGCGCCATCGTTGCCGTGAGATCACACGTGCGGGTGCCCTCGAGGTGGACGGCTCGAACCGTGCATCAAGCAGCCTCACGCTGAACGGCGGTGCGCCTTCGGAACGGTTCGGTCGGTGGCATACAGGTCAATTCAGGCGGCACGCCGGGCAGGCGTCTCGATCATAATGCGACTAGATAGAATTCGCATCATGATCTCATCTCTTTGTTTGAGCAGGATCTTTCGGAAAACCTGTTCCCACTTTTCGGGATCATGCTCTAGGCCCAGTACCTCGAAACAGCCGAGAGATCCGCCCTCTCGCCGAGACGAATCATCTCGTGAGCGCGAATGATAACGAAGACGGCCCGCGCTATGAACCCAACGGGTGTAGCAGAGATCACGAAGAAAACGCCGGCTCTGCCGCACGATTCCCATGTCGCCCGCAAAGACCAGCGGCTCGCCAACATCCATGTGCGCGGATACATGCGCCGTTCTCAATCAGCGTCAAGGAGCGGACCCACTCGCCTGCGCGGAAGTCCTGCGATACAAGGCTTAGCTCATTGCTGCGGCAACTCGCGTATACACGACGCGCCTCATGGTCTGGGGCCGGCTCCTTCGCTCATGAGAACAGCTCCTGCGCCTTAATAAGCGCGCCCGCCAGCGCATCGATCTCTTCATGCGTGTTGTAGAGAGCGAACGAAGCGCGGCACGTCGCTGGCACCCCAAAACGCTCGTGCAGCGGCATCGCGCAATGGGTCCCGGCGCGCACCGCCACGCCTGCACGATCGATCACGGTGGCAAAATCGTGTGCATGCGCGACCTTCATTTCGAAGGAGATGATCGCGCCCTTCTCGGCCGCCGTTCCGATAATACGTAGGGAGTTGATGCCCCGCAGCTTCTCCTGCGCGTAAGCCAGCAGTGCGCTCTCGTGCTTGTGGATCTGTGCCTTTCCTATTGAATTGATATAGTCCACGGCCGCGCCCAGACCGATCGCCTCGACGATCGGAGGCGTGCCAGCCTCGAACCGGTAAGGCGGATCACCATAGGTGACGCCGCCACGCGAGACCTCGCGGATCATCTCGCCGCCACCGTTGAACGGCGGCATCGACGCCAGATGCGCATATTTACCATAAAGCACGCCGATGCCGGTCGGCCCATACAGTTTGTGGCCCGTCATCACGTAAAAATCGCAATCAATATCGCGGACATCAACATCCATATGGACGCAGGCTTGCGAGCCGTCGACCAACACCGCGACGCCACGTGCATGCGCGATCCTCACGATCTCCTTCACCGGCAAGACGGTGCCGAGCACGTTGGACATCTGCGTGATCGCAACCATTTTGGTGCGCTCGGTCAGAAGCCGCTCGAACTCCTCGAGGAGGAAATTGCCCTCCCCGTCCACTGGCGCCCATTTGATGACAACGCCATAGCGTTCCCTCAGAAAATGCCAGGGCACGATGTTGGCGTGGTGCTCCATGATCGAGAGAACGATCTCATCACCCGGTGTGATGCGCTCGCGGCCGAAGGTCTGGGCGACCAGATTTATCGCCTCGGTGGCGCTACGAGTGAAGATGATCTCCTCGGTGCGACGCGCGTTGACGAACTGCGCCACCTTCGCGCGGCCGCCCTCATAAGCCTCCGTCGCGGCATTGGCAAGATAATGCAGGCCGCGATGTACGTTGGCGTATTCGCTTCTGTAGGCTTCCGTCATGCGATCAAGCACGGCGGTCGGCTTCTGCGCGGACGCGGCATTATCGAGATAGACCAGCGGCTTGCCATAGACCTTCATCGCCAGCGCGGGGAAATCCTCCCGCACGCGGGCCACGTCATAGGCGCCATTCTTGACCGCCGGATGCTGGGTCATGCCCGTGCCTCCAGCCAACGCTGCGCGGCGGCGATTGCGAGCTCGCGCAGATCGTCGTTGACGATGGATTCGATGGCCTCACCAACAAAGGCCTGGATCAGCAGCGCCTGGGCCTCCTTCTCGGAGAGGCCGCGGGCACGCAGGTAGAACAGCAGGCTCTCGTCGAGTGCGCCGGTCGTGGCGCCATGGCCGCAGGTGACGTCGTCGGCGAAAATCTCGAGCTCCGGCTTGTTGTCAGCCTCGGCGTCGTCGGACAACAGCAGTGCCCGCGTCATCATCTTGGCGTCGGTCTTCTGGGCATCGGGACGCACGATGATGCGGCCCTGGAACACCGAATGGCCACGGCCGTCGACGACGGCGCGGAACACTTCGCGGCTGGCGCAATGCGGCACCGCGTGATCCATGAACAACGTGGTGTCGGCGTGCTGGCGTTCGTTGAGCAGATTGACGCCGTTAGTCTCGACCCTCGAGCCCTCGCCGGCAAAGGCGATGGTCGCCTGATAGCGGCTGACGGCGGCGCCGGAGGTCATGCCAAAGGTGTTGAAATGCGCGTGGGCGCCCAGCGTGATGACGGCGGAGGAGATGTTGAACGCGTCGCGGCCATCCTCGACCAGTCGAACATGGTCGAGCCGGGAATTATCGCCGATTGCGACGATCAGGGAGTCATGCGCCTGATAGGCCTTCGCACCCTCGGCCGCGATGTAGCTCTCGACCAGCGTCGCGCCGGTGTCCTTGCCAAGACGCAGCAGCGAACGGGTGAACATTGCAGCCGGCGTGGCGCCGCTCGCGACATGAATGACCTGCAGCGGCTGCTTCAGCACGACGCCGTTGGCGATCTCGATCACCACGCCATCGGTCATCATCGCACTGTTGAGCGCGACCATCGGATTGGCATTGTCGGGCGTGAACAACTGCGTCTGCAGCGCGGCGTCGCCGGTTTCCAGCACGTCGCGCAAAGTGCGGACAGTAAGGCCCTTCTCCAGCCCCTCCAATTCAGAGAGCTTCGGCGCGAACACGCCATCCACCAGCACCAGCCGGCGGGCGCCCTTGATCGCCTGCAGCTTCACGGCTGCAGCAGCCTGCTTCAGCGCGGCCGCATCCGGTGCGGCCGCCAGCGGCAGCACCTCGCGCATCAGCGCACGCAGATCGGTGTATTTCCATTCCTCGAGCCGTCGGTGCGGCAGGCCGACGCGCTCATAGGCCTCGAAGGCGGTATTCCGCGCCTCGGCGACCTTGCCGCCGCCCGGCAGCCGATCGCGCGCCACCGCAAAGCTCTCGCTCAGCGCGCGCCCGGTCTCGTTTTTTGCCAGAACAACATTCATCACAAATCCGTCCGCAGTCAGGCTGCGTCTTCGAACTGGGTGTAGCCGGAAGCCTCGAGCTCCAGCGCCAGATCCTTGCCGCCGCTCTTCACGACGCTGCCCTTCGACATCACGTGCACGAAATCAGGCACGATGTAGTTGAGCAGCCGCTGGTAGTGGGTGATGACGACCATGGCGCGATCGGGCGAACGCAGCGCGTTGACGCCATCGGCAGCGATCCTCAGCGCGTCGATGTCGAGGCCGGAATCCATTTCATCGAGGATGCAGACGGCCGGCTCGAACAGCGCCATCTGCAGGATCTCGTTGCGCTTCTTCTCTCCGCCGGAGAAGCCGACGTTGACGCCGCGCTTGAGCATGTCCTGCGGGATGTTGAGCGACTTTGCGACCTCGCGGACCTTCTTGAGAAACTCTGGAGAGGTAAGCTGGCTTTGGCCGCGAGCTTTGCGCTGGGCATTCAATGCCGTGTGCAGGAAATTCCAGGTGGTGACACCAGGGATTTCAACCGGATACTGGAACGCCAGGAACACGCCCTTGGCGGCGCGCTCGTCGGGCTCCATCTCCAGGAGGTCTTCACCGCGGAACAGAATTTGTCCATCCGTGACTTCGTAACCCGGCTTGCCGGCGATGACGTGCGACAGCGTGGATTTGCCGGAGCCGTTCGGTCCCATGATCGCGTGGACTTCGCCCGGGTTCACGGTCAGCGTCAGCCCGTGGAGAATTTCGTTATCCTCGACGCGGACCTTCAGGTCTTTCACTTCAAGCAATGACATGTCTTTTTTCCGTTTTCACCGCTCGTCCAGAGGAGCGCCGCCAGGCGCGTCTCGAAGGACGTGGCCACAATCTTTCCGCTCATCCTTCGAGACGGCCGCTACGCGGCCTCCTCAGGATGAGGTCGCTATCCCACCGATCCTTCGAGCGAGATCGAGATCAGCTTCTGCGCCTCAACTGCGAACTCCATCGGCAGTTGCTGCAGCACGTCCTTCACGAAACCGTTGACGACGAGGCCAACCGCTTCCTCCTGCGAGAGCCCGCGCTGGGTGCAATAGAACAGCACGTCCTCGGAGATCTTTGACGTCGTCGCTTCGTGCTCGAAGGTCGCAGACGAGTTCTTCGCCTCGACGTAAGGCACGGTATGCGCCCCGCATTTGTCGCCGATCAGAAGCGAGTCGCAGGCCGTATAATTGCGTGCGCCGGTCGCCTTGCGATGGGCGGTGACGAGGCCGCGATAGGTATTTTGCGATTTGCCAGCCGCGATGCCCTTGGAAATGATCCGGCTCGACGTGTTCTTGCCGAGATGGAGCATCTTGGTGCCAGAGTCGACCTGCTGGTGACCGTTCGAGATCGCGATCGAATAGAACTCGCCGCGAGAATTGTCGCCGCGCAGGATGCAGCTCGGATACTTCCAGGTGATCGCCGATCCGGTTTCGACCTGGGTCCAGGAAATCTTCGAATGGTTGCCGCGGCAGTCGCCACGCTTGGTGACGAAATTGTAGATGCCGCCCAAGCCTTCGGAATTGCCAGGATACCAGTTCTGTACCGTCGAATATTTGATCTCGGCGTCGTCGAGCGCGACGAGTTCAACGACCGCCGCATGCAACTGGTTCTCGTCGCGCTGCGGTGCGGTGCACCCTTCGAGATAGCTGACGTAGGAGCCCTTGTCGGCGATGATCAGCGTGCGCTCGAACTGGCCGGTGTTGCGCTCGTTGATGCGGAAGTAGGTCGACAGCTCCATCGGACAGCGTACGCCCGGCGGCACGTAGACGAACGAGCCGTCCGAGAACACCGCCGAGTTCAGCGTCGCGAAATAATTGTCCGAGGTCGGCACGACCGTGCCGAGATACTTCTTCACCAACTCGGGGTGTTCGCGGATCGCCTCCGAGATCGGCATGAAGATCACGCCAGCAGCCTTCAGCTCCTTCTGAAAGGTGGTCGCCACCGAAACCGAATCGAACACCGCGTCGACCGCGATCTTGCGGTTAGCCGACGGCTCGCCGCCGGGCGGGGGCTCGACGCCTTCGAGAATGGCGACTTCGCGCAAGGGAATGCCGAGCTTCTCGTAGGTCTTGAGGATTTCGGGATCGATTTCGTCGATCGACGACAGCGTCTTCTTCGGCTTCGGCGCCGCGTAGTAATAGATGTCCTGGTAGTCGATCTTGGGATAGTTGACGCGCGCCCAGGTCGGCTCGGTCATGGTCAGCCAGCGGCGATAGGCCTCCAGACGCCATTCCAGCATCCAGGCCGGCTCGTTCTTCTTCGCGGAAATGAAGCGGACGGTGTCTTCCGAGAGACCCTTGGGGGCCTTGTCGGACTCGATCAGCGTCTCAAAACCATATCGATATTGGTCGACGTCGATCCAGCGCACCCGGTCGACCGTGTTTTTTACGGCTACCATTGCCCGCTCCGCCGCTCGCGCAAGGACGACTCCGACCATGTCCGACGACGGCTGCGGCGCGCCCCCTTGACCGCATAGGGGATCGCGCAAGTCACACGCAGCTCGGGGCCAGCGAGGCCGCCAATCAGAAACGTCGCCGATAGTGTTTCAATCTTGCTGCGCGCAGCGGACCCGCTCATCGGTCGCTCCTTATGCTTGCACGCACGTGCCGGGCACCGGGCAGATAACGGCGCATTGCGGCGTGTCGCACTGCCCCTCGCATTCGGTGCACTTCTTCGGGTCGATTACATATATGTCGTTCTTGAGGCTGATTGCTGCGTTCGGGCATTCGAACTCACATGCGCCGCAGACGGTGCACTGGGAGGCGATTATCTTGTAGGCCATAAACTCCGATTCCTTGGGCAGGCGATGCGGGACGGCTTCTTCCTTCAAGGCTCGTGCCAAACGCCGAGCTGATTTATCTCGGCTATTTTCACCTTGCGCGTGTCCTGGGCCATACAGCGTGTCGCGATTGCGACACTCGGCTCACAGCCGCTTGATCTGGATGCCGTACTTCCGGGGGTTTACCCGAGGTAGGCGAGCCGCCTCCGCGTGCACTCAGCCCGACCTCTCCATGGCCTCGGTAATTGGGTAGCGGTCAGTCATTTTCGCGCCGATTCTAAATGCTCGACGGTCTCATCCCGGTTCGGCCGCAACTTGCGGATTCGATATCGGATGCGGTGACCAGATCCGCCGGCAGCGGCGCCGGCGCTTCGGCGACAGCGGCACGATCAGCAGCTGCCGCAGTACTGGCTCGTCCGATCCGCGTCTCCACAGCATCGCCGACAGGCACTGGCCGTGAGGAGCTGGCAAAGTCGGTCCTGATATCACAGATTCCTGGGCCAGCGTCGCGCCCCGCTGCACCAATTCTCGAGCTTGCGCACATTGCCGGGAAAACCGCAATTCATCAGCTCGTCAATCGCATTGGTATCGAAGCTCAATCATCACGACCGTTCTCCTTGAAATTCTTCAAGAACTCGCCCCGCGAGCAGCGGGACGTCAACGCGCCTTTCGCGCGGGGGGCGGCTTCTGGAAGGGTGGCGAGATCTCACCGATCTCATGGGAGAAACAGCATTGCCGTGTCAGCCCGTTCGAATAATTCCTTGCGCGAGTTCAGCGCTCAGGTGAAAGCCTCTTCTCATGGGCGGACAATTCCGATCAAGCACCGAGGCAGCCCGGCGCAATTCTTCTTGATAAAGGGTCCCTCGCCGCGCGGCGACAGCTCGTGCACGCGTGGCGACCAACTCCTTGCTGGTCGCAGAACGTCCGCAACAGTACGATCCTGCTGCACTTGGCAACGCCCGCGATATTCTCAAGAGGCCGCGGGGACTGTTTGCCGATGATGCCTTTGAAATGGATCTTCTTGCAGTCGCGGGTGGGCTTCAACTCTGATAGTCTCTTCTGCAGCCAGGAGCACTGCGCCCAATTTGCTCGCGGACGCGCGCGACCAGGCAATGCAGCTTCACGGTTTGACCGACCAGATTGGTTACTCGCTAGAGGGTGGCCGACGGCCGGAATGGCGAGCGGTCGTCCAGCACCCGATCTGCCCGCAACCGTTGCATCATAGCGAATTGGAACACCGATGAACGCCGCGCGCGTATCTTTGGAAGCGCCGAGCGCATCCGTCTTGTCGGAGCCCAACACCGAATGCGTCGCGATCGCAGAAAAACATCGCTCTTATCTGCCTTTCCTGCACGATTCTGCCGAATTGGTGTCCTGAGCTCCGTATTACCGCATTTAGCGATGTTCCCGAGAGTCTTCTGGTGCCTCATCTGTTTTGCTCCCTAGCCGCGAAGCGCCTCCAAAAGCGAAGGTGCTTGCGTTTTGGTGAACGCCTCACAAGCGAGCCTCGTCTCACTCTGCTGGCCATGGGGCGCATGACGGACCTCTCCCTAGGCTCTCTTTGGGACGAATCACCACTCAATGACTCTGAGTGATTCTTGAGGAGAATGGAGCTCACTGACTACAACGAGAGTTCTACTCGGAGAGGTCATATAGACAAGATGCATCTTGATGTGAGCCCGCGCAGCGCTCGCGATAAATCCCGATGAGGGGCAACCTGCTTGTAATACGATGGTATCTACGTATACCAATGTGTACTCGAGCTAGCCACCGGGATGATTGGCACGAAGCGCGGGCGCAATCATTATGCCCTTATATTGTCCAGACAATTCGAGGGGCTATGAACAGTCAAGTCGACTCCCTGTTTGGGGATGCGCAGGAACGCACAGCTGATGGTGGTGCACCTACCCTATATTCCAGTTTGATCGATGACCTGAGTCAGTTGAATTTCGCAGACGCGGATGACCGTCGAGCATTCCCTCCGGCCCTACATAGCATATTAGCAAGGCATGGACTGTTCGGGCTCACTACACCAGCAGAGCACGGCGGATTAGCTCTTCCCTTGCAAGAGGCCATCGACCTCATCTCCGCCACTGCATCCTTCGATGTCTCGGCTGCCTCTACCCTCGTCATCCATAACTTCCTGGCCTTGCCCTGCATCGAAGCGGCACCGCACATCCCTGAACAAAGGCATGTCATGTGGGGTGCAACACGCGGCGACCTTTGCGCTTTTGCTTTGACGGAGCCTGGCGCTGGCTCTGCCCCGCGGCATATAGAGGCTTCGGCTTTCATGCACGAAGATAGAGTTCGCATCTCTGGCCGCAAAATTTGGATCGGCCTCGCTGACTGGGCTCGTTGGATCGTTTGCTTTGCGCGAGCTTCTGGTCCCGATGCGAAAGGTCGGATCGTTGGTGTACTAGTTGATAGGCAGGCTCCGGGCCTAAAGGTCACGCACGAGCATCGCACACTCGGTCTACGTGGCATTATTCAAAATACTCTAGAGTTCCAGGATGTCGAAGTGCCGAGTGCTTACGTGCTCTCTCGCGATCAAGACGGCTGGGGAGCAGCAGCATCTAGTATGAACCGCGGGCGTATCGGTGTGGCTGCTATGGGTCTTGGAGCCCTTGAGCGCGCTATCCAGGTTGCAGCCTCATATGCAAGCCATCGTCGACTAGGTAAGCTGCGCATGATTGAGAACAGCTATATCGAGCAGTTATTTGAGCAGATGGTACTCCGGCGGGAAGTAGTGAAGGCAATGCTGGGGGCATCCTGCCGACTTGTCTCAGCGCAGGGCGCGCCCAACGTCCACCTTGCGTCGGCAACGAAGGTTTTGTCGTCGGAGTGGTGCGGCCTCGTCGCTGATCAATGCGTCCAACTGTTAGGTGGCCGTGGCTACGATGAGGGAACGCCTGTAGCTAAAATCTATCGAGACGCTCGCATTCTCCGCATCTTCGAAGGTCCGACTGAGACGCTCCTATCACATCTCGGCCGCTGCCTTCTCTCAAGAGCCACGCGTGACGAAATAGCCGACCTTTTTCTGTCTCTTGGTGCGGCGCCGGTCCACGCTGCTGCAATTGAGGAACTCTCTGGGCTCAATGAGACAGACGGTGCCGTGCTAATCTATGCGGGTTGGCTCACCACATTAGGACTGGCACAAGCTGTCATGTCTGCTGGTTGCTTCTCCGCCTCAGATTGTGCCGGAGCCGCGGCTGACCTAGTCAGTTCCGAATTAGCAACTCTCCGTACTCGCGCGCCGGCACGGCTATCTTTCGAAGGCCGCATTCCTGCTAGTCGGACTCTGAATTGCTTCCTTCAAGACGCAGCTTCTTCCATCCGCTCCCCTGTCCTCACAGACGATTACCTCAAATTGGTGCAGTATGTCTGAGATGCTAGCTAACAAGGGGAGCTAGGAGGCGGGTCTCACAACTGCCGGTATTGCGAGCGCGCCGATTTCGCGCTCGGTCCTCGACCGAACGCTTGCCAAGCCAACAGACCGGCGATCGCGCATGGAAGGCCGCCAGCCGCCGAAGGCGGTGGCGCATCGCGCCAGCCTTGAGCACGCGCGATCACCGGTCTAGCTTAGACCACCGATCCTCCGTCGAGCAGGGGGGACTTTCCATTGATGTGACGATCACGTCGCTTTGTTCCGCGTCTTCCCCCGGAGCCAAACACCAGTGCGCTTGCTTGCTCGTTGCGCCACAATTTGAGACGACGTTGAGGGGGTCGGAGTACTTTGCGTGGGTAGACCCCCGGGATTTTTTGCCTGACGCTTGGACAGAAGTTCGCTGCTGGTCCGCCACGGCTCGGCCTCGAACCATGTGCGCAGCTGTGGCGTGGCTTTGACGAGCGGATCGGGGCGTCGTCGCGCTCGCTTCAGCTTCGCATTGTGGACACGCGCTCCGTCGCGCTCCTTTCGTATCAAACGACGGCTGGAAAAAGTTCACGAACAAGCGGGCCGAACAGCAAAGCCGAGCCAGCAGAGCAGCCGCTTCGAGCCCCTCGAATCGACGGCAGCCAACCATTCGTCGGACCACCGCGCCGTTCTTCTGATCGACAAAGGCCTGGTCGTTCTTGCGATATGGGCGGCAGCGCGTGAAGACGACCGCGGATCGGAAGATTAATCAAACTCGTGGAAAGCAAGAAGGAACAACGCACGTTCGCCGCCATATTTTGCGGCGATTCGATTCTGCTCCATCTGAGCTTTGCCGGAGGGGCCACATACAAGCCACTCCCGGTCACGAGATGCTCTCGGTCGAAAGTAGTTCAAACGTTCGTCGTTTAGTTACGTTTTGAGCGGCACAGGCTCCGAATTGACTTCAGAGCCTCAACTCACTGGCCGGAGCGAACGTTGAGGCGCTCAGGAACGAGATCAGGCTGGCTGAGCAGCGAACAGCACAGTGGCCAAGAACAACCGGATCTTCCGCGGGCAGTATCGATGGCGACCGCATTCTCGAGGACGTGTTGGCATCATCGTATCTGCCGCTACACCGTTTTCAGAACGAGGACTTCGATTGCGAGCCCCTCCTACAGAAGGAGGTGAGTGCCATCGCGCATGTGCGTTCCTTAGCGGATCTGCGTGCTCACGCTAGCCCGCATGTTTCTAAGGCCGCTATCTGCTCGGACGACCAAAGAGAGGACGAAATTGATATGGCGCGCCTCGCTGCATTGCACACCCAGGGCGTTACAGAGAGTGCTTTTGTGTCGTTGTGCGAGGACCCCTCACGACTGCGCCTTCAAGGGACGAGACCGAGCATGGCAGTGTCACCGCTTGGCCGACCAAAAAAATCAACGCTATTTTAGAGCGCGGGCATGCTCCTGGAGATGAGGAATTGCGAGTTTGGGTGAGGGGAATACCGACTGAGGAGACCGAGGTCTTGTTTCTGGGCGGCAATCTAGCTGACTATCGGACAGCCAGCGCAGATAATCCGAACACGGCTGACGCACGGCAAGATGGTCCGCCCGTCAAGAAAGCAAGGGTCAGCTCCGATGCGCCCGAGATGATACGGCACCATCACGGCCAAACTTGATCGCACCTTGACGCGCCACTCAGGCGTTCGCGTCAACGCTCATTAATCCAAATCCGCATTTCGCCTTCGCCGCGGTTAGCCCAGCTGAACCACGGAATGAATGTCAGCGGCTGCGGTTGTAGCCGTCCGGGCGCTTTGTCGTACTGATAAAGCGCCCTTTCTTCAGAATGCGTGTGTTGCAACCGGGCCCCATCAGCCTGTAGCAAAATCTTGTCGCTAAGGAGACCAGTGCCTTCGATAAGCGAAAACCGGCTTTCTGCAGGAAGCCAAACGTTGTGTAACTCGGTCCCGTTGTCGGCTTCTTCCAGACAGTAAACCAAAGGGCCACGCTGGATAGCCACCTTGCCCGCCAAATTGCGAAGTTGCGGATGACCGTATACGCGGCGTACTTCCATCGGCAGCGATAGTTTGATCCGATCTCCCTGCCGCCACGTGCGGTGAATGTGCAAATAGCCCTTGCGCGACTCGCAATTGACAGGTTCGCCGTTCAGGGTCGTTTCCGGCGCGCTGCACCATTCCGGCAGGCGCAGGGCGAGCGTGTGAGCGATTGGCTGTGCGGATTCCACAGCGATTTCCACCTCGTCCCTCCAAGGATACTTGCCGCTCATGAGCAACCGCAGCGTATGCCCGCCAACCGATACCGCCACGCTATTGCCAATATAGAGATTGATATAGAGCGCGTCGGAGCATGGCGTATAGATGTAATGACCAATTGATGTGAAAATGCGTGCGATGTTCGGCGGACAGCAGGCGCAGCCAAACCAGCGTTGCCGCACCGGCCTGACATGACTGTAGATGCCATTGGACCGCAGCGTTTTGGGATGAACTTCGAGCGGGTTAACATAGAAATAGTGACGCCCATCGAAAGCGATACTGCCCAGGACCGTATTGTAGAGCGCGCGCTCCATCACGTCGGCATAGCGACTGTCCCCTTCCATCTCCAGCATACGGCGCGCGAACATCATCAGGCCAATCGACGCGCAACTTTCCGCGTACGCAGTATCGTTCGGCAGATCGTAATCGCTGCTGAACGCTTCGCCGAAGCTTTGCGAGCCGATACCGCCGGTGACATAGATCTGACGCTGCACCATGTTTTGCCATAGCCGCAGGCAAGCCTGGCGTTGCTGCTCGTTCTGACGAAGACGCGCGAGATGAGCGACCGCAGTCATGAGGTATACAAACCGAACCGCATGACCGGTTGCGGTCCGCTGTTCCGAAATTGGCAGGTGCGCCTGGCTATAGGCTTTATTTTTCACCGTCCAGGGCACGCCAGATGATTTGACGTGGCAGGATTGCCGGCGTTTCTCGTGTTCTATGTCATAGAAGTGCGGCTCTGTGCCGCGTTGCTCCACGAAATAATTGGCTAGCGTCAGATATCGCTGCTCCTGCGTCACTTCGTAGAGGCGCGTCAATGCAAGTTCAATTTCTGGATGGCCGTCATAGCCGTGCAACTGATCGCGCTCCGGGCCGAAAACTCTGCCGAGGTGGTCAGCAAGCTTGCAAACGACCTCCAGCAGGCGTCGTTTGCCAGTAGCCAGAAGGAAAGCGATACCCGCTTCAATCAAGTGGCCGGCACAGTAAAGCTCATGGCATTCGGCTAGGTTGCTCCAGCGCTCCTGAGGCGCCTTTAGCATGAAATAGGTGTTGAGATAGCCGTCGCCGCATTGGGCGGCCGCAATCAATTCAATCAGCTCATCGGCGGCTTTCTCCAGGTCCGGATTGGGTGTCTGGCACAGCGACCAAGCAACCGCCTCTAGCCATTTTGCGACATCACTGTCCTGAAAAACCGTGCCGTAGAACTCCCCCTTCGCACGTCCGGCGGCAATACGGAAGTTTTCTACCGCGTGGCTCGGTGTCGCTTCGGGATTGCGGTCGTTCAGCGCGTCCCATTGATAGGGAATCGCCACTTCCCTCACCAAGTGCTGGCATTTCCCAATCAGCGAATCCGAGACCTGTAGGTCGTGAAGATTGACTTCGGCCACATCCCGCTGACTCATCTCGTTTCTCCTTCGTGTGGGGCGAACGGCGCCTAGCTCAGGCAAGCCAGCTCGCCATGATCGTTGTTGAGGTTGCGGCCTCGAAATTGGCGGCTGCGCAATCGTATTCTCCACGCGAACGTTGAAGCGTTAGAAATGGAAAGGCTGCCCCTATGCCGCTGGACGGCATAGGGCTGACTGGTCAAAACCGAGCTTCTTTCCAATCTCCTACCGCTGAAAATGTCGTGCAACAATCACGCGGGAGTTTGTGGGATCACAAGAGCCGGGCCCGCCTAAGCCTCGCCGTCCAGCCAGCCGATCTTGCTCTTTAGGAATCGAAAGCCCAGCACCTCGTAGCCGGCGCACTCCCTGTGGTCCCGGCCGTAACCATGGCCGCCCGCCGCCGGCTCGTAGAAATAGGCCTCGTAGCCCATCGCCTGGAGCTTCGCGGCCATCTTGCGCGCGTGTCCGGGATGAACACGATCGTCCCGCCGCGTAGTGGCGATCAGGATCGGCGGGTATTTTTGGCCGCACTTGGCGGTATGATACGCGGAATAGGTCTTGAGCCACTCCCACTCGTCGAGCTTATCAGGGTCCCCATATTCTGCAATCCAGCTTGCTCCTGCCAGAAGCTTGGTGTAGCGGCGCATGTCGATCAGCGGGATCGTGCAGAACAGCGCGCCGAAGCGTTCCGGATAGCGCGTCAGCATATTGGTGATGAGGATGCCGCCGTTCGATCCGCCCTGGGCCGCGATCCGCTTCGGCTCCGTCACGCCGCGACGCACGAGATCGGCGGCAACGGCAGCGAAGTCGTCGTGCGACAATTTCTTACGGCCGAGCCGGCCGGCATCGTGCCATCGCGTACCGAACTCGCCGCCGCCGCGTAAGTTCGCCAGCACCGTGGTGCCGCCGCGCTCGAGCCAAAGCTTGCCAAGCGCTGAATTGTAGTACGGCCTCATTGAGATCCCAAAGCCGCCGTAGCCGCTCATATGGACGGGTGCATCGCCCGTCTCGTCGGCCGGACCGGTCTGTACATAGGGGATGCGCTCGCCATCAATCGAAATGGCCTCGTGTTGGGTGACCACCAGCCCATCCGCGGTAAAGGTCTTCGGCGCCTGCTTGAGCACGGTCGGACTGGCGACGTTATTCTCGATCAGCATAAGCGAAGCTGGCGTGAGCGGATCCTGGCTCCCGACGAGCAGGTCGCCATTGCCTTTAGATGGATCGCAATCAAGGGGCCAGAGGTCGACGACCCCGATGTCGGGAAGCTGGCGCAGCTGCGCGCGGCTCCACCCCTTCTCGGATGGTGTGCAGATCTCGAAGAACGGCCGCAGTTCGTTGAGAATCGAAAGCACAAGCTTGCCGGCACTCCAAAAGAACCCCTGCAGCGCGCGGCGCGGGCCTGGTTCGAAAAGAACCCCGAACTGACGGTTGCCTTCAAGGAACGCCGCCAACGAGATGATGAGCACCGTATCCGCGGCATAGGTCCGCCCCGCCACAGACCAGGATTCGCGCGGCTTGATGGCAAGCCAATCGCGATGGGGGAGCATCCAGATGTTGCTTGGCAGGTTGATTTTAGTCGTGGCACCGGATTCGTCACCGAGCCAGATGGCAAAATTGAAGGTGTCCACCCCATCGACGAACCACATCCGCGGCGGCGCAACGGTGTGGTCGACATCGCAGCCGGCTCCGACATGATCGGCTGCGATCTCAAAGATCACTGGCGCTTGATCCGCCTGCGTACCGCGGCGCCAGAGCCTCACCGTACGCGCATATCCGGAGGTCGTCGCCATGCCTTGCCCATGAGAGCTCGACAGCACCAGCGTATCGGGATCGAGCCACTCAACCCCGCCCTTGGCTTCCGGCAAGACGAAGCCATCGCTGACAAATGTCTTCGCGTCAGTATCGAACTCACGCAAGGTGACGGCATCGCTGCCGCCGCGCGAGAGGCTCAAAATCATCCGTCTATGATCGCCGGGCAGTGAGGCCGTCGCTTTCAGAAGCCAGTCTTGGCCTTCGCTGATAGCGAGCTGATCGATGTCGAGCAGAACTTCCCATGACGGCTTCGGCATGCGAAATTCTTCCAGAGTGGTTCGTCGCCAGAGGCCGCGTGGATTGTTGGCGTCCTTCCAGAGATTGTAAAGGTAGCCGCCGCGCCGGCTGACATAGGGGATATTATCCGGTCGGTCATAAATCGAGGTCAGCGCATCGCGATCCCGCTCCAATGCCGCGCCGCCAAACACCTGCAGCGTCTTGCCATTCTGCCGCTCGACAAATTTCAGCGCCCGCGCGCCTTCGATCTGTTCCAACCACAGATAGGGATCATCGTCTGGAGCGGAAAGCGTGGGCTTTCCAGCCAGCGACTTTGTCGTCGCGCTTGCTTTGATCACGCTTCACTCCATCCCTGGTTTGACGCGCACTCCCGAAATGGCATTGCATCAAAGCTTTTCATGTCTTGCATCCGTACTACCTTGATTTGGCCGCCGCGCGGGTTCATTGATGCTGATTGCCATGTGTCCGTCAGTTCCATCAATTGCTGAATTTGGTAGTTGATCGGGCGCTCCGACGCATCTGGCCATGACGCACATCCTCCCCTTTCGACCCAAGCTCCCGGTGGCAACTTTCATCTTCCATGCGAACTTGCCTTTCCTTGCCGAGTAAGACGATATTATCGAGCGGCCTAAGCGACACCGTAGACGCTAAGGGCTGCTGCAAAGCGCCGCTGCGGACCGCCTTCAGACGCCAAATGCTGGTCAGCTCCGGGCCAAACAGGTCGGAGTGCAATCCATCAAACCTGACAATACAGAAGCGGAGCTCACTATGAGTGGTCGCGTTGGTGTGGCTATGTTGAATGAACTCTACTCGACTGCGGTACCGGCCTTCACTTGCCGGAACGATACGGGCCGTACACGACCGCCTACAATCGGTCCAACCGGTGGCGCAAGGCGGCTATCTGGGATCGGCCTGATGAATGCTGTCGTCAAGGCTCACGATGGCAGTTCGATTGTAAGTGTCGATCAGCACGCCTCCGGGGCCAAAAAAAGAGTGGAGATCGTTGTGTGGGCCGAAGCCGAGAAGCCCTCACCACCAAGACACGCGCGGGTCGACACGAAAGGCCGCGCGGTCCGCCTCCAAGATCTCGCCCCGTGCGGTTCACGGCGCCTGGCCGATGCCCTGCTCGAGGCCTAGGTTTAGGAGACTGGCCGACATAGGCATCTCGCCAAAGGCTTCCCGTGATTGATAGTCGGTTTCGAAGTGCCGGCCTGACTGTTGCGCTCTACCGATTCTACGCGCACTGCCGTGTGGGTTCTAAGAAGGCCTTGATGGCCGCCTCAATCGGCCAATTTTTAGCGAGTTTTTTTCGGCGTCATCAAAGCCGGAGAGCACGGAAGTCGCTCTGCCCCTAAACCGTTGATATAATGGCTGAATTTTCCGAGGCATGATAATGCTAGCGCTAGCTGCTGAAACCAGCGCGAGGGCCGGGTTAAAACATTCGTATAGTTCTCCAGCTCCTTTCGATAGTTTAGGATCATGCGTAACCAGCTTACTCAGTTCAAGTTCGGACGCTCAGCCACGCGGTTTTTCGCGCTGGCGTTGATGCGCTAACTTCGTTGTACCTTCAGTCCCAGTTCGCCGCGACGGCGTTCGGCTATTTGGAAATGATATTGGTGTTTTCTCTGATGGGCAGCCTCATCCCCTCTGCCATGCTTTTCATCTTGCCCTTCGCTGCTTTGGCCTACTTTTTTGCGCCGCCCACTTTCAATCTCAACGATCCGCGGGATCTTCCTGTGGTTGTGGCCTTCCTTGTTGCCTCAATTATCGGAACGCACCTGATTGGAAAAGTCCGCCGAGAAAGGGAGGTTGCGCTTGAGGCCGCGGCCAGGCTCCGGCGCAGCGAGGCTGAGTTGCGCGACCGCGAGAAACAGTGGCGCGAAATCTTCGAGCATAATCCGGTCATGCACTTCATGGTCAATGCCACTGGAATGGTCCTGAACGTCAACACGTTTGGCGCAACACAGCTCGGCTATGCGCCCTCGGAGCTTGTCGGGCATTCCGTTCTGAAGGTATTTCTGGAGGAAGATCGTCCGTTTGTTCGCGAGCGCGTCGGGCTGTGCATTGAAACGGTCGGCCAATCGCACACTTGGGAGATCCAGAAGATCAGGAAAGATGGCTCGGTGCTGTGGGTGCGCGAAAACGCCAAAGCCATGCAGTGGGCAGAAGACAAGCTCGTCGTCCTTATCGCCTGCGAAGATATCACCGAGCGAAAGCGGACGGAAACTGCCCTGCGGCGGAGCGAAGCCCATCTGGCCCAGGCGCAGGAATTGAGCCGCACCGGCAGCTTCGGCTGGAACGTCGCCACAGGCGAGGTCCACTGGTCAAAGGAGACCTTTCGTATTTTCCAATACGATCCGTCGACGAAACTGAACCCGCAACTCGTCGTTGATCGAACCCATCCAGAAGATCGGGCTGCCGTGCGAGAGACGATCGATCGAGCGTTCCAAAACGAAGAGGGTTTCGAGCACGAATACCGACTGCTGATGCCGGACGGCTCGGTGAAGCACCTCCACGCGCTGGCACGAGCCATTAGAACCGCCTCTGGTGATATCGAGTTTGTCGGCGCAGTGACGGATATTACGGCTGCAAAGCAGGCGGAACAGCAGTTGCGTCGTAGCGAGGCCTATCTGGCCGAAGCCCAGCATCTTAGCCACACGGGCAGTTGGTCCTGGGACGTCCACCGTCTCGAATTTGTGTATCGCTCCGCCGAAACCGATCGTCTGTTTGGCTTCGATCCGGAACAGGCTGTATCGATAGAGACCATCCGGTCGCGTATCCATCCAGACGACTTGCCGCGGCTTCAGGAAGTACCGCGCCAGGCCATCGAAGACAAGGGAGGGCATTTCGAATATGATTTCCGAATCCTTCTTCCAGATGGCGCGATAAGGCGCATACATTCCGTTGCGCACGCCGTGGTCGGCAGCGATGGCAGCGTTAGCGAGCTCATCGGTACGCATATGGATGTCACCGAGCAACATGCGGCCAGGGAACGACTGGAAAGGGCTCTTGCTGCGTTGCGCGAAAGCGAGCAGCGGTTTCGCGACTACGCCGAAACGGCCTCCGACTGGCTCTGGGAGACCGGACCGGACCATCGGATCACCCGGTTTTCGGAGCACACCAGCGCAGCAGGCATTCTGGCCACAAGGGTCGTCGGCCTGCTTCGCTGGGAAATTGCGGGGGATGTCGAGGCAGAACCCGAGAAGTGGCGACAGCATCGGGCGACGCTCGATGCACGTCTTCCATTTCGCGATTTCATCTATCGCACCGTCACCCAGATGGGATCTCCAATTTACGTCCGGACCAGCGGCAAGCCATTCTTTGATGCTGACGGCAATTTCCTCGGCTATCGCGGCGTCAGCACCGACATCACGGCAACCATCCGCGCAGATCAGGCCGAACGAGAACTGCGGAAGGCACAGGCAGAGCTCGCGCACGTGACGCGCGTGACGACGCTGGGCGAGCTGACAACCTCCATCGCCCACGAGATAAACCAGCCGCTCGCCGCCATTGTCACCAATGGCGAGGCTTGTCTGGGTTGGCTTGGTCGCGAAACTCCTGATCTTTCCGCGGCGCGCTGCTCAGTGGAGTGGATCATCGAGGACGGGATCCGGGCGAGCGAGGTGATCCGCCGCATCCGCGCGCTTGCGAAGAAAGGCGAGATCGAAATGGTGCCGCTTGATATCAACGACATCGTCAAGGACGTAATCGCGCTGGTGACACGCGAGTTGGTCAGCCATCAGGTGTCGTTGCGAACCGAGTTGACGCCGGCCCTCCCCCTGATCCTGGGTGACCGGGTTCAACTGCAACAGGTGATTACAAATCTGGTGATGAACGGGATTGAGGCCATGCAAACGGTCAGCGACCGACCGCGTGAACTGGTTATTCGTTCATCCCATGACGATATGGGACGCGTGCACCTCGCCGTGGCTGATTGCGGTGTCGGGATCACCGAGGAGGACGCGGATCGCGTGTTCAATCCCTTTTTTACCACTAAATCAAGCGGCCTTGGAATGGGGCTTTCGATCTGCCGTTCGATCGTGGAGGCTCACGGAGGGAGCCTGTCGATCGCCCGCAAGCAAGAGCCGGGCGCGACTTTTCAACTCGTCCTGCCGTTGCATAAAGAGGTCGTGTCGTGACCGGGCGCTCCGACTCGCCGCACCAAGGCGTGAAGGCCGAAGAGCCCAGCGGAAGGGCGATCGTGTTCGTGATCGACGACGACGTCTCAATGCGTCGTTCGCTCGCGAACCTTTTTCGATCGGTGAATTTGGACGTTGCTGCGTTCGGATCGGCCCAGGACATGCTGCAAGGCAACCTTCCGGAGGTTGCCAGCTGCCTCGTCCTTGACGTCAGGCTGCCGGGATTGAGCGGCCTCGAGCTGCAGACTGAGCTAGCCAAGTTGAACCTTCACATTCCGATTATTTTCATCACTGGCCATGGCGACATTCCAATGAGCGTCAAGGCCATGAAGGGTGGAGCGGTCGATTTTCTTACCAAGCCGTTTCGCGATCAGGAGCTGCTTGACGCCGTCGTCGCCGCGACCGAACGGGATCGCAAGAGGCGGGAGGTTGAGAAGACGGTTGCGAACTTGCAGTCCTTGTTCGAGACCTTAAGCCCACGCGAACAGGCAGTGATGAAACTGGTCGCTGCTGGCCTGATGAACAAACAAGTAGCCGCAGAGCTCGAGCTCGCCGAAATTACCGTCAAGATCTATCGCGGACGGGTGATGAAGAAAATGGGCGCGCGGTCGCTGGCCGATCTAATCAGAATGGCTGAGACCCTCGGAATTTGTGCCAACCACCCCGAATAAGCCTAAGTATGAGTTTACAATTTCATCCCGTAAGCCCAGCTTGGTCCACAAACCTACTCTTGGTCCAGGCGGCTATGCTTCGGCAAGCGCCTTTCCCGCGTTAGGAGGGGATCGTCTTGTCCACGCCTCCGCTCATTTCCATCGTCGATGACGACGGGTCGGTCCGTGCTGCGATAAATAATCTTTTGAAATCCCGCGGCTATATCGTCCATACATTTGTGTCAGCCGAGGAGTTCTTGCGCTCGCCCCACCTGAACGGAACATCGTGTGTGATTACGGATGTGCAGATGTCCACTATGAGCGGCTTGGACCTGCTGACACACATGCGGGCCCAGGGTTACAGTGCACCGTTCATTTTCATCACCGCCTTTCCCGATGATCGCGTTCGCGCCCGTGCGCTAAGCGCCGGAGCGATTTGCTTCCTGGCCAAGCCCTTCGCCGGACAGCACTTGATCAGGTGCCTCGATACTGCACTGGATAAGCATCGCGGCGGAGCAAGCGCATGAGACGATGAGCACGCAGTCTGCTCAAACTTCGGGTCTGATTTGTGAGCACGGTCCGCGGAACCGCGCGCTTCGCCATACGACAAGGTCGATAAGGACCTCGGCCTCACGCGCAACTCGTCAGCAATTCTTGGCGATCGGGCTCTTTTATTGACATTCTTCGTTCGCTATTCGTCACCTTGCTTGCGGCCGGCCTGCATCACCTACGGTCGTGAGTGCTTTGAGGTCTCCGATGAAGCCATCCGGCCCGTCCTCCGTTGCACTAGCTAACCGAACTTGCTCGCCTCACTTCAGCTTTATGATTTTGGCCAAAAATCCGCACGTTGAAGAAGAAATTGATGTTTGGCTTGCCGAAAAGCACAGCCGGCTCGATTAAGCTGCCCTGGCTGCAGCCGTGATAGCCTGGCAAGATCACGGGTTCGACAGCCTCAGCAAGCTTCTCGATGTACTACTCGATCCGGGCGGTGGGCCCCTTTATGAGCGCGTAATCGATCGGCATCATCACAGCACACATGGTGGAAAGTACCGGGCTTTTTCGCGTACCGGGCTTGAGGCGTTTGAGCGTCCGGACAGTTACGATGCAGCTATCGAGTTCAATGCGGCCGGTGCCAATAGGAAGATTTCGGAGGTCCTGTTGCCGCTGAGTGAAAAGGGCGGCACAACCGACCGATTTCGGAAGCGACCCGAGTGGCCGGCTCTAGCAAACCGCTGCCGCTCGGCGGCGTACAGACACTTTACGGCCGCGCCGGTAGTCCGCAGACGCTTAGCGCTTGCATTGTCATATCTCTCACCGTCCCCTGAAACAAAATAGCCGATGGTGCTTCAGCACGAAGTGTCTAGAAGATAAAATCCGAACAGAACGTTGTGCGCGATATGCAATGTGCTCCCTTCAAGGTCTGCCTGGTTACGGGCCCCATTTATCAAGCCGCTCGCAACCAGCGAACTTTCTGCCGCATATCGCCGCCGCGGCCCCTTACTGGACCGCGGAGGAAAGTATGGGAGCTGTTGCGCATTCTCGCCTTTCGGCGGATAGCCCCTTGCATTTTCTTCATGTCTTCACCACGCTGGCAGGTGAAGTGCACTGATGCCAAGTCTCGCGGCAGCCCAAGAGCTTGACTCTGATGTGCGCGTCCGTGCCGAAGCTGCGCGCTCCATCACTTTGCTTCGCCGAGATTGCTGACTGTAACGATTTGGGCGGCCGATGGGGTGGGTATAGATTCGCCTGGAGTCATCAGCGCCAAGCGAGATGCGATATCTCGTTGCGGGCCTTAGGCGGCTCCGTCGTAAGTTGAAGCAGATTGTCCGCAGGCAGCCCCTGCCCCACGGCAATGGGAGCTCGCTATGCTTTATCGTAAAACCGCTTCAGCAGGACCACGCCTACACTTTTTTGAAGTTCCCCAATCTGCAGTAACGCTACATCGCTTTCTGGGCCGCGCGGAAGCCGCGTTGCTGACGATAGGATGTCGATCAGCAGTTGGAGCAGCTCCTCGATGGCGGCCGCGTCATCGCCCTTCTCACTCATACGAGCAATCTCCTCCATCGCCTTCCAATCTTCCGGAAGCGGGACTTCTCGACAAAAAAGCATCGGTAGAGGGTTTAAAGCTGCGGGTACAGTGAGGCCGCAGACCGAAGAGCTGGAGCAGGCGATGAACGGTGCTTTTGGCAATTTCCGTCCCTTTAGATCGGCGCACGGTCCAATGGATTGCGGCTTTGGGCCTGCGAGCAGTGTCTTGCTGATCAGCGCGGCCACAGCCTCATCCTCAACCGTGCGGGGTCCGCTGGTACGCGTCTCATCGTAGATGATCGGCGATGCGATTTGCGATAAAGCGATTGGGCCGTTTGCCGATCCTATGGGGCCGACCACCAAGCCGCGTCAAGACGATGTTGCTCGGCTCACTTTGGCAGGCCAGCACGATCTCTGTTCGCTGCGTCAGCGCCGCGACAGCGAGCACGACCGTGTTATGGCCGTGAGCGGCGTGTCTTCGTCGCTGGAAATCGTCAGCATCGCCCTCCCGTCCGGTGCGCATCGGTATCTCCTTCATCGGTATACCCGGAACTCATGCAATAACCATGCTACGAAGTTGCGGGACAGAACACTAGCAGCGAGGCGGGGTCACGGTCCTCTTCTCCCGGGAATAACCTGGGCAAACGTGAACCGCGATGTTCTCGTGACGGGATCTTCGATCACTCGCGGAGAGCTGCAAACGATGCGCCGGCGGTATTTGTCGATCAGCACCCGTAACTCGATCTGGGTCTACGCGCATCGGGCGGTCGGCTATCCCAGGAGCAGCTCAGGAATGACAGATGCCACCACATCGAGATCAGGGGTGCCGCGATGATGCCGGAATTTGGTGTGTGCCTTGCTTCACGAGAGAACACACGCGCAGCCGCCAGCATGCCCTTGGATCGACGCTGCAGGTTGTCAGATCTCCGACACCTCCGTCTTAAACCCGACGTGTCTGATGTTGAAAGATGGAAGGTCATCTGATGACTATCGCCTCGCGTGCTGAGCCGGACGGATGCCTGACGATAATGCGCCCCTGTGCCGTTGGCGCCGACCTAGGCGCTCGACCTCACGTATCGTTAGGCTCTGCTTCTTCGCGCGCGCTGGCCATCGGGGCTAGCCGGCCATCTGGTCGAATTATCGGCCTATCCGGTGGCCGTCGCGCCGGTTTTCCCGATTCCTTTGGCGCTCTTGCCGGCAGGTAATCGTTCGCGGCTCGTTTTCGCGGCTGGCACGGTGCTTGCTGGAGATCACTCGCTAAATGCGAGGTCTGCTTTGAAACCCGGTGACGTCACCTGCCGTCCGCCCGCAACCAGGCGCTTCGTATGTTCTTAGAAGGACGAGATCGTATCCGCGATAGTAGAGAAGTTTCACCAAACAAATGATCGAAGGCAGTCTCGATGAGACTTTTCGAAGTTGAACCTGCCGGATCGTCGATCCTCAATCAAGCTAATGCTGCACGGAGGCAAGGGGCACCGGCGAGTTTCAGGCGCATCCCATCGAAAATGGTACGGATCAGCTGCGATACGTGCTTGGGCGTCGCACGAACAGCGCTCCGACCGGCCGATTGCCGCGGATTTTGATGATTAGCAATCTAGCGTTCACCGATTCCGGATCGCAGCTGAATACATCGTTTGGTGAAGAAACCGCAAAGGCTGGAACATCCATGAGCGAGACGACCTTGATCGAGAATGTCATTCCGCGTGCCGATATCGTCAAACGCGCAGCGCGCATCGGCGCCGAAATCAGAAATATCAAGCTCTCGAGCGATTTGCCGGACGAGACGATCGCTGCAATCAACCGCTTGCTGCTCGACCACAAGGTGATCTTCTTCCGCGACCAAAGTCATCTCGGTGACGCCGAGCAGGAGCGATTTGCTGCCCGTTTCGGGAAGCTGGTGCCGCATCCGATGCTTGGCGTTGCCAAGGGAACGGCATCGCTCCTCGAGCTTGACTCCGCTCGCGGTGGTGGCCGGGCCGATGTGTGGCACGCCGATGGGACCTTCGCCGATGCCTATCCCAAGATTTTGGTGCTGCGGGCCGTTGTGATCCCACTATTCGGCGGCGATACGGTCTGGTCGAACACCGCGGCCGCTTATCTCGATCTGCCGCCACCGCTGCAACGGCTTGCAGACGAGCTCTGGGCCGTTCACAGCAACGTCTTCGACTATGCCGGAATGGCCCGAGTCCGCGAGGTCGATAAGAAGCATTTTGACGAGGTCTTCACCAGAACCATCTTCGAGACCGAGCATCCCGTTGTGCGTGTCCACCCCGAGACCGGAGAGCGGACGCTAGTGCTCGGCGCTTTGGTACAGCGTTTTCTTGGCGTCCCCAAATATGACGGCCAAAAGCTATTTGATATATTCCAGTCTCATATCACCGCGCCCGAAAACACCGTGCGCTGGAACTGGAGGGAGGGCGATGTCGCGATCTGGGATAACCGCGCCACGCACCATTATGCTGTCAATGATTATGGCGACCAGCATCGCGTCGTTCGTCGCGCCACCATCCAGGGTGACGTGCCCGTCAGCATTGATGGCCGGTGCAGTGTAACGCGCGTAAAGGTCACCAAGCAGCCGCCCATGACGCGTTCGCACATTCACGGAGATCCGGCCGTTATGGACTATGCTCCCGCGTTCGCTGCTTGTACTAGTTGAGGTCAAACGGCCAGCGCGGGTCTGACGAAGATCTGCTTTTCGCGAGCCTCATCCGCGGTCGGCGCTGCAGTAGACCTACAGCACTGCGCCGCCACGCCTGTAGGCTACCACGCGTGCGCGACGGCCGAGGTAATCAACCTCGAGGGACAGCGAGTTGAGTTCAAGGTGCCGGCAAGCGATGGCATAGAGGAGATCGGCAGCGGCACTTAACGGGTGGTGATCGACTTTCGTTCGTCCAACGAGTGCCTTGAAAATGAGGAGAGCTACTAACCCAACGGTCGGCCTGACATTGCGGCCAGCTTGTGATACAATGCATGCTGGACCTGCTCGTGAGGAAGCGGGTAGCGCCTTGCGATGGCAAAAAGGAGGAAATCGGGTGCGACCAGAAGGCGAGCATAGCGTGGCTTCTCACTGGCAGTATCAGGTTAGGTTCGACGTGAAGGATGCCGCTACGGCGGAATCGGTAGGACGAAAACTCCGTGTTCCGGCACTGGCACCGCTGTTCGATATTCTTGCCAAGCATCGCGCTGCACCGAAATGCCAGTTCGATGCCTTTGCGGAGTATGTCGCCGCAGCAGAAGAGCACGGCGTTGAAAACTATCCGCTCTACCAGTGGACAAAGGCGACGATCGAGAATGCAGCGAAGAAGGAAAAGTATTTGAAGTCCTTTGCGCTCTACGTAGACGAGCGGGAGATCTATGCTAAGGAGATTGCCGACGCGCTGGAGGCGGACTTGCAACCGCTCACCACTAGCGGGCTCATCACGCGAGTATCGAAGTACGATACCAACCCCGCCAACAATCCTCAGCCGCGGCAGGGCCCCCGCGATTAGGGCTAGGAGCGAGCTGAATGCCCGCTCTTGGCCCCAAGCCGAAGACCATCACCAACGACGCGCGGTCCGCTTTCTGGGGCATTGTGTTGCAAAAGTCGATTTTCGCCGATGACCAAAATTCTGCGGACCGTGGGCGCGACTTCCGTATACAAAATGTGAGCGATCTCACGGCGTCACGCAACATTCACAGGCGACTTCAATAAGGCAGTTGAGGTCATACGATCAGCGATCGCTCGCTGCTTAGTGCTTTCGCGAAAATTCCTGAACCCTGCGAACTTTCGACTTCTGCAACACTCTCTGGGGTGAATCGGACAGTGTTGGTGCTGGCCTTTGACCGATGCTCATGGGCCTAACTCGAACGTGTCAGTCTCGCGGGGCGGATCCGACGATTGTGATCAGAAGAGCGCTGGGTGTCGAACCTCAATCAGCCGCATAGAACGCTTCCCGAATGGGATTCGAGATCGCGCCGGAACTAATAATCGTCGCCTTGGTCATGAACCGTTCGGTGACAAATGATTCCAGGCTGTTTCCCGCCACTTTTCTCAAGAAGAGATCGATGCTCAAGTTATTGAAGGGCTGGATGTCCATATCGTCATCGATCACTACGCCACCCACAAGACGGCCAAGATCAAAGCATGGCTCGCCCGCCGGCCTCATTATCATGCCTATTTTACGCCGACGTCCGCGTCATGGATCAATCAGGTCGAGCGCTGGTTGGCTGCACTCACCAGAAAGCAGATCCAGCGCGGTGTCCACACCTCCGTCGGGCAGCTCGAAGCCGACGTCCGTACCTTCATCCACCAGCACAGCAGAAATCAGAAACGCTTCAATGGACCAAGTCGGCGTACCAGATTTTGGGTTCCGTCAAACGCTTCTGCCACAAAGCCCAGGAGACTTTATGTGGCGAACTTTAGAGTCACGTGACTAGCCTTGAGGACTTAGAAGAATATCGAGGTAGACACCAACAAATTCAGAGCATGTCCCGTTTGGCGCGTGTGTGTAATGCTCGTCGGGTTGTTGATGTATGCCAGTCCTACACTTGCATATATCCCGGGTGCCAGATGCGCGGTATAGGTACCCAAGATCGCTGTGCTGTCGCGATGCACGAGATTCCCTTTGGCCAAGGCAGCGTCCACTGCAAAGTTGCTCCAGACGGTGTTAGTGGCAACAAGAGCAATCTGATCACTGGGCCGACTGTCAAACAGTCCCTTCGCATACAAACGAAGCTCGTAATATTGACTCACTCTGTTTAGGTCAGGTGGAGCGTACATTACAGAGAACCCACCATAGATACCACGATATGCAGAGCCCTGGACATCAGACTGCCAGAGTTGCCTGTCCGCTGCGACGTAGTAGACGCTGTTCGCGTCGGCTCTCGATTGCTGCGGATACTGCAAGTTCTTGTAGCTGCTGTTATTGAAACCGGCGCCCGCCCGCAACCAGGTCTCGGGTAAGCCCGGAGCAGCTTTGTTCTTGTAGCCAATTTCATCAAGCAAAAGAATGCCCGCATTGGCCGTGCTCCAGCTTAAGCCGGTAGGATTTTCGGTGATCTGCGCATACTGACCGTCTGGACTGATTGAGCGCTGGATTGTGACCTTGTCATATAGGTGATCATCAAAATTGTACTTCACGTTGAGAGCTGGCGTAGGCGCGGCATTGTTGCTCATGCCAGCTTGATACAGGATATTCGACGAAGGGGCCAAAACGCTTGCTCCTGCGTTCCCTCCGACCAATGTGCCTGCGAACTCATTTACATTTCTGAGGTAACCCATTTTGAGTTCGAGCTTCCTGTCGAAGAACGTCTGGTAGTAGGCCAATGTATTGAGACCCGCTCTATCTGGCCCGCCGGGTTTCCATGTCCAGTATTGCTGCTCGGCTCCCACGATGATCTGACCATCGGGAATTCCAAAGCGGCTGAGATCGTAGGTCACAATCATGAAATTTACGGTACTAAATGTCGGAATCTGGCCCATATATAGCTGATTGGCGGTGGTGGCTCTGGCTGCATTTGGCAGTTGATTGTCTACGAGGCTGATTACTGTTCCGCCAACGTAGCCGATCCCAACATCTGCCAGCGCGGATCTAACGCCGCCTTTATCCTGATCTATCGTATCGGCAGGACCAGGGATATTGAGCCACATACCTTTTTCGCGGAGGTTCTCGAACTTTGCGAATGGGTCGATCTCCTTTTGAGTTCTGTTCTTAGCAATTTCATCCGCACTGTCGCGCTTTATGGTAAGCAAACTGGCAGTTTGTGCTAGCGCCGAGTTAAGAAGCGTTGCTCGTTTGAGCTGGCGGCTTCGGAATTTTGTGGCCGGATCGGACTCCCTCTGAATTCTTCTTCTAGCAACCTCATCTGGAATGTCCCGTTTTGGCTTCGGCCCTTTGGCAGTCTGTGCCAGCGCCGAACTGCCGACGAGGCTCGCTGCTAGGGAGAGTGCGATAGCAAGCCCTCTTTGCTTCGTAGTTGATCGAAAGCTGAAAACGTGTGCCGCAGCCGTCGCCACGACAAAGTAACCATGCATAGTGAACTCCGCGTCCGTATCGCTAGTCTTGAATGGATTGCGCTCCGGCCTGATTGGCCCGGAGCTGACCCCCAACCTTCTAATGTCTGAAGGCTCCGGGGCTGATGCTTGGCAGCAATGGGCCCGTCTATCTCAGCGATACCCGCTGAGCCTTCCCGACCTCGTCACCGGCCGGCACGCTATTGGCTTGATCGGCGACGCACGTGTCGAGCACGCCATACCGCGGCAAGCTAATCGACTGTTCCAACGCGGTTCTGTTGCGCTGCCTCGGTGTCGAGAGCGGCCGGCTTTATTCGGTGCCTTCGCTCGGCGAGATAGTGGCGACGGGCGGACGGCGCCTCGCTGTCCTCGCCACCAATACACTGCGAACGACCCGCCTCTTCCACCACAAGCATGAGGATTTCGGCCGTGCACTCTGGAAGAAGACGTCTCCTTCGAGAAGATAGCAGTCATCAGAAAGCAGGGCTCGCGCGCCAGCGACGACGCGTTGGCTCCATGATGCTTCACTGGCATCGCGGTAGCCGAGAGACGAGGCAACTGACAGGCCCGAAGCCCAGAGACCGTTGAAAACTGTGCGCCCGGCGATCGCGCCAGAAGGTCCATCATGGGCTTGCATAAGAAAGGAGAGATCGCGGTTGGAGCCGATTTGATAGCCGCAGATGCGTTGGCACATCCATCAGGGCCGTTGGAGCGGCCAGTTCTATATTGCATCCCAGTTCCTTTGACGTGTGATCCGCGCGACCTTCATTAACCGCCGATTGCCATGTGTCCGTCATCTCCTCCAACTGCTAACGTTAGTAGTTGACTGGGTCGCAAGGCGTTGCCTGTCGATGCAGGGATCGTGGCTGTTTCGCTGCTCGGGGTGAGGCCCCTCGGCAATTAGACGAACTCTGGCGGTGCTGGCATCAGTCCAGTGGAAATCGGGCGTCGGTCACTCGTGAGCGCTGCAGCCGCTCAGCTCTTTACGCGCCCATCTCTCGGCGGAAACGCAGTTAAACCGCGATTCGTTGATCTGCATCATTAGCGTCGTTCTCAAGCGACGGCTTTGAGAGGTTGCTCGGATGGACCCAGAGAAAAGGTTGGCCGAGTTCGTCGTTCGGGTGACCATTGACGATCATCCTCAGGATGTCGGTGACGTAGGCGAGAGGACCGAGGTCATTGATCTTGCAGATTTATGCCGACCGCCGGACCCGCCGAACGGGTTTGTCTTCCGAATTTTTGTAAATGGGCTCGACATAGTCGGCGTTGTGCCCCGCCTTCGACTGCCCCGGCCAGATAGCTTGAAGAGTATTTGGGCATGAGCCGACTATTCCGGCGCGTTAAGAGTGGACCCATGGACAGCTCGTAGACCTCTAAGTGGCGCGTTTCATCAAGGAACGGACTTGCGGGCAAACGCAAGTGGCGATGCCTGGCGCGATACGAGCCTGAAAGATGGAAATAACGACTGGCTCGCATGGGGGCGCCGGCAAATGGAAGATTGTTCGCAGGCTTTTTCTGAATGGCGAGGAAATGCTGCGCCATGGCCGATGAAGACGAGAACTATTGCTTTGCAGTGGCGCTATGATGTAGGAGCCGGCGATGCGCAAAAAGTATCACATCGCACCGATCATAGGACCGGATGACCCAACGATGAGGGCAACGTTGCGGATAACGATTTGTCGATGGTCGCGGCTCGCTGCAGCTCTTGACCATCGTGTGAGAGCGCGTCAACGAGAAAAGCCAACACAGACCCGGACATCGAGCGAGGGATGATGGAGATCATGGATCAAACGGCCGGTTCGGACTTGCCGCCGGTATTGCATAAGTCGTCGAGACGCGTTTCGTGGCTTTTAGTGCTCGTGGTTTTCCTCGTTGGCCTGTGCGCTGCAGGAGCCTATTTTTGGACCAACGTCGGAGAACTTGTCGAGACGTTGGCGGCCCGTGAAGTCGCCCCAATGCCAGGCTTGTCACCGGAGGACCGGGCGGCCCTGTCGGAGATTCAGTCGGGACAACAGAAGGCTAGCGATGAGCTCGCGGAACTTAACCGCAGCATCAGTGCCCAGCTGGCCGATTTAACACGAATGTCAGATCAAATCGCAGCGCTGACTTTACGAATCGACTCATTGCAGAATCCGGCACCCACGGCTTCTCCTCCTCATGTTCCTCGTCCGACGCCTGGCCATGCCGTGTCGGAGCCGACCAAGACACTCGTGCGCTCGTCGAAACCACAAGGGCCGGTTTCCGTCGGGGGCGCGCCACTGGTCTCAGGACCGAAGCCGGACGAGCCTTGATGACATCCCAGAGTGCTACAGGCTAGTCCAGCCCGCCAGCTGCTCGACGCGGTTGATCGTTTCTCGCAAAGCTGCCTGCCGAGCGATTACGGTGCCAAGACTTGCGGCAGTGCCAGGTCTCCAACGTGACGCTCGCAGCGGCCGTCGACATCGTTGCCGCACCGAGTGCAGTTTGGATCAGATTGCATAGAACCATTTCTACATGGTCGAGGCGCCGTCCTGTTAGCGACGAGCGGTGATCTTTGGATCCGTTTACGCTGCTTGTTAATAGGGTGAACGATTGAGATAAGCGTCGAATGCGGCAGCAACAGCGCGAATCACAAAGCGGTGCTCCTGCCTCACGCGGATGAAACCCTTTTGGATGTCGACTATCCCGTCCTCGGCGAGCATCGCCAAGCGTTCAGCTGAATCGAGAAAAGGGATCGCATAAACCCCGTGGGCGGCACAGATTGCCGGCACGTCGGCCTCCAGATCGCACATTAGCCGTTCGATGATCGCGGCTCGGACGCGGTCTTCATCGGTGAGACGGTAGCCTTTTGACGTCGCCAGACGGCCAGCTCTGATCTTCCGGCTGTAGGAGTTTGTTGCAACATCGTTCTGGACGTAACCGTCGCCGAGACGGCCGATGGCCGACGTGCCGAAGCCGATCAGGGTTTTGCAGGTGTCGGCCGAGTAACCCAAGGAGTTACGCCGCAGGCGACCGGCTTTCTGCGCCAGCGCGAGCTCATCGTCCGGCAAGGCGAAATGGTCGAGCCCGATTTGGTGGTAGCCGGCGGCGACCAGCGTATCGGCCACGGCCGCAGCCTGTTCGGCGCGGGCAGCACTGTCCGGCAGCGCTGCCTCATCGATCAGGCGCTGACGTTTCATATACGAAGGAACGTGCGCGTAGCCGAAAACCGCGAGCCGGTCCGGGCGCATGGCCACCGCCGTCGCCGCGCTCTCGACGCAGGACTGCACCGTCTGATTAGGAAGACCGAAGATGAGGTCGAAGTTGATGCGGCTTATTCCGTGCTGGTGAAGATTTTCGACGGCAGCGGCCGCCTGCGCCTTACTCTGGACCCGGTTGATCGCTTTTTGAACAATGGGATCGAAACTCTGCACGCCGAGGCTCGCGCGGTTCACGCCGGCTGCTCCTAAGGCTTCGGCCATCTCGACCGTCAACGTGCGCGGGTCGATCTCGACGGCGATCGCAGCCGTTTTCCTGAACGCGAAGCGGCGGCGCAGGAGTTCCATCAGGGCCAGGAACTCCGCTGGCTCGATGACGGTCGGCGTTCCGCCGCCGAAGTGCACGTCGCTCACGGGCAGCGCTTGCGGCGCTTTCTCCGCGACCAAACGGATCTCCTCACGCAGCACCGACAAATAATTGAGGATCGGCGCATCCCGGCGAGTGATGGCCGTAGGGAATCCGCAATACCAGCAGATCGACCGGCAGAACGGAATGTGGAGATAGAGCGACACGGAGTCGTCAGCCGGCAGGCGCCTCAGCCATTTCTCACAATCCCGTGCACCGACCTCCGCGGAGAACTCCTGTACAGTTGGATAGATGGTGTACCAAGGCAAACGGGCATCGCAATACTTTTTCAGGATTGAGGCCTGCAACGGTTGTTGTCCCACGCTTACATCAGCGTCACCCTAACCGCTGCGCTCTCCTGTGTCTTTGCGCCATATCAATCGGTCCGCTTTAGCCACGAGATCTGCGTTCCGTCGATGTCCATAAGGCGACCGGTTAGCATGATAGCGGGAGCGATAGCCACTCCCTGACACTCATTTGATGTTTGTGAGGAGAAGGAATTTATCACATGACTGATGTTGAGAGCATGGCTTAATGTCGAGGATCGACGTGCGCGCCGTTCCGCTTTCGAGTCCCATCCCGCATCTTCGGTTTGATTGATGCGCTCGAGGCGAACGAGTGCTTCATGAGGATCGCCCTGGCGATCTCCTCAAAGCAACAACGAAAATGGCAGAAGTGCGGTTATGCTCAACAGATCCGGGGCAATTGTTCGCCCGCCAGCCAATCGACAATTCGCCCGCCACCAAAGCCGGTTGACATCTGCACAAACTGATGATTGTCGGCTACGGCCTCGCCGATATCAGCCGCATCGCACCCGAGCGGATGCGCCTTCATGGCTGCAAGCACGGCATCGGCCATATCAGGCGCCACGATGGCAACGAGCTTGCCCTCGTTAGCAACATGTAGCGGATCAAGCCCAAGGAGTTCGCAGGCGGCGGCAACCGCCGGCTTCACCGGAATGGCCTCTTCCTGCAGACGGAACCCGAGGCCCGACTGATGCGCAATCTCGTTGAGCATCGCCGCAAGACCGCCGCGCGTGGGGTCGCGCATCACCCGGATGCTGCTGCCGCCCGCCGCAACCATTAGGGCCACGAGATCATGCAGCGCTGCGGAATCCGAGACGATCTCGGTCTCGAAAGCGAGATTCTGGCGCCTCGACATGATCGCCGTACCATGGTCACCGAGACTGCCGGAGACCAGCACGCGGTCGCCGACCCTTGCCTTCTCGGCGGAGAGATCGAGCCCATCGGCCAAAACCCCGACCCCTGTCGTCGAGATGAACAGGCCGTCCGCCTTCCCGCGCTCGACGACCTTGGTGTCACCCGTGATGATGTAAACGCCGGCGGCGCGCGCGGCCTCGCCCATCGAATCCGCAATCGTCTTCAGATCCGAGAAGCGGAAGCCCTCCTCGATGATGAAACTTGCCGACAGATAGAGCGGACGCGCGCCGCCCATTGCGACATCATTGATCGTGCCGTGGACCGCGAGCGATCCGATATTGCCGCCGGGAAAGAACAGCGGCGAAACCACATAGCCATCGGTCGTCATCACCATCCTGCCGGCGCCAACATCGAAGGCCGCCTGATCGTTGCCGCGGGCGAGCCATTCATTGCCGAAGGCTTCATGAAACAGGCCGGAGATCAGCTGCGCCATGGCGCGCCCCCCCGCGCCGTGGGACAGGTCGATCCGTCCGTTCTTGACGTCGAGCTTGCGTTGATAGGCCGTCGCTCTCATCACGCCCGCCTCAACTGATAATCGCGAAACCGGCCATACGTCCAATGCGCGGCACAGGCGCCTTCCGATGAGACCATGCAGGATCCTGTCGGGATTTCCGGCGTGCAGACGGTTCCGAACAGCTCGCAGTCAACCGGCCTCTTCACGCCGCGCAGGATGGCCCCGCACTCGCACGCCGGATTATCGGCGACACGCACTTCGTGCATCGCAAAACGCATCTCGGCGTCGAACTGAGCGTAAGCCTGCTTTAGCTTCAGTCCGCTATGGGGTACGAGCCCGAGCCCGCGCCATTCGAACTGGTCACGCAACTCGAAGATATCCGACACCTCTTCCTGGGCGCGCCGATTGCCTTTCCGCGTCACCGCACGGCTGTATTGGTTCTCCACCTCATGTCGGCCTTCGTTCACCTGCCGCACCAGCATCAGGATCGCCTGCATCATGTCGAGCGGTTCAAATCCCGCGATCACGATCGGCTTGCCGAATTGTTGTGCGAGGACTTCGTAAGGCTCCGTGCCGATGATGGCGCTGACATGCGCAGGCCCGAGGAAGCCATCAACTTCGACCCGCCCGATATTGCGGATATCGGGACTCTCGAGAATGCTGTGCATCGCCGAGGGAGTCAGCACGTGGTTGCAGAACACGCTGAAACTCTTCAGCCATTTCTTCTCGGCAAGCCGGATCATCACCGCCGTCGGCGGCGTCGTGGTCTCAAATCCAATGGCAAAAAAGACCACCTCCCGATTCGGCGCCTGTTCGGCGATCCGGATCGCATCGAGCGTCGAGTAGACCATCCGAATGTCGGCGCCGAACGCCTTGGCGGTCAGCAGGGATTTTCCCTGCGAGCCGGGCACGCGCATCAGGTCGCCATAAACACAGAGGGTGACCTCCGGCCGCTCGGCGAGCCTGATCGCCATGTCGATCCGGCTGGCGGGGAGAACACAGACGGGACAACCCGGCCCGTGGATCATGCGAACATTCGCAGGCAGCATATCCTCCAGACCATAGCGGGAAATCGCATGCGTGTGTCCGCCGCAGAATTCCATGAACCGATATTCACTTTGCGACTCGGCTTCGGCGCCAATCGCACGCGCGAGCCCCCGCGCGATGGTCTTGTCGCGAAATTCGTCGGCATATTTCATGACTGGAGGTCCTGCCCCTCGCTGCCTAGCTCCTGTAGGAGCTGCAGCGTGCGCTCGGCTTCGGCTGGGTCGATTCTAGCCAGGGCGTAGCCGACATGGACAAGGACGTAGTCCCCCACCGCGAGATCGTCGATGAGCGCGATCGATATCTCCTTGCTGATGCCGTCGATGGACACGATGGCCATGTCGTCGGGAAGAATTTTCGCGACCTCAGCTGGTACCGAGAGACACATATTAGGCTGTTCCTTCCAGGGCTGACGGCCGTTCTGCAATCTGCAGAGCGGCAATCCAGGCTTGTCCGAGGCTCAAGCCACCGTCATTGGGTGGAACCTGGCGTGGCAGCAGCGGGGTGAGGCCGGCCGCAATGCAGCCGCGCTCGATTTCATCCGCGAGTACCGCGTTCAGGAAGCAGCCGCCGCTCAGAACGACGGTGGCAACGCCAGTCGTCCGCGCCGCGCGCGCGACCCAGTCAACGCAGGCAGCGGCGAACGTGCCATGAAACAGCCCGGCTCCCTCCGTGGCGCCGACGTCGTCTGCAATCAAACGCGCAAACAGCGGGCGAAAGGACAGCACGTCGCCATCGATCATCCAGCCCGCTTCAAGCACCGCAGTCCGCCGCACACGCGCCTCGAGCTTCATCGCGGCTTCGCCCTCATAGCTCTGCAAAGTCGCGATCCCCAGCAGCGCCGCCGCGGCGTCGAACAACCGGCCCGCGCTGGTCGTGGTCGCCACGCCGGGCTGATCGAGCAATAACGACAGACGCTCGGCCTGCGGCTGTGCTGCAAAGCGCAGCCTGATTTCGTTTTCCCGCCCCAGCAAGTGAAATATTGCGCTCGCCATGCGCCAAGGCTCGCGGGCTGCGCGATCTCCGCCGGGCATTTGCAAGGGCGCGAGATGCCCGATCCGTCGAAACCCGGCGCCTTGGCACAACAATAGCTCGCCACCCCAGTTGCCACCGTCGGAGCCATAGCCATAGCCGTCGAGCAGAAGGGCGAGCGTAGGCCCGGCAAGGCCATGCTCCGCGATGGCGGCGGCAGCGTGCGCGTGGTGATGCTGGACAGCGACCAGCGCGCGGCCGCTTGCTTCCGCAAAGCGGGTGGTCGCGATGTTGGGATGCAGATCATGGGCAATGACGACAGGATCGACGTCGAGGGTCGATGTGAGGTGCCGGATCGTATCCTCGAAAAAGCGGATGCCTTCGGCCGTATCGAGATCGCCGATGTGCTGGGAGACGAAGGCCTCACTGCCCCGCGTGACCGTGATGGTCGATTTCAGCGCGCCGCCGACGGCGAGCACGGGCAGCACAGACCTCGCAAGCCGGATCGGTTCGGGAACATAGCCGCGGGCGCGACGAATGAATTGGCGCCGCCCCGCCACCACCGCCACCACGGAATCATCGGCGCGCGTCAGAATATCGCGATCGTGGGTCACAATAAGATCGGCGATGCCCGCGAGCCGCCGCAGCGCCTCCGCGTTGTCGATCGGGAGCGGTTCGCCGCCGGGATTAGCACTGGTGCTCACAACGACCGGACGCCATGCACCTGTCGAACGAAGCTCATGGAAGATGAGGTGATGCAATGGGGCCACCGGCAGCATGACGCCGACGCGCGACAGGCCGGGGGCTATCGCCGGCGCTAGATTGTTGCGCGACGGCAGGAGAACGATCGGGCGGGCGACAGATTCGAGCAGTGGAAGCTCGGCGGCATTCGCCTCCGCAATCTCGCTGACCTGCTCTGCGGAACCAACCATGACCGCGAACGGCTTCTGGTTGCGCTGCTTCCTCCTGCGCAAACGCTGCACGGCGTCATGGTTGCGAGCGTCGCAAAGCAGCTGGTACCCGCCAACTCCCTTTATCGCGACGATCTGGCCGGCGGCTATCGCCGCGGCAATGTCGTTGATCCCATGACTGAGCCGAGGACCGCATGTCGGACACGCAATCGCTTCCGCATGAAACCTGCGGCTCGCCGGATCGGCATATTCGCCCGCGCAGGCGGCACACATCGCAAACTCGCTCATCGCGGTGTTGCGGCGATCGTAGGGAAGCCGTTCGGCGATGGTATAGCGCGGGCCGCAATGAGAGCAGTTGATGAAGGGATAGAGGTAATGGCGGCTGTTCGGGTCGAACAGCTCATCGAGACATTCTTGGCATGTCGCGGCATCGGCGACGATCCGCGTCGACACCCTCCCGTGTTCGCTGGCGCGGATCGAAAAGTCTTTCGTCGAAAGCGCGTCAATCTCCTGAACGGAGATGTGGTCGATCCGCGCCAATGGAGGCCTTTCGAGTGGTAAAGCGGCCACAAACTCGCACGTAAGGTCGCCCTCGACCTCGATGATCACGCCATCGGGATCGTTGGCGACGAACCCGGTCAACCGATAGCGGGTAGCGAGACCATAAATATACGGACGAAAGCCGACACCCTGCACGGCGCCACTGACGCGCACCCGCAGCCGCGTTCCGCCGCGGGCGATGCCGTCGCTGCTCGCGCTCATCGCAATTCGTCCCCGACGGGACGTCTCTGATGCGCAGCCTGCTTCCGGATCCAGGCGTAGAGCGCGGCAAAGCCCTCGCCCGTACGCGCCGAAACCGTCAGCACCTCAATGTTCGGATTGACACGTCTCGCATATTCGACGGTCTGGGCTAGATCGAATTCGATCACCGGCGCCAGATCAATCTTGTTGATCAGCATCAGCGACGATGCGGCGAACATATCCGGATATTTGAGCGGCTTGTCTTCACCATCGGCGGTCGAGAACACCACGATCTTGCAGGCCTCGCCGAGATCGAACGCCGCGGGACAAACTAGATTCCCGACATTCTCGATGAAGAGAATACCGCCCTTGAGCGGCGGCAAGCGCCGATAAGCCTCGCCGATCATCGCAGCATCGAGATGGCAGCCCTTGCCGGTATTGATCTGGATTGCGGGCACGCCGGTGGCGCGAATGCGATCGGCATCGTTCGAGGTCTGCTGGTCGCCCTCGATGACACCAACCGGGCGGCTGCCCTTGAGCTCGGACACGGCGCGGACGAGCAGCGAGGTTTTGCCCGCGCCCGGACTAGAAACAAGATTGAACACGAGCAGGTCATCGGTCAGGAAGCGCGCGCGGTTGTCGGCGGCGATGCTATTGTTCTTGCCAAGGATGTCGCGCTCGATCCGAATGGCTCGCTCGCTGCTCATACCCGCGATCTTCAAGCCGGCCGGGTCGGCGCCACAATCCACAAGCGCGCCTCCGCCCTTAGCATGCTGATGGCTATGATCATGATGGTGATAATGGCCATCGTGATGGTTGTGAGAATCATGCACGTTTTGACCGCTAGGCACATGATCATGATGGTGGCCGTGCTGATCATGCGCATGATCATGGTGATGGCCCTGCTTTTGCGCACTTTGCGCGTCGGCGCGTTCGATGGAGGGCGTTCTTTTGCTACAGCCACATACGGTACACATCAGTCGACCTCCAGCTCTTTCACTCGCATCTCTTCGCCCGCAGTCACCTGCAGCTGATAGCTGCCGCAGCAGGGACACGGGTCATCGCGCTGCGCAATCTCAACGCTCCTCGAACAGGCCATGCACCAGGCGACGCCAGGCAATTCGACGACCTCAACAACCGCGCCGTCGGCGATGGTCCGCGCGGCAACGGCCGCAAAGCAGAACTTCATCGCTTCGGGAGCGACATGGCTCAGCGCCCCGATCTCCAGACATACGGTCTTTACCCTGGAAAACGATCGCCGGCGCGCCTCCTCCTCGACGATCTCGACGATGCCCTCACAAAGCGCCATTTCATGCATCGCCAATTTCGCGAAAATTGAGAGTGAACCCGACGCAAGGGTCGAAGGATGCGACCATCGCGCGAACCGCACGCTGTCCCCGTGGTTTCGCGATCAGCACCGCGCCTTGCAGGCTGCGGACAAGCGGTCCGCGCGCGTGAAAATTCCACTCGGTTGGGGCAAGAACTTCGAAGCGCGACATCTGCCCCTGACGATCAAGCTCAACCGCGTGATAGAGACGTCCCCTCGCGCATTCGACCGCGGCCGCACCAAGGCCCGGCCCCAGCCTGTAGCTTTCGACGATCCCATCCTCCGCTGTTTCAACATGAGCACCGGCGCGGAGCCAAGCGTGCAGCCGCACGATTTCCGCGATCCTCGCCTTCAGCCGCTCGGCCGGCCCCGACCGGCCTAGCGTGAGCTGATCACGCATCATTTGGCGCGCCCACGCACCTGTTTCGGGAACGGGGCCCTCCAGGTCGAGGCAACGGCAAAATCCTGCATCATCCGCGAGCAGCCTTTCAATGACGTCGCGGTCGTCGGCAACGGACAAAAACGAGTGCTGCATCGGCGTCGGGTTCAAGGCGTCTTCCTCGAGAGCCGCGATGCGAAGCGCGAGTGGGTTACCGAGCATCGGCGCGCCGTCTTCGTTCGTTATGCCAAGCGCTGCCAGCGCAATCGCAACCCGCGCTGTTGCCTCGCGTCGAACCTGGCCGCAGCCGGGCTCTGCGCTGCTGAGAAGTGCCGATACCCCCTCCATCAGGGCGCGGATCGCTGCGGCGCTGGTGGTATCCAGCGCGAAATGCCCGACAAACAGGCCCCGCAGCAATTCCGCCAGCCGCTCGGCAACGACCATGGCGATACGATGCTGCCGCGTCGCAAGGCTGATGTTTTCGCCGCGCGCCGCCTCGATCGCGGACAGGAATGCCACCTGGTGCGCGGCGGCACACAACGAGAAGATTCGCGGCAGCACGTTGAGCAACGAAGCGACCGGCTTGCCGGCGAACAGCCGCGCCAGTGGCGGCCGGGCGCGCGGCAGAATCTCGACCGCCGCAATTGCGTCGCCAGCAAGCGATACGGTAACATCGATCTGGTTGCGGACGGCGAGGCTCATGCGCGCCGCTCCGCCAGTACACGGCGCAAGAAATGCCGGCGGTCGATCGGACTGATATGTGGCGCATCGGGCCCATGTGACGCCGCGCGATTGGCCGGCGACATCAGCGCCGCGAGCACTGCTTCGGCGGTGGCGCGCGCAGACGCCATATCCTCGAACTCAAACATCGGCGAAAACAGTGAGTAGCTCGCGAGCGAGCCCACGGGCGCCAGCTCACTGACGGTGAATTCGATCTCGCCGGCCGGAAATCGCAAGCGCAGGTTCGATCCCGTGCCCGGAGACGATTGCGAAGTGCCGTCACGCATGGATATGACCACGTTCATGAACCAGGGCGTGACCATGATGCCGACGACCCTGCCCTCGCGCGCGCGAAAGCCGATGGCTTCGACGCTCAAGGCCTCGTTGAAGATCGGCAGGTCGCGCATGGTGCGATCGGCGATATCCCGATAGGCTGCCGCGAGCATCTCGCCCCACGCCGACGCATCGGCGTGCACGCTTCTGCGGGGATGCTGTTCGCGGTCAGACGTCATCTTCAATCGCCATGAACTTAGATTTGGGCGCATCGCAATTTGGACAACGCCAATTTTCGGGCAACCCGGCGAAAGGCGTTCCCGCTGCAATCTGCGTCGCCTCATCCCCATCAGCCGGGTCGTAGACGATCCAACAGATGCCGCACTCCATGCGCGCGCCGCCTGCGATATCCTTCCTGACGCCAGAATTCTCGAAGCTCGTCATTCGAAGTACGCCTTGATGATTTCTTGCAGGCGTTCGGCGGAATCTGAGAAATCCTCCTCGGCGGCCAACGCAACTGCTGGCACGCCGCCGACCTCCAGCGTATCCAGAATGATGGTGTCCATGGCATTGAAGAACTGCACCGACCAGACGTTCCGGATGCCTGTCGCAAGCACTCGGCAAGTCCCGTAGCCGCGCGAGATGAGCTGGATCGGCCCGTTTCCAACGCTTTGCTGCAGAAACGCCTGGTCGACCGCGCTCATCGGCAGCAGGGAGAAGTTAATGATCTGCGAGCGCATGCCCGACCGCCAGGCCAGCGCCCGCTCGCGGATTTCCGCGAGCACCGGCAGCACGTTCATCGCGCCTTCCGGTGCCGCGCCGATCATGAGATCGCTCGACGTCAGGTCGGTTGCGGCGCGCCGCACGATCTCCGGGATCGCACCGACCTCGACATATTCGTGTGCGGCGTCGGTCTCGATGCGCACGCGCCAGATTCCCGCAAGTACCGATTCCTGGATTTGCGCCACGCGGCCACCCGGCAGCGCAACGACCCCGGCGAGCTCGCCCTCCCCAAGCACGTCCGCAATCAGCTTGCGCTCAAGATCGCTGAGATTCCCGAGCCTGAACAGCTGCGTCGGCAGGTCGCTCTTCTGGCCGGAAATAGCAGCCCCGACGGAAGACAACAGCGCGATGGCATTCGGACAGTTCCTTGCCAGCTCGATGCCATCGAGCGAAGCGAGCTTCGCGAGCTCACCCGCAGCCGTCAACCCGCTATGGGCTGCGTCGAGACTTTCCGCGGCGATGGGAAACACGCTCATCGGCTGCTCGCATTTTCTCGGCGCTATCGGGTGCGACCCAGAAAACTGTTTCATGATACGACGTTCCGTTGGTGTACTGAGGGATGATGCTTATGTCCACGGACGCGCCATTGGCGCGCGGGCGATCAATGAGTTTCGAAATGCGGTGGATAGAGTTCTCCCGGATCTTGGCGATCATGCCGAGTGTCTTTCGCTTGTGCGACGCTTGCGGTCCCCACCTCGGATAGACGGAGCCGCGTCAGATCATGTTTCTCGGGCTGAAAGTCCATCAGCCGCCTCTCAGATAATCCATGGTTCTGCTGGATGAGGTGTAGCAAGGCACGTGCCAATCATTGCTCTTTCGCGATTGCGTTCCCGCTCGGATCAGCACCCGCTCGACATATTCCGCGTGAAGCTCGTTTCGGCTGCAAATTTGGCTTCCGTTGATATTGGCAAAGATGGGCAGGCAGTGTCCGGGAGGCGGCACCGGGCTAGCGCAGGTGCTCGGGCAGTTGCGGCTCTTGACCGATCAAGTCCGCAAAGAAACGATCGCAATCGTGGTCATCGAGGGCCGCATTAAGGCCCTCGAGCGCGTCCGCGATCAGCCGCGCTTCGTCGTCATCCAAGAGCCGCACCGCGGTATCGATATGGACAAGCACGTTGGCACCGACCGGCGGCTCGGAGAGCAGCATGACTGAGACGCGCCGCTGTTTATTGGCATATTCGCACAGCGCCGACATGCCGTCGGTCTCAATAATCGTCATTGGCAAGCCAAGGCACATGGTAATCCGCGAGCCGCTAGATCGGCCGCGTCCTCCTCTCATACTTTGCATGGTCGATATCGTTCGCGAGCAGAAGCTCCGACTCCGGTAGCGGCGCGGTCCGCAGTTTTGCCGGAGAACCCCATTGCGCCAGCAGTTCGCAAGCCAGTTCAATCGCAGGCGCAATCTGAGTGCGCACCGGAGCGGTCAGCGGCCCGCCCCAATCCTCCAGATCAAGTGGCTGACAGCCGATTAGAGCGAGCTCTCGCGGACAGCAGCCAAGCAGGTCGGCCGCACTTAAGACCTCCTGGAAACCGGTCTGATGCAGGCTCACCTTCTTGGCGCCGGTGAATTTCGGCACCTCCTCGTCTCGCACGAGCTTCAAGTGCCCGGGCGCGAGTCCATAATCGATGGCATCGAACGCGATCAGGCTATCGGCCTCCTCGAGAAAATTGACGAGGTAGAGTCCCTGCGTGCCGCCGTCCAGCATGGTTACATGGTCAGGGACGGCGTAGCGGCGGTGGAACTGCTCCACCACCCGCACGCCGAACCCCTCATCGGCCCACAGGATATTGCCGATGCCAAGCACCAGGATCCGTTTCGTGTTCTTCGGAGTTGGCATCTGCATCGTCAATCAATCGCGGAAATCGCGCTCGCCAGAAATGATCGAGGAGACGATGCTCTGGCGCGACACGATGTCTTCGCGAACCGCCGTATAGATGTGGATGAGCGCAAACGTCACGATCATCCACAGGCCGAGATGATGCCAGGTGTGGACGTCCTGGCTGTTCGGCCAAATCGAAAACACCCAGCCGAACAGCTTGTACTGCCAGCTATCGTTGCCGGTTCCCTGCGCATACAGTGCAAAGCCGGTGACGATCATGAACGCGATCGCCTGCGTAAACATGAAGAACATCGCGAGCTGGGCCAGCGGATTGTGCCCGACATATTTCTTCGGCTCGACCGCAACGAAAGCGTACCAGCGAATCTCGTGCCACACCTCGCGCCAATAGCTCTTGCGCCAGAACGGCACGTAGAAAATCTGCTTAGCATGGGGGTTGCCCATGAACGCCCAGTAAATGCGCGAGAGGAAGCCGAGCGTGAGCACATAGCCTGCGAAGAAATGCGCAAAACGGATATAGCCGAACAGGAAATTGGCGCTTGTCTCTCCCGGCATGGTCGGTATCGCACTGTCGATGAAATAACCGGTGAGGCCTAACACCAGGATTGCCGCGGCGTTGATCCAATGCCACAGCCGCACCGGCGCCTCGTAGACGTAGACGACGCCACGCTCGGCGCTGCGGCCGGAGCGTACCGCGTCGGCCGCGACAGCGGCGGTTAGCGCTTGCGGAGATTTGTCCAACAATGCCCCCTCCCCTAGCGGACCTTGACCGTTGCCATTTCCTGGGCATCCGGGCCCATCACATGGGTCGAGCAGGCCAGGCATGGATCAAAGGAATGGATCGTGCGCAGGATTTCCAGCGGCTTCTCCGGATCAGCGATCGGCGTATCCATTAGCGAGGCCTCAAATGCACCGATATTGCCCTTTGGATCACGCGGCGAGCCGTTCCATGTCGTCGGCACCACGCATTGGTAGTTGTCGATCTTGGTGTCCTTTATCTTGATCCAGTGCCCGAGCGCACCACGCGGCGCCTCGGTGAAACCGTAGCCCTTGGCTTCCTTCGGCCAGCTCTCCGGCTTCCATTTATCGACGTTGGCGGTAGCGGTGTCGCCCGCTTTGATATGCGCCATAAGCTTGTCCTGGAAATAGCGCATCTGGTGCGCGGCCCATTGGCATTCGAGCGCACGCGCCGCAGTGCGGCCGAGCGTCGAGAAGAGTGCAGCGAAGGGTAGATCGAGTGTCTTCAGCAGCTTCTCGGCCGGTTCCTTGAACTCCGCTTTGCCTTGCGCGTGACCTATGATGTATCGCGCCAGCGGTCCCACCTCGACGGCGTTGCCGCGCCAGCGAGGCGCCTTGATCCAGGAATATTTGCCGCCTTCGTCGAGCTCCTTGATGTGGGTCCTGGTGCCCTTGACGTTGGGCCCCAGCTGGAAATTCGGCTCGGTGATACCACCCCAGGGATGCAGCCCCCTGGTTTCATCGGGATATTTGTACCAGGAATGGGCGACGAACTCCTGGATCTGATCGGGATCGCCGTGATCGATCGGCAGGACTTCGCTGAAATTGCCATTGAGGATCACGCCGCGTGGCTGCTTGAGGTTTTTTGCGGAATAATCATTGGCGTTCTCGGGAATGTCGCCATAGGACATTATGCTCTTACCCGAGAGACCGCCGCCATAGAGCCAGTCTTTGTAGAAGGAGCCAATCACGGCAACGTCGGGCAGATAAACCTGCTCGACGAATTCGATCGAACGGTCAATGATCGAGGATACCAGGTTCAGTCGCTCCATATTGATGGCGCCCACTGCACCGGTACCATCGACATTGATGGCACAGGCCACGCCACCAACCAGCCAATTCGGATGCGGGTTCTTGCCGCCATAGATGGCGTGGATCTTGACGACGTCCTTCTGGAAGTCTAGCGCTTCCAGATAATGCGCCAAGGCCATCAGGTTCGCTTCCGGCGGAAGCTTGTAGGCCGGATGCCCCCAATAGGCATTCTTAAACGGGCCGAGCTGCCCTGATTCAACGAACTTGGTGAGCCTGATCTGCAGATGCTTGAAATAGCCTGGCGACGATAGCGGCCAGGACGAGACCGATTGCGCCAACGCAGAGGTCGCCTTGGGATCGGCCTTGAGGGCGGAAATCACGTCGACCCAATCCAGCGCGTGCAGGTGATAGAAGTGCACAAGATGATCGTGCACCTGCAGGCAGAGCTGCATGATATTGCGGATCGAATTAGCATTCTCTGGAATGGTGATGCCCAGCGCGTTCTCCACCGCGCGCACCGAGGTGAGCGCATGTGCGCCGGTGCAGACGCCGCAAATCCGCTCGGTGAACGCCCAGGCATCGCGAGGATCGCGTCCACGCAGGATCGTCTCGATGCCGCGCCACATAGTTCCGGATGAGACCGCGTTGCGGATCACATTGTCGGAATCGAGATTGACCTCGACGCGGAGGTGGCCTTCGACCCGGGTCAGCGGATCGACGACAATGCGTTTGCCGGAATTGTCGAGCTTGAACCCATTGGGTGTCTGGGCGCCCATCGTTGTCCTTCCCTGAATTAATTATTTTTCCTGGACTATGCGGCCCGGTTTACGGGTCAGCCGCTTCGCGGCAGTGACCGCCGCGTGGGCGGCAACGGCTAGGCCGACCGCGCCAGCAGCGGCCATGCCGATCTGATCGGCGTTGGCCTCGATGCCGAATTGCTTGATGGTCGTCAGTCGATCGTAAAACGAGCCCTTGTCCCAAAAGCCATCTTCGGAGCAGCCGAAGCAGCCGTGGCCGGATTGGATCGGGAAGGAAACGCCGCCGTTCCACCGAACGGCCGAGCAGGCGTTGTAGGTGGTCGGTCCCTTGCAGCCCATCTTGTAGAGGCAATAGCCCTTGCGCGCGGACTCGTCGTCCCACCCCTCGACAAACTGGCCGGCGTCGAAATGGGGACGCCGATAGCACTTGTCGTGGATGCGCTGGGAATAGAACATCTTTGGACGCCCTTGGCGGTCGAGCTCGGGAAGCTTTCCGAACGTGGTGATGAAGGTCACCAAGGCTGTCATGACCTCTGCGATGGGCGGGCAGCCGGGCACCTTGATGATCGGTTTGTTCGTGATCACTTTATCGATCGGCGTCGCCTGAGTCGGGTTGGGCTTGGCCGCCTGCACGCAACCCCAGGACGCACAAGTACCCCAAGCAATGATCGCCATGGAATCTTCCGCCATCGCCCTGAGCTTTTCGACGAACGGTTTGCCGCCATCAATGCAGAACATGCCGCCTTCGTTCAGCGGCGGATTGCCTTCAACGGCAAGCACATACTGGTCCTTGTACTTGGCGCGGGTCTCCTCGAGGATGGCTTCGGCCTGGTGTCCTGCCGCCGCCATGATTGGGGCGTCATAATCCAGCGAGATCATCGACAGCACCACGTCTTTGACCAGCGGATGGGCCGAGCGGATAAAGCTTTCCGAACAACAGGTGCATTCGAGCCCGTGCATCCAGATCACGGGCACACGCGGCTTTGTCTCCAGCGCGTTGGCAATCTGGCTTGCCGCGAGCGGACCGAGCCCGAGGCTCGTTGCCGTCAAACTGCAGAATTTGTGGAAACTGCGACGCGTGATACCCTGACGTCTGATGACGCCGTAAAACGTTTCCGTTGTCCCGCCCATAAACTCTTCCACGAGATCTGTTATCGACGACTTGCTGACGCTCGGGTAGCAAGAAGCAGGCCAACACCACACGTGAAACGCTTGAGAGATACCAAGCCGTTTCCAGACTCGAAGCGCAAGGGCGATGAGAGCCGGGGAAACGGAACGCATTCAATCAGAAAGCGGCAAGTAAGCTGCCGGCTATGGCTCGGTGACTTTGCGATCAATCCACCGTACACATCACGCAGGGCCGAACGAACACGCGATATTCTGGTCGCAGCGTCTGCATGACCAAGCCTTTGTTCGACACTCTGATAGCTAAACATCACCTCGATGCGGGCATCGCCACGTCTTTACTTGTCGAGCTCACCTTCCGCGTTTCCGCGACGCCGCACTTCTCTTGGTCGTTGCGCGTCGAAATCCAGTGCCTCCACCTCCTTCAGCTTTTCACGAAGCTGGTCCCTCAGGACTAGACTGGATTATCCACGTCACAATGTCGTCTATCATGTGAGGTGGGTCATCCCGGCCGGTGAGCCGCTTATCGTAGAAGATCACTGCATATCCGTGCAATATCCCTTCCTTGCGGCGAACGTAGCCAGCCGTCTCATGAAGCCTGAGTCCCTACTTGGATCTTTGTCGTGTCGAGAATTATGCGCTTGAATCCGAGAGCCCCGGCTCGCGATTCCAATTCACGAAGAATCTTCCCGAGCCCTCGTCGTTGAAAGGCGGGATCGACCCGCATCCGCTTCAGCGCTGCGACATCGCCGTCAACAGGTTTCAATCCTCCATGGCAAAGAGTCGGGAACCAATATGCGCAACCACGAAGTCTCCGCCTGACGCGATGTATACTTCTCCGATGTATACTTCGCCAATGTTGCGTAAATCATCCTCCCACGTTCCTTCCGGGCCACGCACACCAACATTCTCCGATGCGCTTCTATGCATATGCCATACATCATCAGTATCCCCAGACTCAAACCTACGAAAGATCACCTCGTCATGGAGACATCGAACATCACCCTTCGACCGGTGTCGGACGCCGCACGTCTGGCGCATACCGTCAGCTTACGGACGCGCCGCCGTTAATAGCCGCTGTGAAAGAACAACCTCAATACTTTCCGACGCCTCAACTCCGATAATTGGACGACCCGGTTCAACCGTATGTTTTAAAGCAGTAATACGGTGCATCCGGGTAAACTGATCCAGCGCATAAACACAAGACGCGCGCAGCTTTCCGATTCCATTGCCATGGCGTTCCATGACGGGCGAAATGGTTGCAGACCTGGGAAAGTCCGCTTTCCCTTCTAGCCAAGTTGGCGTGAGCTCCGCGCTTCTATTGTCCGGCGACAACCAGCGGAACACCTCGTGTATGAATCCCTGCGGATAGTATTCGGACAGCCGATATACATCCCTATAAAATTGCGGCTTCTGTTGGAAGAGTTCTTCACCGACCAGTAGCACCGAGACCGCCACGATGCGGGCAGAGAACCGACCGCTCGGGCCAAGCCTGTTCTTGTAAGGTTTTTTTCCGTAAAACACACGAAATTGGCCAAATAGGTCAGGCGACATATGTTCATAAAAGCGCGTCAGAACATAATTTGCTGACTCAAGGTGCTCCAAGCATACCGCAAGACATTCACGAGCGTCCGCGCCAGCCGCGTCACGCAATTCAAGTAGAGCGTCGATTGCTAGCTGTAGCTCGCTCTCGATGAGTTGGTGACCCAAGCAAAAATCTCGCTCTTCGACCCCAGCCGCGCCGAGGCAATATACGCGTGGATCGCTCTGCACCGGGTTCGCAAGAATCATATCTTCATACGAGAGGACCTCAATGCTAGGCTGCCGATGACAACTTAAGCGAGCAAGACGGCTCAGCTCCTCTCCCACCGTCAACTCCGCTTCCACGGGATGAAGACCGGCAAACGCTGACATCTGATAAGCACAGTTGACGAGATAGTGGATGTCTGTCTTAGCGATCGAGAAGTCGGGCTGCGGCAGATTCAGCAGCTGTACCTCATAGTCAGTCGATGCAATCATCGCGTTGATGCTGCGTCCAAGAGCCTTGACCCCTTCATCTGGCGTTTACTGCCTTTGATCTCGGCAATGGAGTGCGGAAGCTGATCTACGACAAAATTGCTGACAAGCCCAAGCGGGCGTTTTCGCTGCCCGCGATCAATGCTATCGGTCAGATGAGAAAATATCTGCTTCGCCCGATAGGGCGGCGGCTCCGGAGTGGAAAAGGATAAACTAGCGACCATAGGCGAGCGCGCCCCGATTTCATCGAAAGACAGCCTGCATTTCTGCACTTGACCCGTATCTTGCGGCCGGCAAGTAGTCGTGTTTTTCGAGCAGATCGGTTCGCTTGTCTGTTATCATGCTATCGTTGTACGCGACCCGCTCAAGCACATTGTCGGAGAAAAATAGCAGCGATACTGCGCCCGAGTTGCATTCGCCTCCCACTACTCGGCCCAGATCAGATCGCACGTCGCGATGCGCCCGGCGAGACGCACGGGATGACTGCAGATTGTCGAGGACAGGCAGGTGTCGCGGCCACCGCGAATATTTTCGTGCGTTGCGAAACCTGACGGCACTCAGTGCGGCGTCTCTAGCGCTGATTTGGATCAATCGAGTAAGTTTCATTTACCTCCTGCGCCAATGACTGGGAGAGCGGCATGATCGCGCGGATCCTTTACCGTGTCCCAGCAATCGACGTGCCACCAAGCACGTTGTGCGAGCCTTGCTTGAAGAGTGAAAACCATGTGCTTCGCGCCGCGGCGACAGAATACTTGCGCCTCAGCGTCGGTTTCCGGACATATGCGTCTTCAACCGGACACGCCGAACACGACAACACGGAGCATCGAATGGCGATGGTCGTCTCTCGACGAGCTCAGTTGCCCCATTTCGTGGCCGAGCGGGAAGTCAGCCTGGGAGAAGCGACGCTGCTACACATCGCACCAGCTTATGGTTATTCTCGCTGTTGGCCCGATCATACCAGCCAGTGGTATCGTAATAGGTCGCCGGCGGTCGAGCCGTTAAGCCTGCAAAGCATCCCATCCGCGGGCGGCCGATGTCGATTCCAGAACAGAGGCCGATGGCAAGCGAGCATCCGAAGCTTAGAACTACTCTCAGGATGCGATCATGAGCTGTCCTCCTCCGCGGACAGCGTAGCTTCCGCGTTCTCCTGAACATGGCGTCGGGATCGGGCACCAGCGGCGTCGGCATGGTCGAGTAGACGATCGCCACGCTCGCAACGAGTTGCACTTCAGCGCCGGCGTCCCTCGCCGTCGCGTTAACGAGAGAAGGCACGAGCGCGGTCATGAGAAACTGGCCTGACGCGAGGCAACAACGCACCTTCCATGCACGGCGGCGGCGCCGGGAGGTGTTGAGATACGCATTTTGCTCCGGCTGTGATATCAGTCCTTGGTCGCGGTAGAGCCTCCGCGGGCGAATGTTCAAGATGTTTCTCGCATTGATAAGCATCTCGGAGATATGGGGATGGAAGGGGAAGCCATTCTTTGGTTGGTCCGGCATGCGGTCGTCGATTCTATCGAAGGAACGATCTCCCCTTCGGGCGCTCCGGCCGATCTCAGCGATCGGGCGCATTTGGAGGCCGTGCGAAGGCGCTTGCCGCAGGACGCCGCAAGCTATGCGAGTCCGTCTCAACGAACTCTCGATACTGCGCGCGCATTCCAGCTTGATCCAATCCTGGTGCCTGAGTTTCGGGAGCAGGAATTCGGGGATTGGACCGGCCGACGTCACGACGATCTCGCCGCTCTCGGAGAAGAAGGGTACGCCGAGTTCTGGAAGGATCCCGCTCGTTCAAGCCCACCCGGCGGCGAGAGCTTCGAAGATCAAATTGCGAGGGTTCGGGATGGACTTCGTAAAATAGCTGCTGGTCCAGCAACGCTCGTCGTGCATTCCGGCACTATTCGCGCCGCGCTCTGCATAGCCCTCGACATCGCACCGCAAGCAGCGTTGCGCTTCGTAATCGATCCTCTGTCGATCACCCGAATTGATCGGCTACGGAATGATTGGCGGATTGTGTCGGTCAATCAGAATGTCGCGTTATGAGCGATTCGGAACGCTGGCTTGCGTGAAGGTCGCCATGCCGTTGTGCAGAGCGCATGCAAGCCGCAGGATCGGCAATGCAAGCGCGGCGCCCGACCCCTCCCCTAACCTGAGGTCCAGATTGAACAACGGCTGCACATTCAGCGCCTCAAGAACCAGGCGGTGCCCCTGCTCGGCCGATTGATGTGAGGATAAGAGAAAGGGCCGACACGACGGATTAAGATGCACCGCCGTCAATGCCGCGACGGACACGATGAAACCGTCGATCAGGGTCGGGAGGCGACGCTGTGCGGCGGCGATGATCGCGCCCGTAATCGCGGCAGTTTCGAGACCGCCTACCGCGCACAGGATCCGCTCGGCAGAAGTTCCTGGTCTTGTAAGGTCATGACGAGCTAACGCTGCATCAATCAGGCGCGCCTTGCGCGCTCGGCCGTCTGCATCGATCCCGGTGCCATTGCCGGCCACCTGCTCGGCGCCCACGCCAAGTAGGGCGGCGGCGACTGCCGCAGAAGTCGTGGTGTTGCCAATCCCCATGTCACCAAGGATTAGAAGATCTGGCTCTGCTGAGGCCGCGCGCGCGACGGCGCGCTTGCCGCAGTCGAAGGCGAAGGCGACCTCCCCCAACTCGAGCGCCGCTTCCCTGCTGAAATCCCGGCTGCCCCGGCGCGGCTTGTCTGTCGCGACTCCCGGGATGGGCTGCTCGGCGAGCGTCCCGGCGTCGACGATCTCCAGACTTAAGCTCAGTTCGCGCGCGAGAACCGAAATTGCTGCACCGCCTGACGCGAAATTCGACATCATCGCGCTCGTAACTTCCTGAGGATAGGCCGATACTCCCTGGGCGGCGATGCCGTGATCCCCTGCAAAGACGATGATCGGCACGCGCTCGGCTCGAGGCCGGTCGGTTTGTTGCAGACCGGCCAGCTCGATCGCGAGGTGCTCGAGGCGACCCAGCGCACCGGTCGGCTTGGTGAGCTCGGCCTGACGGGCCAGGGCAACATCGCGATGGACGGTCGAAACGCCCGGGCACTCCTGGTAGACCCACTCGGGTAGCATGTCGTCCTGCCTTGGTGATTGTTCAAGGTGCAGCGGCCTTCGCACAAGTGCTACTACACGCGCTTGAGGATGTAGCTATCCATGATCCAGCCGTTCCTGGCGCGTGCTTCCTGTCGTGCGGCGACGATGCCTGGCCCCACTTCTGCAAGCGCACCTGACATGGTGATCTGCTCGGGCATCCCGAGATAGGCGCCCCACCAGATATGTAGTCCGTTCGGGTCGAGCGACTGGAACGCGGCACCGCCATCGAGCATGACGACCACGGTGTCGGTGCCGGAGGGCCAACCGACCTCGCGCAGCCGCCGTCCGGTGGTGACGAGAAAGAGCTCCCCGATGTCGTTCAGCGGCAGTGAATGCACGGCGCAAAGTGCCTGGATCGACGTGACGCCTGGCACGACCTCGATCGTTGGCAACGGATCAAGCCTTCGTGCGATCCGCAGGCTCGAGTCGTATAGCGAAGGATCGCCCCAGATCAGCAGGGCAACGCGCCCGTCATGACCGATATGCGCCGCAATTGCCCGGGACCAGGTCAGGGCGACGGCGTCGTGCCATTCCTCCACTCCCTTGCGGTAGTGCTCCTGCGCGGTGTCGCGAACGGGCAGGTCGAACTCAGCAACGCGCGTGTGGCTGTTCGTCAAGGCTTGCGCACAAATGAGCCGGCGCAGGTCGGCGAGATCGGACTTCGCGGCACCTTTGCGCGGAATCAGCACCAGGTCAGCCGCATTGATCGCGCGGATCGCAGCAAGCGTGAGCTGCTCGGGATCGCCGCAGCCAATGCCTATCAGGGAGAGTGTCAGCATCACGTTATGAGTGGGGGCGGCCGCGCTTGCGACCGCCCTTACGCCATCTTCAGGCTGCGTTGTGAAGGCGATAGGTAACAAGACCATCGGCCGTCACACCTCGCAGTGATTTCGCCAGTGCCAGCACGGCCAGATCGGCCAGCGACTCAAATACTACGACGAGCGCGTAGGAAGCGGCGAAAGACGCGATGGAGGCGAGGTTCTCGGCCGCAAAGCCCGCACCATACAGCGCCCAGAAGGCGACCCACGCCACGATGCCGGATTGATAGGCGGTCGAAAGCGCAAGCGCCTGGCGATACTGCAGGTCAACATAGGCGGTGTTGCGAGGAATGATCCACCCGGCCAGCGCCTGGATCGCAAACAAAGGCACCAGCAGCGTGGTCACGTTCATACCATATTGCGGCAGGTCGGTCGGTACGAAGAACAGCCCCTGCAGCAGAAGACCAAGCGCCAGCCCGAACGCGGCTGGCGCTGCACCGAACAGGAGAAACAGCGTCGAGCCGAGAATGAAATGCACCTCCGAGACCCCGATCCGGAAATGCGGCAGGAGTTCGAAGAACGAGAAGACCAGAGCCGTTGTTGCGACGGTGCGCACCGCGAATGAAACAATCCCCTGCTCGCGCACGGTTTCGACCGTGAGCTTGAGAGCGCAGCCGGCGGCAACGGCACCGGTCGCGTAACTCAGCACGAGCTTGGCGCCCGTAACGATACCTGGTTCAATATGCATGACTTACGTCCCTTCTGCCGTCACACCCGACGGCGCTGGTGATAAAAAACTACAGGGCCGGTCTCCTGGCTCGCGGTTCGAAACGGATCCCGGCCTTCCCAAGCTTGACGGCCCAGTGGCGGTTCGGAGCCCATCACCGCTTACAGGCGCGGGGGCGGCCGCGGCTTTGGGCGCCGCATTCAGGTCCGCCCTTCCCCGTTCCCGATTATGCTCCGGCGCTTTGCGCCGCTTCGAGCACCATGCCTGCTCTGTGTGCTCCTTCCGACGAGGAGACGTCAAGGGGCACGCAAGATCGGGCGACGGCATCATCACAGAGTCTCTCCCGCCAACGCGCCGAAAAGAATGACCGCCGCCGTCGTTGCGGCGCTGGCTTGCGCGAGCTGCTCTGCAAGCTTTGCAATCGTGGTGCGGACAATCCGCTCCTCAGCGCGGCCCAGAGACTCCGCAAATAGCGCCGGCGTGTCGGGAGCCATGCCGTGCTCGATCAGCTTTGCCGCGAGCGCCGGGAATGTGCGCTTGCCCATATAGACCACGGTCGTCGATTCCGGATCGGCCAGTGCCGCCCAATTAAGATCCGCGGGCAAACGCCCGGTGACATCTGCGCCGGTCACGAACTGGACGCGGCGCGAGGTGTGCCGGCGGGTGAGTGGAATGCCGGCGCGCGCTGCCGCAACGCAGGCCGAGGTGACGCCTGGTATGATCTCGTAGTCGATGCCCGCAGTTTGCAGCGCCTCGATCTCTTCTTCAAGCCGGCCGAAGATGCCGGCGTCTCCCGATTTCAAACGAACAACGCGGGCGCCTGCGGCAGCGTAGTCGATGAGCAGCCGGTTGACGTGCTCCTGTTTGGCTGAGGGCCGGCCCACACGCTTGCCAACCGCTACCAGATTGGCCCCGGCTCGGGCGTAATCGAGGATCGCGCCCGAGGCAAGGTCGTCATACAGCACGACATCAGCGGCGCGCAGACGCGCAGCCGCCTTGAGCGTCAGGAGCTCGGGATCGCCTGGGCCGGCCGAGACAAAGGAAACAAAGCCGCTCACATGTTCTCCGCAATGAGGTGGAAGAACGTGCCGGTGGCGTAGCCTCGCCGCGAGCCCGTCTCCGCAACGACCGCGCCAGTCGCGTCGCGCACGATAGCCAAAGGTGTATCGGGCTGCGAGACGATGGTGGAGTAATGGAATTCATGGCCGCGCAGGAGCGCGCCGGCCTGATATCCGGGCATCGGCAGCGCGAGTTCCGCAAGCCGATAGCCCAGATGCATGCGACGTTGGGCAAAACTCGTATGCAGGCCGAGCAGTCCCGTCATCTCATGGTGTGTGCCATTGGCGTCAGTTAAGGCGGTGCCAAGCAGCATGTAGCCGCCACACTCGCCATGTACCGGCCGTGTCTCTGCAAAGGATTTTAGCGCACGGCGAAATCGGCGATTTGCCGCGAGTTGGCCGGCGTGCAATTCCGGATAGCCGCCGGGCAGCCAGCAGACGTCGGCACTGTCATCAGGACCCTCGTCGGCGAGCGGCGAGAACGTCGTGATCTCGGCTCCGGCGGCACGCCAGGCCTCCAGCATGTGCGGATAGACGAACGAGAATGCGCCGTCGCGCGCCAGAGCGATGCGTTGGCCGGGTGGCTTGACGCTTGGGCCGTGCGCGGCGCATGGCGCCGTCCGGGCACATGCCGCGGATTGCAGCACTGCATCGAGATCGACATGCTCGGCGACGAAGCGGGCGGCTTCCGCGATCAGGCCTTCGACCTCGCCCTGCTCCTCAGCCTGTACCAGGCCAAGATGCCGCGTCGGCAAGGTGATCGCGGCGTGGCGGGGCAACGTCCCGAACACCAGAATGCCGGCTCCTGCCATGGCACGGCGCACCAGGTCCTCGTGTCGCGTGCTGGCGACGCGGTTGAGAACGACGCCGGCAAGACACACGCCCGCGCGGAAATCGCGCAGTCCCGCAGCCACCGCCGCGGCGGTTTGCGCCTGTCCGGAGGGATCGATCACAAGCAGCACCGGCCAGCCCATCATCTCGGCGATATCGGAGGTAGCGCCGGTCCCCGAGACGCCCCGTGCGGCAACGCCGTCGAACAGGCCCATCGAGCCTTCGGCCAGAACGAGGTCCGCATTCGCCCCGCGCGAGGCGAGCGCTTCGATCGCCTCGCGTTGCATGGCCCAGCTATCGATGTTGACAGAGGTGCGCCCCGTGGCGGCCGCATGAAAGGCGGGATCGATATAATCCGGCCCGCTCTTGAAGCACTGGACCTTCAGCCCGCGATCGCGATAGGCGCGCGCCAACGCCAGCGTCAGCGTCGTCTTGCCGACACCGGACGCCGGCGCGGAGATGACGAGGCTCGCCGTCATCACGAGCCTTCCGGAAAGCGCGGCGTCGGCCCGAGCGGCCGATAGCGGCGGTCATAGTCGACGGCATACAGGCGGCTCTCTCCGAAATCTTCCGAACCTAGTGTGCGTCCAACCAGAATAACGGCCGTGCGCTCGAGCTCGGTGCTTACAGCAGAGTCCAGGGTACCGAGCGTGGCGCGGATGATGAGCTGATCCGGCCAGCTTGCGCGCCAGACTATTGCGACCGGGCAGTCTCCTCCGTAGTGCGGCGTCAGCTCATCAATCACCCTGGAAAGGAGATGGATCGAGAGATGGATGGCGAGCACCGCACCGGTCGCGGCGAAGGTGGCGAGCTTCTCGCCTTCGGGCATCGCGCTCGCCCTGCCCGGCATCCGCGTCAGCACGACCGATTGCACAAGACCCGGCAGCGTGAGCTCGGCCTCGAGTGCTGCCGCGGCGGCGGAAAAGGCCGGCACGCCGGGCGTGATTGAATAGGAGATTTGAAGCGCGCGCAGGCGGCGCAATTGCTCGCCCATCGCCGACCAGATCGAGAGATCTCCGGAATGCAGCCGTGCGACGTCCTTGCCCTCACGATGCGCGGCGACGATCTCCGACATGATGTCGTCGAGCGACAGCGGCGCGGTGTTCACGATCCGTGCATCCCTTGGGCAATGCGCAAGAACGCCCTCGGGCACGAGAGAGCCGGCATAGAGGCAGACCGGACAGGCAGCGATGAGATCGCGTCCGCGCAAGGTGAGCAGGTCGGCCGCGCCCGGTCCGGCGCCGATGAAATGCACCGTCATTCGCCGTCTCCTTCCGCGATCGCTGCGGTCGCCGTCCGATCTTGCGAGACGGCCCGCGTCGAAACGAGGCGAGCACCACGGCCGGCGACCGCAAGCGCCGCGGCTTCGGCGATGGAGCCCGTACCGAACTTCGCCTTGATCAGTTCGGACTGTGTGGGCGTGGCAATGCCGGCCAGAACATCGGCCGAAACAGGCTTGATCGGCACGTTGAGTTCGCGCGCTAGCAATTTGAGCGCGGCGGTTTCGGCCTTGTCGCTGACCGTTGCAACTGCAGCGAGATCTTCAGGGCCGCCCGCGTCGGCGAGAGCTTCGCGCAACGCAGCCAGTGTGACGTCATGCTTGAATCCAAAGCCTGCGGCCTTCACTTGAGTGCACTCCATTGCACGACCGGCCGCGCCGCTTCCCAGGACCGGTAGCGGCCGAGGTGTCCTGCATGCGCAATCTCGATTCGCATCAACTCGCCACCGTGGCGTTGATGAAGGTCCGATAGTAGCGCCTCGGTCTCCAGCGTGACGGCATGCGCAACCACCCGGGTTCTCGGCTCAATGCGCGACCAGACCGCATCGAACATCCTGGCGTCGAGCCCTCCGCCGATGAAGACGGCTTGCGCTGTCTGAAGGCCTGAGAGGATATCAGGCGCTGTTCCCTCAATGATGACGATCCGATGCGTCAGACCGAAGGTCGCGGCGTTGCTGTGAATATTCGCCACGCGATCAGCCCGCGCTTCGATGGCGATCGCCGTGCCACCGCAGAAAGCCCATTCCACCGAGATTGAACCTGAACCGGCGCCAATGTCCCACAATCTTGCCCCGGGCCTCGGCGCCAGCGCCGAAAGCGCGAGCGCGCGCATTGGCCGCTTGGTTATCTGGCCATCATGCACGAAGAGCGCGTCCGAAAAACCGGAGCTGCGAGGAACGCCGTCCGGTCCCGTGGCTTCGAGTGCAACTGCCACGGGAGCCGCGATCGCGTCGGCCGCGTAGCTCTCGGCGCGTTGTTGCGCCACGGATTCGCGGGCACCACCGAGCGCGGTGAGCGTCCACAGCCGTGACTCGCCCCATCCGCGCGCCGTCAACCATTTGGCCAGATCGCCGGGCGCCTTGTCGTCGCGCACGAGACAAATGATGCGCGCTCCACGTGTCAGATGCGGCATCAGGCGTTCGAATGGCGCCGCGTGGAGACCAAGACAGACGACAGATTCGAGCCGCCATCCGAGCCGCGCCGCGGCGAACGAGAATGTCGACGGCGCGGGATGCGCAATCCATTCGCTCTTGCTGAGCCGTTCCGCGAGACTGGCTCCTACGCCGTACCAGAACGGATCGCCCGAGGCGAGCACCACCGTCGGACGGCCGCGGCAGGCCAGCACGCAATCTGTCTCGAACGGCGCCGGCCAGCGACGGCCGCGGTCGGCAATCCCTGCCAGCGCAAGATGCCGTTCGCCGCCAAACACCGTCTCGGCTTCCGCAAGCGCCTTTCGGCTTGCATCCGAGAGCCCGGCAAGTCCATCTTCGCCAATGCCGATAATGGTCAGCCAGGGATCATGCATGATGCGCGCCCTCATTCTGGGCGGAACAAGCGATGCCAATCTGCTCGCGGACGCTGTCGCGCGCGCGGGGTGTGATGCGATCTATTCCTATGGAGGTCGCACCCGCGCCCCCGCGAACCAGCCGCTGCCGACCCGCATCGGTGGCTTCGGCGGCGTGAACGGCCTTGCCGAGTTCATTCGGCGCGAGGGAATAACGCATCTTGTCGATGCAACCCATCCCTTCGCGGCCGAGATGAGCCGCAATGCGGTTGCAGCGTGCGAGACGACCGGAACACCGCTGATTGCGCTCGAGCGCGCGCCCTGGGCAAAAGAGGCCGGGGACACTTGGATCGAGGCCGCGGATATCACCTCTGCTGCCGCAGTGTTGCCGAACAATCGCGCGCGGGTATTTCTTGCGATCGGACGGCAGCACATCGCAGCTTTCAGCGCCAGGCCGCAGCACGCCTACATTTTGCGGTTTGTCGATCCTCCCGACGGACCACTGCCGTTTCCGGACGTCGATGTCATCGTGTCGCGCGGACCATTCACCCTCGCCGGCGAATTGGAGATGATGCGCACGCGCGGCATCGAATGGGTCGTTGCCCGCAACTCCGGTGGAGCGGGCGCGCGCGCCAAGATCGACGCCGCGCGCGAGCTCGGCCTTTCCGTCGTGATGCTCAAGCGGCCCGAATTGCCTGACAGGCCGCGGGTCGAAAGCGTGGCGGAGGTCATGCAATGGCTCGGTCATCGCGCATGCCTCGGTGCATAGACCCAGCGACCGACGCGGCGCGTTGCCGAATTGCCGACGATGACAAGGGTTCGCATGTCGGCCATCTCCGGCCGCGCCTCGCGCAGCAGCACCGTTTCAATTCGCTCCGCGGGCGTGCTGACCGCATGGGCGAAGATCACGAGGCGTTCGCCGCAACCTGCTTCCTTCAGAACCGAGAGCGCGCGTCCAAAACCCTCGGGCCGGCTCACTGAGCGCGGATTGTACATCGCGATCGCAAAGTCGGCTTCGGAGGCAAGCCGCAAGCGTTTCTCGATCATCGGCCACGGCTTCAGATTATCGGAGAGATTGATCGCGCAAAAATCGTGGCCGAGCGGCGCGCCGGCGCGCGCGGCCGCTGCCAGCATTGCAGTCACGCCAGGCATAACGCGGATTGCAAGCCCCTGCCATTGAGGCGAGACTTCAAGTGCTTCGAACACAGCCGCTGCCATGGCGAAAACACCCGGGTCGCCGGAAGAAACCATGACAACGCGCCGTCCTTCCGACGCCAGCTGCAAGGCATCGCCTGCGCGCTGCAACTCCATGCGATTGTCTGATGGATGCAGCGTCAGTCCTTCACGCGGTTGCACCCGCCCGACATAGGGCGCATAGCCCACGACGTCGGTCGCGGCGGCGAGCGCGGCGGAGACTTCCGGCGTGACTAGCGCCTGATCGCCCGGCCCAAGTCCCGCGATGGTCAATATGCCGCTCATTCGGCAGCCTCCATCCGGCGTCCCTGCCCATGCACAAGCACGATCGCGAAATAGGGACACTCGGTCTCGTCCACGTCGTTCAGCCGCGCGACCCGCTCGCCTGGCATGGTCCCGCGTTCGATCAGCCATGCCTCGCCAAGGCGGCCGGCGGTGGCAAGCGCGCGGCGCACCTTCTTCAGATTGCGCCCGGTCTTCATGATGACGAGCGCGTCGGAATTGCGCGCGCGTTGCTCGAGCTCGTGTTCCGGCAGCGTACCCATCAGCACCGTCATCACATCGTCGCCGAGGGCGATCGGCAGGCCGACCGAATTCCAGCAGCCGGCCATGCCGGGAACGCCGGCGATCACCTCGATCTCGACGTGGCCCTGCAGACGCGCACGGAGATGCATGAAGGAGCCGTAAAAGTAGGGATCGCCCTCGCAGAGAACGACGATGTCGACTGCGCGAGCAAGCCGCGCAAGACGCTCCGCCCACTCGTCGTAGAAGCCTGCAAGGAGGCGAATATATCCCGGACTGTCGAAGGCGATCTCCGTCGTGACCGGATACTCCATCGGATATTCGCAGACGTCCTTTGCCAGTAGTCCATCGACGATGCGGCGCGCCTGGCCGGGCCGTCCCTTCTTCCGGAAATAGGCAACGTGCTTGGCCGCACGGACCTCACGATCGGCGCGCACGCTCATCAGGTCCGGATTTCCTGGCCCGAGGCCGCAACAGATGATGCGCCCCATGGCTATTCGCTCCGGCTCGCCAGCGCGTTTACGGCGGCGACTGTGATCGCCGAGCCGCCAAGGCGTCCCTCGACCGTCAGCGCCGGCGCGGGCCGATCGGCCATCAATGCGGCCTTAGCTTCAGCAGCCCCGACGAAGCCGACCGGACAACCGATGATCGCCGCAGGTCTTGGACAGTTGCGATCCTCCAGCATGTTGAGCAGGTGAAACAGCGCGGTCGGCGCATTGCCGATGGCGACGATCGCGCCGTCCAGATGCGGCCGCCACAATTCCAGCGCTGCGGCCGAACGGGTGTTGCGCATGGATTGAGCGAGCGCGGGAACCGCGGGATCGTCGAGTGTGCAGATGATAGCGTTGCCGGCCGACAGGCGCGCGCGCGTGATTCCTTCCGACACCATGCGCGCGTCGCAAAGGATAGGTGCGGCGTTCTGAAGCGCGGCCCGCGCGATGCGTGCCATGCCGGGCGTGAAGCGGATGCAGGATTCGAGACTTACCATGCCGGCGGCATGGATCATCCGCACGACCACCGGCTCCTCGTCGGCCGAAAAGCGCTCAAGGTTCGTCTCGGCGCGGATGGTGGCGAAGGATTGACGGTAGATCGCCGCACCATCGGTTTCATAGACATGCGGCATCAGTGCGTCCCGTTAGAACGGAAGGATCTGCGATCATCCGGCCGGCACTCAGTCCACGCAAGGCTGGCGCATCCCGCGTCGAGCCGCCGCGGACGAGGTCAAATCCCTCACGGGCCGCAACGAGGGTGAGGGCGGCACGCCCCGAATGGGCACAGCCCTTGGCGCAGCCGGAGACATGAAGCCGCTCGTCCGCGGCAATATGCTGGGCCAGCGTCGCCGCGAGTGCGCGTGTGTCGGCATACGCCTCGCGGCAGGCGGGCGCGCCAGGGCAGGCAACGACGCGCAGGATCGGATCGTCCGCTTGCGTGACGAGGCCCTCGCAGTGAGCCATTTCGCGCAGCTCTTCCGCCAGGATCATGCGCCACGGCGTCATCCGTAATCCTGGCGAGCATCCAGCCAGATAGCTGAGCGTCGCACGAGTTACCTGCCCGAATGCCGCGCCGACCATCGCGCCTTGCGGATAGAGCCCCAGGCGCGGCTCGGCGATCGTTCGAACCGGCTCGGCGCGGCCACGAAGCGCGTCCGGCAGCTTTGCGCCAGCCCCGATATGCGCTGCCATCCGCCCTCGCCCATCCCTCGCTCCGCCGAAATCGACGAACCACTCGGCAAGCGCGAGCGCAACCTTGACGGCTTCGCTCCGTGCTACGGGACGACCATGCTCCGCGCCGTCGGCACGCACGATCAGCTCTCCCGCGATGCTGCGCTCAATGCGGATATCGGCAGATGCGCCGGCCAGCGCGCGCTCTGTCCCGCAATCGACGGCGAAGCCGAATTTGGTCGGCAGGCCGGGCGGTCCCATCACAAGCCTCTGTTCAAGTTCTGCAGCGAGAAAACAGGTATCGTCACTTGCGCTCCAGAAGGGCGTGACAAGGATGTTGCGCCGCGCTTCCGACTCCGGATCGGGATCGAGCAAGTGCAGCCGCGAGAGTTCCTCGATCAAAGGCCGATGACCTTGATCACTGACACCCCTGATTTGCAGGTTGGCCCGGCTGGTCAGATCGATGAGGCCGTTGCCGTAGCGCTCGGCCAGCGCCGCAATTCCCGCTGCCTGCTTGGCATCGAGCCGGCCACCGTGCGGCCGGACGCGAACCACGAGCCCATCTCCCGATCGCATCGGCCGCAAAGCGCCGGGACACCACCCCTTGATCGCAACGGCGCTCATGAGGCCTCCCGCAGCGCAGCCGCGATCGAATTGCGTTGCGTCCTCCAGAGCGAAGCTTCATGCAAACGAGTGAAGCAAGCCTCGATCGTCGCGAGCGCCGCCGGATTTTTGCGCGCCAAGAAGCTCCGCACCTCGTCATTGCCAAGTGTCGCTTCGTAATAAAGATCGAAGAGATGCGGAGGCACGGCCCGGGCGAGAAGGGCGAAAGAGGCCATGTGGTCGAGCGTCGCTGCTATCTCGGCCGCGCCCCGGAAGCCGTGGCGCATCATGCCCGCGATCCATGTCGGATTGGCAGCGCGAGCACGCACCACGCGCGACAGCTCTTCTGTCAACGAGCGTGCCTGCGGACGATCCGGGCGCGTGGCATCGAGATGATAGAGTGATGGGGCGGCCATGCCGAGGCGCGCCGCCGCGGCCGCAATGCCCGCCTCGTGCACGGCATAGTCTGCAGCTAATAGCAGGTCGGTTTCCGGCAGGTCCTGCGCATGGACGAAGGCATCGGCGGCGACGAGCCTTGCCTCGATACCTGTCCGATCAGGCCGCATCGTGCCGTCCGATGCGAATGCCCAGGACGAGGCCGAAAGCCAGGCCTCACCGGCCGCCTCGCGCGCCTCCTCCGTCAGAACATTCGGCAGCGATGGCATGCCGACACCATAATGCCCGGGCCGTGGCCCGAACACGTGCGCCGCGCGATGGCGATAGGGATTTTCTTCGCCCTCCTCGTCGCGTTCAGAAAGCGCTTCGGTCGCCGCCTCGAACAATTGCGCAAGGGATGAGAAGACGTCGCGAAACAGCCCCGACACGCGAAGCGTCACTTCGATGCGCGGTCGACCAAGAGCGGCCAGTGCGATGATCTCATAACCCAACACCCGACCCGACCCGTGGTCCCAGCGCGGCGCGATGCCTGCCAGGTGCAGGGCCATCGCGAAATCCTCGCCAGCGGTGCGCATGGTCGATGATCCCCAGAGATCAACCAGCAGCCCCTTGGGCCAGTCGCCGTGATCCTGCAGGTGACGGCGCAGCAATTCCTCGGCGAGCTTGATCCCCTGCACGTGCGCGGACGGTGTCGGCACTGCGCGGGGATCGACGGCGAACAGATTGCGTCCGGTCGGCAGCACATCGCGCCGCCCACGATATGGCGAGCCGGCGGGCCCCGGAGCAACGCGCCTACCAGAGAGAGCGTCAAGCAGCGCGCCCTTCTCCGCCTCGCCGCAAGCCCCGCGGCCGAACACATGCAGGCCATCGCCGAACTGGCTTTCCTTGAGGTCGCAGACGAAGCGATCGATCCGGGGAATTGCCTCGGCCGGCGCAGCCAAGGCGCCAAGGCCGAGATCCTCTTCCAGTCCCGCGGCACGCGCTTCATCGCGGACCAACGCGATCAGGCGCTGGCGGCGCGCGGGATCGAGACCGTCGGCGGTCGAGTATTCATCGAGCAGTTGCTCGAGCCGGCGCAGGCCTTCCGGCAAAGCCGCCCGCGCCAGAGGTGGCGGCAAATGCCCGATCGTGACCGCGCCGATGCGCCGCTTGGCCTGCGCCGCCTCGCCGGGATCGTTGACGATGAAAGGATAGATCACCGGCGCGCTGCCAATCAGCGCTTCCGGCCAGCAGGCAGCGGACAGCGCCACGGACTTGCCGGGCAGCCATTCCAGCGTTCCGTGGGTGCCCATATGGAGGACCGCGTCGACCTCTTGCTGCCTCAGCCAGAGATAGAACGCGACATAGGCGTGGCGAGGCGTGCGCGAGAGATCGTGATACTCCGCGTCACGATTGGTAACATCACTGCGTTCAGGCTGAACGGCGATGATCGCCTTGCCACGCTGGATCGCTGCGAAATGAAATTCGCCACCACGACAGGCGGGATCGTTCTCCGGCGCGCCCCACGCGCGCGCAAGGTCATCCTGTAACGGGCGCGAAAGCCTCGCCAGCTCCGTGCGGTAATCCGCAACGCTAAAGATCAATTCCTCCCGCAGGAGAGTTTCACCGAGCGCTCCTGCCGCTTTCACGTCGTAACCCGCAGCGTGGAGATCGGACAGCATCGTTTCGACCGAAGCGAGTGCGTCGAGCCCGACCGCATGCGCGAGCTGGTGCGGACGGCCCGGATAGTTCGAGAGCACAATCGCCAGCCGCTTCACGCCTGCCGGCTTGTCCGCGAGCCTGTGCCAGGCCACCACCCGATCCACGACAGCACCGACACGTTCGTCGTCAGGCCTGTGCGCCAACTGCGCAAATTGCAGATCGGGATCGCGCTCACCCGCCGACTTGAAGCTGACCACGCCCGCAAACAGCCGGCCGTCAATCTCCGGCAACGCTACATGCATCGCCAGATCGCCCGGCGAGAGACCGCGAAGCGACTCCGCCCAATCCTCGCGCCGGGCCGTCGACAACGCAACCTGGAACACCGGGCCGGAGGCGGCATCGAAAGCCGTCGTGCCGTCGTCGGCGGCCGCAGAGAAGGCGGTTGCATTGACGATCACTGCAGGCGGGCATTGCTCGAACTGCCCCTTCAGCCAATCCGCTACACCCGCGGCCTTTAGCGATGTGACGAATATGCCATAGGCATCAAAACCCGCTTGTCGCAGTGCTGTGATCAGCGCGTCGACCGGGAGGGTATCTGCCGCGGTGAGATAGGAGCGATAGAAGGTGACGAGCGCGCGCGGCCGCTGGTCGCAATTTGGCAGCACCGCGATTGCGCCACGACCTGGATCATAAAAACCGATCTCGGACATTTCGATCTCGCCGACGACAGGCCCCGCATAAAGGCCCGAGGCCAATGCGAGCTGGGCGATTGCAGCCTGCGCCGCCATTGCTCCGCCCTTGTCGCACAACGCCTTCAGCCGTCCGAGCGTCGAGGCGGGTAATGTCGAGAGCGCATCCAGGTACGGATCGTCGCGACCGTCAGCCGGGAGCACCGCAACCGCGATGTCGCGATCCTTGGTCAATTGATGCAGGGCAGCCAGCCCATATGACCAGTAGGACTCGCCACCGATCAGGCGCACCAAGATGCCGCGGGCATGCGACAGCGTCCGCTCGATATAGGTGTCGACCGATAGGGGATGACGCAGTTCCGCAAGATTCGCGAGCCTCAGCGACGGCAGGCAAGCACGCCCACGCCGCCAGCCGGACGCGAACGCGGCGAGATCGCTGTCTGAGAACGAGAGCACGACAAGGTCGGCCGGGTCCTGACCGAGATCCTTAGGGATCGCGGTCTCCTCAAGACCGCGGCTCTCGCGAAACACGACGTGCATCAGACACCAAGTCCCGCCCTGATAGCGGCCTCATCAATATCGTCGTGTTCACCGATCAGAACCAATTTCGACTGCCTTGGCCGCGTGCCCCAGGGCATATCGAATTGATGCCGCACCCGCTCCCCGACCGATTGCAGGAGCAATCGCATCGGCTTGCCCGCGACCGCGATATATCCCTTGGCGCGCAGCACATTCTGCTCGCGCGCAAGCCGCTGGATCGATCCGACCAGCGCATCGATATCAGCAAGTTCCGGGAGCTCAACTATAACCGAGGCGAAGTCGTCGTGCTCGTGCTCTTCTTCGCCGTCATGATGAGAGGGGCGCGCAGCGAGATCGTCTTCTGCCGCCGCTTCGAGACCAAGGATGATACGCGCATCGACAGCGCCGTCGACGACCGGCAACATCGGCACGCGACGCGGCATTTCGGCGACGATCGCCGCCTTGGCCGCTTCAAGTCCTTCAACGCCGGCAAGGTCCGCCTTGGTGAGCAGCACGATATCCGCGCACGCGATCTGATCCTCGAACACTTCCGACAGCGGCGTCTCGTGATCGAGGTTTTCATCGGCCGCACGCTGCGCTTCCACCGCGACTGGGTCTGGCGCAAAGCGGCCGGCCGCCACAGCCTCGGCATCCGCAAGCGCAATCACGCCGTCGACCGTGATCCGCGAGCGGATCTCCGGCCAATCGAACGCCTTGAGCAGCGGCTTTGGCAAGGCCAATCCCGATGTCTCGATCAGGATATGGTCGGGCTTCACGCGCCGCGAGAGCAGCTGCTCCATGGCGGGAATGAAGTCGTTAGAGACCGTGCAGCAGATGCAGCCATTGGCGAGCTCGACGATATTCTCGGCCGGACAATTGACATCCGCGCAGGACTTCAGGATCTCTCCATCCACGCCTTCGCTGCCGAACTCGTTGACGAGCACCGCAAGCTTCTTGCCGTTGGCGTTGGCGATCAGGTGCTGGATCAGCGTCGTCTTGCCCGAACCGAGAAAGCCGGTGACGACCGTGACCGGAACCTTGGCGAGCGTGTTCATTCTGCGGCCTCCGGCAGGATGGTGATGGGTGGAATGCGGGCAAGCGATTGTTTGCGGAAGATCTCCGGCCGGCTGCGCCACGGCACGATGCCGTCGGGCGCCGCCGCATAGGCCGCAGCACCGGCGATCACGTCCGGCGCATTTGCGTCGGACAGGCGGCCGTAGACGTAAGACCACCGTCCAGGCGCGCTGAGCGCGACCGAGCAACCGTGGCTACAAGCGGACAGGCATTCGACCGGAACGACGTGGACGTTTTCCGGCACGCCGGCCTCGAAGATGGCGCTGTGCAGACGCGCGCCTGGCGTGATTTCGCCTTCGCTTAGGGGTTGGCCGGCACGGCAGGTGATACAGACATGAAGCGTGACGGTCATCGCCCTCCTCGACGTGTTGGCGGAGGCGATGAGGCGCACGAACCGAAGACACAACGGTTCGTTGCCGTCGCGGAGCACCCCGTCCGCCGGTCTCAAGTCTCTGCGCTGGCAGGTCTCCCGGCTTGCGGAGCAGGTTTTCCCTTCGATCTCCGCCTTCCCAACCCCTGACGGGTCAGTGGCTTCTAGAGATCTCTCCGGTCACGGTCGCGGGGGCGGCTGCGTTTCAGGTTCAAGCTTTGCGGCTAGAGCCCTATCGCATTCCCTCTTCGCCTGTCGTAGGACAGGAACCAACGCCACCCCACCATTTGCCCAAGCGTGCAACTTGTCAAGCCAAAGGAGCGTGCTGATGACTTCCGAACCTGATGCCGCTGAGGACGAAACCGTGACCTCCGAAGCCTCGCTGGACGCCCGCCATGCGGCCAAAATGGCGAAGAAAAAAGCAGCGCGCGACCGGATGATGGCCGTCAAGAGCGGCGAGAAGGGACTCATCATCGTGCATACCGGCGCGGGCAAGGGGAAATCCTCCTCGGCTTTCGGCATGATCATGCGGTGCGTCGCGCATGGCTTTCCCTGCGCCGTCGTGCAATTCATCAAAGGTGCGTGGGACACCGGCGAGCGTCGCCTGCTGACCGGACATTTTGGTGAATTGTGTCAATTCCATGCGATGGGTGAAGGGTTCACCTGGGAAACACAGGACCGCGCCCGGGATATCGCCGCGGCGCGCGCCGCATGGCAAAAGGCCAAGCAGCTGATCGCCGATGAAGCCTTGCGCATGGTCGTGCTCGACGAGATCAACATTGCTCTTCGCTACGACTATCTGGAGATCGCAGAAGTCGTCGAGTTCCTGAACAATTCAAAGCCGCCGATGACGCATGTCGTCCTCACGGGGCGCAATGCCAGGCAGGAATTGATCGATGCCGCCGACCTCGTCACGGAGATGACGCTCGTGAAGCATCCTTTCCGATCCGGCATCAAGGCGCAGCCCGGCGTTGAGTACTGACGAATCAACCGCGGAATCCGATTCGATGGCGCGCGCATTGATGATCCAGGGAGCAGGATCGGACGTAGGCAAGTCGCTCATCGTTGCCGCCCTTGCGCGCGCCGCGACCCGCCGCGGCTATCGGGTGCTGCCCTTCAAGCCACAGAACATGTCGAACAATGCGGCCGTGACAATCGACGGTGGCGAGATCGGACGCGCGCAGGCGTTGCAGGCGCAGGCCGCAGGTGTCGAGCCGCACACCGACATGAATCCCGTCCTGCTCAAGCCGGAGACAGATGTTGGCGCCCAGATCATCGTGCAGGGACGGCGCGTGGCGACGCTGCGAGCCCGCGCGTACGCTGCGATGAAGTCATCGCTGATGGAGCCGGTCCTCGAAAGTTTCGGGCGCCTGAAGGATCGTGCCGATCTTGTTCTGGTCGAGGGCGCCGGCAGCCCAGCCGAGGTCAATCTGAGGAGCGCCGATATTGCCAATATGGGTTTTGCCCGCAAGGCCAACGTGCCAGTGGTGCTGGTCGGCGACATCGATCGCGGCGGTGTGATTGCACAGCTCATCGGCATCAAGGCCGTGCTGGATGCCGACGATGCGGCCATGATCTGCGGCTTCGTCATCAACAAGTTCCGCGGCGATCCGACGCTGTTTGATAACGGCTACCGGCTGATCGAAGCACGCACATCCTGGCGGGGATTTGGGGTTCTGCCCTATTTCGCCCGCGCTGGCGAGTTTCCGGCGGAAGATGCGCTGGGGCTTGTTGACGCTCGCAAGGTAGGCAAGTGCAAGATTGCCTTTCTCGCGCTGTCGCGGATCGCGAACTTTGACGACCTCGATCCGCTGAAGCTCGAGCCAGATGTCGACCTTGTGATGGTCCGGCCTGGAGAGGCAATCCCGGGCGATGCAAAACTCGTGATCCTTCCCGGCTCGAAGTCGACACGCGGCGACCTCACCTTCCTGCGCGCGCAGGGCTGGGACATCGATCTTCTCGCGCATCACCGTCGCGGCGGCCATGTGCTCGGCGTCTGCGGCGGTTACCAGATGCTCGGACGCAGTGTGGCGGATCCTACAGGAATCGAGGGACCGGCGGGAGAAACGCCCGGCCTCGGACTCCTCGACGTGACGACGGTGATGACGCCACAAAAGACTCTCACGCGGGTTGCGGCGGTCCATACCGCAACGGACCGGCCGATCGAGGCTTACGAGATTCACATCGGGCATACCGACGGGCCGGACCGTGCACGGCCATTTGCTTTGATTAGCAGCGCGCCGGAAGGCGCAGTTTCCAGCGACGGACGCGTGTACGGTAGCTACCTGCACGGCCTGTTTGCTTCGGACAATTTCCGCAGCGCATTTCTCGCGCAACTGGACATTCCGGCCGCAGACCAGCAATACCGCGCCAGGGTGGAGAGCGCGCTCGATGCGCTTGCCGATCACATCGACAGCCATCTCGATGTAAATGGGCTGCTTGCACTCGCGCGCTGAGTATTAGTGATCAACGCGAGAGCGCGGCAGCAAGCCGCGACCATTCCGTCCCGTTACCCGGCAAGCCCAGCCGGAGCCATCCCGGCTTTTGCTCAAAAACACGCGACCATATCTGGCCGCGAGCGAGTCGCGCCTGCGCGGCGCGCGCGTCGCCGGTCTCGTAGAGCCGGAACAGCGGCGTCCCGCCGACCAGTTGCCAGCCCTGCGATCGCACTTCAGCATCCAGCCGGAGGCAATCGCGCGCCAGACGCGTCGCGGTTGCCTTTGCCCACTCGCGATCAAGCAAGGCGCGCCGTCCGATCGCAATCGCTGCGCCGGAAATCGGCCATGGACCCACCATCGCCGCCAGCGCCGCGATATCGGCCTCGCTGCCGAGAGCGAAACCGAGCCGCAGTCCTGCAAGCCCGTAAAATTTCCCGAACGAGCGCAGGATCAACAACCCCGAGGGTCCCGCCCCAGATGCCAGCGACAAGCCGGAAACGGCGTCAGCAAAGCTCTCGTCGACCACTAGTCGACCGACGCGCGGCAAGAGCGAGAGAAACTCGTTCGGATGATGGCGTCGACCATCCGGATTGTTGGGATTAACAACCACGGCGAGATCGGCTCCCGCCAGCGCTTCGAGATCAGAAACGTGGGCCACGTCCCAGGCTGCGGCGGAAAGAACCGCCGCGTACTCGTTATAGGTCGGCGCAAGAATTCGCGCCCGGCCGCGCGACGAAAGACTCGGTAGCAATTGGATGGCTACTTGTGCGCCACCAAGAGCCACGATTCGCGCCTTGGTGGCGTAGGCCTGCTGTGCAGCCTGATGGAGAGATTCGATATCGGATCGCGACGGCAGCGCGCTCCAGTATCTAGGTTCCACCTCACCCACCGGATAGGGCTGCCGATTGATCCCGGTTGAGAGGTCGATCCAGTCCTGCGCACGCCCGCCGAAGCGCTGAACGGCGAGATCGAGATTTCCACCATGCTCGAGCATTGCCCTCTCCGTCACGCGAAGTCCAGAATCGCAAGCGCAGCGGCCAAAAGAACCATGGCGCGGACGTAGAGCTTCAACCCTTGCCGGATGTCCGCAGCGAACGGATCGCGCGCCCGCTCGTTGAGCCAAGGTTCGTTGGCGGTGCCACCGTGATAGATGCGCGGCCCGCTGAGCCGCACGCCGAGCGCGCCGGCCATGGATGCTTCCGGCCAGCCGGCATTGATCGAGCGGTGGCGGCGCGCATCCCTCGCCATGCAAGACAACGCATTCGAAGGCCGCGTCGCCAGCACCACAAACAAAATGCCTGTGAGACGCGCCGGTATGAAATTGGCGAGATCGTCAATGCGCGCGGCAGCCCAACCGAAGGATTCGTGGCGCATCGTGCGATGGCCGATCATGGAATCGAGCGTATTGATCGCCTTGTAGCCGACAATGCCCGGCAGCCCGAACAACGCTCCCCAGAACACGGGCGCCACAATGCCGTCGGAAGCATTCTCGGCCAGGCTCTCGATGGCCGCGCGCGCAATGCCCGCCTCATCGAGAGCTGCGGGATCGCGTCCCACGATGTGCGCGACCGCGGCACGCGCGGCTGCGATATCACCGGATTGCAACGGATGCGCAACGGCGGCCACATGATCATAGAGCGAACGCAGCGCGACCAGGGGCCATGCGAGAATTCCCAGGAGGACGATGCGGCTCCATTCAAAGGCGAGCGCGGCCTGAACCGCCCATCCAATTCCGGCCGAAACTCCAATCACGAAAAGCGCCACGGCTGCGCCAGCGATCCGCCTGACTCCAGGCGGATCGATAGCCCGGTTGAAGCTGATGTCGAGAATGTTGATCAGCCTCCCGAGCCAAGTGACGGGATGACCAATGCGGGCGAACAGCGCGTTGGGCCAGCCCAACAGGGCGTCCACCGTCATCGCTACCACCATCGCTCCCGCAAAGCCCACACTCATTCTCCCGTCGTGCCTGGCCCTGATGCACAAGAATTCCCTATCAAGGCAAGCCCCATATCGCCTGATTTCACCTTTGTCTTTGTCGAAGATTGGTGATTAGTGCTGGCCATAAGTGGAGGACGTCATGGACATCATACTCCTAACGGGCGGCGCCCGATCGGGCAAAAGCCTACGCGCAGAAGTTCGCACCCGCGCTTTTCCGGGACAGCCCGTCTATATCGCCACGGCAGAGGCGCTCGATCAGGAAATGGGTGAGCGAATAGCGAAGCATCGCGCGCGGCGAGGAAAGGACTGGATCGAGCGCGAGGTTCCGCTCGATCTCGTCCAGGCCTTGATCGAAACCGATGGCGGTGGCGCAAGGTTGGTCGATTGCCTCACGCTGTGGCTGTCGAACCTGCTCCACGCGGAACGCAACTGGTCGCATGAGGCTTCGCTGCTCGCTGACGCGCTTGCCCGCCAGCGCAGCCCGGTCGTTATGGTCACCAACGAGGTCGGGCTCGGTATCGTGCCGGATAATGCGCTGGCGCGCGCATTTCGGGACGCGGCGGGTATCCTGAACCAGACGATTGCCTCCGTTGCGGATGAGGTCGAATTCGTCGTGGCAGGATTGCCAATGAAGCTGAAGTAATGCCGCGCTTGGCGGTATTGCGACGCGTCGTCGGGTGATCGCGAGCGAGTTGACGTTTGAGGGCTGAAGACACATGCATCATTTCGAGCTTCTCAGGGGCATCGTCGCTGACCTGAGAATCGCCGTTTCGCTCTCCACGCTTCTGCCTATCGGGCCGGCGACGCCGGTCAGCGATGGCGATGTTGCCCGCGCGAGCTGGGCGTTGCCGGTGGCAGGATTGCTGGTTGGCTTTGCCGGTGCGGCGGTCTACTGGATCGCACGCGAGGTGGGCTTGACGCCAAGCCCTGCAGCCATGCTGGCGCTGGCGGCCACGGTTCTCGTCACTGGCGCGATGCATGAGGACGGCCTTGCCGATACCGCCGACGGGCTCGGCGGCGGCCGGACGCGCGAGCGCAAGCTCGAGATCATGCGCGACAGCCGGATCGGTACATACGGTGCGTGCGCGCTTATCGCATCGCTCATCTTGCGATGGAGCGCGCTCGAAACGATCGCCGAGCCAATGTCGATTGCGGCGGCGCTTTCGGTTGCACATGCGGCGGCGCGCGCCGGCATGCCCGCCTTCATGTGGCTGATTCCTCCGGCGCGATCGGATGGGCTTTCGGCCCGAGCCGGACGGCCGCCGGGGCGAAGCGCCGGCATTGCGTTTGCTCTCGGGGCACTTTGCCTCGTTTTCGGTTCCGGGCCGAGCAAGGCATTGATCGGAGTGATTTTGCTCTCGCTGGCCGGGTTGATACTGGCGTGGCTTGCCACGAGGCAGGTCGGCGGACAGACAGGTGATATATTGGGTGCGTTCGAACAGATTGGCGAGATCGTGGTTTTGCTGATGACAGCCGCCCTCCTCCACACGGAACCAGGACCCTGATGGTCGCTTTCGATGAAGCCTTTCGCCGACAACTGCGCGAGCTCTTCGTGTGGCGCCGCGACGTGCGGCGCTTTCGTCTCGATCCTCTGCCGAGCGGCGCCATGGAACGGCTGATTGAGATCGCCTGCCTTTCCCCGTCGGTCGGCCTCAGCCAGCCTTGGCGGTTTGTGATCGTCGAAGACAATACAAGGCGCAGTGCCGTGGTCGAGGATTTCAAGGCCTGCAACGCCGATGCGTTGCATTCCTATTCAGGCGAACGCGCGGCGCGGTACGCGAGCCTCAAGCTCGCCGGTCTCGAAGAGGCGCCGGGTCACCTGGCCGTGTTCGCGGACAAGACGAACGATATGGGGCATCGCCTCGGGCGTGCAACCATGCCGGAAACGATCGAATACTCCGTCGCCGCCGCCATCTGCTGCATGTGGCTCGCCGCACGTGCAGACGGCATCGGACTTGGCTGGGTGTCGGTCCTTAACCCGGCTCGCATCCACGAGGTTCTTGAAGTGCCGGAGTCCTGGAAATTTATCGGCTATCTCTGCGTCGGCTATCCCCAGGAAGAGTTTGATCGACCCGAACTTGAGCGGGCCAACTGGGAACATCGGCGACTGGCGAAGGAATTTACCACTCAACGCTAGCGCCCAGATTTCAAGTTTCCACCCGGAGCCTTCGCTTCGCGTGTGTCAATTCGAGTTGTGGCATCTCGTCATCCCAATCGCTCGCGTCGGTGAGCCGATTATCGGCCATGACGTAGGCGCGGTTCTGCTGATCGCTCCAACCGCGCGCGATAATGACCGGGACACGCGTCATTCCGAGCAGTTTGCCGGCGGCTAGACGCCCGTGACCAGCTAGAACCATGCCGTCATCGGCTGCCAAGATCGGCATCGTCCAGCCCCATTGCCGGATCGACGCCGCGATCTGCTCGATTTGCTCGGCCGAATGCCCGCGGGAATTCCGCTCATAGGGCCGCAATCGCTCAATCGGCCATTTTTCCACGGCCGCCTTGCTCGCTAAAGCATCCATGATTTGCCGTCTTGTGCGCTTTAACTTCGAACGACGCGTTGCTGGGCGGTTACATTGAGCGAGACGACTATGGCCAATGCCGCACGGCGTTTGCACCTGCGAGCGGTCATTGAACGGCCCCACTTTCGAAGATTGTCATCCCTCTATTCGATTGGGCGCAGAAAAACCTCACTCTCATAGCTTGGCGGCCCAATGGTGGCGGTGTAATTCACGCCCTGAAGGGTGAGATTTGTCTCCGGTTGAGACGCGCCTGGCAGCACGTTGTGCAAGCGCATTCCCTCCTTAAGGTCTTCGGGCGCCCACTGTGCGCCGTGCCGCCACTCCAGGGGAAGATATAAAGATAGATTCGGCAGCGGACCCGGGTCGTAAGACGACTGATCTGCCGGGCCGGAGGTATATGCCTCGAAGTTTTTATCCCAGGATGGCGGGTTCGACTGACTGACACTTTGCGTTAGCAAATAGGCCGGCTGCGGCGCCCACTGGGAATGGCTCGTTGTACTCCAATCGTCGATTGGCGACTGGCGGGCTAAATGATCCACTTCCAACTGCGCGCCTTCAGTATCCAGCAGTCGCCGAAGCTCCCCTGGAGAGAACTGCTCTAGATTGAAAGTAAACTCCTCTGGATCGACGGGTTGATCATCCGGCTGCCGCTGAATTTCGTTGTGGAGCTGCTCTTCCAGTCCCAGAAGCTCCTCTGGAACGACGGAGGCTGGCGAAGGCATGGATTGATCATCCAGATGATCGAGCACTCGCCGAAGCTCCCCCGGAGAAATCTGCTCTGGATTGAATGCGACGTGCTCTTGGACGAGAACCGAGGGAGCGGGTTGATCCTCCTGCCGTTCCCGAAGGTCCTCTCGCCGACTGCTAGCTTCGTGCGACGCCCTGTGCTGCGCAGCGGCGTCGCCGATGAGCCTCGGTTCCATCAGCACCGCGTTTTCGGGATGAATGGGAGCCACGTCCGGGGGGTGAGGATTGGGCTGGGCGCCGGGGAGTGCGATCGAGCCTGTCGACCGGAAGGTCCGGAGCTCGTCTATTGCCCTAAGGAGTCGGTCGGGATTACCCTTTCCGATGAACCGGGACACGTCACCACTCAACGACTTACTGTCGAGCCGAGCAACAAGGCTTGGTTTGTTTTTTGCGAAGAGCCAACGGCTAAAGCTACGAAGAGGACCTGCAAAATTGTAGGCGGAGGCTCTCATTCCGGCCTTGATGAAGGCCTCCTGGAGCCCCGAGATATCGCGAGCATCCTCGAAATAAAGAGGCCGCATGTCCGACCCTGTCACAACCCCCCTTGATTGAGCCGGCTGCAGCGCCGAGGACGCGCTAAGCTGCGCAGCGGCGATGTCGAGGCGCCTAGTCCCGGCCTTGATGAGGGCCTCCTCAAGCCCCAGGACAACGGGAGCATCCTCGGAATAAAGAGGCCGCTTGTCCGACCCTGTCACACCCCCCCTTGATTCAGTCGGACGCAGCGCCGAGGACGCGCTAAGCTGCGCAGCGGCGATGTCGGGGCGCCTAGTCCCGGCCTTGATGAGGGCCTCCTCAAGCCCCAGGACAACCGGAGCATCCTTGGCGCGACCTCTCCTTGGGTGTACGATGACTTCGCCCGTCGACCGAAAGCTGCGCAAATGGTCTAATGCTGAAAGGAGTCTCTCGGGTTTACCCTTTCCGACGAACTCGTATACGTCACCGCCATCGCTCAGCGACTTACTGTCGAGCCGAGCAACAAGGCTCGGTTTGTTTTTTGCGAAGAGCCAACGGCTAAAGCCACGCAGAGCACCTACCGGGGCCTTGGGAACCATCCCGGCCTTGCTGAGGGCCTCCTCAAGCCCTAAGATAGCGGAAGCATCCTCGGAATAAAGAGGCCGCGTGTCGTGCCCGATGACAATCCCGGTTGACTGAGCCGGCTGCAGCGCCGTGGCGGCCGGCATTGCTCCACCACCTCCACCTGAATTGGCGGTCTCGCTCAGCTGAATGGCGACGTCTTGCGGATTGTTTAGGGTCCTCGGCCTCTTCGCTGCTCTCAACTCAGCTTTGTCATGCTCATCGTTGATGAGGACCTCCTCGCTTGGCAAGAGGTTGCTCCTGGCAAGCGCATCGTCCGAGGACTGCTGGCCGTCACTAGACACATTGGGAGGGGGGCTATGGCGCGGCCCTTCGTCGGGCATCGCGGTATCGGCCTGGCGCGCCTCGTGCAATTGCTGCTCAAAGGCCTCTTGCCCGGGTCGGTCCGCTTGCCGCTCTTGCAGCACAGCGTATTGCACCTGGGGCCACGCAGTTGCATTGGATGGGTCAAAATTTTGCCGGTCCACGCTAGCCTCACGTCCAAGATCATCTGAGCAGGTCTCCTACTCAGGCAAGCTGTCGAGAAGCTGACGAGGCCGCGCGGTCCTGTAGCTGGGAGGCATTCCCGCCGCCCAGCCCTGTTCGCTCCGATCACTGCAGGCACACCACTTTCGTGTGCCCGTTCTACAGCGCCTTGACAAGCGCCAGAACGACTTCAGTTTTGCGCTCCAACCCCTTCAAGTGGGCTTCCTTCAAGGTGTTGGCCCCCAAGGCCTACCTGCGGCCATGTCGGGTTAAAAGTCGCTCGGTCCAACCACGATGAACGGGACTTGCGTCAATCCGAGCAGCTTACCTGTCGCGAGGCGCCCGACCGGCCCAAACCTTCATCGGCGGATAGAATCGGCAAGGTCCGACCCATTGCCGGATAAACGCCTTCGGCCGAATGCGGTTAATTGCGCTCATCGCCGTAGCCTCTCGATAGGCCATGTTTGCACGGTCGGCTGCTCGCCAGTGCATCCATGATTTGCCCCCCTGTGGGGCCCGGTTAGCGGCGCCGGAAAGCCCATTTGTGCGGGAAACCAAAGCCAGAAAACGCCGCCGCCAAATCCGGGGACCGGGCGGTCCCGCGTACCCGCGCCGGATTGCCCAACCCAAAGTACCTACGCCACGCCCGTCCCGGAATTGGGCCGAGCCGCCGATTTCGGCCAGCACCATGTCAAGGGTACTGTCCGTATTTCCTAAGTTGATTTGGGAAAATTCGATTAGGGACCGACCAGCGTTAGAAGTAGTTTACAACCATCACCGCACGGTCCCAGGTAGCTATGGGTGATGAGAACGCCGGTTGCGCTTCCCGCCTTCCTCTAGGAATGGAGCAGCGCATGCAGAAGCGTCGCTGTTTCAAACTAACTGCCAGCCTTGAAGAACGAAGTGACAAAATTGCGCGATTATTTCGCGAGTGGACTTGCGCCATTTCCATTCGGAAATTTTCGCAGTAGTCGCGAGAATTTTGTATCGTCGGGTAGCGGACCACCCTTGATCCAATACGCCATGAGCAGCAGCAGATGGGCCCCTTGCTGCTCCGCGAACGTATCGCGGATATAGCCGCCGACATAGCACGGGGACCAAGGGCGTGCTGCCATGATCACAGTCTCCCGTTTGCTTGGAATACAGCGGTCGCAAAGCCGGGCGGGGTCGCGGCGCGTTTGTCGGCGCGATCGGCCGACGGCGAATATTTGATGATAGCGAGCCTTCGCTCGGACACCTCGGCATTGGGACATGAATGATCCGCGCAGCCTTCCAATATCAGCCTCCGTAGCCGTCGATCTTGGCCAGAATTTCCTGCACGACTTCCGGATCAAACTCCTTCGTTTGCTGGGCTGCTTGCTTCGCCATCGGGTTCCCTTTCGATTGCACGGGCCTCGGCGAATTGGGATCGATCGCCGGGCCGCGCGCGGGCGGCCCATCACGCCCTCCCGACGTAAGCGCTTCTGACGAATTTGCGCTTGTGCTTCGCGCACATGGCGATCCGGCTACCTCGCGCGCACCGCAGAACATCGCGAGGCCATTAGGATCGCGCTGATCGAGCACGACACGCAATGAATTTGGGAGCGATGCCGGCGGCGCTTTCTTCGATGGGCTCGATAGCCGGTATCTCCTCATGATCGGTCCGCTCCCGCGATGAAGCTTCAGCCGCTTGATCTTGCCGCAGGCGGCACTGCGCGTTTTCTTCTGCATCGGCGATCGGCGCGGCCGACGCGCCGGCACTGAACAGTTGCCGCAGGGTGATTCGGTCTTGTCAGACCATTCGTTCGATTGAGCCATCGCACGCCGCCTTTGCTCGCGAAGCAGACAGCCACATCGAATAGGCGATGATTTGCGTGCGCGTCATCTGAAAAACGCGATCCATGCCGGGCAATTTCGTAAACGGCATTCTTGCGGCAAGTACGCGCGTGCATCCGGCGTGAACAGAAAACTTTTTGCTGCTACAGAAGCTCGAAAGTTTCACTCTGCCGCCTTTTCTTTGTGAACGTATGTTGACATCGGGCGCGAAGCGGAATGAAAATTTACGCGCGTAAGCCCGGGCACTCAGACAAGAAATAACCCCTTGCGCGAGGCGTCACCGGCACGCCATCGGCAGCGGGCGGCACCATCAAAGATCAAATGTTTCCGAGCATCACCTTTGCGAAGCGGCGGCTTCGCAGGGCACGGGACGTCTTTGTTTTGGATAACGGGGCTTTGGGAATGAAAGCGCGGTGCAGTGCAATGCAATCGATTCCATGGGACGGCAAGCCGATCACTCGACCGGGGCTCTATCGCAACATTCCGCTCGCCAATTATCACCAGCGCGATTTGTGCGATCCAGTCAGGGTCTCTTCCTCGATCCTTCGCACCATCATCCACAAATCGCCCGCGCACGCGTTCACAAATTATTCGCTCAACCCACACCGCGACTGTGAGACGCAGACCGAGAGTATGGCGCTCGGCCGGTTTCTGCACAAGGCGGTGGCCGGCGAGCCGTTCGACGACGATTGCGTGCTCTGCCCGCCGCTGGTCAAGGGCGAGCCGTTCAATATGCGGAAGACGGTTTGGCAGGATTGGAAGGCCGAACAGGAAGCGCCGGCAAATACGTCATCACGCCATCGCTGGCCACGCGCGCCAAGGGCATGATCATCGCCCTCGGGCAATTCCCGCTCGTGCAGCAAGGCATGCTCGGCGGATCGCCCGAACGCTCGTTGATCTGGAAGGAACCGCGCGGCTTCTGGAAGAAGCCCGACCGGACGAGATGCCGAACCACAGCGGCGATTTCGTCTACCTTAAGACCACCGCGTCCGTCCTCTATCGCGACACGCAATACTCGATCGCCGAGTACGGCGACATTCAGCAAGCCGCGATGATAATGGAGGGCGCCCGCGCGCTCGGCATGGTCGCGAATTCCTTCACCCTGCTTTGGGTCGACAGCGATAAGCCGCATTGCGTACGCGCCCAGACGCTCAAGGACGAGGATTTGGCGCGTGGGCACAAGCTCAACGGGCTGGCCGGCAGAGTGTGCTCGCAATTCGACGAGAAAGAATAATGCCCGGGTTGCGACTTCAGCTGATCTGGCGATGGATTGTGCGAGGACGCGTCGCCAACCCCTGAATTCATGGGTGTGAGATCAAATGCAAGATCTGCAAGCTGGCGCTCGTACTCGCCATAGTAAAAAATGCCCGGCCCCTTTCGGCGGCCGGGCGGAAGTCAGTCTGGGAGGAGCGACGCTGCTACACATCGCACCAGCTTCCGTCGGCAGAGGGAGGGTGCCGACGGTTCATTTACGGCGAGGGCATTCGCCGTTAACTTTAGCCACGGGAAGACCGATATCCGTTCCAAACGATATCTGGTTTCGCTTCCTGCTCTATTCAGGGAATTCGGCCCAACACTGCGCGGGATGGTCGACAACGGCTTCAGTTCTTCCCTTCCGTAATCTTAGGACGGTCGCCAAGATCATGCTTCTGAGATGAACCCCACGGAAAAGAGGCTGTCCGCCAATGCTTCACCCACCGACTGATCGTCATCCATGACGAAAATCCGCCGAGTGTGTGCGCCATTTGCACCAGACTATGCGCTTTTCTATGCAGCATTCCGTAAAATTGGTGAAATCGATTGTTTTGATGGGATACATCTATACTGTTGATACATAAAGACATGCGTTCAGCGGCCTTGATCTAACTCGCGTCGTTCGCGCCGGACGCTCTGATGACCCAGCGTAAGCTCTGTCCGCATAGCAATCTATTCTATCAAGACCTCGCGGTGGCCGACATTTTTTGCGCGGCCTCGGCCCCTTTCCCAGCTGCAAGCCCCGCTGCGGACTTGCGTTGCTTTTGCGGATCAGCCAGGGCACGCCGCGGAAAGCTCACAATTGCGCGTTTAGGGCTTCAATCGCGAAAGACCGCTGAGGGGGGCGCGTTAGCCGACGGCTGGTGCGGCGAAGGTAATCATCGAGGCTTGCACGGACACGGCTCGCAAACCGCGAGGCACCCGGCTCATCATGGCGCATGATTGTTTGATGGCCGACAAAGTCTCACTCGGCAATGTGGTAATTGCGACACTATTCTCAATCCAAGAATATCGCGCGGCCGTGCCCCGGGCCGACAAGACGCACATCATCGGCAGCCTTCGAGCGGCACGTCATTTGCAAAGATGATGTTGGGCGTGGACACGGACGGTCACCCGTGCCGATGCCCGCAACCTCAAGGTTGCAGCCCGACGCACCTCTAGCTTTCCCCTTTTGCAAAGTGCGTCGGGCTTTTTCGGTCGTCATACAGACACGACCTTGCAAGTTTCCACTTATCTGCCTGTCCTCCGCGTGAATGCAAATTGGAACGCCGATGAACTACACGCGCGCATTTTCGGAGACGCCGAACGCATCCATGTCGGCGCCAATCACCGGATGCATGGCAATGTTCTCGGCGACCAGCGGCATTGCGGTCGCCGAGATTTAGTCCACTTCCTTCTGCGCCAGACGCAGCGGTAACATCTCAGGGTGCGCAGGAAGCAGCGCTTGCGCCAGAGCGTAGCGACGCTGAAAAGTGCAGCTCCCTCTCGCTGAAAGGATTGATCATCTTCAATAGTTCTTTCGGTAGCGTCCAATACGATTAGAAGTGCACGCTGCTCCGTATCCGGATTTTCGTATCCGGGATGCGGCAATGCACCAGACAACCTGTCGGGGAGCCGTCGAAGAACATTCCTAAATTGATAGATTCCCGGCGATTTAGAACACTACCAACCACAACCTTGACGACCAAGCCCATTGGGTTTGAATTGCTGATCTCGCCGGTCATGCTGTTACTGGCCGCTTTCCCAGTGAAGCTGATGGAAGCCACTCGATCCAGCTCGCGACTGCGAGCTGCAATGTATGTTAAGCAATTGTGATGCTCACCCGGGATTTCGATCTCAAATGAGAATTTCTCGATAGCCGTATTGCCGTCGTTCCGCACCCTAATGATTACGCGGGTAAGCGACCGAAGCGTGCGTCCGTCGAAACCAACGCCTAGCTCTCTGCTCTTAAATTGGTTCCGCAATTCGCGCGTTAGATCCAGCGTCTCTTCTATCTCAAACCTTAGCTTTCTCCGCCTCGCTACAAGAGAATGCGCAATCAAGAACCGGACGGGGGCGCTTATCGCGGCCCGGATGATAGCCGAAATGGCTGTTTTGCTCTGAGATCCGGCATTTTTCGCCTCCGGTACCGGGCTAATTATCGCAGGGCCATATCGGCGGTGCCACCTTGATGCGAGCGCGCGAACCAATTCTGTCGGAGTTAGCTCCTGCGAGCGTTTCGGGGCGCTTGCGTTATCTGTCGTGAATGGTGCGAACCTAGGTCGCGCCTGTTCAGCGGAATGCTCGAACACCTGGCGCGCTCATTCCTTTGCTTTTCCAATAACGCCAAGCCCAACCGTCTCTCCCTCAAGCGTAGCCGTTGGCGGAATCACCCCGCCGTGACCGGAGGCCCGCACTGACCGCAGCGGGCAGAGCGCGGCAATCTTGCCGTCCGCCAGCGCCGCGACACGCTGGCAGACTGCATGGAGGTTGTTGAGGTCGTGGATAACCATGAAGACGATGAAGCTCAGCGTCCGCTGCAGCCTCACCATATCGAGCTTCGCATTGGCGATCTCATCGAACGAGGACGGCGACAGATGTGGCGCCTCACGATCGAAAACGGGAATCGCTGTTTCAGAGTGAAAGGCGTCGGCGGCTTGGGTGTTGCCGGCACAGGTGACGGCCACGCGGTAGCCCGCGTATTGATGTGCCCGCGCAACTACGGAGCCGATGCCCCGGATGCTGCCCGTATCCAATGCAATGCGTGCCATGCCAATCTCTCTCCTGCCTTCGTGACGTGCATCTTTGCCAAATAACGCAAGGAAGACCGGCGGCTTTGATGTGGGTCAACAATGGGGGATCGCGCTGCCATATTGAATCCGTCATGAGAGTTTTCGTATTCACTACGGAGAAGTCTGTATACAGGAGCATTCTGGCGTTGCTTCCAACGGAATTGCCGGTGCGTCCAGCCGTCGACGGCTCGATTCTCATTGACTATCGCTTGCAAAGCCGAGCTCGTGGCCGTGCCCGTGGGTTATGAGACTACCAGCATGCCCATCGTCTCTGAGGGCAGCGCTGCGGTCGGCTCTGTTCTCGAAATCCACCGACACCAGGCGCTCGAACGCGCGGAAACTGTGCTTACAATTTTGAGGTGAAGACCAAAAAGGCAGGCATCCGCTACCGGTGCCGGGCCCTCACTGCACCCTGGGGCGAAGCGGCTACTCTTGTCGGAGCTGCCGCCAGGCTTCACGACATAACCGTCGTGCAGCAACCCGAGATTAGGCGGCAGTTTCGATAATGTCCTAGCGCAGGAGATGTTTTCCAGGCTGGCGGGCCCGTGCTGTTCATTCCGTACACCTTCCGGGGCGCCTTCGCGGCGAAGCGGATCGGGATCTGCTGGGATGGCAGCCGCCTTGCAGCTCGCGCGGCGCACGATGCCATGCCACTCTTGGAGGCGGCCGACGCACTGATCATCATCACCGTCAACGAGGCCGAAAACGTACCCTCACCAACACATTTTGCGCGATACCTGGCAAAGGCCGGCTTGCCAGCCCGGCTGGTCCCGTTGGACACCGATCGCTCGCAGATTCAATCAGGCATTTTTTCCTGGAAGCCGACGAATCGCTCGATCTGTTTGTCATGGGCGGCTACGGGCATTCGCGCCTGAAGGAAACCGTGCTCGGCGGTGTCACGCGAGCGATGCTTCAGTCCATGACGGTGCCGACGCTGATGTCCCACTCCCCCTCTACTACTGGTCTCCAATACCGGAGAGAGATCTCATGCGGCGGACCAGATCATGCCTGAGACGTCATCACAGTGACCCATCATACATCCATCATGGACAATATCATGCTGCGCTGTCACATCAGCGGCCTGCGTGATGAATGAGGACGGCACGCGTAGCGATCATAACGAATTGACTTTGCAGGTCTGGTGCAGTGGAAGCTCCGCCGTAAGCGGGGCCCGAAGGCGATCCGCTAATTCGGAATCCAGTTGACCCAGCGCAAAGTCCCGTCGGCGCCAAAACTGTTATGTGGCTAGGAATGGGGGAACCCGAATATGCGATCGGATTTGGCTGACATCTACGGGCAAGACAAGCTCCCACGGTACACCAGCTATCCAACAGCCCCGCACTTCTCTTCGGCAATCGGCGAGAAGGTGTATCGGCATTGGCTCAGATCGGTTTCGGCCCACCGACCCGTCTCGCTCTATCTTCACATACCTTTCTGTCGCTCGATGTGCTGGTACTGCGGCTGCCATACATCGGTGGCCAAGCACGACGAGCCGATTGCCGCGTTCGTCGCAGCTTTGCGTCGGGAGGCGCAGCTAGTCGCGGACACGACAGAGAAAAGCCTGCCGGTCGCGCATCTGCACTTCGGCGGGGGCACTCCGACCATCATGGCTCCGCAACTGCTCGTCGATCTCGCTGACGCCTTGCGCTATGTCTTTTTCGTACTTCCGGATGCCGAGATTGCTGTTGAGGTCGATCCGCGAACTCTGACCAACGACCTGACGCAGGCTTTAGAACACTGCGGGGTCACCCGCGCGAGCCTCGGAGTTCAGAGCTTCGACCCAAGAGTGCAGCGCACAATAAATCGATTGCAAAGCTTCGAGCAGACGGCAGCTGCAGTCGAAAGGCTTCGCCGGGCAGGTGTGCGGGGGATCAACTTCGACCTTCTCTATGGTCTCCCCTTTCAGACGGTAAGCTCTTGTCTAGACAGCATTGCCAAGTGCGTCGAATTGCGCCCCGACCGGCTTTCGGTTTTCGGCTACGCGCACGTCCCCTCATTCAAGAAGCATCAGCGCAAGATCGCGGAGGAGAGCTTACCTGACAGTGTCGAGCGACACGTTCAGTCCGAGACCATCGCAGAGGCCCTTCAGGACGCGGGGTATGTGCGCATCGGGTTGGATCACTTCGCGCTCCCAGACGATGCGCTCGCGACGACGCAGCGCGATGGCCGACTGCGGCGCAATTTCCAGGGCTACACCGATGACGGCGCTGACACACTCATAGGCCTCGGGGCGAGCGCGATCGGTCGGATGCCACACGGCTTTGTCCAGAACGTGGTGGCAATCCGCGACTACCTGAACCGCATCGCGGAGGGCCGGCTAGCCACGGTGAAGGGTTATGCTTTCACCGAGGATGATCTTTTCCGCGCTGATATCATCGAGCGGATCATGTGCGATTTGACCGTTGACCTGGAGCAGATATCCCGCATCCATCATCAGGATCCAATGACAGCAATCGTCGATCGCGCCCGCATCGACCGGCTTTTAGCCGACGGAGTCGCGACAATGTCTAAAGGTCGGCTAACCGTCAGCGAAGGATCAGAATTTCTGGTGCGTAGCGTCGCCTCAGCGTTTGATGCTCACCTTTCGCGGTCAACACGCGTGCTCAGTCGCGCGGTTTAAGGACCGAGAGGCCCTAGACCATTTGTAGCATGTCAGCAGCAGCTCGGACCACGAACGATATCCATCGCATCTGGCTTTGGCTTCGTCCGGAGCGCATCGATCGTGTAGCTGTTGGCGCAGTATTCATGAAGGTGCTGCGCCGTTGTTTCCGCCTCTATCTCGCGATTGCATCGGATCTTTTCGGCGCACAGCGCACATACCAGCGTCATGTCGCGCAGCACGCCCGGATCCTTGCGCGCAATGGCCCTCTCGTCGATGCCGAGCGCCTTGAGTAGTCCCGACAGCTCATCAGCGCCACGCCGCCCACGGCAAGTGAGGGTTTCGAGCTCGATCGGTGAGACGCGAAGGTCGCGCGCGATGCAATCGAGCTCGGCGGCTCCAAGAGCGCGGAGGTCGGCGGTATCACGGAGCCGGCCGAGCCACTCCGAAAACCTGCCCATGAGCCTACCGCCGATCGATTCCGTTCTTATAGGCGATGCCATAGTACCCTCCCGGCACGGTTTGAGCACGTCAAGTATGCGGGGCGAAATAGCCGACCGTATTGCGCCAGATCAAAATTGGAAGGATCCCGAGACGCGCGACGACGAGGCGTTACGGTCGCGATTCCGACCTCAGCTCGACGCGGGCGGAGCCGGCGTTTCGTCGTCGCCAGAAATCGCCCGCCAGGCCGCGCCATCGAGATCGTCATACTGGCCGTTCTTCAACGACCACAGAAATCCGAGCAGCCCGAACAGTCCGAGCAAGAGCGCCAGCGGCACCAGGAACACGATCACTTCCATCACAGAGTCTCCTGCGGGACATGGCGGCCCCGCAGCGCATTTAGCATCACCAGAATCGATGAGCCCGACATCGCGGCGGCCGCGATCAGAGGCGTCACGAAGCCCAGAATGGCGATCGGCACGGCGAGGAAATTGTAGCCAACCGCGAGATAGAGGTTCTGCCGCATCAGGCGCAACGCTTTCCGCGAATGGTCGACCGCGGCAATCACCGGCGCGAGGCGGTTGCCGAGGAAGACGAGATCGGCCGTCGCCTGGCTCAAATGCGCCGCCGAGATCGGCGACATCGAGACATGCGCCGCCGCCAGCGACGGCGCATCGTTGAGCCCATCGCCGACCATCATGACCATAAAACCTTGCCGCTTCAGTTCCTCGATCCGCGCGATCTTGTCGGCCGGCGTGACGCCGGCGCGCCATTCGGGAACTTGAAGCATCTCGGCCGCGGCGCGCACCGCCGGCTCACGATCACCAGAAAGAAGCTCGACCGCTATGCCACGCTTCTGCAGCGCCGCGATGACCGCGCTCGCGTCCGGCCGCAGGCTCTGGCGGATCGCGAACACGTAGCGCTTTCCGCCGCGGGAGAAGGCAACGACGGAAGCCTCGGGATCCCGGCTCAGGATTATGTTCGCGAGATTATCGGCCTTGCAGAAAGAGGGACTTCCAAGCCTCACCTCTTCACCTTTAAGGATGCCGCGAACGCCCTGCCCCGGCTGTTCCGTGACGCCGGGCAGCGGCGACTTCGCGCCGGCCGCACGCGCCAGCGCAGCGGCGACGGGGTGATGGCTCGCCAGCGCAAGCCGGCCCGCGAGCTCGAACACATCGGCGGGCACGGCCGCCGAGTTCACCACATCGAACTCAGGCAAGGTTAGCGTTCCCGTCTTGTCGAAGATGATACGGTCGATCTCGGCGACGCGCTCGATGGCATCACCCGAATTGAGCAGCACGCCAGCGCGGAACATCGCGCCCGACGCCACTGTCTGCACCGTCGGGATCGCAAGCCCCAGCGCACAGGGACAGGTGATGATCAGAACCGCGATCGCGCTGATGATGGAGTCATGGAAGCTGGCGCCAGCGATGAACCAGCCGGTCATGGTCAGGAAAGCGGTCGCATGGACCACCGGTGCGTAGAGGCGCGAGGCACGGTCGGCGAGCTGCACATACCGCGAGCGCACCTGCACGGCATGGTCAAGCAGCCGCTGGATTTCCGCAAGCAGGGTGCCTTCGGAAGCGGCCGAGACACGGATGCGCAAGGAGCCGGAGATGTTGAGCGAGCCGGCGTAGACCTCGCTGCCCGGCTCGACCGACGCGTGCAGCGTTTCACCCGTGATCAAACTCTGGTCGATCTCCGACCTGCCGTCGATGATCGTGCCATCGATCGCCGAACGTTCGCCCGGCCGCAGCAGCACGATGTCGCCGGCCGTGACCGCCGCGGCCGGCACCACGGATATCTCGTCTGGACCGACGAATTTGGTCACCGTCTCGGCCTTCAGCGCGGCGAGATTGCCGGCCACCGCGCGGGTCCGCCGCCGCGTGTTCTGGTCAAGGTATCGCCCGACCAGGAGAAAGGTGATCAGCATAATCGAGGCGTCGAAATAGGCGTGCTCGGCATGGCCGATGGTCTCGACGATCGAGGTCGCAAGCGCCAGGATCACGCCGATGCTGATCGGCACATCCATGTTGACGTTGCCAGTGCGTAGCGCGTTGAACGCCGAGCGAAAGAAAGGCTGGCCGGCATAGGCCGCCGCGGGCAGCGCGATCAGCGCCGATATCCAATGGAAGAAATCGCGCTGCTCCGGCAGCATATCGCTGACATTGCCGGACCACACCGGGATCGACAGCATCATGACGTTCATGGTCGCGAATGCCGCAACACCCAGGCAGCGCAGCAGGAAACGGGAGTTCTCGGCCTCTACCGCTTCGGCGGTGACGATCTCGAACGGATAGGCCTTGTAGCCGAGCTCGGCCAGGCGATCAATGAAGCGCGCCGGATCGAGCGCGCCCTCCTTCCACTCCAGCGCGACACGGCGGTCGGTCAGGTTAACGCGCGCCAGCGTCACGTCCGGGATGGCTGAAAGGCCACGCTCGATCTTCGAGATGCAGCCGGCGCAGCTGACGCCTTCGACCGCGAGGTCAATATGCGCCAGTCCGGAGCCGAGATGCTTGACATAATGCGAAAAGTCCCGCGTCGCCTGCATGAAGAGTTCCCTTAGTTCAGTACCACGCGGTTCCTAGACATGAACAGACGCCGGCCGTCGGCTTCGCTTTCCAGCACCAGATTCCATTGCCCGGGTCCGACCGCGCCGCCGCTGCCCCGATAAATACCGCCCGTCACCTCCGACAGCGCGATCACCCGGTCCGCCCGCCGGTCGGTCGGCCGCTCCAGGCGACCGGTGAATTTCAGCCCGGTCAGCGCCTTTCCGTTCTCGTCGCGTGCCTTGACTTCCAGCGCGGTGTCGCCGTTCGCACTGCGCGCAAGATGCGCGTCCACCTTCCAGCTGCGTGCATCCTGCTCGCGTGCGGCGGCGATCTCCTTCTCATAGGCAAGGCTCGCCGCATAGGCGCTGTCGACGTCGGTGCCAGGCAGCGTCATGGAAGCAAGCCTTATTATGGTGAGGTTGACGCCGATGATGACGCCAAAGAACGCAAGTAGCATGAAAAGCACCTTGCGGCCGGTGAGCGGCTTTGGCGATGCACTGGCTCTGTTCACGACAACTCCACTTGTTCTCATGGCAAGACGAAATTGTCGATCGCGGAAGCGACCTCGCCGAGACCGATATCGGTGATCCGGAATTTGATCGGAATCGATCTTTTGGAGTTCTTCTCCGAGGGGGCGGTCACCAGCACGCGCAATTCCGTGGTGCCGTCGCGTCCGAGCACGACCATCGGCCTATCAGGTGTGGTCGAATCGTCGCCCACGACGTGCAGCACAGCATCCTGCGGACCATCGACGTCAATCGTCACCACGCGGTCAAAACCGCGCTTGTTGAGGAAACGGACCGTGTAGGCGTTGCGGATCGAGCCGTCGCTGAGCTTCACCGCAACCGGGTTGCGATCGTGCAGCACGTTGATGTCGAGCAGCGAACGGGTGAGCAGCGCATACAGCATGATCCCACCGACGAGTGCGATCAGCGCGATGTAGATGATCGTGCGTGGCCGCACGATACCGTAGATCGGCGGCTTGCCGGCCATTCGGCGCTGGATGTTAATGTCATTGTCGTAGCCGATCAGCCGAGTCGGCCGGCCGATCTTCTTCATCACGTTGTCGCATGCGTCGATGCACAGGCCGCACTGGATGCAATCGATCTGCGGGCCATTGCGGATATCGATGCCGGTCGGGCAGGTCGCCACGCATTGATAGCAATCGACGCAGTCGCCGGCAGGCAGGCAGAGCGCCCGCAGCTCGTTCGCCTTCTTTACCGACATGCGCTTTTCGCCCCGGTCGTAGCGATAGGTGACGTTCAGCGCCCACTCGTCGGTCAGCGCCGCCTGGATACGCGGCCAGGGGCACATGTAGACGCAGACCTGCTCGCGCATGAACCCGGCGAGCAGATAGGTCGTGGCGGTGAGGATTGCGATCCAGATATAGGCGATCGCCGGCGCCTGGAAGGTGACGAGCTCCTTCACCAGCGTCGGCGCGTCGGTGAAATAGAGCACCCAGGCGCCGCCCGTCCACCAGGCGAGCAAGAGCCAGATCGAATGCTTGAGCACGATTTCGGAGATGCGCTCGAGTTTTAGGGGATCGGCGGAAGCCGCCTTCCTCATGCGCTCGCGCCGGTCGCCCTCGATCAGGCGCTCGACCGCATAGAACAGGTCGGTCCAGACCGTTTGCGGGCAGAGATAGCCGCACCAGATGCGGCCGCCGACCGAATTCATCAGAAACAGTGTGAGCGCGGCGATGATGAGGAGGCCGGTGAAGTAATAGACCTCCTGCGGCCACAGCTCGATGAAAAAGAAATAGAAGCGACTGTTCGGCAGATCGATCAGCACCGCCTGATCTGGGGCGCCAAGGCCGCGATTCCAGCGCACGAAGGGCAGCAAGTAGTAGACGCCCAGGCAGAACGCCATCAGGCCCCATTTGATCCGACGGAAGGTGCCGAAAACACTCTGCGGGTAGACCTTCTTGGGGGCCGCGTAAAGCGGCCCAACACCTTCGACTTGGTCGGGGTCTGTTTGGACGATCTTGTTCATGGGCCCGCGCTCTCCTAGTCTCCTCCTCTCTGCCGGGTTGATCCAGCGCAACCCAAAGCCGCTTCCCTTTGCTCCGCTACTTGCCGCCGCCGAGCGTGTGGACGTAGACCGCCAGCGCCTTGATGGTGGACGGATCAAGCCGGCCCACCCACGTCGGCATCACGCCGGCCCGACCATTCGTGATGGTCTCAATCAGGGTCGCCTCGTCCGATCCGTAGAGCCAGATCTTGTCAGTGAGATTGGGTGCGCCGAGCTCCTGGTTGCCCTTGCCCGCCTCACCATGGCAGCTCGTGCAGTTCTCGACGAAAATTTTTGCGCCGGCGATGACATCGTAACCCTGGCGCGTCGACAAGCCCGAGAGCGAGCGCACATAGTTGGCGACCGTGCCAATCTCGTCCCGCTTCAAGATGCCATCCTTGCCGAAGGCGAGCATCGCGCCCTCATGGGTCTTGGTGTGACCCGAGCGCGCGCCGAACTGGATGGTCTGCACGATCTGGTCGAGCGAGCCGCCCCACAACCAGTCGTCGTCGTTCAGGTTGGGATAGCCTTTTGCGCCAGCGCCGCCCGAGCCGTGGCAGGGCGCGCAATTGTCGCCGAACGCGGCCTTGCCGCGGGCGCGCGCCAGCGCAAGTAGCGCCGGATCCTTTTCGATATCGGCGAGCGAAGCCGCACCCAGGGCAATCATCTTGTCGCCGCGGATCTTTTCCAGATTGGCAAGCTCGACGGCGACCGCGGCGCGCGTCGAATAGTTGAGCGCGCCCGTGGTGTGGCTCCACAGAAGCGGCCAGGCCGGGTACACGACCCAATAACCGATCGCCCACAGGATGGTGGCGTAGAAAGTGATCAGCCACCAGCGCGGCAGCGGCGTGTTCAGTTCCTTGATGCCGTCCCACTGGTGACCGGTGGTGGTCTTGCCGGAAACCTTATCGAGTTCGCTTTCCGCCATGACCTCTCAGTCCTCCCGCAACGGCATCCGAGATGCCTGGTCGAAAACCGCCTGGTTGCGGGGCCAAAGCGCGTAGATCACGATCGCAATGAACAGCCCGACGAAGCTCGGCGTCCACACACTGGTGACGAGGTCCGACGCGATGTTGTGAACGGTCAAGATTGCTTTCATCGTCCTGCCTCTCAGCGAAGATTGGCCTTTTCGTTGTAGAGCTTGAAGTCGACCAGCGTGCCGAGCATCTGCAAATACGCGACCAGCGCATCCATCTCGGTCGGCGCACCGGCCTTGCTGTCGAAATTGCGGATCACAGCTTTTGGATAGCGCTTCGCGAACGCATCGGTGCCGACATTGTCCGGATCGGCCTGCGCCTTCAGGTCGGCGACCGCGTTCTTGATTTGCTCGTCCGAATAGGGCACGCCAACGACGCGGCTGGCCTTGAGGTTATCGGCGACAATAGCGGTGTCGACCTCGGTCTGGGCGAGGAACGGATAGCCCGGCATCACCGACTGCGGCACAATCGCGCGCGGATTGGTCAGGTGAGTGACGTGCCACTCATCGGAATACTTTGCGCCGACCCGCGCGAGATCCGGCCCAGTGCGCTTCGAACCCCACTGGAATGGATGGTCGTACATGCTCTCGGCAGCGAGCGAGAAGTGGCCATAGCGCTCAACCTCATCGCGGAGCGGCCGGACCATCTGCGAGTGGCAGAGATAGCAGCCCTCGCGGACATAGATATTGCGGCCAGCTAGTTCGAGAGGTGTGTAGGGCCTGACGCCATCGACCACCTCGATCGTGCTTTTCAGGTAGAACAGCGGCGTGATCTCGACCAGGCCGCCGATCGCAATCACAACCAGAATGCCCGCGATCAGGATGATGGAATTCTTCTCGAAGATTTGATGGCGGGTCCAGAAGGACATCCGATCGCTCCTTATTCCGCCGCCTGCAACGCGAGCTCTCTGCCGACGTCCGCCTCGCTTGCACGCACCGTCATCCATAGATTGTAGGCCATGATCAGCGCGCCGATCAGGAACAGCGCGCCGCCGGCGGCCCGGATGACGTAGAACGGGTGCATCGCTTCCACCGTCTCGAGGAAGGAATATTCGAGGAAGCCGAGCGAGGTGTAGGCGCGCCACATCAGGCCCTGCAGGATTCCCGAGACCCACATCGCCGAGATGTAGAGCACGATGCCGATGGTCGAGATCCAGAAGTGCCAGTTGACGAGCTTCAAGCTGTACAGTTCCTTGCGGCCCCACAGCCAGGGCACCAGGCAATACAGCGCACCGAAGGAGACGAAGCCGACCCACCCCAACGCACCGGAGTGAACGTGGCCGATGGTCCAGTCTGTATAGTGACTCAGCGAGTTCACCACCTTGATCGACATCATCGGACCTTCAAAGGTGGACATGCCGTAGAAAGCCACGGAAACCACCAGCATGCGCAGCACCGGATCAGTGCGCAGCTTGTCCCAGGAGCCCGACAGCGTCATCAGGCCGTTCATCATGCCGCCCCAGGATGGCATCCAGAGCATCACAGAAAAAGTCATGCCGAGCGTCTGCGTCCAGTCCGGCAGCGCCGTGTAGTGCAGATGGTGCGGGCCGGCCCAGATGTAGAGGAAAATCAGCGACCAAAAGTGGATGATCGAGAGCCGATAGGAATAGACCGGGCGCTCCGCGCGCTTCGGGATGAAGTAGTACATGATGGCGAGGAAGCCGGCGGTCAGGAAGAAGCCGACCGCGTTGTGGCCGTACCACCACTGGAACATCGCATCCTGCACACCGGCCCAGGCGATGTAGGATTTCGAGCCGAGCAGTGACACCGGCAGCGCTGGGTTGTTGCCGAGATGCAGCACGGCGATGGTGACGATGAAGGCGAGATAGAACCAGTTGGCGACGAAGATGTGCGGCTCTTTGCGCTTTAACAGCGTCATCACGAACACGACGAGATAGACCACCCAGACGATCGTAAGCCACAGATCGGCGTACCATTCGGGCTCGGCATATTCCTTGGATTGCGTCACGCCAAGTAGATAGCCGGTGCCCGCGATCAGAATGAAGAAATTGTAGCCGAGCACGACGAACCATGGCGCGAGATCGCCCACGAGCCGCGTCCGGCAGGTCCGCTGCACCACATAGAACGAGGTCGCGATCAGCACGTTGCCGCCGAAGGCGAAGATCACCGCCGAGGTGTGCAGCGGCCGGAGCCGGCCGAAGCTGGTCCAGGGCAGATCGAGGTTCAGCGCCGGCCAGGCGAGCTGGGATGCGATCAAGAGCCCGACGGCGAAGCCGGCGATGCCCCAGAACATCGCCATGAAGGAAGCAAACTTGATCGGACCGAGATTATAGTTCGGCTTCCCGTTGATCTCCTCCGGCGGCAGCGACGCGGGGCGGTCAAGATACCGATTCATGATGGCGAAGGAGGCGACGCCGCTTGCCACGGCAGCGAGCGAAGCATGAAACGCGAACGGCGCGTCCAGCGCCTTGGCGGCCGCGAACGCGCAGACGAAGGCCGCCATTGAGAAGAATAGCATCAGCCCGGCTTCGCCGTGAGTCATCCATTTCGTGAATTGAGTTTGCTGCATGTGTGATGCTCTTTGCATGGGCGCCTGCCCCGTCAGCCGGGATCTCGCTGTGTTTTCCTTGATTGAGATCAACCCGATCAGCTACCCCCGCGACCGGCGAGCGTTTTGCACCAGCTCCAGCAGCTGCCTGAAGGAATCAGAATGGACGACGCTTGCGCGCTCCCGGTGTTGCCTGATGCGACCTTGGTGATTGGACACTGGCCCAAGCAAGAGCAGCGGCGAAAATCATGAAGACCGAGATGACAGCTGCGGAAACCAAGAGCGCATCGGCGGGCATGACGACCTCCATTGAAGCTGATGCGAATATATCGCCATTTCAACAGAGACGTCTTTGACCTTGATCAAACGAGGACAAAAGAACCCTGCGCGACGCGCTTCAACTTACGCCCGCAGACAACGCTTCGGCGCGCGGGGCATCCAACAGGACGACGCCACTCGCAAAGGTTTGGATGACACCATCACGTTCGAGCTTCGAGAAGGTACGGCTCACCGTCTCGATGGTGAGCCCCAGATGATCCGCGATGTCCAGCCTTTTCATCGGCAGCGGCAGAATTTCTCCGCCACGTCCAATTCCACTCAGTCGGTCGCGCCAGCCGATCAGGAAGCTCGCTATCTTCTCTTCGGCGGAGCGCCGTCCGAGCAAGACCATATGTTCCTGTGCCCGGGCCAGCTCGTGGCCCGCCAATTCGACCATGCGGCGCAGCAACTGCGGCCGTTTCTCGGCGAATGTCGCGAATGACTCCTTGGGGAACTGACACAGCGTGACACGGCCGACCGCGTCAGCGGAGAATTCGTGGTGCGGCAAGCCGGGGAGCCCGAGGAAATCGCCTGGCAATGCAAAACCGACGATCTGCCGCCGACTGTCCGGCAACAGCTTGTAGAGGCGCAGGGTACCCGCATGCACGCTGAAGAACGACGTTGCTATGTTTGCCTGTGCGAACACGGTGGCGCCTGATTCGAAACGAACATGCCGCGACAGCTGCGCCAATTCGCGCAATTCGGTCTTGTCGAGCGCTGCGCAGATGGCAAAGCCCCTCGCCGTGCAATCGTGACACGATCGACAATGCATTCCTTCCCCCAAAACCGAAATCTTCACGCGTCCCTCCGATTGCCGCCTGCAGGCCTCATGGGCGCGTTTCCCTGCGGGTCGATGCAGTGTAGCGTCCGTAGGGATGAGGTGTTGTGATGCAGATCAATCGCCGGAGGACGCCCTGAGGCTGCGTCGTTCCGCGCCCCACGGAGGTCGTTAAGGGCGCGAGCTCGAGCTTGTCAATGAGATCCAGGGGGCACCTCGCTTGACGCGCTCCAGATCGAGGCGCCCCGCTATCGCAGGTCTCGGGCCTGCTGCACCATCCCCTGAACGGACGGTCAGCCTGCTCGTGCCGCTGGTCAGCATCATTATCAAGGCCTGACCAAACCCGCAGCTAGCCAGCTCCCACTAAGATCCCACTTAAGCTGCCTGTTGAACAGAGCAGGATCGCGACGAAGAAACCTCCCTGAAGCCGATTCTTAACCCTCCCTCCCATCGCAGATTTCGTAAGATCCGGCTGGAGTCTGCGCAACAGCCGGGTCACCCCGAAGGCGGCGCGGGCACCGGCCATGTGATCGTTGGACGATGACTTCAGGATCGACGCCAAACTCCGGCGGGCCCGCCGCGAAGCGTGCCGCTTCGCAAGACTGCGACCCTATGAGGAAAACGCCCTCGGCCAACTCGTTCGCCGTCAAGGAGGTGGCTGGGTGTTACACTATGATTCCTCACTCCGCCGGTCCTCACGAAGTTCGATTCATTCAAGGACGAGCGTTCGCTCCCGGCGAATATATCTCGATCGGCGGTCTAATCGGGTCGCCGCCGTGCGGGGTCCGCGAGGGAGCAAGGAAGGCGGAAGTGCCGTTCCACCTCACCAATCCGAATTGTGGAATATTGTGTTGGTTTGGACTGTCCGGATCAATCCAATCTCGGATTTCGTGTTGGAGTCACCAGCCGCGTGCGCGACTATCCTTTCGAGGCCATGCTGCCGATGGTGCCCAGTCACCCCCTGGCGTTGTACTGGCTGATCGACCGCGCACCACCTCTTGGGAGAAACGACCGATCAAGCATGCCTGACGAGCACCCGATTCGTGCTCACCCAAGTGCGCGAACGTTTGGCTGCGTTGCTCGGAATCGACTGAACTACTGGCCCCCGGAGAGGGAAGGCCGCTATAGAACCCACACGAACCAATGCTCCACCAGAGATCGCCGTTCAATACGACAATCCGGATGGCCCGCATTCGTCATAGGGATACTTCGGAGGATGGGGCGCCCGATCCGAACGAGCTGCTCAACTCATTGACCTCAAGCGACTGCCGGTCATACGCGGCACTGCTGCGATCAGACTCGGTCAGCGTCCGCCGCGGCGCAATCCTGCAGCGCCCGCATCACGTCCTTCCGCGAAATAATGCCGGCAAGCCGCTGCTCGCTGTCGAGCACTGGCATGCTGCGGAGTCGGTGGTTGACCATCAGCTCCAGCACGCGGGTCAGCCTGGTTTCGGGAGCGACATAAATGAATTCCGCTGTCATCAGATCAACGGCAGTCCGCAGCATCAGGTCGCGATAGCTCGGGATGATGCGCGCCGGCGTGAAAACGAAGCAGGACAGGTAGTCAAACTTGGAGATGACGCCGACCACCTGCGATCCGTCCATGACCGGATAGGCGTTGAAATCCTGCTTCTCGAAGAGATCGCCGAGTTCGCACATCGTCATATCGCGCGCAACCATCCTAGGCTCGCGCGTCATGTAATCGGCAACCGTCTGCTCGAGAAACTTGTACAAGGCGAAATCCTCGCTGTCGACGGCGTCACTTCAAGCACGCGGGGCGGCCGCGCACATTGAGCGAGGTCAAACGGATGAAATCGGCGCGATCTACATATTTTCTCGCCCTTGAGTGGGGCCGGGCATTCGGCCCATAATCGGGAAAATCTCAACCGAATCCGCGCTCCGGAATTGGACAAGGACAATTGAGCGGCATAGCTCCCTTCCCGTGTGACGACAGCAGCCACGATCAGCGCTTTCGGCTGGGTGCCGACGGCGCTGGCGTCGGCGGCTGGGATATCGATCTGTCCACCAGGGAGTTGTTCTGGTCGAATACCGCGCGAAAACTGTTCGGCGTTTCCAATGCCGCTGCGGTCAGCTACGACCTGTTCCTTTCGCTGCTCGAGCCTGAGGACCGCGAGCGAACCGAGCAGGCGATCTCCCGTTCACTCGAGACCGTCGTTTGACCTCTCCTACCGGCTAAGACCCGAGGACGGCGGCAGCCATTGGGTCCGCGCCCGCGGCAGCGTCATCAGGGACAAGGATGGCATTCCGTCCCACCTTTCCGGCGTCGTGCTCGACCTCGACGAGGAGAAGCGGCTCGAGGAGGACCTGCGCACGCGCGAACGGCACCTGCAGTTGATACTGGAGACCATCCCGGACGCGATGATCGTCATCGACGGCCGCGGCATCATGCAGTTCTTCTCGAGCGCGGCGGAACGCCAGTTCGGCTACCTCCAGAGCGAGGCAATCGGCCAGAATGTCAGCATGCTGATGCCCGAGCCCGACCGTTCACGCCATGACGGCTATATGGCGCGATACGCCGCCACCGGCGAGCGGCACATCATCGGCAGCGGCCGCATCGTCACCGGTCAGCGCAAGGACGGCACCACCTTCCCGATGCACCTGTCGATCGGCGAGATGCAATCCGGCGGCATGCCCTATTTTACCGGCTTCGTCCGCGACCTCACTGAGCATCAGCAGACCCAGGCGCGGCTGCAGGAATTGCAGTCGGAGCTCGTCCACATGTCACGGCTGAGCGCGATGGGAGAGATGGGTTCTGCATTGGCACATGAGCTTATCCAGCCGCTGGCTGCCATCAGCAACTATGTGAAGGGCTCGCGCCGGCTGCTTGCCGCGAGCCCCGATCCGAACCGCGCTAGAATCGAGAACGCGATGGATCGCGCCGCGGAACAGGCGATCCGCGCCGGGCAGATCATGCGGCGGCTGCGCGATTTCGTCGCCCGCGGCGAATCCGAAAAGCGCGTCGAGAGTCTTTCGAAGATGATCGAAGAAGCCGGCGCGCTTGGCCTAGCCGGTGCGCGCGAACAGGACGTGCGAATCCGCTTCAGCCTGGACCCGCAGCATGACCATGTCCTGGTCGACCGCGTCCAGATCCAGCAGGTGCTGGTCAATCTGTTCCGCAACGCGCTGGAAGCCATGGCCCAGTCCGCACGGCGCGAGCTCATCGTCTCTAACCGGCCGATCGACGAGGACATGACCGAAGTCTCGGTGTTCGACACCGGTCACGGATTCCCCGAAGATGTGGAAAAGCACCTGTTCCAGACCTTCTTTACGACCAAAGAAACCGGCATGGGGGTCGGGCTGTCGATCAGCCGCTCCATCATCGAGGCCCATGGCGGCAGGATGTGGGCCGAATCCGATGACGCAGGCGGCGCGACGTTTCGCTTCACCCTGCCGGCGGCACCCAACGAGAGTTTGAAAGATGGCAACTAGAGGAAATGTCTACGTCATCGACGATGATGAGGCGATGCGTGACTCGCTGCACTTCTTGCTCGATTCCGCGGATTTTGAGGTCAGTGTGTTCGAGACGGCGCAGAAATTCCTCGATCACCTTTCCACCACCGAATTCGGCTGTGTGGTCTCGGACGTCCGCATGCCCGGCATCGATGGCGTCGAATTGCTAAAGCGCCTCAAGGTGAGCCGCGCATCCTTGGCCGTCATCATCATGACCGGCCATGGCGACGTCCCCCTCGCCGTCGAGGCGATGAAACTCGGTGCGGTCGATTTCCTGGAGAAGCCGTTCGAGGATTGCCGCCTGGTCGCGATGATCGACGCCGCGCTCCGGCAGGCTGAAGCCGGCGCCCGCGACGAGGCAATGACGCAGGACATCGCCGCGCGGGTCGCCGCGCTGAGCCAGCGCGAGCGGCAGGTGATGGAGGGATTGGTGGCTGGCCTGTCCAATAAGATGATCGCACGCGACTACAATATCAGCCCGCGCACCATCGAGGTCTACCGAGCCAACATGATGACCAAGATGCAGGCTTCGAGTCTTTCGGAACTCGTCCGCCTCGCCATGCGAGCCGGGGCGCTTAAAGATTGAGCTGAATCAAGTCGGCCCCGCTGGAAGGCCTTATGGATGCTCTGATCGACCGCATGGCTGATCAGAAAGCCGCATAAATCCTGTGATGCCCTCACCCAACAGAACGCCCCTTGTCTACGTCGTCGATGATGACACCGACGTGCTCGGATCGCTGCGCTTTCTCCTGGAAACCGACGGTTTTGTGTACGCACTTTCCGCAGCGGCGAGGCGCTCCTGAACGCCATGACTATGGGCTGCGCCGATTGCTTCGTGATCGACTACAAGATGCCGGGCATGAGCGGCATCGACCTTGCCAGTCTCTTGCGCCGGCGCGATATCGATACGCCGATCATCCTGATCACCGGTCACCCCGACGCGTCCATTCCGGCCAAAGCAGCAGTCGCCGGTATTCGCCATGTGCTGGTCAAGCCCCATGTCGAGGACAGCCTTTCCTCCCATATCTGGGACGCGATCAACACGGAGCGGCGGCCCTCTGCGTACTGAAACCGGCACAGCTCCGGGATTCTACGTAAGGCATTGCCCCTAAGGCATGGAGCGGAATTTCCCAGCCGTTTTGTTCCACCTACCAGTTCGCCATCCGCTGCACAGGAGTTGGCTCATGCTCACCCGATCGACCGCCCCGTCCCTCAACGTCAACCGAGCCGCTCCCGGCGCGTTTGGGCCTGTCGAACCGTTTTTCGGCTTCACGGGCCATGCTGGCCTGATCGCCACGGAGTTCACCTACGGCAAGGACGAGGAAATCTACGGTGAGGACGAGCCGGCGGAATATGTTTACCAGGTCGTTCGCGGCGCGGTGCGCACCTACAAGCTGCTGTCCGACGGACGTCGTCAAATCGGCGCGTTCCATTTGCCTGGCGACGTGTTCGGGCTGGAGTCCGGCACCAAGCACCGCCTGGCCGCCGAAGCCATCATCGACAGCACCGTGCGCCTGTTGAAGCGCCGCAGCGTCGAACAGGCGGCCGGCACCGACGTCCGGGTCGCCCACAAGCTCTGGACCATGACGGCTGATGACCTCAAGCGCGCCGAGGAGCACATGCTGCTGCTTGGTCGCAAAAGCGCGATGGAACGAGTCGCCAACTTCCTCCTGGAGATGGACTGCCGCCTCACGGTGGCCGGCATGATGGCGCTCCCGATGTGCCGCCGCGACATCGGCGATTATCTCGGGCTTACGCTGGAAACGGTGTCACGTGCCCTGTCTCAATTGAACGACGAAGGCGTGCTGGGCTTTTCCGGTGCCCGCCAGATCGTGCTGCGCAACCGCCAGCGCCTGCGCAACATGGATATCTGATCGGCCTCATTATGGCGAAGCCAAGTCGAGCGGATTCAGGTTGGCCGATGTGTTAAGCAGTCGCTCCAACCCGAAGCATTCCGGCGCGTTGACGAAGATCAAGTGATGCCGGTCGTGAGGCCAAAACAATGCGCAGGCCATAGATGTCGCCAAACGAAAGTTTTGCGAGATGCATGGTGTTCGCGATTGGACGTTGCATCCGACCGGCTCAAGGTAACGGGAGCGCAGCCGACGGCAGATCGCAATTGAACGCGATCGCCGCCTCGCCTCCGCCCGCCTGGTCCGCGAGCAGGGGGCTTGATGTTGCACCGCCTGCCGAGACCTGGCCACTTACCTTGCGAGGTTTGTTCATGGAGTAGGAGAAGCTAGAGGCGCTTTGGAACGCCCGCGGTGATAAGAAAGCCTTCATATGGCGGCCGGGAATGAAACTGCCCAAGTCTCTATGATCAACCGATCACGACCTTTTCGGCCCGACTACGTCCGGTCCTGCGGTCTACACCGATTTCATAGCTTACGCGGTCTCCTTGCTTGGGCGTTACACCTGGCAACAAGCTGCTCACGTGGAAGAATAGGTCTTCACCGCCGGTGTCAGGCGCTATAAAGCCGAAACCCTTATCGTCCTTAAACAACTTCACCTTGCCTTGGGGCATGTTCTCCTCTCCGAATCACTTAAATTAACGGCGTATCAGATCATTAAACTCGACATACCTGCTCGCCTCAAGTGATTTGCGGAATTAGGATTAGCTTTAGTGCGCCAGCTCCGCCGCGTTGAGCCGTGATAACAGCAATGCAGCCGGCAATCCCTGACGACGCCTTTCGACAATGGCACCTGCCGATAGGCGCAGCGATCTTCCAGCGCGAACAGATCGCCCTGTCTTTGCCGAACGACGACGGTTCGCTCGCGAGACGAGGAAGCAAAAGTGTTCTCCGGCCTGATCTCACGCGACCAGGCAAGAGCATGCCAATGGTCCGGATGCGCATCGCCCGTTCGCAAATCCACCGATACTTCGGCGGCTCCGGTTCCCAAAATCTGCAACGCTCGACTCAATAACTCCACCGAGATGGATCGAGAGATTTCGTCCGGCGTCTCGTTCACCTGGATCGTTTGGGCGTTGCTTCCGACGAACTCCAGGATCGTTTTCTCGCCATCACGCCACATCGCCCCGACAAGCGAGAAATTCACGCAACGGGGCTCCTCCTTTCCAAAGCGGGTGCAGTTGATGCAGAAACGCATCGGCGCTCCCTGTGAAAAAAGGCGCCGGACATCGGCGATTGCCTCGGGGATCAGGACGCCGCCCGCAATTCACGGGCAGCGGCGACCATATTGATGAGCGCAGGACGCACCTCATCCCATCGGCGCGTTTTCAGGCCGCAATCGGGATTGATCCAGAGCTGCGCATCGGAAAGCCGCTGCCGCGCTAGCGCAATGAGGCTCTTCATCTCGGCCGCGTCCGGCACGCGCGGCGAATGGATGTCGTAAACGCCGGGTCCGATCTCGTTCGGATATTTGTAGCTCTTGAAGGCGTCAAGCAGTTGCATCTTTGACCGCGACGTCTCGATCGAGATGACGTCGGCATCCATTGCCGCGATCGCATCGATGATGTCGTTGAACTCGGAATAACACATATGGGTGTGGATCTGAGTCTCGTCGGCCACGCCCGACGAGCAAATGCGGAAGCTGTCTACGGCCCAGCCGAGGTAGGTCTTCCATTGTGACTTGCGCAGCGGCAATCCTTCTCGGAGCGCAGCCTCGTCAATCTGGATCATCATCGCACTGGACCTCTCGAGGTCGATCACCTCGTCACGGATCGCTAGCGCGATCTGACGGCATGCTTCGCTCCGTGGAATATCATCACGGACGAACGACCAGTTCAGGATCGTCACCGGTCCTGTCAGCATCGCCTTCAGTGGCTTCTTGGTCAGCGATTGCGCGTAGCGCCACCACTCCACCGCCATCGGCTTCGGCCGGGAGACATCACCAAACAGGATGGGCGGCCGGACACAACGCGAGCCGTAGGACTGAACCCAACCATGCTTGGTGAATGCGAAGCCGGACAGCTGCTCGCCGAAATACTGCACCATGTCATTGCGCTCGAACTCGCCATGCACGAGAACGTCGAGACCGATGTCTTCCTGCCAGCGCACCGCGCGTGCCGTCTCCTCTTTGAGAAACTGCTCGTATTGTGCGTCGCTCATCGTTCCCCGCGCATGGGCCGCGCGGGCGTTGCGAACTTCCGCCGTCTGCGGGAACGATCCGATCGTCGTCGTGGGAAATGTCGGCAATCCGAACCGCGCGCGCTGAACCTCGGCGCGCCGGGCGAAAGAACTGCGACGGCGCCGCATGCCGTCATCGATTGCAGCCATCCGCTTGGCGACGTTCGCATTGTGAACGTTGGGCGACGTTTCGCGCGCGACGGCCGCGCCTTCTGAGGCCTCAAGTACATCCGCCGCTTCCTCCCAGCCTTTAGCCAGCACGCGCCCCAGCGTTGCGAGTTCTCCGATCTTCTGGACGGAGAAAGCGAGCCAGCTTTTCACATCGGGATCGAGATCGGCCTCGAGTTCGAGGTCGATCGGGACATGAAGCAGCGAGCATGAGGGTGCAATCTGCACGCGGTCCTTGCCGAGCTTTGCGATGGCAGGTTCGAGCTGGTCGAGCACCGCTGGAAGGTTCGAACGCCAGACATTGCGGCCATCGACGACGCCGAGAGAGAGGACAATATCCCTTCGAGCGTCGGCGACAATCGCGCTCAATTGCTCCGGGGCGCGGACCAGGTCGATGTGAAGGCCCGCGACCGGCAACGTCAAAGCGGTTTCCAGGTTGTCGCCGATCGTTCCAAAATAGGTAGCGAGCATGATCTTGAGGTCGGGAACCTTCTTGGCCAGGTGGGCGTAGGTCCGGCGCAGCGCGTCGCGTGTGGCATCATCGAGGTCCAGGACCAGACATGGCTCGTCCAGCTGCACCCACTCGGCGCCCCTTAGGGTGAGTTCGCGGAGAACATCTATATAGACCGGCAGCAGCCTATCGAGGAGCAACAGCGGATCGAATGCAGGATCGGCGCTCTTGCCGAGCTTCAGAAAGGTGACCGGACCAACCAGCACCGGGCGCGTCTGACAACCCAGGCTTTTCGCTTCTTCATACTCCTCGATCGGCTTGCGAGAGGAAAGCGTGAAGGTCTGGTCCTTGTGATATTCCGGCACCATGTAGTGATAATTGGTGTCGAACCATTTGGTCATCTCCTGCGCTGCCGCGCCGTGCTCGGCGTGACCGCCATTCGCATCATGGTCATCGCGCTGTGCGCCCCGTGCCATCGCGAAGTAGGTCTTGAGCGAAACAGGGCCTGCGCTCCAACCGTAAATTTCCGGAATGGCACCGACCATCACGCTGGTATCGAGCACATGGTCATAAAGCGAGAAGTCATTTGAAGGAATAAGGGTTACGCCGAGCGATTTCTGCCGCGCCCAGTTGGCGGCGCGAAGCGCAGCCGCAGCCTCAAGAAGCTGCGTTTCGTCAGACTTTCCGGCCCAATAGCTCTCGAGCGCGAGTTTGAGTTCGCGGCGCGGACCGATGCGCGGCGTGCCGAGGGTAGCGACAGGAATCGAGAGAAGAGACATAGCTTCAACCCCATGTTGGGAGCAAAGGCCATGGCGGACGCGTGCAGAAAAAGCCGCCGAAGCGGCAACTGCTTGGCGCACCACCGGGACACCCCGCCCGTGGACGAATATGTTGTCGGGCCAGGTCTCCTGGCTCGCGGGTCGTCGCTGCTGTCCGGCCTTCCCAAAGCCGCGCGGCTTCAGTGACTTCTATTGGACAGCGGCTCGCCGCTTACAGTTGCGGGGGCAGCGCCGGCATCGCACCGGCTTCCCTCTTAGCTCCGGATCAATCCGGAGAACCTCGACATCTCCGATTACCTGCAAGAGGACCGTTCCGTCAACCTCTCGATAATTACCTGTGAGGTTCTCGGGAGCGATCGTCTGGACAACGGAGGCATCTAGCGCCTCGTCGTCGTGCGGCCCGATCCTCGCATAGAGTTCGGTGCGCGTCTGGATTCGATCGACAATCTTGTGGGTGCCGCGGTCGCGCGATCGCAGCTTACAGATCTTCCTGCGCCTTGTTCGCCACCCGCAGCGCAGGACACCGGCCAGATCACCATTGAATAATTACCTCGAATTCTGCCGCCGCAAAGCAACGGCGTCTTGCCGAAGGCCGTCATGTTGGCGAGCAGCGGCACGCCCGGCATCCGCTCGGCAAAGGCACGAACATTTCCGCGGTGTTGAGCGCGCCGGGAAAATCGGTAGGCGCCCGCCTCCAACTCTGCACGCGCTTATGTGCTGTATCGCGAGGCACACCCATATCTTGCCGAAACTACTGTCGCATCGCCGTACCCATGCGGTGACGTAGCCATTGCCCGATGGTGGCCAACTGCGCGCATATCTTCCCCTGCATCCGCTCCGCGACCACCTAGGCCAAAAACGCCCGTTCAGGCATGACTGCCGCATCACCTTCCAGGCCCTTGCTTGAAAGTTACCGGCAACCCCGATCTCGCGGCCTTCGAGCGGCATGTCATCCATTCCGTCGTCTGGGACTTGAACCGTCCACCGTCGCACTCCGAAACGACCATTCTGCCCGCGCCATATTCCGCGTAACGCTTCGTCAGTTGCAGGCCTTGGAGCAGACATCGGCAGTGCTTGCGGCTTGGCTGTCGGCCTGGGACCAGCTCGGTCCGGCGGACGCCGACGACCCATCGATGCGCTACATTGACATTCCTATCGGCCTGTAGCTGCTCAAGATTCTGAACTCGCAGTGTACGTTACGTACAGACCATAATAGATCACCGAAACCCGTGATGAGGGTCGCCGAGATGACCATCCCGCCTGAACAACGAAGGGAAACGGTGACCTCCCTAGGCATCCGGGCTTATCGCGGTAGACCGACCGATACGTTGAGCTGCACGCTGCGTCCAGTTGATCATCTTTGCACAAAAGATGCGACACATGCACAAAAATCACCGCCAAACGGCGCAAGAACTCGAGTATTCGATCATTTGTTCGCGCGACTAGAGACGACTAAAACGGCATCTCGTAACACTGATGTTCTCACAAGCTTGGAGTTCTCGGTGAGTGATCGATCTACTCATCTCGATGCTCCTTCAGCGGCCCCTTGGGGCGTTTCCTCCCTGACTTGGCCGCGCGTAATGTTCGCGCGGCCTTTTTTCTGCATCCAGCAAGAGATTGACTTGCAGGATTCAATGGGCTTTGAACGCAAAAACGCATGGTGCGAGTAGGTTCTCGCGCGGGGTCATTAGCTCCAATTTTCGATTTGATTTCGAGAAGAGGACGCTTCCGCAAGGCCGGTGATTGACGTCTTCGTAATGTAATAAGCCGCCTCCGCGTCTTCGGGCGAGCGGCTCTGCAAGAAAGGTTGCGGTCGGTATCTTCAAGCGGACTCCAGAGCGTCGCTCATGTATATCGAGTTCACGACTCGGCCACATCCAATCAACGGTGAGCCGCCAGATCCGTCGGAATACTTCCAGACGACCAATTAGTTTGGTCGTGCTTTGTCATCTGAGACCGTCGGTCTCATCCGTCTGTCATACCGTTCCGCTAGATCCAGCAGCCTTTTTCTGGTGAAAGGGTCTGCCTTGTCCGCTAGATCGCGAATGATCTGGGCCCGGTCCTTTAAAAATTGCTCATCCACGAAAACACCTATCCAGTGCAAGTTTCCATATCTCTTAGCACACTCAGTCGTTCGGTTCTCATCGGCTTTCCTTCCCTGCACCTTGGATCCACCCATGACATTAACGCTCTTGGGGGGTGGGACCGAGATGGTCCATTATAGGAATTTCGCAATTGACCAAGGCACGCACCATTCGACACGCTTGGCATCACCCTCGAGCTTCACGGCGTAGGCGCTAGAAGGAAGCCTCCGGCGTTCCGCCAGAAGCAAGGCGTGGGTCTGCCTGTGTGCGCGCAACCGCATCTAAGTTATAATTCCCATGGCCATGCTGACCGGCACTGTGTTGCCGAGCCCAGGCAGACGTTGCCAACGCTATCTCCGACCAGGATGACTTCGACGGTGGGGTCCGCGAAACGTGCCGTACCAGCGTCGTACGCGGTGGCCCAGGCGACACGACGTCCCTTCACCGTCCACCGCTGCAGCATTGGAGTCGCGACACGTTCAAGAGGCTGCTCTGAACTGTGACTCATTTTAGATCTCGATCGATCGCTTGCCCCGTATCCCTGCAGTCAGTGCTTCCTATGGAAGTCGAGAGAAAACTGTCAATGGTAGGAAGAACGATCTCGTCTCCAAAATTGGTGACCTACGCCCAAACGTTAACAGTCGCGCATCCATCTCTGTCGCTAGTTCCCTGCGCCGCGTCCGGGGACTGCTCACGAAGGCTCCTGTTCCGACGCTGACGGATCCAGCAAACCAAACGGGATCCAGGCCAGAAACGGCCAGAAGAAATAGAAGAATGCGACCGCTGGATACGGCGCGGTCAACCTAATTTCGTCGCGCGACAGGTCAGCCGCAGCACGCTTGTTCATCCTGTAAGCAGTAAAGTCGATGATTGTTGCCGTCTCTGTCACTTGATACTTTCATGCTACTCTTTAACGCGTGACACCGAATTCTAGTGACAAGTTTTTCAACTCGGCTAATGCGCTTCTGCCCCGAGCCTGTCTCCCGCGGCGACTCAGTGCCACGTATTAAGCCGCTCGCAACCAGCGAAGCCATTTGTGGTCGGCCTCCCGCCGCGCCTTGAAGCGGTCGACGCATTTCTGGGAACAAAGGGCCGTTCGCCAGCAGTAGTAGCGGATCAGTCCGAACTTTCCGCCGCACACCGCACAGCACCTCACTGAACCGTGGGAGGGAATATGTGAGCTGTTGCGCATTTTCGCCTCCTGTCGGCGTTAGGTGGATAGCCCCTGCACTTTCCTCGCCTCAGCACCACGCCCGGACGTGAAATGCCGCGTCGGCGATGCCAAGTCTCCCGGCAGGTACGGGCACTGGGCGCAAGAGTTTGACGCTCATATGCGCCTCCTTCGTGAAGCGACGGTTCAATCGGAGTACTTCGCTGAGATTTCCAATTTGTAACGAATATATTTGTCTTGATTAATGCAATGAGCGGGGCGTTGGCGGTGAAATCCTGCGATCGAACGACTTCCTTCGACGGATTTCAACTACCCGAGCTGAGGGGGTGCAGCACTCGCCCGATCTCGTCGCTGCGACGTCATCCTTTCGCGCTGTCAAAGGTCGGCAATCCGATTTTTACCTCCAGCTGCTCGAAATGCATGTCACTGTGGGCTGGGTAAGATGTAGATTTTGCGGCTGCCTTGGGGAGCCGAGGTGTTCGCGTTCCTCATAAGAACGTGCGGAGACGTTTTGACCGCGGACCATCGAATAAGAACTTCTCAGCCGCGCTTTCCTCATGGGGAGCGTCTTTGGGTCGCGCTGCCGTGCACCCTGTGGGAGCGCTGCCAGGAACACTAGCAGAATTCACGCCATCTACGTTTGGTATCTGGTGTATCAGCAACACTCTCTCAGATCGGTTCTAAGCTTGCTGTAGATTGATATTCAGCTAGATAAGGATCGCCCAAGCGCCAAAACGGTTAAAAGCTGCTAGTGGCTACACGCACCAAGCGCATCCTCAAGCCAGCGCATCAGCAGAATCCTTGATGGCGGCATAGATTTGGTCAAGATCTGTCGCCGTGACGCAATAAGGCGGCATCACATAGATCGTGTTGCCGAGTGGCCGCAGCAGCAGATTCCGGGCTTTAAAGAATGCCTGAAGCTTCGGACCGATGCCCGCGAGATAGCCCGCATCATTCCTTTTCAGATCGAGTGCTGTGATGGTTCCGGTCCGACGAACGTTTGCAAAGCGCGGATCAGCGCGGAATGGCTCAATTGCCTGCTCTTGCATTGTGGCGACCGATGCCACGCGTTGGCGCGTTTCCCGATCTTGCCAGATATCCAGGTTGGCCTTTGCGGCGGCGCAGGCCACTGGATTGGCGGTATATGAACTCGAATGAAAGAACGTACGCGTACGTTCTTTCGAATAATGAGCGTCAAAAATATCCGCGCGGCAGATTGTTACCGCGAGCGGAAGCGCCCCTCCCGTGAGGCCCTTCGAATAGCAGGCAATATCGGGCGTCACATTGGCCTGCTCGCAGGCGAATAAGGTTCCGGTACGGCCCCAGCCCGTCATGACCTCGTCGGCAATGAACAGGACGTCAAAGGCCTCGCAGATCCGCTTCATCTCTCTTAGCACCCAGGCGGGGTACATCAGCATTCCGCCCGCGCCCAGTATCAGAGGCTCCACAATAAAGGCGGCTGGCATTTCGTTTCGACATGCAGACTCCAGCGCATCTAGCGTCGCTTGTTCATGACCTCTCGCGGGGAACGGGATTGAAGTAACGTCGAACAGCAGGGGCCCGTACACCGCATTGAACACGCCTCGGACACCGACCGACATCGCCCCAATCGTGTCGCCGTGATAGGAATGTTGCATCACGACAATGCGTACTCGTTGCTTGCCGACGTTATGCCAATAGCCGAGTGCCATTTTTAAGGCTACTTCCACACTCGTCGAACCACTGTCAGAAAAGAAGACATGGTCGAGGCCACGGGGCGCGAGCTTCAAAAGTAGCGCCGCAACCTCCTCGGCCGGATCGTGGGTGTAACCGGCGAAGATCATCTGGTTGAGCTTGCCTGCCTGTTTCTGAATCGCGCGTACGATATGTGGATGGCAATGACCATGGGTCACGACCCACCAGGATGAGATTGCATCTATGATACGGCGACCATCCGCGGTGTGGAGATAAGCGCCGTCACCACGCACGATCTTGATCATCTCATCCTGAAGCGCGTGTTGCGTGAACGGATGCCAGATCGGCGACTTCGTCTTTATCATGGCTTGAAGTCCCAAGGGATAAACGAGTCTTTGAAGACTGCCTGCAGCGTGTTTGCCGTGAGAGGAGAAAGCCAAGGCAATCGCCCCAACCAACGCACGCGCCCGATTTCGCAAATTGCCCTCTCAGGCTCAAAATTTCGTTCGCCAATGAATGCAATTCCGAGAATGCGGATCTGGCGCTTTCGCAGAGCCTCTATCGACAGCAGCGCGTGATTGATTGTGCCAAGTCGTGTGCTTGCGCAAAGCACGACGGGAAGCCGCCAGCGCTCGAAGACGTCGACAAAAAGTGTGCCGCCACTCAGCGGGACCATTAGCCCGCCGGCGCCCTCGATCACGAGCGGGCGCTCCCCGCTGTCCGGCACATCGATCGCGTCTGTGTCGATGCGAACTCCGTCGATTTCGGCTGAGTAATGGGGCGAAGCGGGCGTTCGAAGGCGGTAAAGCTCCGGCACGATGCGATCGGGTGAGAGACTGCCCAGCCGCGCGACGAGCTCGCTATCGGTCTCTCCTTCGAGGCCGGCCTGAATCGGTTTCCAATAGTTCGCACCGAGGAGATTGGCGAGCCCTGCGGAAAAGACCGATTTCCCAATCCCGGTATCTGTGCCTGTCACCACGATCCGCTGAGTCATCGCGAATCGCTCCACGTCTCTTCGACCAACGCATCAAGCATGTCGGATACATCATCTTCCCTGACGTTAAGCGTGAGTGAAATTCGCAATCGTGCCGTTCCCGCCGGCACGGTTGGCGGCCGGATTCCACGAATGTCGAAGCCGCGAGCCTGCATCGCCGATGCGAGCCGCATCGCGCGCGAGTTGTCGCCAACGACATAGGGCACGACCTGTGAATTCGAAGGACTCGAGCGACCGCGCACGACGATCTCCCGATGTGTGAATGCGACCAGCTTGGCCAGACGCTGCTGACGCTCAGGTTCCTCCCGCAGAATTGAGAGTGCCTCCCGCACGGCGACGGCCGTCAACGGTGGGGGCGCGGTGGCGAAGATAAACGGGCGACAGCGATTGACCAAGAAGTCGCGCAGCACGCGTGTGCCGGTGACGAGCGCACCGGCAGCGCCCAGCGCCTTGCCGCAGGTATGAACGACCACGAGATTTTCGCGCCCCTCGTAGGGCGCGGTGAGGCCCCGTCCCTGCTCGCCGTAAACGCCTGTGGCATGAGCCTCATCCACGATGAGGAACGCGTCGTAACGATCCGCAAGCGCGACCAGATGTTTAAGCGGTGCGAAATCACCATCCATGCTGTAGAGGCTCTCGGCCACGATCCAGACGCGACCCGTTCCGCCCTTGGCCCGCCAGTCACGAATTGTGTCTTCGACTGACTGGGGATCGTTGTGGGCGCTGATCCGAAACTCGGCCCGGCCAGCTCGCGCGCCTTCATGAATACTCGCGTGCACGAGAGAATCGAGAACAAGAAAATCGCCGCGCTGAGGCAGCGTTGTCAGGACAGCAAAATTTGCGAAATAACCGCCACTAAAGAAAAGCGCCGTCTCTGCCCCAAAGAACTGAGCTGCTTTTGCTTCGAGACTTTCGTGTTCCTCGCAATTGCCGCGCAGGAGCCGCGACCCGCCGGCTCCAACTGGTGTGCCGGCTTCGAGCGCGGACACGACGGCCATTTTCATACGAGGCGCGCTCGCCAGCGCAAGGTAATCGTTCGAAGAAAAGTCGACGCCAGCGCGCGGCTTGAGGCAGCGCAGCCGGCCGTCTTCTTTTAAGGCATGCAGGGCCGTAACATAATTGGTCATTTTGGCCGCATGGGTCGAGTTCATCGTTCACTCCCAGGTCGCATTTATCGCGCAGAAATTCCATTGGCAGCCAAGAAAAAGGCTTCATCCATCGGCCTTCACGTTTTCAACCTGGTAAGATGCGATTTTCTTGATCCACCAGCACAACGCGTGGTCTGAAGATTTTCGCTTCCGCCTCATCAAAGGAAGCATATGCAACGATGATGATTTTCTCTCCGGGCATCGCGATTCGAGCGGCCGCACCGTTGAGGCTTATCGTGCCAGAGCCCTTGGGCGCCTCGATCACATAGGTAGCAAAGCGCGCTCCGGTTTCGATATTATAGATTTCAACGCGCTCGTTAATCAGGAATTCGGCAGCATCCAGCAGCGTACGATCGATCGATATCGAGCCGTCATAGTGCAGATCGGCTTCGGTCACCGACGCGCGATGGATTTTACCTTTCATCAATGTAATCTGCATTGTTCACCTAGACTGAAATTTCCGCGGGGGGCTCGCCGCTGGTTTGCTTTACTCAGGCAAGCCCGGACGTGATACCAAGCCGGTTCAGCAAATTGGCGTCCCGGTCGGCTTTCGGGTTTTCGGTGGTCAACAGCACATCGCCGATGAAGATTGAATTGGCGCCCGCCAAAAAACACAGCGCCTGTAGTTCATCGGTCATGTATCGCCGTCCGGCGGACAACCGCACCACGCTCTTGGGCATCATGATCCGGGCCGTCGCGACCAGGCGCACCTGCGCGATCGGATCGGGACGCTCGGCGCTGTCATAGACCGGTACGCCCTTGACCTCGTTCCACAGGTTGATCGGCACACTTTCCGGATGCTTACGGAGATTGGCGAGCAGCACGAGCATGCCGAGTCGGTCCTCGACACGCTCGCCCATTCCGATAATGCCGCCGCTGCACACCTTGATGCCGGCGTCACGGACATGCGCAAGTGTGTCGATGCGGTCCTGCAAGGTGCGACTGGTGATGATCGTGCCGTAGAACTCCGGCGAGGTGTCGACATTGTGATTGTAGAAGTCGAGCCCGGCCTCTGCGAGCCGTGCGGCCTGTCTCAAGGTCAGCATGCCGAGCGTGACGCAGGTTTCCATGCCCAGAGCCTTAACCGCGCTGACCATGTCGCAGACAGAATCGAGATCGCGGTCTTTTGGACTGCGCCAAGCCGCGGCCATGCAGAAGCGGGTCGCGCCGGCATTCTTGGCGAGCTGCGCGGTGGCGACCACATCCGCGTGATCCATCAGGCGGGTGGCTTTCAGGCCGGTGTCGTAATGCGCACTCTGTGAGCAGTAGCCGCAATCTTCCGGACAGCCGCCGGTCTTGATGCTGAGCAGGCTTGCGGTTTCGACGTGATTTGGATCGAAGTTCTCGCGATGAACGCTCTGCGCCCGAAACATCAGGTCGGCAAACGGCAGGCCATAAAGTGCTTCGGCCTCGGCGCGCTCCCAGTCACTGCGAACCGGCGCGCTGTTGCCGTTTTCGTTCCGTTGCACTCCCACACCACCAACCATTAAGCCTTGCTTTCCCATCAGCAGCTACCGTAGATAATGGAAGATATAATCCATAACAATTGCTCACGGCAACGGAACTTGAACGGTTCAAGGAGATGACCTTCGGGACGCCGCAGGCGTCCCAGCCGAGCGCTCAAGGCAAAGGTGTAAAGTGCGTTGGCGCCTAAAGACCGCGAAATCAGCCAGGGTTTGGAGAAATTCCGCAAAATGAGGGCACCTCTTACTATTTTGACGCCTGGCCATGGCGTATGGCCGGCCGCTCGCCCGAGCCCCAGTGCCAGACGCTTATGATAGATAATCTATGATGACCGACGAGAATACGACGACCGCGGGGCGCATTGCAGAGGCAATCGGTGAGCGCATCATCAGCGGCGAGCTGCAGCCAGACGCCCCACTCCGGCAGGACCATATCGCGCGAGAATTCAATTCCAGCCACGTCCCGGTGCGCGAGGCCTTTCGGCAACTTCAGGCCCAACATCTTGTCGTCGCCGTGCCCCGTCGCGGTGTGCGAGTTGCCCCGCTTAATATCAATTCCGTGAAGGAGATCGCCGAGATGCGCGCCGCGCTCGAAGTGGTCGCGTTGCGCAATGCGGCGCCAAAGCTCACCTCTAGCCATTTGGCACGGATCGAGCTCGCCCTGATTGAAGGAGACACCGCCCAGACCATTCAGGAGTTTGAAATGGCCAACCGCGCCTTTCACCACGCGCTGGTGGCGCCCTGCGCGATGCCGCGCCTGCTCGCGAGCCTCGACGGACTACAGCTTGCAAATTCACGACTCGTGTTCGCGATGGCGCGCAGTAGCGGCTGGCGACCGCGGTCTAATCAGGATCACCGCCTGATTTTGCAAGCCCTGCGGGCGCGCAACATCGATCAAGCCTGTAGTCTGCTCGCGCGCCACATTCAAACGATTGAGCGCCTTGCCCTTCCGTCGTCATGACCGCGAACGAGATCTGGCGAGGTCCGTTGCAAACCCCGGGGCGAAGCGCAAGAGCGCCAAACCTCCGACCGTTTTGCCGCGCGACGCGGCTTGCGGCTGCGCCCCCGTTGCAGCGGGCTCGATCCCAAGATAGTTATGCGACCTCCTTGCGACATCACTCCTTAAGGCCATCCATGATTCGTCACATCGTCTTGTTCAGCGCCAAGGATCAGGCCCACATCGAGCAAATCATCGAAGGCCTATCGGTTCTCACCACAATCCCGCATGCACGCCGGCTCGAGATTGCGCGCAATTGCAAGACCGACCAGCTCGGCAACGAGATCGACGTGGTGGTGTATGGTGAGTTCGACAACGAGACAGAGCTGGCAGCGTACAAAGCGCATGATCTGTACCAGGAATCGATCAGGCGGGTACGTCCCCTTCGGGAGCTGCGGTTCGCGGCCGACTACAATGTATCAGCCGATGCGCGGTTCGCCTCGACGGCAGCGATAAGCCAAGTTAGTGGGCGCTTCGGGTCAACTGACGGGGGTTAATCTGGCAATCGGTCTCAAAAGCTTGCGGGTGCCAGACGAGCGTCGCTCGCGTCGCCGTGGGATTCGCAATCGGAGCGCGTCTCACCAGCACGGCAGTTGTCGGTGACTGACAAGGCGATGCACGTCCGCGAACTGCAGTGGATTGAGCCTGTCACCGCGATGCGCTGTCTCGCGCATCGACCGCACCTGACGTTTCTCGATAGCGCGGCAACGCAGCTGCTTGGGCGCTATTCCTATCTGAGCTGCGAGCCGTTCAGCACCTATATGGTCACGGACGGACAGGCGAGTTGCAACGGAGAGGCTCTCGCGGGCGATCCGTGGCGAGCTCTTCGCACCCTGCTCGCCAGGTACCGAGAAGTGCATCGTCCCGATCTGCCGCCGTTCCAGGGCGGTGCAGCCGGCTTCTTTGCTTATGATCTGAACAGGACACTGGAGCAACTGCCCGCGCCGGCAATTTCCGGTCAAGGGTTGCCGCAATCCATCCTGCATTTCTATGACGTGGTCGTCAGCTTCGACCACCGTGACGACAGATGCTGGATCGTCTCGACCGGATGGCCGGAGCAGGATCCCGCACGACGCCGCGAGCGTGCGCGCCGTCGAGCCGATAAGTTTGCGGCGCGGCTCGCCGCCCCAAGGACGCCGCGGAATGACTTTCCCGGCACAGCGGGAGCATGGCGTTCGAACTTCAGCCGTGAGGGCTACATTGCGGCGGTGCAGCGCGTCATCGACTTGATTCTGGCTGGCGACCTCTTCCAAGCGAACATTGCGCAGCGCTTCAGCGCGCACCTGTCGAGCTCATTTGATCCGCTGGCCTTCTACTGCCAGTTGCGGTCATTGAACCCGGCCCCCTTTGCCGCCCTCCTGCGCTACGGCAAGCTGACCATTGCCTCGAGCTCGCCGGAACGATTCCTCAAGCTTGATGGACGGCAGGTCGAAACGCGCCCGATCAAGGGCACGATTGCGCGCTCCGCTGATTCGAAGGACGACCGGCGCTGCGCTGAACTCCTCCTCGCGTCCGAAAAAGAACGTGCCGAGAACACGATGATCGTCGACCTCCTGCGCAACGATCTGTCACGCGTTTGCACGCCGCAGTCGGTCGAGGTTCCAGCGCTGTGTGCCCTCGAATCCTACGCCTCAGTGCACCACCTCGTGTCGACCGTGACGGGTGAACTTGCCGGAGATGAAGACGCCGTCACCTTACTGCGAGCTTGCTTTCCCGGCGGCTCCATCACCGGAGCGCCCAAGGTGCGATCGATGGAAATCATTGCGGAGATCGAGCGGGTGGCGCGAGAGGTCTATTGCGGGGCGATCGGCTTTATCGGCTTCAACGGGCACATGGATACGAATATTGCGATCCGCACTGTCACGATCGACGATGACTTGGCTGTGTTTCATGCAGGTGGCGGAATCACGGCATTGTCGGATCCAGAGGCCGAATACGAGGAGACGTTCGCCAAGGCGCAGCGCATCTTTGACGCGTTTCGTGCTGAGACATCTGGTGCATTTTGATTGTCATTATCGATAACTACGACTCCTTTGTCTTCAACATTGCCCGCTATTTTCGCAAGCTGGGTGCAGCAACGGCAGTGATTCGGAATGACGCCGTCAGCGTCGGCGATCTTGCCTGCCTCAAGCCGCGCGCCGTGGTCCTCTCCCCTGGTCCCTGCACACCACTTCAGGCCGGAATCTCGACCGCCGTCATCCGCGAACTGTCAGGTTGCGTCCCAATTCTCGGCATCTGCCTCGGACACCAGTGTATTGGGAGCGTATTCGGCGGACGCGTCGCGCGCGCCCGTCGTCCGATGCACGGCCGGTCCTCATACGTCACCCATGACGGCCGCGGGCTGTTTAAGGGCCTCGCGTCCCCACTTTGCGTTGGCCGCTACCATTCTCTTGTTGTTGAGCTCGACGAATCATGCGCGCTCCAACTAACGGTGACTGCGCGTTCGGATGAAGGCGAGATCATGGCCCTCGCACATCGCTCTCACCCGACCTATGGCGTACAGTTCCACCCGGAATCTATACTTACCCAACAAGGGCAGGTGCTGCTGATGAACTTCTTGAGACTCGCAGAGACTTGCCGATCGTGAGGATATCGGAGAGCGTGTCGCACACTTGTTAGCTTAACGCACGGAAGCGAATCGTCAGCTTCTGCGAGTCTGATAGATGCTAAGCAGATGGCTTATGGCAGGCAATGGATCGCGATCGCTTGGACGTGCTGATGGCACCAGCCCTGCAGAGCCGCGTAACGGCGGACCTCCGCCAACGGCGTTATCCAAGGCGAGTTGTCCGCCTTCTCGTCGTAATAGCTTGGCTCGTCTACCATTTGCGGCCTCGGAGAACCCGGGCCTTGGTCTTCAGCTCCGCCTTGAGCCGTCGCCTTCGGGCGCAAAGCCCACCGACCGCAGTTCTAGCCATGAGCAAATAAGGACCGCCCGGCTGGGAGCCGCACCGGCGACGCGGCGAATGTCCCGGGGTTTCGCTTGCTTCAGATTTACAGTCAACATTTCGTTAACTTCAAATTGTAGGTTGAGAATTGAGGGAGTCATTGCTAGCAGCGGCTGCTCTCCAAACACTAAAGAAAGGAGTTGAACATTGAAAGCTGCTCGAACCAAGAAGAATGCCCCGCGTCGCGAGTGGACTTCGGCGGATTTGAGAGAACTCAAGAAGCATTCGAAGGCGCGCACTCCTGTCGAGAAAGTTTCCAAAGCGATGAAGCGTACTATCGGCGCGTTGCGCGTAAAGGCATCGCAGCTCGGATTAGGCTTAGGTCATCAACGCTAGTGCCTGTGAGGGCTGTGCGGCGTTGGGTCGCGCAACCCCGCAAAGTCGTAGGGCGAACGTCTTTCAGCTTAATGTCGGACCGGCGCTGCGGCGCGCTCAGCCTGGATCACAACGTTTTTGAGCGGCTCAGCGATGTCAGACGATAAGATTTTAGTCATCGTCTGCGTCTGGACTGTTAACGTCACGGCGAAAAAAGCGTGTGCCGTTTAAGCACTCCCCACCGACCGACCTAGCCTGCCGCCGTGCTCGCAAACCTCTCTTGTCGCCGGTCGAGGCATATACAGGTCGTTGCTGCCCATTGAACGACTCGGAATTGCAGTAACCGAGCGATGTGTGGATTGTGCCGCGACCAGCATTAAGCTCCATGAGCCCATTCATGTAGTCGGCGACCAGAATGCGGCCATCCGGCGCAATATTCGGCTAACCCTCATATTCGATGATCAAGGACCGGGAGCCATCGGGTGCAATCCTGAAGATGCGGCCGAAGGGAATGTCGACCAGATAGTGATTTCCAGACGCATCGAACGACGGCCCGTCGATGAAGCAGTCCGCCGGCTTTCCTAAACGGTTGACGTCCGTTCAATCGGAGCGGACTCCGGGCCGGCGAAATTTGGCGGGCATGGCCGAAAAGACGCGCGTTCGATGAGCTGCGGCGGTCCCTTAAGGTACATCATGGCGCTTCCCTCAGGCTGCGCTTTGGCTGCCCCTGATATTTGTAGGCGAACTGCTTGGGCATCGGCCCTTTATTGCGGTCCTTGCGTCCGGTCTGCTCCCATGCATGCGCCAGGATGCCTACCGCGCGTGACAAGCAGAAGATGCCGCGGGCTAGGGGTGCAGCAAAGCCCAGCTCCCCGTAGATGACTGCAGTGGCTCCATCGATGTTCATCGGGATGAGCTTGCCTTTGCGCTCGCGCATGACGCGCTCGATCGCGCGCGCAGCGCTGGCATAGCGACCGCTGACGGCGGCGTCACTGACCGCGGCATCGACTAGTGCGAGCAGCGGGTCAGCGCGCGGGTCGACGGGATGGAACCGGTGACCGAAGCCGGGCAGATATTTGCTGCGCGTGGCGGTGAAATGGTCGATCGCCTCAGCGGCAGCCTCATCGATATCCTTGGTCTCGCTCAGGCGCAGGACCTCGTCATAGAGCTCAATCGCCTGCTCCCCCGCTCCGCCATGCAGGTCGTCGAGCGTGTTGATCGCGGAAGCCATCGCGCCGTTGAGCGGCAGCCCACAACTGACAGCGATCTGCGCGATGGCGATGGAAGGTGCATGCGGGCCATGATCCACTGATGCAACCAGCGCAGCCTGCAACAGCCGCTCCTGCGCCGGTGTGGGTAGCTCGCCGCGCAGCATCAACCAGATCATCGCGGTGAAGGAAATATGACCAATCAATTCCTCGATCGTGTATCCGCGGTAGGCGATCCGCCCAGGCGCAATGTCGCATATGGAAGTCCGCCACCAATGGGCGGCCTGCTCTCGCAGCTCCGTTTCGCTCATTCTGTTTTTCCAATCTCTCAGCCTATGTCCTGCCGAAGCTTGCTTGCGCGCAACTCCCTGCCCGTCACGCTGCTCCATCCGTCGCCGGACGGACCCGCGGAAAATGCGCTCCTCCTTGACGTGGCGTTCCGGCGGCACCGCTTGCGATAAGGTGCTCAATTTCCGGATAGGTATAACCGAGCCGAGCCAGCCATCGCTCTGTGTTCGCACCGAGCGACGGAGGGAGTGCGGGGACAGGAAACGCCTCATCCAGCCGAAAACCAGGGCGCGTAATGCGTAATGGTGGTTCGCCAGCCCTGTCGAGCGGCAGCGTCTCGACAAAGCCGCGCTCCAGCAACTGCGGCTCGCGCAAAACTTGCGGAACTGTCAGCACACAGCCGGCAGGGACGCCGGCGGCATTCAACAGCGCCTCCCACTCCTCCGCAGGCCTGCAGCTCAACGCCGCATTCAACTCATCGCTGAGCGCCCCGCGGTTCAATTTACGTGCTTCGCGCTTTGCGAAGCGCGGATCTGTCTTCAGATCCGGCCGGCCGATCAGATCGCAAAGGGTCCGGTACTGCTTCTGCTCGTTGGCGGCTATATTCAGCGGGCCGGTCGCGGTGCGGAACGTGCCGGAGGGTGCAGCCGTGAAATTCTCGTTCCCCATCGGCTGCGGCTCGACCCCGCCGTTCAGGTGATTGGAAACCACCCATCCCATGGCAGCGATTGTCGCCTCGAGTAGCGACACGTCGATGAACCGGCCCCTGCCCATTTGCTGCTGCTCGACGAGCGCCGCGGAGATGGCAAAGGCGGCCGTTAGTCCGGCGATGGTATCGGAGATCGGGAAGCCGGTCCGCAGCGGAGCCGTGGCTGCGTCACCGGTAACACTCATCGCGCCGGAAAGGCCCTGGACGATCTGGTCGTAGGCCGGGCGCGCGGACCAAGGACCGCTTTGCCCAAAGCCTGAGATCGCACAATAAATGAGACGCGGGTTGCGCTTGCACAACGCGTCAAAACCGAGACCAAGCCGCTCCATGACCTTGGGCCGGAAGTTTTCGAGAAGGACGTCGGCCTCGGACACCAGCCTAAAAAACACTTCCCTTCCCGCTTCAGACTTCAGATCGAGCGCCACCGACTGCTTACCGGCGTTCACGGCGACGAAGGAGAGGCCCTGAAGGCGCTTCGCCCTTTGCAGATCGGCGCCAAGGCGCCGCGCGAGATCGCCTCCGTTGGGGTTTTCGATCTTGATAACCTCCGCGCCGAGGCGCGCGAGATGGTAGCCGCAGAACGGGCCTGCCAATACGTTCGACAGGTCGAGGACATGGATACCGGTGAGCGGCAGGGACATCTGACGAAGCCTTCTTTGCGGTATTCGGCCGCTGCGGTTGTTATTTCAGTTGCTGGGCCGCACGCTCGGCGAAGCGATTGGTGAAGGTTTTGCTGAGGTCAATGTTGGCCGTAGCGATCCTGGGGCCGAAATCGCTCAACACAGCCAGCGGTACCTTGGCCGCTTCGGCGTCCATCGGGCCGGTCTGGGAAAACAGCGCCTTCGACGCTTTCAGGGCATCGATGTTCAGCTCGCGATTATCAGTCTTGTACCGGGCCGGGACCGCGTCAAAGAGTTGCTCCGCGACGAACTCGTCCGTGGTCTGCACCGCAGAGACGTCCCGTGGACGAGGCAGCGTGATCCTGACCTCGCCGACCATCCGGCTGGCAGGGCCTGCGGACATCACTACGACGCGGTCGGTGATCGCCTCGTCGAGATCATGGGTGATGAAGATCGAGGAACGGCGCTCGGCCTGCCAGAGATGGGGCAGGATGGGGTGCATCAGCCGGCGCGTGTGAACGTCGGGCGTCGAGAAGGGCTCGTCCATCAGAATGATTTTCGGCTCCATGATGACCGTCTGCGCCATCGCCGCGTGCTTGCGTTGCCCGCCTGATAGCTGATGCGGATAACGCTGCTCAAATCCCGTCAGGCCGACTTTGGCGAGCCACGGCCGAGCCTCGGCGCGCGCCTCCTTGAGTGACTTGCCATGAAAGACGAGCCCGAGCCCAACGTTGTCCTGTGCGGTCTTCCACGGCAGTAGGCCCTCCTGTTGGAGCATGTAGCCGGACTGATCATTCAGTCCCGTGAGCGGCTTGCCGAAGATCTGAACGTCTCCCGACGCGGGTTTTAAGAGACCTGTGACAGTGTTCAGGATGGCGGACTTGCCGCAACCGGTTGGGCCCACAACCGCAACGAACTCCGCATCGCCTACCTGGAGGTTCATGCTTTTGACTGCGATGAATGCGCCGAAGCGGATCATTACCTCGCGCAAGTCAACGGCCAGCGTTGGCTGCCCTTCGCGCTTCAGAACTCGTTATGTTACGTGCAACCCATAGACCTGTGTGTGATAAGAGTCAATCTGTTCTGGTGTTCAGAACCACCTTCTTACTTCCGTGATGGATTTTTGCGCCTGAAACTGATAGTGGTTCTACACTGCAGAACTGGAGCCGAGATGAGCAAGACAGGGGTTGACGCGGTCAGGAGAGCGCTCGCGATCCTGAAAAGCTTCAACGCGGAGCGGTCTGCGATGACGCTGACGCAGATTGCGGAGATGACGGACCTCTACAAGAGCACAGTGCTCCGATTGGCCTCTTCGTTGGAGGCTGAAGGCTTTCTCGTCCGCGGCGCGGACCGGTTGTTTCGACCGGGACCGGAGTTGTGGCGTCTTGGGGCGCTCTATCAGCGCGGTCTGGATCTTGGCGAAGTCATGCGGCCATCGCTTCGTCGACTGGTTGAGGCAACGGGGGAAACTGCATCCTTTTATGTTGCAGATGGCGACGAACGCATCTGTCTCTACCGCGTCAATTCTCCACGTTCAGTTCGACATCATCTCGAAGAAGGCCAGCGATTGCCGATTGATCGCGGCGCCGCCGGGCGAATTCTCACTGCATACCGCGAGCCAGCGAACGTCGAAGGGAAGAAGATCCGCAATAGAGGCTTTTATGTTTCGATCGGAGAGCGGGATCCGGAGGTCGCCGCGGCGGCCGTGCCGTTGATCGACGTACACGGCAAACTGAGGGGCGCCCTTTCGGTATCAGCGATCAGGACGCGCTTCGATACCGACGCCCGAAAGGCGGCAATCGATGCTCTCAAATCGGAAGCCAAAGCCTTAGCGGGGTTGCTGCCTGCGAGTGATCAGTGAGGGCGTCCGCTGTGCGGCATTTGTGAAGAAGTCGACGCGGCTTCGGCAAGGGCTGGCAGTATCCTGGCGCAGCATGAGCCAATCAGGGACTTACCGGCTGTTCAGAGGCAGAGCAGCCACGTTGAACGATCGAGTACAGAGTGATGGACGCGAACGACATTCACATTCGATTCGATGCGCCCGCCATGCTTCGCAAATGGCCCTCCATAAACAATGAGCGTCGTGCAGACAGAAGCACCTATCTGCTGGCGGAAGGCACGCTGGACGACTGCATACGAGAGTTTATGACCAAGCCTGAGGCCACACGTCATCTTTACGAAATCCACACAGCGCCGCAGCCTCCACTTATAACGGAAATCTTATCAGCCGATCCGATCACGGAACTCGCCAGATTCCGAAGTTTCCTCTGATCGGGATGTTCTTGTCGGCACTTCTGGGCCAGGCGAAGATCAGCCTCAAAGTCGGTGGAGTCTCAGATCAAGGACAACAGTTCCGCTTTGCCCTCGAATGCAGAGCTAGCGCAGGTGCCGCTTTCGTTCTTGAGACCGACTGCCCGGAACATAGGCTCTTATTCAATCAGAAGCGATCATGCAGCTGCCCGCTGCGCGCCTTGTCGCCGACCGTCTCAGCCACGAACCGTCCCGATCCGCGCGGCGGGCCCTCCGGTTGCCGTCGCCCCATCGCCATGATGGCGGTGCCCATCGCGCTGGAGCTGAGGGTGACGATGAAGCCGAACAGGAGCAGCCCCAGCGCGACGCCGGGGGTGTGATCGGCCAGGATGAGGCCTCGTATGTTGCCGGGATTGAGCAGCATGAGGCCACCGACCAGGAGCACCGCCAGCGACACGCCCGCGGAAAAGTTGATCGCGAGCAGCCGGAACAGCGGCGCTTCCAAAGCAAGGCGCCGGCGCGGCGACAGCGCCTCTTCCTGCATGTCGTCCTCCATCGCAAGAAAACCCATCGCATTTTTCGACCGATCGACCGCCGGCTCGCCTGTTGAAAGACGAAGCGGCGCCCGGTTCTGATCACAATCGATATACCCTTGTTTTAGTTCCCAATTCAGCGCGCTCGCGCCGTTCGCACCATGCGACAATCAAGCATCAGGCGGCCGAGCGCCACCTCGCCGTCCTCGAAATTGCTGCCCAGAACCGTCGGTTCGGTCACCACACGCGCGCGGCGCCAGGAGTCCTCGTGGTCGCGTCCATTGAACCCGAATAGGGCCGCAGTGATCGCTTCCAACGCTGTGCTCGGCATCAATCAAGGGCCGCTTGGTCGATGACGTCGGAGTTCTCCCAGATTCTGGGCCTTTGACCGACGTCTATACTCCGAAGATTTTCGCTTTGCCCAAGTGCGGCCCAACCCTCTGCATGATCAACCGTGCGTGTAGGAGACTCTATCCGCGCCGGCAACTTTCGCACACAAATAATCAGATGCCGGGACACGCTGATGCATGACGTACCGAGCGTGACCGCTTTACACTGGCCGAGTGCCGATCTTTCTTGATCTCCCGGTGTACACGTCCTGCACACGCCGCCTTCTACCTCGTTGAGATCACCGGACGACAAACGAAAGGTCAGCAAACTTCGTCCGGCTTGGCACGGCGCGAGGGAACACCGGGCCTGATGTAAACCAGAATGCTGTTGATGCTATTGGCGGGGATAGCTGAGTTCGAATTGTCGATGCGTACATCCCACCACGGATTCCACAGCCGTTGATTGGAATGACGTTGATCACAAAAAATGTGATCGCATTACTCTAGCTGCGATCAGAACATATGAAGTGAGACGCGTCCCAAATGAGATAGAAAAAGCAAAATGTGCTGACCGGTGTTCAATAGCGTTCCCCGACGAACCTCCTAGAGCTGCATAGGGCTCGTCGCAGTGCTCAGGTCCTTCCGCCCAATTGTCTATGACCTGTCCGCTTCAATCCGCCTGCGAGTGATGCGGGCTTTCCGACTCATCGCGCGACAATGGGCGAGCAGGCATCTGGGACCCGGGCAGAGAGTGGCGCTCCCATTGGCCAGCGAGCGTTGCGCAGCCCCTGCCTGTGGATGGTCGCGTTTGCAGAACCAGACCTTATCGTCCCCAAGTGCCGCGCGTCTTGAGGTTTGGGCTGAACGATCTATTCTCTGAATCTGACCGCGACATCGGGCTGGCCATTGCCGCGGCCCGGACTGTTCATCCCGCTCGGTTTCATCGTACGTTATGTACAAAACTGGTGCGCCATAGACACAATCGGCTGTTCGAAGCTGCTTTCGCAGAATGAACGCCGTCTTAAAGCCCCGGTGGCAAGCTAGCATCTCGTTCCTGATAGAATCCGCCGATGATCAGCGAAAACTTGGCCGCCATGCGCACGCACCGCATCCACCGCTATCGCCGCTTGCTTGAAACAGGCCTGGCAAGGCTTGATCGCCAATCTATCGAGAAGCGCCTGTGCGAGGACATCGCGCTCTCGATGCTTTAGTCTCCGCCAATTTTCCTTTCGGTACCGACCAGACCCGAGCTGGAAAGCCGGCAGGCGCCTCAAATCAGAATACCCTCATGGTGAGAGCCAGTCGCAATGAAATTCGGCGCGAAAGCGGGGAAATTCCCCTGAAGTATGCAGGCGCGGAATTGTATGTTTGGCGCTTTCCTTTCCGTGACAAAGTTGAACTTTCACTTTTGGATCGATCGCAACCAAATGGCATCGAACAAGCGTGCAAATCGAACGAGCAAACGCAGCCCGAATCCGACCGCGAAAAGTTCGGCTGCCCGCGAACGCAATCTGAAACTGACTAGAAATTAATGAGGCACATATCCCAAATGGGACTGTCGACTTGGAGTCACGCAGCTATAAGTTGCCGCCCTGATTGATGATGTTTCTAGCTTTAGTATTGGCGAGCACGATTTGATTATTCCAAATGCTCAAGAGTGAAGAGGCAACGGGGGGCCGGTCCAAAGGGAATTCTATTTTGCCCGAGAGAACTGCGCATCGCTCGTGGGGAACGGCGCAGGATGATTGGTGCGCTTGGATTACTGAAACGGCCTGCGATTGTGGTCGATCGTCACGGCATGGTGCTGGATGTCAACGACGACGCCTTGAAGCTTTTCGATGACGATCTCTCGATCAAGGGAAAACGTCTGTTCGCGGCCGACCCTCAATCGCGAATGAGATTGGACCGATTGGTCAACCAGATCCGTCTCGCATCGAGTAACCCGGGTCGTACCACCTTGCAAACCGTGATCGCCAGACGCCAGGGCCGTCCGGTCGTCGTTGATGCCTTTGTGCAAGGGTTGGAAGGCGAGGACCTATTACCGGATGTGGGCGCCCTTCTTCTCCTAACCGATCTGAACGAAAACCTTCAGGTGTCGCAGAGCTCTTTGATGGAGATCTTCGGACTGACACCTGCCCAGGCTCGTCTCGCATCGCTCCTGGTCGAGGGAAAAGCGCTGGAGGAAATTGCCCTTGATATGAAAATTTCGCCGGGGACGGCGCGCAACCATCTCAAGGCCGTCTTCCTGCGGACCGGGACGAGACGGCAAGCCGAGTTGGTATCACTGTTGTCCCGCCTACGATAAGTGTCGGTCGAGGTCCGGCTCGCCGGATCGAGATTTTCGAGTTTGACCGCCGCGCTGCCTTGGCCTGAGCATTTCGCAGTGGCTGCGGTCAATTTCCTCATCTTTGACAGATTGTGTCGCTGTTTCCCAAGCCGAAATCCGTGCTGCTGCCCAACACCTATGCCTTCGAATCCGAACCGATGGTGAAGGCGACCGGCTTTCGCGAATATGACGCGCGCTGGCTGTTCAACAAGGAAATCAACCTGATGGGCGTGCAGGCGCTGGGCATGGGGCTCGGCGCGCTGATCGCGGAGCTCGGTGTCAAACAGGAGATCGTCACCGGCCACGATTTCCGCGGGCTATTCGGCCTCGATCAAATATGCGCTAATCTCGGGCCTGATGGCGGCAGGATGCAAGGTGCATGACATCGGGCTTGCGGTCACGCCAATGTCATACTTCGCGCAGTTCGACCTTGACGTATCCTGTATCGCGATGGTCACCGCGTCGCATAACGACAGTGGCTGGACCGGCGTGAAGATCCCCGACGGTCGGTCAAAATCCCCCGGGTGTGGTCACCTCAAACTCCCCCACCTGATTCCGCCTGGCTGGGCGGCTGATCGGCCGCCAAGCGCGTAGCAGGACGTTTATTTTCGCCCCCTTTTAGGGAAGAGGGGACGGGGAGTTGAACGTCTTGAAGCCGCACCTGCAAAGCACCGTATTTACGTTACTTGAGCGCCAGACGAGCCAACGAGAGATCCAGCGGCTGACGGGGATCGACCGCAAGACGATCCGGCGCTACCAGGCGATTTTCATGTCCCGGCGAGCGGCGGAGGCAAATTCCCCCGGGGTGACCGCCGGCTCCGAGGCCGCCGATGGCCAAACTCCCCCACCTCCGCGACCGCCGGCTATCGGAGCGACGGTGGCCGCCAAGTCGTTTGATTTCGCCCGCTCCGCCTGTGAACCGCATCGGGAATGGATCGAACAGCAGGTCCGTCTGAAGCGCAATGCGCAGGCGATCTACCAGGATCTGGTAGACCAGTTCGGCTTCACGGCGAGCTATGAGAGCGTCAAGCGTTTCGTGCGCGCCTTGCGCCACAGCGATCCCCAACAGTTTGACCGTCTCGAGTTTGCCCCCGGCGAGGAAGCTCAGGTCGATTATGGCGAAGGCGCGCTGACCCGTGATCCGAAGAGCGGTCGTTACCGCCGGCCGCGCCTGTTCGTGATGACCCTGCGCTACTCGCGGCGCAGCTTCCGGCGGGTGGTCTGGAAGTCGAGCCAGCAGATCTGGGCACAGCTCCACGAAGAGGCTTTCCGGTATTTCGGCGGCGCCGCCGGCTATGTCGTGCTCGATAATCTCAAGGAAGGCGTCATCACGCCCGACCTGTACGAGCCCGAGCTCAACCGGCTCTACGGCGCGGTGCTCGCGCATTACGGCGTCGTGGCCGATCCGGCACGGGTGCGGGACCCGAACCGCAAGGGGACCGTGGAGAACGCGATCCAGCACACCCAGGGCACCGCGCTCGCCGGGCGGCGCTTCGAGTCACTCGAGGCTCAGAACGGGTTTCTGGAGCACTGGGAGACGAACTGGGCTTCCAAACGCATTCATGGCAGCACCAGGCGTCAGGTCGAGGCCATGTTCCAGGAGGAGAAGCCGCATCTGCAGCCATTGCCCGCGACCGGCTTCCGTTATTTCTCCGAGCTCGTGCGCACCGTCTATGACGACACCACCGTGCGGGTGGATCATAGCGACTACGCCGCACGCCCCGCGCCGATCGGCAGCCAGGTCGTGGTCCGCCTCTACGAGAGCACGATCGAGATCCGCGACCGCAGCACCCAGGCGCTGCTGCGCGTTCATGCCCGCGCCGCACGGCCGGGTTCGCTCAAACTGCCGGACAAGGAGCGCCCGTTCAATCCATCCCGTCAGACCGGCTTCCTGCTGGCAAGCGCCGGCGACATCGGACCGCAAGCGAAGGCGCTCTGTCAGCGCCTGTTCGACACCGAAGGCCGCGTCGGGCAACGCGCGATGTGGGGCATTGTCGGACTTGCGAAGAAGTATCCCGCCCGGCTCGTCGAACAGGCCTGCGATCACGCGGTGCGTCATCACATCCATCGCTACAAACAGGTGCGCGCCCTCGTCGAGCGATTGTTCGAGCAGGCGCTCGAGCACCTTGATCAAGCACCACAACTCACGCTGCCGCTGACGCAGGATCATGCACTGATCCGTCCCGCGGCCGAATACGGCGATCTCTTTCGCCTCGGCGCCCAGAACCGTGCCAGCAACGAGAGCCGGCCCATCAACACCGGCGATGATCAGCGTGCACCAAACCGCGCTCGCGTCGTCTCCGCAACCCCGGCCAGCTCCGCCGACGCGAGCGCTCCTGCCGAGACCTTGATTGCCGATCAACTCCGCCTTTCAACCTCCACAGGAGATCCTTCGGAATGACCATGACCTTGCCAGAAATCGATCGCTGCCTACGACAGTTGCGGCTGTCGGGCATACGCGACACGCTCGAGACCCGGGTCCTGCAGGCCCAGGGCGCCAGCCAACCGTTCCTCGAGACCTTCTGCCTGCTCCTGCAGGACGAACTCGATCGTCGTCAGTCCCGTCTCATCGCTCGCCGCTACCAGCAATCTGGGCTCGAAGAGAAGCTCACGCTCGCGGAGTTCGACTGGTCCTTCAATCCCAAACTGCCGCGTCAGGCCTGCTTCCAGCTGCATGCGCTGAAATTTGTCGCCGTCGGTGAAAACGCTCTGCTCATTGGCAAGCCCGGCACCGGAAAGTCGCACGTGGCCAAGGCCGTCGCCTACCAGGCCATCCTGCAAGGCCACAAGGTCCAGTATCTCGAGGCCGATGACTTCTTTCACCGTTACGCCCTCAGCCCCGCCGCTCAGCGCGAAGCGCGACTGCGCAGCATCTTTGACTGCGATCTGCTTGTGCTTGACGATCTGTTCCTCGCTCGCACCATCCCCGACGAAGCTGGCGCTTTGCTGCAGACTCTGATCCATCAACGCTACAAATTGCACCGCAGCGTCATCGTCACGTCCAATCGCGTCGTGCAGGATTGGGGCGCTTATCTCCGCGACAACACCATGAGCACGACGATCCTTGACCGCCTCATGCACCATTGCCATCTGCTCGAGTTCGACGGCCGCAGCTACCGCCTCAAGGAAGCCGCCGAAGCCCTTGCACGCAAAACCCAGTCAACCTAATAACCTCTTGTCCTGCTCCACAGGTGGGGGAGTTTGCGCGACCACAGGTGGGGGAATTTGAAGTGACCGTCCGGGTGAAGATGGGCGCCAACCGTCCGCTGACCTTCGGCCCCGACGAGATGACGCGGCTGAAGGAGATCGTGCTCAATGCCGAGTTCGACAACAAGGCCGGCGGCTCCTACCAGTTCCACGAGAATTATCCGGCGCGCTACATCGCCGATCCACCACCCGGCCGAAACTGAAGCGCAAGCTGAAGGTCGTAGCGGCCTGCGGCAACGGCGCCGCAGGCGCTGGAGACGATTGGCTGCGAGGTGATCCCGCTCGACACCGAGCTCCACCACACCCCGAAATTCAATCCAAATCCTGAAGACATGGAGGTGCTGCACACGATCCGCGACGCCGTGCTGCATCACAAGGCCGATGTCGGCTTCGATGGCGACGGCGACCGCTGCGACGCGCGACAACACCAGCGAGGAGATTTTTGCCGACAAGATCGGCGTGATGCTGGCGCGCGACATGTCGGCGATCCACAAGAATGCGCAGTTCGTCGTCGACGTGAAGTCGACCGGCCTGTTCGTCACCAACCCCGTGTTACGGAAGCAGGGCGCGGGGACCGCCTATTGGAAGACCGAGCATTCCTACATGAAGCGGCGCACCAACGAGATGGGCGCGCTTGCCGGCTTCGAGAAGTCGGGCCATTTCTTCTTCAAGCCGTTCGGCCGCGGTTATGACGATGGCCCGGTCTCGGCGATCGCGATCTGCGACATTCTCGACCGCGCGCCCGGCAAGTCGATGGCCGCGGATCTGAAGAACGCGCTGCCGAAAACCTGGTCGTCGCCAACCACGTCGCTGCACTGTGCGGATGAAGCCAAGTACGGCGTCGTCCACGCCGTGGTGAAGACTTTGAAGGTCTCCAGAAAAGCGGTGCGAAGATCGGCGGCCAGGCGATCCGCGACCTCGTCACAGTCAACGGCGTGCGCGTCACGGTGGAGGATGGCAGCTGGGGCCTGGTGCGTGCCTCGTCCAACAAGCCCGAGCTGGTCGTGGTAGTCCATAGCCCGGTCTCCGAGCAGCACATGCGCGACATGTTCGAGATGATGGACGGCGTGCTGCTCACGCATCCAGAAGTGGGCGAGTACAATCAGAAGATCTGAGGCGGGCTTCCTGAGGACGGCATCTGCGACAATCATTTGGATCACCACCGGCGTAGGGATTGACAGTCCAGTCGATCAAATTAGCCTTCTCCGAGTTTTTATAACCTATTGGGAGCAAAGCGTGGCGACCATTGTTGTTTCCTCGGACACGAGCACACTCAATTCAAACTCGCGGATGAAGTCGCAGCTGGCGAGCCGCTGTAACCGTTCGCGACGGCTGCCGACCAGAGCATGATAACGTTGAAACCATTATAAGCAACGCCTTTGCCGCGCAGCGGCCGCGAGATGCGACCTGCAGAATGCTCGGGAGCCGAGCTCGCATCGATTGGGCAGAAGATTTGGCTCCGAAACATGCCATGGACACGTTCAATCGCGGCAATGACCAACTTGTCCTTTCCAGAAAAGTGATGGTAGAGCCCGCCCTTGGTGATGCCGCAAGTACGCACGATCTCCCCCGACGCTTGTGGCCGAATAGCCCTTGGCTCGAAACAAGCCGACTGCTTGTTCGACCAGCTTTCGTTCGCCACGTGAGGCGCTCATCGATTGAGACCCTTTTGCGCCGGTTGCATACTATATGGTATGGACGACGTCATCGAAGTCGCTGTGGGCGCATGGCGACCCGCACCCCCCCTAGCTCGGCAAGGCTCTGCCTCTGCCGTGATGCGCGAGCCGAGCCCGGGCCGATCGACAGGGTGAGCATGGCTGCTGGAGCGACGCCATGGCGCAACGATCAGCTGCCGAGCTCACGTTGACCGCTGCAAAGCCGTGCTTACACGGGGATGGTTGGGGAATCCGGAAAGCGCTCTCGAGTGTTCAAGAAATGGCGAGGTGAGCACCTTGTCAAATGGTCAGGGCCAATTTTTCCGACGCAGGTCTGCCCGATGCAAACTACGAGCTACACAGTCTTATTTGACGGCCAGAAATCCCTCAAAACAGACATGCTTGTATATGGTCATGGTGTCCACAAAACCCGCACGATGCAACATATCGAGATTGCCCTTGGTCGAAAACGGCTCAAGTACGCCTTTCAAACTACTTGCTTTTCCCAGGACTTCTTCCGGAGAGTAGCCGTTCTCCAATTTGTAGTCGATATAGATCGCGCTCATAATGTCCTGGAATCGCGCATCTGGCGCTCTGACTTTCTCGAAAAACAGGAATGCTCCACCCCAATTAAGCGACTTATAAACCAAATCAATCAAGCTTTGCCGGTGTCGCGGCGGAACGAACTGAATCGTATAATAGGAGACGATAAAATCGCTGGCTTCGTAATCTACCTCGCATGCGTTTGCGAGCAGGTACTCAACGTTCGGCGCTTTGCCCTGAGCGCTGCGCGCGTATTCAATCATGGCACGTTCGTTATCGATCCCGATCCAGCGCGTGCCGTGTGGATGACGCTTCGCCAATTGCCGTAGGAGCGTTCCGGTTGAAGTACCGATTTCATAACCGACGGAGTCACTCTTTACGAAAAAGTCACTCACCTGTTCGATCAGCCTATGGCCGGCTTCATAGTTGGGAACGGACCTTGCGACGTGGCGATCAAAATATTGAGGTGTATCACCACCAAAGCTCCAGCCAGCCCGTTCGGCCCGTATGCCGTCTCCCGTAGGCCCGCTTTGCCTTGTAGTAGTCTGCTCCAAGCTGTCCATGACGACCTCTCCGGCCTTTCGGTTATGCGAGCTGCAGCTTGCGTTCGCTTGTCGTTTTTGTGGCCAATGCGCTTTTGACCGCGGGACTGAAGAAGAAGGACAAGGCTTCATCTTCAAAGAGCTTACCGAGCGAGGAAAGTCTCAGTCCGGCCTGGCCGCTATCGTCGAGATAAGCCTCTAATGCGCCGGCATTGTTCAGCTCATTGACAAGAGCGTCATAATACCGCGAAAGCTGGGGATGAGCGGAGCGGAGCGACCGCCGGCTTTCGTCCTCGATCCGTCCGGTACGAAGCCCTGTCGCATAAGACCCGGCCAGCAATTCCTCTTCGTCGACGCCGCGTCCCGTGGCGATCGGAACGTTGCCTGTCAAAACGGCATCCACATAAGTCCGGATATTCGGGTCGTTGCGAAACACGTGCCCCCGATAGTTTGCCTTCGCCACTTTGACGCCGACGTGGGAATAAGCTCCCGCCCCCACTCCAAGAAGATCGCTCGACGCCGACGTCCGGATCTTCTTGAATGGATCGGTAAATTCATGCGATCGCACAAAGCGGTTTCCGTCGGTTTGGTCATAGCCGAGCGCGGCCATTTCCTGCCAGATAAGCATGCGGCCAAGAAGCGTGGCGAACTCGTCCTCGAACTCCGCTCGCTTTGTTTCCGTCCTATACCAGTGTCCTTGAGGACGATCCCCAAATCGCCCGTGATACCAAGTGAGGTGTGGCGGACGGATCTCGGCAATGGCTTCAAGGTTATCCCATACTTCCGAAGTCGACGCCTTATAGAGACCCTGGATCAGGTCGAGATTCCAGTTCTCAAAGATCCGATTTGCAATTGCGCATGCACGAATTGGAGTCTCGCGTTTGTAGCCGCGGGCTGCATATTTGAGCACTTCATCATCGAACGACTGTACTCCAAAGCTCAGGCGGGTAATGCCTTGAGCCTTGAGAGACCACAGCTTGTGTTCCCCCTCAGGCGCGGCGATTGTGAGGGGACTGCCTTCGATGCAAAACTCTGCGTCGGGTCGCAAATCATATTCATTTCGAATGGTACGTATCAAACTGTGCAACGCTGGCTCATCGAGAACGAGCGGCGTGCCTCCGCCGATATAGATTGATGACACTACGGTGCCGGCGCGAGCGAGCCGCGCGCCCCAAAAAGCGAGTTCACGTTTTAGCGCCGTGAGATAACGAGCAACTTTAGCGTCGTCCTCGATAGAGTGTTTTGCCCGGCCAGCGTAGTGATCGACCGTGTAATGACAGAAGGTGCAGCGCGTTTCACAGAACGCTACATGAACGTACAGGCTCGTTTCTCCGCCCCACTCGATCGTATCGATCACACTCGTTGAATCGAGCGGTGTCAATGAGTTGATGGGCGGGTAGATTGCCACTGAATGCGATCCGCCCAGGACCGCACGACTGATGCCGATGCCGGCGGCATGAAGCGCCGGCAACGCCGCTGGAATTCCGAGCCGTTGCAGCGACGAGCGTGCTTGCTCAAGAGCGGATTCTCGCGATCTCATCGTCGCACCTCACGGTATCGCGCCACCAGTTGAATAGATCACCGCCGTTGCGCGATGACCGTAAGATAAACGTCGGCGCGCGTATCTGGACTGTCGTCGTATCTGTAGATTACGTCGTAGGGATTTATCAGGCGCGGCATATACTGCTTGCGCCAAAGGGTTGCATGCTCGCCCACGAGCGACGGGACGATTTGACCCCAGATGCGTTCGGCGATGATCGTCAGGTCCGGATGCACGCAGGCTTCGCGAATCCAAGTATAGATTTCGTTATACTGGACCCATGGCTGCCAGAGCGAGGCGAGATGAAGCTGCACGAGCCGATGGGTGATCGCGATGCGGCCTCCGGGGCGAACGACCCTCGCCATTTCTTTGACCATGCTCGGTCCGAGTCCCAACTCCCAGATGCCTCCGGTCCATTCGTTAACGGCCGCATCAACTGACGCATCGGGCAGAGCGAGACGCTGCGCAAGACCAGGACGAAAATGGAGGTTCGTGAAGTTTCGTTCGGAGGCGAACCGGCGCGCCCGATCGCTCAGGCAGCGAAACATCTCGACGGAAATCACGAGTCCGTCTTCGCCAACCGCCGGCGACAATCTCCGTGCAACACGTCCCAGGCCGCCGCACACGTCGACCACGATGCTACCTGGCTTGAGCAGCAGCAATTCCGGGTGATTGGGAAGCAGATCCTCCTGCGCGCGGACCAGTTTGTCCTCGACTTCAGGTAGCTGGCTCCAGCTGTTGTCGTTCTCACACGACTTCAACAAAGGGAGACGCCATCGCAAATACGCCGCACGAAAGCGGTTGGAAAAATCGGACAGCCGGCCGGGAGACGTAGAAGACGCCGCATTGCCCAGCAACACTTCATCACTCGGCAAATTAAGGATCAAGACGTCGCCGAGCGCGTTCTCGATCGTGCGAACTGCGTTGAAAATGGCGACAAAATCATCTTCGCCGGCATCGCCCGCTGGCCAGAGAGCTTCCGGCTCAAGCCGTAAGCATAGACCGGAGATGAAGGCCGAGGCCGCCCAGGTCAGAACGCGGCCCCGCTCAGTCTCATTCAGGATCGATAGGTCGGGCGTCATGAGTAGATGGACGGCGACGCAATCGCGGACCATCTCCTCAAGCCCGGCAATCGGATGGTTCGGCACCGGCCAAGAAATTCTGTCGAGGTAGACCGAGGCGCCGAGACGAACGAGCGATCGCCGGAGTTCACGGTCGCTCGACAGGTGTTGCGTTTGCACCACGGTCTGGTGCATTCGAACGATGCCGTTCTGACGAAGGCGGGACAGTTCGCCCAAAATCGACATGTGATCTGCCAGCCGCGCGCAACGCAGCAGCAGCTCCGGCGGATGCGTTTCGTCCTTCAAGCGTGTGGAGATCTGCGCAATCGAAATCTCGGCATCCAGGTCGATTACGATGGAGCGGCGCAAGATTGAGGTGCGCGCCCCTTCCGCGATACGTCGGAGATGCTCAAGCTCTTCGGTCGACGGCTTCGTTTGCGAGGTAACGTGCATAAAGCCGTGCTGGCGCAGCGAAGCCAGCATCTTGTCGATCATGTGCTGATCGTCGAATTGAGCGCGCAGAACCGCCAGATTAACAGGCTCGTTGATGAGCGTGGTGACAAAATCCAATAGGCCGTCGCCGGGTGGTACAACCATGCCGATTTCGAAGTAGCGGTGACTGAGCAATCGATGTTCGGCAATCTCGACGCCTAGAACCTCGACGTCCGGGTCGAGCATGACAAATGCATCGTCCGGCAGCCCGCCGGAAAGGCTATCGGGACTGGAGGTCTTAAGGTGCTCAAGCAGTTTCATGGGGCGCAGCGCCGCAGATCCGGTGGGAAGCAAGATCGAGATCGTCTGCGGCTTGCCTTCCCTGCCCGGGAGGCACTTGCACCTCTCGACTGGTAAGGCTGAGCAGATCCGATGCGCTTACGATGACACCGAGCCCCGCCAAACAGTCGATCAGCGAGAGCACATCAGCGTGGGGAACATCGTTCAGGGCCGTCGCCAGTTCCACCAAGCTCTTCGGGACGCGAAGAACATCAAAGACGCGGGTGGCCCGCTGCGAAAGCTCCGCATATTCATGGGCGGCTTCGGCGGCCGGAACATAGATCAGCCAATGTCGTGGAGAGGCTTCGAGGTCGTGGCGGGGGTCGAAGTCGAACGGACTTTCAATCCATGGGGTGAGATCACAGGATGACGAAATCATGGTCGCTGCCGGATGGGCGACGAAGCGGATTGACCGCAAATTCCTGCTCGGGCTTGTCCCTGCCGGGAAGGCCTCCGCCGCGGTATTGGGCCATATCAGGGGAGCGCACTCGCCAAGCTGCCGCGCAAGCGCAATGCCAGCCGCGTCGATCGCCAGCACGTCCTGGTGTGCGCGGGAGAAGAACTCCGGACGACCGGCCAAATATGCGACAAAGGCCGCCGCGGTCCGCCAGAAGTAAGGCCCATTATCCGCGTAACCATCTGACTGCACAAATTCTGCCGCAACCGCTTCGATATCGAGTCCACTCGCGTGCAGCAGACGGCGGGTGAGCGGGACAAGGTCCAGCGCACCCAGAGCATTCCTGACCAATCCGCGACGATACATGCCAATGTTGGATTCGGTCGGCGCGGGAGTGCCCGCATAGTCTGCCAGTATTGCAACCTCATCCGCCGTGCAGCCATGAGGATCTTCCGTCCTTGAGTTGGGATCCATGACCCAATTCGCGAGGCGATCGTCTGTCAGGACGCGCCGCCACGTATCCCAGACCAGCCGCGCGTCCATTAGGCAGCCTCGCTGCGCGTCGTGCGCCTGCTCGCCCGGCCGTAGGCGCGATCCCATGCCGCGCGTCCCCGCTCGAGATCCGAGAGGATTAGATCGGTGGTCCGGCCGGTATCGGCCATTTCCCCATTGCAGTAGAGGGATTGGGTTTCATATTCGAGGATGACGGCGCCAGGGCGCGCGCGCGACAAAACATCGTCGAGCAGGCCCCAAACGGCTTCTGCAACCTGGGTATCGTGAAGGTCGTGATACTGACCGTTGATCCAACGCCCTCCTGCCATATGAATAGTGATGATACGGTCGAGCGGTATAGTGCTCAGAAATCGATGAATGGAATAGCCTCTCGCGCGGTGGTTCTGCTCGTTCGCGTATAGATTGTGCAAGTCCAGGTGCAAGTAGGTGCCTGATAGCTCAAGCATTCGCGCGAGGAATTCCTCTTCGGGCATATCGCTGCCGGGGCACACGCGGTAGTACGCAGCGTTTTCGTGTGCGAGCGGAACGCCGTAAAGATCTTGAAGCGCGCGCGCCCTCGCTGCCACACGAACAGCTTCAGCCCGCGAGAATTGCAACGGACTGCTCCAAACGTCGGACCAGGAGGCATCGCCATAGAAACAGTGGTTGGCGACTGAGGAAACGTTGAATTTCTGAGAGAGCGGCACGTGTCGCCGCACCGCCGCTGTGCTCATCAGATCGTCGAAGCCGAAGTCACCGCCGTAGTTCGAATGTCCGAGGAGCGGATATTTATCCGTAATGTCGCGCATGAGATCGACGGCACGGGGAGAAATAAGCCCCGGCCCATCAAGAGGGCTCATGACCGAGTCGAACAGTATTTCCAGCGCATCAAGGGGTTGGTCCAGAAACGGAAACCAACCAATCAATTCCGGATTGAACTGAAGCCCAACGCCCAAGCGCGGAACGCTCATTTCCGAGGCCTCCAATAGCCTTAGCACCATCGCCTGAAGCGATGCGCCAAGGCCCCACCGGATCAGAGTCCGTCAGTTAGGGATGATCTGCCGCGCACTTCGCCGCGGTTGCGGCGCATCTCGCTGCGGTTGCAGCGCACCGCGCCGCGGTTGCCGCGCATCGCGCTGCGGCGGCTTTTGCCTGGGCATGCGCCGCAGTCGCCGCACATTTGGCAGCCGTAGCGGCGCATTGCGCAGCCGTTGCCGCACATTTAGCGGCTGCTGCCGCCGCTTCTTTCACCGAGAGCTTTTTGACGTCCATTAGATTTCTCCATGTTTGGAATCAAGTCTGCCGAAAACCGCGAGGACCGCGCTCAATCACTAGTAGAACTACCTCATCCAGACGCGGGGGCCAGTCCCATTTGAGATAGGAAAAAGATTATTTTTGCCGGGATAACCAGAAAGCAGAACATGATCTCGAAGAAGCCCGTCACAAAAGGGTTACAGATTTTTAACATCGAGCATATCGCTGGCTGCCGGAGCACGAGGCCGCTTCCACCAGCCAGACGATGCCGTTGCAGCGGCGACTGAAGGCGCCTCAACGAGCGTCCGCTCTTGATGCCGATGAGCTCGGAGCGAGCATCTTGCTGGCCGAACAGATCGAGCGGGCGGCCGCGACCGCCGTCGACCAGGTGGTCGCGCGCGTCGAGCGCAGAACGATGGCGGGCTGAAGGAGGTCAATCTCCGGTACAAGCTATATTGGCAGCGACAAATGGCGAAGGTCGAGAAGGCCATGAACTATTCGACGCACCTCGCACAGTTCACGCTCTCCATCGTCATTGCAGCGGCGCAGCAAGCGCGCCGCTGCTAATCTCACCGAAAGGAAGCTGCTATAGTGGCCCGCCACGCCTGCCGCGCAGAAGAGGGTTTCCCAGACTGGCTCGACACACTGAACCGCGTCGAGACCATGTCTGGCGAAGTGTCGCCGAAGCCCTGGCAAAATATCCTCATGATCGACGCCGACGACGAAGCGGAGCTGACAGCGGGCCCAGGCACTCGGAGAAGTGGCGTTGACCGGTGCGTCCGGGTTTCCCGACCTCATGGCGAGAACATCGAACGAGCACCAGCCATACACCTGCTCTGCTGGGCTCAGTCCCGGTTCGCCCCAACCCGGGTCGACCTCGGGTCCTCCGAGTCCCCCGTCAACGACACAATTAGCGAGCACCCGCCGTACGGATTTCAGTGCAACTCGCTTGGAATCCATTCTGGAATCAGAATGCGGCCGGTCGGAAAGACGATCGTCGTCAACGCATGCGCAATCTGGATTGCGGGATCAGACAGCAAACCACCCCAATTGCCCGAATGGTATGCGCTCGCGCGCGCCTTGATGGAAATGTCGAACGTGAGAGATCCCCGCGAACCCAGGAATATGGTGGGCCGATGCTCAGACAGCCGCGGCCCGTCGGACGCAACGAGAAGATCCTCAGACAGGAGCTCCTTGTGAGTCGTACATAGTTCGCGGAGGCCCGGCGAGTCGATCTCTTCTCCCATCTCGATGAGATACTTTACGTTGAATCCTAGCCGACCTCTCGTCTCGACGATGGCGCGAAGGCCGGCAATATTGATGGCATGCTGCCCCTTATTGTCTGCGACACCCCCGTCCATACCAGCATTCATCGGCCTCGACGAGAAGCCACGGTGACATCCCCTTGCTCCAGCAATCGTCCTGACCCCAAACCACATCACCGTGGCCATACCCAAGCACCGTCAGCAATTCTCGATCTTCTATGCGCTCGGCTTATAGAAAATGAGCGTCGGCAACGGTCAAGACCCGGCAGTCGCAGCCGAAATCTTCAAAGATGCGCCGGAGCTCGTTGAGATAATCGACTATCTGCAGTTTTCGCTCGGGGTTCTGACTCTCGGAAGGAATGGCTACGAGGCGCGACAGCACAGCCTCGAAGCCTCCAGAATCGAGATGGTCTCTCGCGCGCGCGATCGCGGCGTTCCGAGTCATTTCGAGTAGCTCCTGCACACCAAAGAGGACGATCGGAGGTTAACGCGCGGCTGGAAATACGCGGGTATGCGCAGCCTCAATCGAAACGCGGACCCGCTGACCGGATTGGAATAATGGCCGCCCCGGATTGACCGGAGTCCGCGCCGTCAGCCTAAGCTCTCCGACTTGCACCAGAACGCTCTGGTTCGTGCCAGTGTATGCGGATTCCAGCACCGTCGCTGTGGCATCGTCGTCAGTCTCTAAACGAACAAATTCGGGACGAACCGCGAGCAGACCGCGATCGTCCTGAGCGAGCACCTGATCCTTCCGCAGGTCGAGTAGCAGCCCAAGGTCAGGCGCAGTCACCCCAACAATCTGACCGGATCGACGTAACTCCGCCGGCAAGAAGTTCATCTCGCCGATGAAATCGGCGACGAAGGCCGTAGCCGGCTCCTCGTACAGATCCCGAGGCGATCCGAACTGCTGCAGGCGGCCGCGCTCCAGGACGGCTACGCGATCGGCCATGGACAGCGCCTCTTCCTGATCGTGAGTGACGAAGATTATCGTGCTCCCTACCTCTTTATGGATTAGCTTGATCTCCATCTGGAGCTGTTGTCGAAGCTTTCGATCCAGAGCCCCGAGTGGCTCGTCCATCAACAGAAGGGGTGGACGGAACACCAATGCGCGGGCTAGCGCGACACGCTGCTGCTGCCCTCCCGAAAGCTGGCTTGGAAGCCGCGCACCGTAACCGTCAAGCGCGACCAGCTTCAACGCCTTCGTGACTTCACGCTCGGCATCGCGACCGCTCATGCCCCGTCTGCGAAGAGGATACGCAATGTTCTCGGCAACTGTCATGTGCGGGAAAAGTGCATAATTCTGGAACACCATTCCGAAGCCGCGGCGATGTCCTGGCACATCGTTGATCCGGACACCGTCAAGCTTGATATCGCCGGAAGAAGGAGCCTCGAAACCGGCAATCATCATGAGCAGCGTGGACTTACCCGATCCACTGGCGCCGAGCAGCGCCACGAACTCGCCAGGTTGCACTGACAACGACACGCCGTCGACCGCTTTGACCGAGCCGAACATCTTGGTGATCGCGTCGACTGACACTGCGCCGCGTTGCTTTTTTGCCGAGAGAGGCGTCGTGGCCGAATGTTCGGCGGTCATCGCTGCAATGATCGTCATTTTGCGTCCGTTTCGAAGATCTGACGGGGCGCTTTAGTGAGCCGTTCGCCGCCGCTTTTGGTCACCACGACGGAATCACTCATCGCAAGACCTGCCGCTGAGGTATACATGTGGAAGACCATCCCCTCCTCAATCACCCAATCCGAGCGCGGTGTGAAACAGCGATGTAGATCGCTCGTATGCTGGGAGACGAGAGGCGTCACTCCGAGCGTATAGCCGGTAATATTGTCGTAGGTGCTACGCAGACCAGCCGCCACAACACCCTCCCGCACAATGCGATCGACGTCAGCGGCGAGCGCTCCAGGACGAAGCCCAGCGATCTGCTGGTCCTGTAGTGAGATCAACTTTTCCGCAGCGGCGTTCTGCTCATCTGTCGCGCGTCCCACGATGACAGAGCGCATGATGCGCACGGTATAGAAGCGCAGGCGAGGCAAGAGCTCGATGTGAACGATGTCGCCGTCGACCAGAGGTCGCTCTTCCAGAAATCCGTGTAGAGAGTCCCAGCCGGACCCGACATTCAACGGGCCGACGAAGCCATCGTCAAACCCGAGCTTGTAGTACGCGCTTGCGGCCACCGCCGCGACGTCACGCTGGCTTTTTCCACGCCCGACCTCCCTGACCGTCGTTTGGAGAGCGGCGTCCAGGAGCGTACCTGCACGCCTCATATGCGCGATCTCCTCGGACGACTTGCACCGTCGGAGATTCCATGCGGATCGTTCAAGATCGCAGAAGTCGGAGTCAGGCAGGAGCTCGCGAAGACTCTGGTAGCGCTGAACAGTAAACGAATTCGACTGGAATTCGACGCCGATGTGCTTGTGAGTAAGCTTTCTGTCCCGTAACGCATCCACCAAGGCGACCAGCGGATCGTCCCAGTCGCCAAAGCCGACGATATCTTCCATCCAGCTCCGCTGACGTGCCGGCGGCATATCGAGCTTGCGAACCAAAAGGAACGGTTCTCCCAAGGCCGGAGCGACGCATGCACGCCAGAGATTCTCAGAAACGGTATACCCCGACAACCAAGCCATCATCTCCGGTTCGTCGAGAATCACGCAATCGAGCCTGCGATCGGCCATCAGCTCCTGTACTGCGAGCAACCGCCGCCTGTACTCACCGATAGAGAAGGTGAGATCGCGATTCATGCACAGTCCTCCGACAAGCCTTTGGGTATCCAGAACCGTCCGACGCCGCCAAACCGTATGGTTCGATGTCCATCCGATGCATTCATCAAGAAGAGCATGATCGGCTCTCTCAGCTCAGTTTGCGAGTGCGCCGCGAGGTCACCCCCCGGGGCTCTTCCAATGCGACCTGGCACGTCCAAACCACACCATGGTCAAGTTCGGCCTCCGGCTTGCGTCCGGCGCCCTTCAATGGCCGCTCCGACAAAGAGACGCAGGAGACAGAGAATAACCAGCATGGCCAAGAACAATACAGCGATCACCGCGATCTGCGGACTGATCTCCAGACGGATGTTGTCCCACATCCGCATAGGCAACGGCGTAGCGGATGGCCCGCTTAGAAAAAGGCCAAATACCACGTCATCGAAGCCCACAATGAAGGCGAATATCGCCGCGCTAGCGAGCGTGGGAAACAAGAGAGGCAGAGTCACGGTGCGCAGGGTCGTTACCGGGCTCGCACCAAGGCTTGACGCCGCTCGCTCGAGGGTACGGTCGAACCGCTTCAGTCCGGCTATCATGACAACGACGGCATATGGCGCCCCGATCATTGTGTAGCTGAGGACGAATGCTATCGGGGAGCCGATCAGCGGAGAGCCCGCAAGCGCAAAGAAGAGCGACACGGCCATGACCACATGTGGAACGATAAGCGGCGAGATCAGAAGAAGGTAGATCGGAAGCCGTCCCAAAAAGCGATGACGGACCAATGCGAACGCCGCCGGAACGCCAACAGCGACGCTCAAGAGCGCCGACAGGCCAGCCCAGCTCAAGCTAAAGCTCAGCGCATCCACCCATTGGGTATTGTTGAACAGCCGGGAGAACCACCGTAGCGAATAGGCTGGAGGCGGAAACGTCAGATAAGGCGCATCACTGAACGCCAGCGGAATGACCACCGCGAACGGGAGAACGAGCAGCAGAAGCGCAAATCCGGCACAGGAGTAGAGCAATGGCTTCCGAATGCTCGAGAGGAGTTCATGTAGATGCAAAGAGGCACCGTGCGACAGCGTTGAGATGCGCTCCACGAGAGGTCGGCTCACGGCAAACCCGGAAGCAAGGGCGCTCGATGCACCGACGTCATCCGATCGCGAACGATCGTCTAGCTCTTCTGCAATCCGGCGTCGGAATACGAGAAAGATGACGATCACGGCGAGCAGAAGCAGCGAGGATTGAGCAGCCGCCTCGTTAAAATTCCCGAGGATCAGGACCCTGAGGCTGATACCCTGCGCGATGAGGTAGTCGTCCGGACCTCCCAAAAGCTCCGGCGTAATATAGAAGCCCAGGCAGGAGAGGAAAACGAGCGTACATCCACTGACCAGCCCCGGCATCGATGCCGGAAGCGTAACGCGGAGGAACGCATCGGTCGGCGGACTTCCCAGGCTCTGCGCGGCCTTGGTCAAATTCGGGTTGACTCGCGTCAGCGCCGCATACAACGGAAATACCATTAGCGGAAGCTGGACCTGGACCATCCCGATATAGACTCCGACGGAATTGAACACCATCTGAAGCGGCTCGGAAATAGCGCCCAGCCCGAGAAGCATTTTGTTTATCGGCCCACTGGGGCTGAGCAACACGATCCAGGCATATGTGCGGATGAGAACGCTAGTGAGGTACGGAAGCGTGACGATGAAGAGCAAGAGCGTCGCCACTCTCTGCGAACATCGAGAGATCGCATAGGCCAGCGGATATGCCACGACCAGGCAAATGATGGTCACGGTCAAGGCAAGCGTGAGCGTCCTCAGAACGATCCAGAAGAATGAGGACGAGCTCGCGATTTCGCCATAGCTCTTGAGGGACCAACTACCATCCGATTGGAGACTCTTGAGCATGAGCTGCGACAGCGGCATCAGATAACCGAACGCGAACAGCACCACAATCGGAAGGAGCAATAGGACGGGAGTGAGCCTATCCCGCCCAATTGGCCACCTCCGGGTTGGTGATATCGTTACGCTCGGATTCGACATCGCGATCCTACCGCGCACCCGCGAGCCATCGCTCCCACTGAGCAACGGCAATTTCGTTGTTCGCGCGCCCGCCAGCACCTGGCGCGTTCCAGAACTCATAGTCCTGAACGAACTGTTGTTTGCGCGCATCTGACGACGTGGGCAGAAGCTTGGCCCGTTGTGGCGGGATAAATTCGAAGGCCCGCGAATTCGGGGGTGCATACAGGATATGCTGAACGAACTTCGCCTGATTTTCGGCGCGAGCCGAGAAGGCGAGGAACTTGAAGGCATTGTCCGCGTTTTTCGCTCCTTTCAACACGACCCAGCAATCGTATTGCAGCATGCCTTGATTCCAGGTGTAGCCTATCTTCGCGCCCTGCTCGTTGGCGGCGGAAACTCGACCGTTCCAGGCGCTGCCGGCTGTGATCAACTTGTCGATGATAAGTTGAGGCGCTTCGGCACCCGTATTCCACCATTTCACAATGTTGGGCTTGATACGCGCGAGGCTCTTGAACGCACGATCCCAGTCCAAAGGATAGAGCTTAGATGGCTCAACACCGTCCGCCAACAGCGCTGCCTCGAACGTGCCGCCGTCGGAGGCCCACGTACCCGCCATTAAAGAACGGCGCCCTGCGAATTTCTGAACATCCCATACGTCCGCCCAAGAGTTCGGCGCGTTGGACGTAAATTTCGACGAGTCGTACGCGATGAATAGCGAATAGACGATTGCCGGTACCGTGAACTTGCCGACTTTGATGGGACTAAACGCATCGAGGTCGGCCTTGTCGAAATAGCCGTAATCGATAGGAACCAACAGATTGTCCCGTTCGAAAGTCGGCGCCTTACCACCCGGCAAGATCATCACGTCATAGCGAGGCGCTCCCGCGAGAACGCTCGCGCGCGCAGCTCCCGTATCGGTGCGAGGTTGCGCGATCACTTTGATGCCGGTCTCGCGCTCGAAAGGCTCGAAGTAGGCTATCCGCTTTGCCTCACCCCAGGATCCGCCGCCGTCGTAGACGACAACTTGACCGGTGCCTTTCGGAATTTGAGCGATCGCCGGAGCGGGAAACAGCGAGCGGGTCGCCGCAAGGCCTCCAACCAACGCGGTGCCCTGAAGAAGTCTGCGCCTTACGATGTCGACCATGGCTGTCCTCCCTTACAGTGCTGATGATACTTGCTCAGGCACTCCTCATGCATATAATGTGACACCGCCGCGACGGAATTCGCCATTTTCGCGGGTTTGCGTGCCGGATAACGGCAATTTTGAGGGGCTCTTAATTGGCCATCACACGCGCGGATCTGGATCGTCTCGATCTCAAGTTGCTGATGTTGCTGCAGGAGAATAACCAGCAGACCTCCGAAGAGCTTGCGGAGCGCGTAGGTCTGTCGCCGACTTCTTGCCTACGCCGACTACGGCGGCTGCGCGAGAGCGGCGCAATCATGTCCGACGTGTCGATCGTCTCTCCGTCGGTGGCGGGGACACGCGTGACATCGATTGTACTAGTTGCTCTCGAACAGGAGCATCTCGCCCTTCTCGACACCTTCAAGAACCGAATGAGCGCTTATCCCGAAGTCACACAGTGTTACTATGTGACCGGGTCGGCCGATTTCATATTGGTCGTTAATACGGGTTCGATGGAGGAGTACGGAGCTTTCACTGAAAGGGCGTTTTTTCCCGACAAGAATATAAAGTCGTTCACTACGTTCGTTGCGATGCAGACGGTCAAGTTCACTACTCGCATCAATCTCGACGTCTCCTGAGCAGACGCCGAGCATTCCTTGCCGCTGCCTAACGCCTTCCGCTCCAGACCGAAAGGTCGGTGGGGCCTTCGGTCGCGAACAGGAGGACTCTCGAGAACCGGTCAAGCGCAAGCCTGTCTCGATCCTCGCCCGCCGCTCTGATGAGACCGGCCAATCCCGCCGCTCCCGACTCACCAACGCGAAGCGCGTCGTCAGACTCGCCGGCGTTGAGCAGACGAACCGCATCTGCGGCTTGTTCGTCGGTGACCGTGAGGAAGCCTGTGGCCAAGGAATCGATAATGGGCCAGACGAGCAACGACGGGCTCTGGCACTCGAGCATGGCCATGTTCGTAGGCGGCCCTGGCGGAAGACGTACCGGCCTCTCCGCGCGAGCGCTCTCGTAAAGACATGCCGACCGTTCTGGCTCTACGATCCACAGATGGGTCTCGGGTGCGAATAGACCTCGCGCCAAGCCATGCCCGAACACGCTCGCTGCAAGCCCTCCGACACCAGCTTGGACCAGAACATGTGTGAAGGGCGTTGGTTCTCCCGCAGTCGCTGCAATGATTTCGTCGATCAAGATTGCATACCCCTGGACCACAAACGTGCAGGCGGTCTCATCCTCTCCTGGGCCGACTGTATCCGGGACAGCAATCCAACTATCCTGCGAGGCAGCTTTCGCCGCAGCCTCGACGGAATCGTGATAGTCTCCGGCAACACGTACGATCGCAGCACCAAGCCGGGAGATGTGGGCGGCTCGCTCGTCGCTCACGCCTTCGTGGAGATACACGATGGCCCGCGCTCCGACGAGCCTCGCTCCGGCCGACACTGAGCGGCCATGATTGCCGTCCGAAGCGCAGGAAAATGTAAGCCCCGCAAGAATGGAGCGTATCCCAGGTTCCAGCAACTCCGCCGGCAGAATCGTACGCCCCGTCTGTCTCTCGACATATTTCATGGCGAGCTTCAGCACAGCGTAGGCTCCTCCGAGCCCTTTGAAACTCCCGATATCGAGCCGCTGTGTCTCGTCCTTGATCCAGATCTCGCCTACGCCTAGCCGCTCGGCTGTGCGCGGCAGCGAAATTAGGCGGGTAGGAGCGTAACGCGGACAGGCTCGAAGCAGGCGCAGAGGCTCATCACCTGCGCTTCGGTCGCACCACCAAGGAATTCGGCTTAGGCCGCGCGACGCACGCAGCAGGATCGGTCGAAGATGGCCGGACGGGTCCGTCGATGCAGCCTTGACAGGTTTCAGGGGCGCTCCCAATTCGTCCTCCTGGCAAAGGATTACCGTTGTATCGGTTCATACTCTGCCGGGAGCCGATGGTGATTACCGCAAACCTTGAGCCATTCCACGGCAGAATTGGGCGTTGTTCACTCCAAAACGACTGGTTTGGGCCTCAAGCTCCAGTTACGATTCAAAGGATTTCCTGATGATCGAAGAGCATCGTGTGCTCAACCGGGCTCAAGCAGGCCGTTAAAGAAAGTGACCTCTGGTGCAGCAGTCGACGAGCCATACAGGATTCGCGGATCTTTCCGATTCCGACGTCCATCGCTTGCGAAGTGATACACCCGGCGTCGCAAATCGAATTCATTTCAACAATGCAGGCGCTGCATTGATGCCGAAGCCGGTTGTCGGGGGCATGATCGAGTACCTGCAGCGCGAAGCCGAAATTGGTGGATATGAGGCAAGCGCCGAAAGCATTTCTCGCCTTGAGCTCGTATACGACAGCGTCGCCCGACTCGTCGGCTCTGAACGGGAAGAGATCGCGCTGGCTGAGAACGCCACGCTGGCATGGCAGCGCGCCTTTTATTCGCTACGCTTTGGCCCGGGCGACCGCATTCTCACGACCTCCGCGGAATTTGCGGCCAACTATGTCGCCTTCTTGCAGGTAGCACGTCGCACCGGCGCCCGGGTCGAGATCATACCCGACGATGCAAATCATGTTCTCGACCCGGAGGCGCTCGAGCGCATGATCGATGCGCATGTGCGACTGATCGCTATCACGTGGGTGCCGACCAATGGCGGCCTCGTGAATCCGGCTGAAGCCGTGGGACGGATCGCGCGAGCACATGGTATTCCGTACTTACTTGACGCTTGCCAGGCGGTTGGACAGATGCCGATCGATGTCTCTGCACTTCGCTGCGATATGCTCACTGCAACAGGCCGAAAGTTCTTGCGCGGTCCACGCGGGACAGGCTTTCTATACATTCGTCATGATTTTCTGAAAGATGTCGAACCGGCCATGATCGACCTGTTCGGAGCACCGTGGGTTGGACCGCAGGGCTATGAACTCAGATCCGACGCGCGGAGATTCGAAACATGGGAAGCGAATTACGCGACGCGACTTGGCCTTGGGATAGCTGTCGATTACGCACTTTCGGTCGGCATCGATAAGATCGAACGGCGTTGTCGTCTGCTTGCGGAGGAGTTGCGCACCTTGCTCACCGCAGTTCCTGGATTGTCAATTCATGACCTCGGGGAACGTCGCGCTTCAATCGTGTCGTTCACTCTTGGCAACGCGGGCGCACGCGAGGTCATGCGTCGTCTTGCAACAGAACAAATCAATGTGTCGGTCTCCCCACCAACAAGTACACCATTGGACGCGACGTGGAGAAAGCTTCCGGATATCGTTCGCGCTTCGCCGCATTACTATAATACAATTGAGGAGGTTCACACTCTCGCGTCAGCGGTCTGCCGAATAGCAGCATGACCTTAGCACCCAAAAGCGGGATGAGATTTAGGCTGAATCGACTTGGGATTTCAGCGTATTTAGCCTGAGGCCTCACGTCACGACTCGCATCCGCGTGCTAGAAGAGGCCACTAGGCGTACCTGTATTCCAGCGCCACGCCCGGAAGATTCCGGTTCCGACGTGATACGGGAGAGACAGCGAGGTGTATCGCCACCGCGCCGGGAAGAGCCCAGCCTCGGAAATTCACGAGCCGCTAGGAAATCTTGCTCACATGGAAGCAACCGCAGACGGAACCCCGCAAGCAGAGTCCATTAGCTTTCACAATCGCTTGTGAGGCTTCTAGTCCGACTCCGGTCACATCGTTGCCTTCGATGACGCACCCTGCGGAGGAGTTCTCGTCGTCTCCCAAGATTAGAATTGGAAGGAGCGAGCCCAGTTTCTCCGTGGGCGCTGCCCTTCTGCTTTTCCTGGCGCGCTCGGATTCACGTTACTAAAAATGGGCTGACCAATGCCTTGCGAATTCACAGATCGCCGGCGGAGACCATCTCGACATCGAACGCATCCAAAGAGGAACAAATGTCGCTCCCTATCAGCTGTACGGTGGGAAACTGTCAGGCACAGCCACCGGGGTGAGCTGCCGCGCGGGTTTCTATCGCTCCTCTACGAATTGATCCCCACACCGCCTGCCGATCGGAAAACGCCTTCGTTTCTAGCGATGAACGCTTTCGGCCAAACTCCAGTCTCCAAAGCGTCCGCACCGCCTACTTGGAACGAGTGTCTGACACAAGTCCGTTCATCCCCTGACAGTGGTCACGCAGAAGCTGCGGCGGCATTTCGTTTGGGGTCATCTTCGGAGGTCACAGCTACTCCGCGCCATGTCCGTTGCTCGTAGGACCCGCACATGCACTCATCGGCATTTATAGCGGCAGCTCTGCCTGATTGCCGGACCAGTCGATAATGTTCAATGACAGTCCTCGCCTGATCATCTCAACTTCGAGATCAGCAGCATGATTTTTCCAATCCTGCGTTTCTCGAACTCGAAATTGAGGTTCTTCGCCGCGAGCTTTTTTTTCGTCATCAGCGGCGAGCGCGCCGCGAACGCCCTCATACATCATCACGATGCTGGCATCGCTGAAAGCCTGATAGTTCATCGAGTAGCGCCCCATAAACAAGCCGTCGCTGGATGAACCAGCAACGGCTTTACGTAAAGACGTGACCAGCAGAAGGTCGATACGATACTAGAACGACGATGGTTAAGTCGCAGTTAAGTACGAATCTGCCAATATGGTCAATGTGATACGCGACGCCGCTTAGTTCGATTCTGGACCGAGCTTCAGAAGCTCCGTTTCCAAACGGGCAAAAAAAATTGGCCGAAATTGAGCTGCTTACATAGCGAACTCAGCAGCTTAAGTGCTGGCTGGGGCGGGAGGGACCGAAGCTCCGAATGGCGGAATCAAAATCCGCCTACTTTCCCTCATCTATCAACGCACATTCCGAACGCGCCTGCTTGACTAAACTGCAGCATAGACCGTCGATTGGCCGAACCCTCAGACCGCCAGCACCTTCAGCATTGGCTTTCCCAAACACAACCGTGCGCGAATTCTCCGCCCGTGAACCACCACGCGCAATGTATGGCCATCTCTCCGCAATCACATCTTCACGTGATACAACAGCAGCCAGCTAGCGCAACCGCAGGGCCTGTCCAGTCCATCATGGCCAAACTTGAGCGAGCTAAAGCAACAAAGGCGACGGCTTGATACGCTTCAGCAAAATTGGTCACACCAAAAGATGACGCGGAAAGCCAGTCACCGGAAAATGATCCCTGTGTTCTTCTCCGATCTCACCGGCCCACAATGATCCTCGGCTCTTTCAGCTGTCCCATAATACTCGAAGCTTTCTTGGCTTTCACTGGAGAGACGAGCGAACGCCGTGATTGAATGAATCGACGCAGAGCCTTCTTCCGTGCCACCCGTTCTAATCTGCGGTCCCCAACCTGGTGTCGAGAACGACATTCACAGGGGTGGATGTCAGGCGCGCGCGGTTCCGAAGCACGCCGCCGCTAGCTGTACGCAAGACCGCCGATTTTGATGCAATTGCGGCGGCGGAGAAGGATGAACAGCCGAGCACAGGAGGGATCGATGACGATGACGGATGAGCCCCGCCAGAAGCGGAACCTGATTCCGTTGAAAAAGGCGTTGGAGCGGGGCGGTTTCGGCCGGACCAAGGCCTACAAGCTGATCAAGAAGGGAAAGATCATCGCCTACAAAATGGAGGGCCAGACCATGGTCGATGCCGATTCCATCGACGCCTATCATATGACCCTCCCTCGCATTGAGCCGAGTACATGAAGGCGCTCTAGCTAGTTCGCGCAGCTTTCAAGGATTGCCTTGATCGGCACAATCTTTTTTGGACAGGCAAAGCTATCGATCCGGTCAGCCCAATGCTGCATCAGCTTGGTGCGCGAGCCGATCAGGGCCAGCGGTCCGTGCCGCTTGTAGATCGCCTTTACCGAGTCACTTTCGAGATGCGCAAGTTGCAACTCGATGACGTCGCCATCCCATGCCTTGGCTTCCTTGATCTCCTCATGGTGACAAAGGGTCGAGAACGTAGTCCGGAAGCCATGGGCGCAATGTTCGGTCTTGGTGTCGATGCCGAGCGCACGCAGCCGACAACAGAGCGTTCTACCGGACAAGGGTGCATCTTCGGCACAAGCGAACACGTAGCGCCGATTGCCGGTGATTTTCCGCACGCGTCGCAGGATAGCGAGGGCTTGTCGCGACAGCGGCACAACATGATCCCAGCCGGTCTTCATCTTAGCAGCAGGAATAGTCCACCGTTCGGTATCCCAGTCGACCTCTGACCATTCCATGTTGTTGATCATGCCGGGGCGCGGAATGGTCAGTGCATCGAGCCGAAGGGCATCACCGACCACGTCGCCAAATCTGGCCTTTGCCCATGTCGGCATGATCAGCCTGAACAGGCGAACCACATCCTGCGGATCGGTGACGCCGGGCCGCGGCGTCGAGACATTGACAATAAGCTGCATCTTGCAGGCACGGAACGGATTATAGCCATCCCCTTCGAGGTCAGCGTAGTCGCAAACTTGCGAACCGATACTGTGAACTCGGTCACGGGTCTCTAGTCTGCCTTCAGCCTGCATCGCCCGAAAGAAAGCGAGAACGTCGGGGCGCTTGATGTCTTTCCGATAGAGCTTGCCGAAACGACCCTTCAGATAACCAGCCCATCTTTCGAGCAGCGCGATGGTTTCAGGACTGCGAACTGTGACAAGTCTGCCGCGCTTGATCTTCTCGATCTTCTTCTCTGCGAGCCATTCATCGATCCACACGCCGAGAGGGCGTTCGGCCGCCTGACGATGTCTTTCGAATTGCTTTTCGACGGAGGGATCGACTGGTGGGTTTTGGGCGAGCAGCGCCTTTGCGGCGTCGCGCTTCTGACGTGCAGTGGCGAGTGAGAAGGTGCCGTCGTTGCCATCGCCGTAAGGCCCGATGGAGTAGGTCTTCTGTCGGCCGTGAAAGCGATAGGCCATCTGCCAGAGCTTGGAGGCGGCTTTGCCCGGCCTGTTCAGGTCCGGCTTGATGAAGAGATAGAGACCGCCGCCTGTCACGTCAGAAATCTTGGTGGCGGTCCAAGCACCGTTCTCGAATTTCGGTTTGGCGGCGCGACACTCGACGTCGGTCCTGATCTGCTCGGGGTTCGCGTGCTCGCCAACCTGACTGCGTGCCATCTGCTTCGATTCTCGCGTCTCGGAAGATCGGAATTGTGCCGCGACGTTTGTTCTTCCGATACCAACAAAAATACCAACAAAGTCGGCGGCTGGACGCGAATGAGAACAAACAGTGACGAACATGAATGTACGCGGAAACCCCTACTTTTCAAGCACTTCTGAGCGTGTGCGAACACCATCAAACATCTTAGGACGTCTCCGAACACTCTGCTTTCTTACGTCCAAGGTAATCGAAACGGGCCGCGGGCCGGGTCATTTTTGGGAGCACAGGAGATGACCCATGCTGATGCTTTCGCTGTTCCACTTCGTCGCCTTCGTCGCCGCCATGATCCCCTGGGTACGCAATCTGGTCACCTGGCTCGTGGCACGCTCCCTGAACATGCCCGAGCCCCTGGTGCACGACACCGGCATGTTCGTGTTCGTGCAGGTGCAGGCGATCGAGAACAGGGTCGGCAAGGCGCTCTGCCCGGTGCGGCTGATGCGTCAGCTCCGGTCGCTGCTGCAACGCTGATCGCTGCCCCGTCCATTCCCAAGCAAAGGAGAACGTCATGATCCATCCGTCCACCTTCCTGAGCCGCGCCCTGCTCGCCGACGCCGCCTTCAGCGGCGTCGCCGCTGTGGCGCTAACGCTCGGCGCCGGCGCGCTCGCGCCGTTCCTCAATTTGCCGGAAGTCTTGTTGCGCGAAACCGGGCTTTTCCTGATCGCCTATACCGCGCTGGTCGGCTGGCTGGCGACGAGGTCGACGGTGATGAAGGCGCTGGTGTTGTTCGTGATCATCGGTAACGCCGCGTGGACGCTGGGCAGCATTGCGCTACTTTTCTCGGGCGCGGTGTCGCCGAACCTGCTCGGTCAGGTCTTCATCGTGGCGCAGGCGATTGCAACCGGCGTGTTTGCCGAGCTGCAGTATATTGGACTGCGCAAGAGTGGTGCGACGGTGGCGGCGTAAGTCGTCATTGTCATTCCGGGATGGTGCGTAAGCACCAGACCCGGAATCGCGAGATTCTCTGGTGCGCAATTGCGCACCATAGTTCGATGCTTTCGCATCGCCCCGGAATGACGCGCGGGAGCGCGTCAGCTCAACACCACCGCCGCAATCATTCCGGCAAAAGTCAGCACCAGCCCGATGACCAGCATCGGCACAAGGCTGCTGCCCGAATACGGATCAGCCTGCTCCTTGTTCGTCAAGATATGTGCACGATAAGCCATCACACTGCTCCTGCCTGATTGCGCCGAAATCTTTCACCGTTCGCGAGCATGATGCCGTTGGCGCCGGCGATGCCAAGCTCGAGGCTCGCCGCAATCCGCCGCGCCCGTTCCACGAAATGCGCTTCCGCCTCCGGCGGGCATATCTCGCGCGCGGTGGCCTCGAACAGCGCGAGCCAGCGGTCGAAATGCGCGGCGTCGACCGGCAATGGCAGATGCTTGGCCATCGGCGTACCGTGGTACCGGCCGGTCATCAGCGCAACGGACGACCAGAATGCGCACATCTGCTTCAGATGCGGCTCCCAATCCCTGATGCGCGCGTCGAAGATCGGCCCGAGCACCGCGTCCTCGCGGACCTTGACGTAGAAGCCGCGCACCAGGCGCTCGATCATCGCCTCGTCAATTCCGGTTCGTTCCATGATTTCGGCCATGAGCCGTTCGCGCCGCTCCGGCCCTGCCACGATCGCTTCCATTTCGCCTGCCCTTAAATAGGTATTTCAAATACCTATTTAGACGGCTATAGATGGTTTGCAAGCGGATCTTTTGAGAGGGCCCCATGCGCCTGACGTCGTTCACGGATTTTGCGTTGCGCGCCCTGATGCGGCTGGCGGGCGAGCCCGGCCGTTCCTTCGCCACCAATGAGATCGCGGCCGAGTTCGGCATTTCGCGCAATCATCTGGCCAAGGTGGTTCGTGACCTCTCCGACAGCGGTTTCATCTCGACCCAGCGCGGCGTCGGCGGCGGCTTCATGCTGGCCCGCCCGGCCCAGTCGATCACCATCGGCGAGGTGGTGCGTGCGCTGGAGGGGCCGCCGCTGGTCGAATGTTTTCGCGAGGATGGCGGTAGTTGCGTGCTGAAGCCGCGCTGCCGGCTGAAAGCGAAGCTGGCTGCCGCCCGCGAAGCCTTCATGCGCGAGCTCGATGCCACGACGCTGGCGGAATGCGCCTACCCCGCGCAGCCCAGACGCAGTCAGGTGACCGCATGAAGCCCATAGAGAAGCATCAGGGCCTGCACATGAAACCGATCGAATTCGAGAATGGCACCGTGCAGATTGATGCCGTTATCGTCGCTGAAGGCCTCGGCCTTGCGCTGCCGCTCCTTCAGAAGGAGATGCGGGCGGGCAGGATCACGAGCTTTGCCGAGCGCGGCGTCGATGCCGACTTTGGCCGGCATCGGCTGACCTTCCTGTCCGCACACCGGCGGTTTCGCGTCGTGGTCGACGAAACAGGTACTATCGTCCAACGATCCGCGGTCGACTTCGGCGATTCGTCGCTGCCGAAATCGGTGCGCAAGCCCGGCGGATAAGGGCTATGCCTGAAGGGCCGGCGCTGGCGCGGAGGCTGGCCGTTTCCGGCTGGCGGGCTTCTTGCCGATGCCTCTGACACGGCTGCTGCCGTTCAGATGCTTGCCGTTCAGTGAATGGCCGTTGAGCTTCTTCGACTTCCGCTCAGCCTCTGCCTTCAATTTATCCTTTGCTTCCGCCTTGGCCAGCTTCTCCGCCTGCTTCAGCGCCTTGCGCTCGGCCTTGGCCTTCAGCCGTGCCTTCTCCGCCCGGGCCTCAGCGCGCTTCTTCTTGCGCTTCTTTTCGCAAGAGGCGCATTTGCAGCCGATCGGCTTCAGATAGGCTTTGAAATAGTCGGTGCCGTAATCGTAATTGATCTCCTCGCCCGGCTCGATGTTCTTGATGGCGCGAATGAACACCTTGCGCTTGCGAGGCTTGACGTCGGATTCGGCGTTCGGCTTGCAGGAATGGTTGATATAGCGGGCGATGTTCTTGCGCACCGAGCCGTCGATGGTCCAGCGGTCGTTCAGTTCGAACAGATATTTGTTCTCGATCGCGTCTTCTTCTTTCTTTTTCGAATCAAGAAGCGGCCCGAAGTAGCGGATGATCTTGGTGCCCTTCTTGATCGGCTTGGTGGCGAAAAGGCCAAGTCCAGTGCGGGAGCGGCCGACGCGATAGGGCTTGTTCGACGGTATGGAAGGCATGACGACTGAATGATGCACGCTCGAGAAAACAAGGAATTGCGAAGCCGCCCTTCTAGGACGATTCCGCGGCAATGTCAGGTGTTTCGCACATTCGCCTTGAACCTTCCCCAGATTGCACTGTCTACCCCCAAAGGTTCCACACAAGAAAGTCCAGATGAAACGCGCCTCCCATCGACAGCTCGCCGTGCCGGCCGCCATGGCGCTCTTCGCCGCGGCATCTGGCCTGATTTCACTGGCCAACGCCCAAACATTCGGCAGCAGCTACACGTCGACCGCGCCAAAGGACTGCCAAACGGTTGGCAAGCCCGAAGCCGACGGCAGCACGACGCAGGTCTGCCCCGGTAAATCGGGGTTGGTGGTGCTGATCAGCGAGGGCGACCTGCGTGAAACCGTCTCGGTCGGGCGAAACCGCGAGACCGCCGCCAAGGAGCCGGCCGCGGAGGCATGGTTCGGCCCTTTCAATTCGACCGGCCACACCGTCGAATGGCGGGCGGTCGACGGCAGGCCGTTCGCGATCATTCAGCGCTGGCTGATCGCCGACAACAACGACCTGGACAAGACCGGAAGCCCGATCACGAAACCGATGCTCGCCGTGACGCGGCTGCCGCCCGGGCCGGTCTGCCACGTCGCCTATATCGACGGCCAGGCCAACCGCAATCCCAACGAGCTTGCCCGCCAGGCCGCGGACGAATTTGCGCGTGATTTCAAGTGCGGCAAGGACGAAGTGAAGGTGATTGGCGAACGCGGCCGCGCGGTGGAATTGGCAAAGCGGTAATGGTAGACGCAGTCTGGCGCTTTCTTGCCGCATTAACGTCAAAGCTTCAGGCTTGAGTGCTTGAACCTTGTCAGACCTTGTTATTTCACCGCATCACCCGGGGCAGCGATGCACGTAAAACTCCTGGCACTCCTCATCGCCGGCATCGCCCTCTCCGGCTGCTGCGCCTCCGGAACTGGCTGCTCGACGCAGACCGCGGGCGCGCCGATTGCCTGGGACGGGTTAGGTGAACCACCGACGGCAGACGGTGAACAAGCCGGGGCAACCAAGCCGAAGCGGAGGACAGCCCGCAATCGCGAGATCATCCTTGGCCCGCTGAACGAAGCCGCACCGAGATCGGACGCCAGAGCGCGCTACGACGAATGGACACGTCAGCCCAACGAAGACGCGGAAGCCGACGCAAGGCTCGCGCGGCAAACCAAGATTTGCAGGGGCTGCTGAGCGGCACGCCACACGCATCGTCGCCGCGCAGCTACGTTACGCCCGCAACGAACTCCCGCAAAGCCGGCGTCCTATGGTCCCGGCGGTCGCGGCACTGTCGAACGCAGCATCGCGTCCAGAAGCTGGTCGACGCCCGTCCCCTCGGGTAGCCGGTGCAGGATATCCTTGAGCCTTCCGTCAAGCAGCAGCGTGGTGAAGCCGTGCACCAGCGACCACGCGCGTGCGATCGCGGCGGCCCGGTCCAGTGTCAGCGCCTCCAGCACCTCGCCGGTCAGCTTCTCGTTGCGGCTGAGGCTCACCGCGGTCGCCAGCCCCTGGAATGAGGCCGTAGCTGCCTCGTGCAGCGACGGCCGCGTCATGTCGAGCCGCTCGGTACGGAACATCAGCCCGTACATGCCGGGGCGCGCCTGCGCATAGGCGACATAGGCCTTGGCGCGCGCCATCGCCTTCATCAGCGGGAGTGTTTCGGTATTGCCCGCCGCGATCATCGCCTCATTGAAGCGCCGAAATCCGATGGCAGCAAGTTCGCTCAGGAGCCCGGTGAGATCGCCGAAATGATGGGTCGGCGCGGCATGCGACACGCCAGCCTCGCGCGCGACCGCCCGCAGCGTCAGGCCCGGCAGCCCCTCGCGTTCCAGCACCCGCTCCGCTGCAGCGAGCAAAGCGTCATGCAGATCGCCGTGGTGATAAGGGGGCTCGCCGGCCGAACGGCGACGCCGGCTCGCCGGCCTCTCCGTTACAGGTTTCGCCGCGCTGCGCCTTGCGGCGGGACGGATCGTTCTGGTTTCTCGCGATGTTCTTGCCATGCGACTCGTTATAACCGCAATTTTTACACTGTAAAGATTTGCTTGACGGCAGCTCGCAACATCCCTATTGTTATCTTTACGATGTAAAGATTAAGCCGGAGGAAACGCGATGCTCGACCAGGTGACGACCGAGATGGCCCGGACCAATCTGGCGCCGATCCCAATGGAACGCGACGCGCCACATCTCAAGGTGACCGGCGAATTGCCGCGCGAACTCAACGGGACGCTCTATCGCAACGGCCCAAATCCGCAATTCGATGCGCCCGGCGCCCATTGGTTCGTCGGCGACGGCATGCTGCACGCCTTCCATCTGGAGAACGGCCGCGCCAGCTATCGCAATCGCTGGGTCCGCACCCCGAAATGGCTGGCCGAGCACGACGCCGGCCGCGCGCTGTTCGGCGGCTTCGGCCGCAAGCTGCCGGGTGCGCCGGCCGGGACCACCGACGATGGCGGCGTCGCCAATACCAATGTCATCTTCCACGCCGGAAAACTGCTGGCGCTCGAGGAAGGCCATCTGCCGACCGAGGTCGAACCGGGCACGCTCAATCGACTCGGCTATTGCGACTACAAGGGCGCGATCAAGGGTCCCTTCACCGCGCATCCGAAGATCGATCCCGTGACCGGCGAGATGGTGTTCTTTGGCTACAACGCCGCCGGCCCTCTCACCCCCGCCCTCTCCTTCGGATCGGTCAATGCCTCCGGCGTCGTGACGCGGTTCGATCGCTTCGAGGCGCCCTATGCCAGCATGGTGCACGACTTCATCGTCACCGAAAACCATCTGCTGTTTCCGATCCTGCCGATCACCGGCAGCATGGATCGCGCGATGCGCGGCAAGCCGCCCTATGCCTGGGAGCCGGAAAAAGGCGCGTATGTCGGCGTCATGAAGCGCAACGGCCCGGCGAAGGATCTCGTCTGGTTCCGCGCCGAGAGTTGTTACGTCTTCCATGTCATGAACGCGTGGGAGGAAGGCAACCGCATCATTGCCGACGTGATGCAATTCGAGGAAGCGCCGCTGTTTACCCATCCAGATGGCTCGAAGACCGATCCAGCGAAGGCGCGCGCGCGGTACTGCCGCTGGACGTTCGACCTGTCGGGCAATACCGACCGCTTCACGCAGACCTATCTCGACGATCTCACCGGCGAATTCCCGCGTATCGACGACCGCCGCGCGGGACTAGCGAACAGCCACGGCTGGTACGCCTGCGCCAATCCTGACCTGCCGATGTTCGGCGCACTGTCCGGCATCGTCCATGTCGACGGCACTGGTAAACGTCTCGGCCATCACCTGCTGCCCGCCGGCGATACCATTTCCGAGCCGGTGTTCGTGGAGCGCGGGCCTGATGCCGCCGAAGGCGATGGTTGGCTGCTCGCCGCCGTCTGGCGCGCGCGGGAGAACCGCAGCGATCTTGCGGTGTTCAACGCGCAGGACGTCGAAGGAGGTCCCGTTGCGCTGGTGCACCTCGGTCACCGCGTGCCCGACGGTTTCCACGGCAATTGGGTCGGGGCGGCGTAAGTCAGCCCGTTATTCTCCGATGTGCAATTGCACATCGGAGGCATCGCGCAGCGACGAGCCCGGAATCCAGAGGCTAATTAATCTCCAGATTCCGGGTTCGCGCTAACGCGCGCCCCGGAATGACGTGTTGATAGACACACGAACACCCCATTTTGACACCGTAAAGATTTTCCTTGACGAGTCCGACGCCCACCCCTACGGTATCTTTACGATGTAAAGATTAGCTCACCGGGAAGCCGTCATGACCATCTTCCTGATCCTCGCCCCCTTCGGCTCGTTCGCCCTGCTGATGCTGGTGACATCGGCCGAGATCAGCCTTTTCGTTGCGGCCACAATCTGTCTCGCCGTCATCGGCATCGACGTTCATCGCGGTCGCTCGATCAAGATGCTCGGCGCAGGCTCGGTCGTCATATTTGCCGCGCTCGGCGGCTACGTCGCCTGGGTCGATCCGAACCTCAGCCATTCGGCTGTCAAGCTGACGGTCGATGTCGGCGTGCTCGCGATTTCGCTGGTCTCGCTGATCATCCGCAAGCCGTTCATCCTGCAATATGCGCTTGAGGAGGTCGATGCCGAGACGGCCAAGCAGCCCGGTTTCCTGAAAGCGGTGTATCTCATCACCTGGGCCTGGAACGCCGCGTTTGTCCTGATGATCATCGGCAATTTGCTGACGATATATGTCCCGGGCTTGCCGCTCTGGTCGGGACTTGCGATCGCGTTCGCTGCCCGCAACAGTGCCGTCTACTTCACGGCATGGTATCCACGATATCGCAAGACGAAGTATGGTACGCCGCCTGCGAGCGTCCTCCCCTGCATCCACTGAATCAGACTTCCAACCGAAACACGATCAGCAGAGAGCAAGACGATGAAGGACGTATTCGCCAGACTGGGTGCGGATTTCTTCTCCACCATCCTGTTCATCGCGATCTACCTGACGACCGACAACGTGCTGCTGGCGACCGGCGTCGCGATCGTGGGCGCAATTGCGCAGGTGATCTACTCGCGCGTCAAGGGCAAGGAGCTCGGCTACATGACATGGGCCAGTCTTGGGCTGGTCATCGTGCTCGGCAGCGCGACGCTTCTGACCCACGACCCGCGCTTCGTGCTGGCGAAACCTGCCATCGGGCATTTCGCGATCGGCGTCATCATGCTCAAGCGCGGCTGGATGTTGCGTTACACGCCCTCCATCGTGACGCAGACCGTTCCCGAATATGTCACCTTCGCGGGCTACGCTTGGGCCGCACTTTGTTTCTTGCTCGCTGCCGGCACCATCGGCGTTGCGATGACCGGCGACATGAAGCTGTGGACGTTCTACGTGACCGTCGTGCTGGTCGGCGCCAAGATTGCCGCCTTTGCAATTCAATACATTGCGTTTCGTAGTTTGGTCGGCAGCCGGCTTCGCGCCGCCGCCCAGCGAGCCTGAAAAATACGCGTCAAAAGCGCTTGAGACGATTGGGCTTGTGTGGCGAGATAGGCTATACCGCACACGAGTTTGGCGGATCTCGCAGGCCATTCCGGCTTGCCGTGGGAAGTGTCGGGGAGACAAAGATGGCCGTGGACGGAAACTGGAATATCACCATGAGCACGCCGATGGGCGAGCGCAAGGCGACGTTGTCGCTGCAGAGCGCAGGCAACACGTTGACGGGGACGCAGGGCGCCGACGGCAATTCCGGCGAAATTTTTGACGGCACCGTCAACGGCGACGACGTCGCCTGGAAGATCTCCATCACCAACCCGATGCCGCTCACGCTTGCCTTCACCGGCAAAGTTTCCGGCGACAGCATGTCCGGCGAAATGGGCATCGGCCCGATGGGCAGCTTCCCATTCACGGGGGCGCGGGCCTGAGCCCCGCGGCGCGTCAGAACCAAATCTGCATCGACAAGCCATGAGCATCAAAGGGCGGCGATCCCTCGGGAACGCTGCCCGAGGGCTCATGCGCGGCGAGAGCTGCAGCACAGGCGTCCAAGACATCATCTGGCTTTGCTCCAGTACCTATGCGGGCGCGCGTAAGCCACCGTTCGATATCTTCGAAGCCTTCCCGCCTCAACAGCTTTTGGCGCAACAGGATTCCAGCTTCGGATTTCTTTGACTGCAGCGGTTCACCGCCGTTCAATCGCTGAAACACGAGTTCGGGATGGGTTTCACGAATATCGAGAGAAGGATTTGCGCGGACAAAGGCATCGACCTGCATGATCTTGGAGCCGAGATGCCAGAGCTGACGAGACACGCGCTTCTGTCCACGCCGCAGCGCCTCGTCATTCGCCCTGTCTGGGTGATCGAATTCTTCCCACAGCCACCGCCGCGCTCCGTCAAAGACACGGCAAGTATGGGGCCGCAATTTCTCGCGAGCCAACAAGTCGCAGCATCGTCGGCCGTCGTCGCCCATACCGATTGGGATGTCGATCGCTACCCGGTCGAATGGAGTAGATAGCGCGTCGGCAATATCGCAATGGAAACCAATCTTCCGCTGGCCGTCGTCCAACGACACGGCGACCCAGCCCTTGCTGAATCCGTCGAGGCCGATCGCCCTCACCCCAGATTCAATTCCTTGAAGAAGTCGTTGCCCTTGTCGTCGATGATGATGAAGGCCGGGAAATCCACCACTTCGATGCGCCAGATCGCTTCCATGCCGAGTTCGGGATATTCCACCACCTCGACCTTCTTGATGCAATGCTCGGCGAGATTTGCCGCCGCACCGCCGATCGAGCCGAGATAGAAGCCGCCGTGCTTCTTGCAGGCCTCGCGCACCGCGACCGCGCGGTTGCCCTTGGCGACCATCACCATCGATCCGCCGGCGGCCTGGAACTGGTCGACGAAGGAGTCCATCCGCCCCGCCGTGGTCGGGCCAAACGCGCCGGACGCGTAACCATCGGGCGTCTTCGCGGGGCCGGCGTAATACACCGGATGGTTCTTGAAATAATCCGGCAGCGGCTCGCCCCGCTCCAGCCGCTCGCGCAATTTGGCGTGGGCGGAATCGCGCGCGACGATCATGGTGCCGGTCATCGAGACCCGCGTCTTGATCGGATAATTCGACAGCGTCGCCAGGATTTCCTTCATCGGCTTGTTGAGGTCGATCTTGACGACCTCACCGCCGAGCGACTGCTCAACCGCCGGCAGATACTGCGCCGGGTTATGCTCGAGTTCCTCGAGGTAGACGCCGTCCTTGGTGATCTTGCCCAGCACCTGGCGGTCTGCCGAACAGGAGACGCCAAGCCCGATCGGGAGCGAAGCGCCGTGGCGCGGCATCCGGATCACGCGCACGTCGTGGCAGAAATATTTGCCGCCGAACTGCGCGCCGACGCCGAGCGACTGCGTCATCTTGAGAATTTCCTGCTCCATCTCGAGATCGCGGAACGCGTTGCCGTCGGCCGAGCCGTGGGTCGGCAGCGCATCGAGATAGCGCGCGGAAGCCAGCTTCACCGTCTTCATGCAAAGTTCGGCCGAGGTGCCGCCGATCACGATGGCGAGGTGATACGGCGGACACGCCGCGGTGCCGAGCGTGAGCACCTTCTCCTTCAGGAACGCCAGCAGCCGGTCCTTGGTCAAAACCGACGGGGTCGCTTGGAACAAAAAGCTCTTGTTGGCGGAGCCGCCGCCCTTGGCCATGAACATGAACTTGTAGGCGTCGTCACCCTCGGCGTAGATCTCGCACTGCGCCGGCATGTTATTGGCAGTGTTCTTTTCCTCGTACATCGACAAGGGAGCCACCTGCGAATAGCGCAGGTTACGGCGCAGGTAGGCATCGCGCGCTCCTTCTGAGAGCGCCGCCTCGTCGTCGCCATCGGTGATGACGCTGCAGCCCTTCTTGCCCATGATGATCGCGGTGCCGGTATCCTGGCACATCGGCAGCACGCCGCCGGCGGCGATGTTGGCGTTCTTCAGGAAATCGAAGGCGACGAACTTGTCGTTGTCGCTGGCCTCCTTGTCCTCCAGGATCGAGCGGAGCTGCTTCAGATGGCCCGGCCGCAGGTAATGATTGATGTCGCCAAAGGCCGCCTCCGACAGCGCCCGCAGCGCCTCGCGCGATACCACCAGCATGTCCTTGCCGAGCACCTTCTCGACCCGCACGCCCTCGGTCGTGATCTTCTTGTAAGGCGTGGTATCCGGCCCCAGCGGAAACAACGGCGTATGCTTGTAGGGCGGAACGGGTTTCTGGTCGGGAAAAGCGGTTGGGGCGTTCATGTCGATATCTCGGGTTGGAGCCGGCGGCAGCCGGAACGGCGCCGCAGCGATAGACCCGTTCTAAGCATTTTTCGACCAAAAGGAAGGTTTTGCTGGCCCGGCAGACGAGGCCGAAGCGGCAATTGCGGCCGCCGATCGGCGTTTGAACCGTTCTTGGCCATCTCCAGACAAACCCGAGATTTCCGATGGTCCCTGAACCGATTGCGACTGTAATGAACTCCGCCATCACATTGCCCGACGCAGCTTCCGTCCCCGCGCGCCCACTGCGTCTGCTCGGGCTTTATCTGTTTCTGATCATCATTGCCGCGATCGAAGCCTTCGAAGGACTCTCGCATTGGCCGATGCTGTTCGGCGATATGTCGGAAGTTCCCGGCCCTGGCATCGGTGGCGCGATCATCAAGGCGTATGTGGTCAGCCATCCCCTGCTGGCGCTGGCGGCGCTGGCGTTTGCCACCGTTGGCCGGCTGCATTATGCCGTCATCGCACTCGGCGCGCTCGTGCTGATGAACTGGCTGAACTACATGCCCTCGGTGGTGCGGCACGGTTTCGACTTCAGCGGCATCGCCGCTTTGCAGACCCCGGCCCAGGTCGTCGCGTTTCCGCTGATGGCTGCCTGCGCCATCGCCCTCGCCGCACGCGGGGAGCGGCTGGGGCTTGCCACCCTCCTGGCCAGTATTCCCACGCTGATCGACGTCCTCACCGTGATCGTCAATGTGCTCGGCGTGATCGTCTTTGCGATCGGCATCATGATTTACGGTTTCTGACGCACATCAAGATCAAGTTGACTTCCGCGCGCCGCCCTTGCAGGAAATCCGCGCGCGGGCTTCAATGGCGCAAAGGGGCATTCACAATGGCTTTGGGATCACTATTTCGCCGACCGACCTTGCTTGCCGCCACACTGGCGCTGGTTGCGATTGTCGGCGTATCGCCGGCACAGGCCGACCGCTGCGACGATATCGCCAAGGAGTTGAAGAACCAGATCGACGGCCTCAAGATCAGCGTCAATACCGGCAACATGATCTATCTGACGCATCCGGCGGCGAAAGAGCTGTCGCTCGGCTGCCGCGGCCGCAATTATTCCAACGAGCTCTACGCCAAGACGGACCGCAAGCCGAAGCCGCAATTCTTCGAACTGGTCGCCTCCGCCGGCGCCATCATCTTCACGATTCCGAAGCCCGACGTTGCGACCGGCTCCTCACGCTGCATCAAGCGCATGGGCATTCTGCGCGGCGACAAGGTTTCCATGCGCTTCCGCCGACTCAACATGGAATGCACGCGCACCAAGACCGAAGCCTCGATCGCGGTGACCCGCGGCAAGGACGAATAGGCCCAAGCCGCTCCCGATCCGGCGCATTCTAACGATTCCGCGAGCCGTCCGTTCACCATTGAACGGGATTGACCGCGTCGGCGCGGGATTGCCGGGCCGGATTCACCAACCGTTCGTTTCAACCCGGCCAGTATCGGAGGCAGCCAAAAGGATGCTTCCGATGAATGTCTCCCCTGTCCCCGCAACGGTGGTGGTCAAACCGCCTGAAGTCCCCGTGTTCAAGGCTCCCGACAAGATCCCCGACGTGCAGAACGGCGCTGCCGCCGACGGCACCCGCACGCCGCAGCCGACGCTGATCGCTCCCCTGCCGCCGGGTCAGGGAACGCGGATCGACCAACTGGCTTGAGCCAACCATCCAGTTATCGTCACCCGCCAACGGGTCGGCGCGTAGCGCCGCCCGATGACAGGCGGGTGACAAGTATTCCAGAAACGTCGCCTTGAGCCGATAGGCTGCAGCGCACTGGATACCCGCCTTCGCGGGTATGACGGGCGGAGGAAAGCGGACACCCCCACCTCATCGCCGCAAGTTTGCCGAAAAAATGCGCGATCCTGTTGAGCGTGGGGCCAATGGAACCCGCGCATGATCGCCAAGCTTTTGCTGCAGAACACCGTCGTCGTCCTTGCCATGGGCGCGCTGTTGTTCGCCGCGGCGGGTTCGCTGGACTGGCCGGGGGCGTGGGTGATGTTGATCGTCAGCGCGATCCTCGGTCCCGCCTGCGGATTGTGGCTTGCCAAGATCGATCCGGCGCTGTTCGCCGAGCGCATGCGGCCGACATTTCAGGCCGACCAGCCTGCCGCCGACAAGAAGTTCATGCTGATATTTTTCGCGGCGCTGCTGATGTGGTTTGTCGCGATCGGCCTCGACCGGCGGACCGACGCCTCCGATGTTCCGCTGCCGATGCAGGCGCTCGGCCTTGCGATGTTTTTACTCTCGATCGCGTTCATCATGTGGGTGTTCCGCGAAAATTCGTTCGCCGCGCCGGTTGTGAAGGTGCAGGCCGCGCGCCATCAACGCGTGATCTCCAGCGGGCCCTACGCCTTCATCCGCCATCCCATGTATAGCGCCGTCATGCTGTACTTCATCGGAATCCCGCTGCTTCTGGGATCGTGGTGGGGTGTGGCGTTCGCGCCGGTATTCGCCGTGCTGTTCGCCGTTCGCGCCCGCATCGAGGAGCGCGCATTGGTCGAAGGGCTTCCGGGCTATGCTGACTACGCCGCCCGCGTGCGCTATCGTCTGGTGCCCGGAATATGGTGAGATGACGAAAGCTGACCGCGATGCCCGATAGCAAGACCTATACCGGCGGCTGCCATTGTGGCCAGGTGCGCTTCGAATGCACCACCGACCTTTCGATGGTCACCGCCTGCAACTGCTCGATCTGCACCAAGAAGGGTCTGCACTTCACCTTCCTCGACCCGAAAAGCTTTCAGCTCCGCGCCGGCGAGGAGAACCTGAAGGAATATCTCTTCAACAAACACGCGATCCATCACCAACTTTGCGTCGATTGCGGCGTCGATGTCTTCGCGCGCGGCAAGAAGCCCGACGGCACCGACGTGGTGGCGGTGAATGTGAGCTGCTTTGACGGCATCGAGCTGTCGAAGTTGACGATGACGCCGGTGGATGGGAGGAATATGTGACGGCGGAGTGGTCATTCCGGGGCGATGCGTAGCATCGAACTATGGTGCGCAATTGCGCACCTGAGGTCTGGTGCTGGCGCACCACCCCGGAATGACGGCTTCAAGCATCCAGCGCCTTGTACCTTCGGAAAATCCCCTCCTCGTTGAATTCAATCCTTCGATCGCTCGCCAGATACGCCTTGATGTTCGGCCGCACCGCGACGCGGTCGCGCAGTTCGACGAGACCGGGAATTTCGCTCTCGAAGGCCTCCATGCGGTTTGGAAATGCATAGCGCAGGCCTTCGACGATCTGAAACAGCGACAGGTCGACATAGGTCAGGCGGCGACCGGTGACATATGTCCCGCCATTGGCCTGCAACAGGTCTTCGAAGTAGCCGAGGTATTTCGGCACACGCGACTTCCAGAATTCCTCGGTGCGCTTCTTCGCCGGCGCCTTCTGCTCCTCGTAATAGAGCGACGGCCCGAGCGGATGATGGGTGTCGTGAACTTCAAGCACCAGATCGGCGATCGTGAGCTGCAATTGGTGCACCCACAATTTGCCGGCTTCCGCCTTTGGCGCCAGCCCGTGGCGCGATCCGAGATACAGCAGGATGTTGACGGTCTGCCCGATCACGAGCTTCCCGGCTTTCAGGAACGGCGGCGCGAAGGGCGGCGCTCCCTTTCCCGCTTCCATCATCCGCGTCATCGCGGCCATCCCGTTGCCGTGGCGCGCCACGTCGACGTAGCCGGCGCCGGCTTCTTCCAGCGCGAGGCGGACGTATTCGCCGCGGCCTTGAATCATTGGCCAGTAGTAGAGCTCGTAACGCATCGATGACACCTCCGCTGCCGGTTTGACCGACCTAACAAATCATCCTGCGGTTCGTTCGTCACGCCAAACGCGGCATCCGCGCGACCGATGCGGGATGGAACGCCTCGCCCAGATCTCCACAGGTCCGAATCTGTCCGAATGCGAGCTGGCGTGTTAGGTTGTTCCCGTTTGAAGCGTCGGTTTTCACAACACCACAGGAGAATGTGATGGCGGACAACAAGAAGCGCGGCGGAGCCGATCGCGGGCTGATCGCGTTGAGCGAGCCTTATGAGGTCGCCTATTGGTCGAAGAAGTTCAAGGTCACGCCCGCCAAACTGAAAGCCGCTGTCAGCAAAGCAGGACGCTCCGCAAAGAATGTCGAAGCTTACTTCAAGCTGCAGAAGCACAAAGCTGCCGACAGGGCACGGATCGCGTTGAGCCAGCCCTATGAGGTCAGCTACTGGTCGAAGAAATTCAAGGTCACGCCGGCCAGGCTGAAGGCCGCGATCAAGGCCGTCGGGCATTCGTCGAAGGCGGTCGGCGCACATCTCGCCAAGGCCAAGCGCAAGGCGCCCAAGAAGGCGAAGAGGAGTGCAAAGAAAAAGGCCGCCTAGCGACGGCCTCAAGCCCGACGGTTATCGGCATCAGCACCGATCGCTTGGGCGCGTCGTCGACCAGGGCGACGGCCAAGCGACGGCGACTGAGCGGCGCCTTAGGAGCCGCAGGTGCTACAGCACGGCGCTACGGGGACCTAATGAGCGGAGCCGATATCAGTCGGGCATTCGCACGACCCGCTGGCTCGATCCGACACGCTTGTCAGGTATCGGATCGACTGCAAATGGTTTCAATCGTCGTCGTCGTCACGGTGCCAGCGGCGCATCGGGCCGTAGCGCTCGCGAACGGAGTTACGCATGTATGTCGGTCGTCCGCGATCAGCGTCGATGCGGACGCTGCGCCGCTGATAAATTGTCCGTCCACGGCCGTCGTCGGTGGTGATTGTATCGACGCGGGTGTGAACGCCATTCGACGAGTTAGAGCTGGAATTCGATGACGTGTTGCCGGCCAGCGCCATCGGCGTTGCCAAGACGGTAAAGACCAACGCGGCAAGGACTCGTTTCATTGCAAGGCCTCCGGATGCCGATTGGCAACTCGCCAAACACTCAGGGGTTCCGCAATCGACCCCACCAAAACCTATGTCGATTAATTGCTTCCCGCGCGTGCAACCCCGGGCGAGCATGACGGAAGACGCAGCAAGCGTCAGAAAGCGATCTTGCCAGGGCGGACGCGGGGATTTGCGGGAAACCGATCAGGGTGGTTTCACGATCGAGCTTTGCCGCCCGAACGGCGGCGCAGGGGGACCTTTTCATGCACCGAAACGCAATCAACCGCATCGCCGCGCTTGCCGGCTACGTCGCAATTTCCTGTCTCGCTGCCGGATCGAACGGCGCTTCGGCCGCCGAACTGCTCAAGGCTCGCCTTGCGCAGAACCTGGCACCTATCTCTGCCCTTGCGATCGTCGCCAAGTCAAAGGGGATCTTCGAAAGGCACGGGTTAGACATTACGGTTTCCAATTTCACGTCCGGCAAGCAGTGCCTGGATACTGTGGTTGGCGGCGGCGCCGATATTGCGACGACGGCAGAGGCGCCGGTCACTGCCGCCGCCATGGCCAACCAGCCCATCGCCTTTGTGGCCGGCATGGAATACTCCGATCTCAAGACCGTCGTGGCAGCAAAGTCCGGCATCAAGAGCAAAGCCGATCTTCGCGGCCGGAAGATCGCGTTTACCGCCGGTACCGGCAGCGAAGTCTATACCGCGACGCTGCTGAAATCGGCGGGGCTGACACCCAACGACGTTACGCTGGTGAATTTGCGGCCGCAGGAAATGCTGCCGGCGCTGGCCGCCGGCAGCATCGATGCGTTCGACACCTGGGAGCCTCATATCGCCAACGCCAAGAAGGCGCTCGGAGCAGCCGCCGTCGAACTCGACACGAAGGGTACCTACTCCGAGACCTTCAATATCGTCGTCATGCGTGCCTACCTCGATGCCAACCCGGCCCTCGTCAAGAGATTCATCGCGGCCCTGATCGAAGCCGAGACCTGGGTCAAGGCAAACCCGAATGATGCGATCGCGACGGTGGCGGATGCCGTCGGCATGAAGCGCGACGACCTTCAGCCGATCTGGTCCGACTACGTGTACCGCGTGCGGATCGATGACAGGCTAATTGAAATCCTGAAGACCCACGCCGCGTGGCGTCTCGCCAGTGGCAATCATCCCCCGGGGGCTGTGATGCCGGACTTCAGCAAGGTGATCGTTTCGGAGCCGCTGAAGAGCCTCGACCCGGCGCGCGTCACCGTCACGTCGAAGTAGGATACTCGTCCATGAAGCATGACGGTGCCTTGAAGGCCGACGAAGACGGCGGCGAACGTGCCCGCGCGCGCTCGGATGCAGGCCGCTTGCAGCGGCTCAATATTCTCATCGGCGCGCTTTCCATCCCGTTGTTCGTACTGCTCTGGGAACTGATCGCCCGGTCCGGCATCGTCAACATCGTCCTGTTTCCGCCCCCGTCAGTGGTCGCGGTCGCCATCGTCGAATGGATGCGCAGCGGACAATTTTTCCTGGACCTGACTGCCAGCCTTTACCGGGTGGCGACCGGTTTCACGGCGGGGGCGGCACTCGGGATCTTCCTGGGAATTATGACCGGTCAATTTCCGATCGTTTCGAGCCTGCTGTCGCCGTTGTTCCACATCCTGCGCCCGATCCCGCCAATCGCATTCGTGCCGATCGTCATCCTCTGGTTCGGCCTGTCGGAGACCGGCAAACTATTCCTCGTGGTATGGGGCGTGTTTTTTACGGTGTGGCTCTCCACGCATATCGGCGTACAGAAGGTGGATCGCGGCCTGATCCGGGCCGCATTGATGCTGGGCACGCCGCGGCGGCAAATGCTCCAGGAGATCGTGCTCTTGGGAGCATTGCCCTATATCGTGGTCGGATTGCGCACCGCGGTCAGCATCGCCTTCTACACCCTCGTGGCGGCCGAACTTGCCGGCACATTCGCCGGCATCGTCTACCGGATCGAGATCGCGCAACAGAATCTGCAAACCGGCCAGGTGATGGGCGGTCTTGCTGCGCTCGGGCTCATATCATTCGTTGCCGATCGAATGTTTGCAGCCCTCGCCGAACGCACCGTGTGGTGGCGCTGATGCAGCCCGGCCATCGATCGAATGCAAAGCTCTCTCTTGCCAGCCTGCAACCGGCCGCGACGGCCGAGCGGCGCGAACCGGCCATTCAGGTTTCGAACCTTAGCATTGTCTTTGACACCAATCGCGGCCAGCTAATCGCAGTGGACCGGGTTTCCTTCGACGTGCCGCAGGGTGAATTCGTGTGCATCGTCGGACCGTCGGGATGCGGAAAGTCGACCGTGCTCAATACGATTGCCGGGCTCGAAGTGCCGTTCGAGGGCAATATCCTGGTGGACGGCTCGCCGGTGCGCCGTCCGCGCCCCGATGTCGGCATGGTGTTTCAGCAGCCGCATTTATTCCCGTGGAAGTCTGTCCGGCGGAACATCGCTCACGGCCCGCGGATGCTCGGAAAATCGGCGAAAGAAGCCAATGCGATCGCGGATGACCTGATCGCGATGGTCGGACTCAAGCGCTTTGCCGACGCATTTCCGAACACGCTTTCCGGCGGCATGCAGCAGCGCGTCGCCATCGCGCGAGCGCTCGCAAACCAGCCGCGGGTGCTGCTGATGGACGAACCGTTCGGAGCCCTTGATGCCCAGACCAGGGCGGTGATGCAGGACAATTTGCTGGAGCTGCGCGACAGGATCAAGGCAACGATCGTCTTCGTCACCCACGACATTGACGAGGCAATCGTGCTGGCCGACCGCGTCCTGATCATGAGCGCCGGGCCGGGACGCATTCTTCGCCAGCTCGATGTCGATCTTCCGCGACCGCGATCGAACGCGATATTGCTCGAACCGGCCTATCTCGCGCTCAAGAAGGACTGTCTCGACGTCATCCGCGCCGAAGGATTGCGCGCATTCCGCCAATCGGATGAGACTTGAAATCCGCTTGGCATGATCCTTGAATAACTGGATCCGTCTTTCGGAGACGGAGGCGGCGATGCACGGGGCAAATACACTGGTGGCGGCCGGCGTGATGCTGGCGGAATCGGACATCATGGTGAGGCCCCTGCCCAGCCTGCTGGATGGTCTCGGCAAGGCCGATTGCAATCGGCTTCGCGCAATCGGCCGTGAAAAGGTACTAGAACCCGGTCAACTGGTCTGGAGTCAGGGTGATGAACAGACCGGCATCTACCTGATCGGTTCAGGACGCATCCGCAGCTACTACGCCGCACCGTCGGGACGCGAGGTTACCCTCGCCTACTGGTTTGCGGGCAATTTCGTCGGAGGCCCCGATCTGTTTGGGACGGGGCCGCACATGTGGACGTCGGTCGCCGTCGAGCGAAGCCAACTAACATTCCTGCCCGGGGCCGCTTTGCGAAGGCTTGCGCTGGAATCCTCTCCCATCGCCGTCGCCCTGCTCGACGCCCTGGCGTTCAAGGCGCGATGCTACTCCGCCATGGCGCAGATGCTCGGAACCCGCTCCGTGACAGAGCGGCTGCACCGTTTGCTGATCTTCCTGTCGCACATCTATGGCGTCAAGCGAGGCAACGAGATCGTCATCGGCACCCCGTTCACCCATGGTGACCTTGCAAATCTGATCGGATCTACGCGGCAATGGGTAACGGTGCAACTGGCCCGACTCCAGGAGGAGCGCATCATCCGGTACGACCGGGCCATGATCTCGATCCTCGATCTTGCAAGTCTCGATCAGGAGATGAATTAGCTTTCGTTTTCCGGCGTGCGAGATCTGAGTTCGAACGCCGCGCCGCCTCCGTCGGGATCGAGCCGTCGCGCCAGGTCGATCAATTTCCGGTCACACCAGGCCGGAGCCAACAACGTGAGGCCCATCGGCATGCCGTTCGACAATCTCGCATCCGGGATCGCCACCGCGCAAAGATCGAGCAGATTGGCAAAATACGAGTAGTAGCCCAGGCGATTGTTGAGCGTGACCGGATCGCGGTGCATGTCGTCCAGTGTAAACGGGCGCGGCGCCGTCGGGACCACGAGGGCATCGAGATCGGCGAAGATGTTCTGCGCGGCGCGGCGCAGCCGATACAGACGGTGAATGGCCGCAAAGGCGTCCATGGCTGAATAGCTGGATGCCGATCGCAACACCGTCTTTGTGACGTCCAGCAAGCCGCCGTTCTCGACATCCGTCAGCGCAGCGATGACCGAGCGGCGCTCGGCGACCCATGGGCCGCTGAACATCAATTCCCCGGCTTGTTTGAAGGGCGCAAAGTTGATTTCGACCGCCTTGCCGCCGAGCCGTGAAAAGCGCATACAGGCGCGCTCATAGAGTTCGGCGCATTCGTCCATTCCGAAGCACTCGATATCCGCCGAAGCAATGCGGCCGAACTGGAAGGCCTTGCCGCATCCAGCGGCCGTGGAATGCGTTGCGGGGCGGCTGTAGGGGTCTTCGGGATCAAACCCCTCGATGACATCAAGGATCGCTTCGCCGTCCATGACGGTATTGCAGAAGATAGAAACGCAATCGATCGTCGGGCAGTTGGGGACCAGTCCGCGCGACGATACAAGCCCGATCGTGGGCTTGATGCCGACGACCTCATTGAAGCCTGCCGGAATGCGCCCCGAGCCGCCGGTGTCGGTGCCGAGCGCAAACACGACGTGGCCAGCCGCAACCGCAACCGCGGACCCGGAACTGGAGCCACCCGAAATATAGCGCGCATCGGCAACCGACGCGCAGGAGCCGTAAGGCGAGCGAGCGCCGGAGAGGCCGGTGGCGAATTGATCCAGGTTGGTCTTGCCGAGACAGATGGCGCCGGCAGCAATCAGCCGTTCCACGCTTTTCGCTGAACGCGACGGCATATAGCTGAAGGCCGGACATGCGGCGGTCGTCGGCATCCCCTGGACATCGATATTGTCCTTTACGCCAAAGGGAATCCCGAGCAGGGGCAGGTTTTCGCCGGCCCTGGCGCGCACCATCAGCCTGCGGCACTCTTCGCGCGCTTCCTCGTGAGGGCGAACATGGATCCAGCAATTGCGATGGGGCTCGCGCTCGATGCGCTGGTAGGCCATCTCGATTGCCTTCAGCGGATCGGAGGAGCTCCCGACGCTGTCGAGGAGCGTTTCAACGCGTGCATTCAACTGGTTCAACGAAATATCTCCCTCTTCATCGGCGCCGTGAAGTTGCGGGAGAGCCGTGGGGGCAACAAGCAATTAAGCGCCTTGCCCGAACAAGATGCGCCGGCAATCGGATACGGCACCACCTCGCGTCAATTCGCCGCGAAGCAATAGAACAGCCCGTCGCCGCCGGTGCTCCTCAGGTCGGCCTGCGAACAGCCGCCGTCGGGCCCGCGCGAGGGATGCGATGAATTCCAGGATTTCGAGGCGTCGTCATCGCCCAGCCCCATGCGATCGGAATGTCCGACCATTGCGGCGCCTTGTGTCGAACTCGTCCAATTCCTGCAGGTGCGATCTTCGCCGGCGGTAAACACGGGTGCCGTCGGGCTGCGATCCCGTCAGCACGTCGTGGCGATTGGGCGTATCGCCACGGCCGTTGATCACCTCGCCCTTCCGAGCGCGGTCTGCTTGGTTAGGCCGTTGGCGCCGGCAAGACCGCCGAAATTGCCGATGCCGTTGGTGGTCACGAAGAAGCTGGTCCCGCAAAGAAAAAGGCGCTGCGGAACAAACCGCAGCGCCTTCTTCGTGTTGGTACAGGCGATCAGCTCGTCTGCTGGATCGCCGAGAGTTCCCAATCGCCGCCACGACGGCGGGCGAAGGTCCAGACTTCGGTGGCCTCGATCGGGGTTTCGCTGCCCGCGACCAGACGGCCACTGGTGCGCTCAAGGGTCTTGTCGACCAGCGAGAACCGCATCGCCACGCTGGCATAATCGGTTTCGCCTTCGCGCCAGGCTTCCGCGAGATCGCCCTGCAGCAGCTTGACGTCGGACACCTTGTTGACGTCGTTGCGGGCCTTGTTCTCCTCGAGGTCCTTCGAGAAGTACGACACCATCTCGGGCGTCGCGAGCGTATGCAGCTTGGCCACATCCTCGTTCGACCAGGCGGCCTGAACCTCGCCGAGCAGTCGCTCGAAGGCTTCATAGTCGGCCGGCTGGATTTCCAGCGCCGGCTGGCTCGAACCCAGCCCAAAGCCACCCAGTCCGGAGCGGAAGCTGGTCTGGGCGCCGGGGCCTTCAGCAGGCCCACCAGTAGCAGACGCGTTGGCATAGGCGGAGGCCGGTGTATGGCGGCGCTGCCACCACGACATCGCCAGACGCACCACGATCACGATCAGCGCGATCTGCAGCAGCAAGCCGATAATCGAAGACAAGCCGCCGAGGCCGGAGAACAATCCGCCGCCGAACAGCATGCCGAGCAGGCCCGCGCCGAGGAAGCCCGCGGCGAGGCCGCCGAGCATGCCCATGCCGGGCCGGTTGAAGAACCCGCCCTTGGCTGCCGCGCCCGCGGCCGGAGCGCCCACAGCGGGACTGCCCGGCTGGGTAAAGGTGCGATTCATGGGTTGTGCCGCATTTGGCGCGGTGGTCGTGCTCGGGGGTGCCGAATAGGTCCGCGATCCCCGCGAACCGGAGCTGCCGCCCTTACCAACGCGGGCGTCAGCCGCATCGATTGTGATCGCCAAAGGAACCGCCACGGACAGGACAATGGCCATGGCCCGTACAATTCCGCGCGCAGTCTGCGTGAAATTCATGTCTTTTTCCTCGTTCCCCGGCATGGGGAAGTGCCCCTAAGATGGTCAGAGCTGCCCAAAAGTGAAGCCATTTCCGGGAACCAGCGCTGCGGCCCTCGGTCGCGGGGATGTGACGATTTGGCCGTGAATCAATGATTAACGCGATGACGGGCACGGCCGGCACCCTGCCCGGCTGGAACCGATTAGCGCCCGGCCAGACGTCACGACGCCGTCATCGTTTCCTTCACCTTCTCGACCAGCGCTGACAGCGCAAACGGCTTCGGCAGGAAGGCGAATTGTTCGTTCTCCGGCAAGCTTTTGTCGAAAGCTTCTTCAGCGTAACCTGAGACGAAGATGATCTTGAGATTTGGATTGCGCTTGCGCATTTCGCGCAGCAGCGTCGGGCCGTCCATTTCCGGCATCACCACGTCGGAAACGACGAGATCCACCGCACCGTCCTTTTCGTCCAGCGCCTCCATCGCCTCGATGCCGTTGGAGGCCTCGATCACGCTGTAGCCGCGCGAACGCAGGCCGCGTGCGTTCAGCGAGCGCAAGCCCTCCTCGTCTTCCACCAGCAGGATGGTGCCCTGCCCCGTCAGGTCGGGCCGCGGCTTCGGCGGTTCGGCCGCCCCTTCCTTGGCCGCACCATTGGCGGCGTGCGCCTCCGGCTGCGCTTCCAGTTCGGGCCGATGACGCGGCAAGAAGATGCGGAAAGTGGTGCCTTCGCCCGGCGTGGAATCGACATAGATGAAGCCGCCGGTTTGCTTGACGATGCCATACACCGTGGAGAGGCCGAGCCCGGTGCCCTTGCCGACCTCCTTGGTCGAAAAGAATGGCTCGAAGATCTTGTCGACGATCTCGGCCGGGATTCCGGTGCCGGTATCGGAAATGTCGATCCGCACATAATCGGCGGCCGGCATGCCCTTGTGCGAAAGCTGGGCGGCTTCGTCTACCGTCACGTTGGCGGTCCTTACCGTCAGCTTGCCGCCATCGGGCATCGCATCGCGCGCGTTCACCGCGAGATTGACGACCACTTGTTCGAACTGCGAGACGTCGACCTTGACCGGCCAGAGATCGCGACCGTGCACGAGGTCGAGCTTGACCTTCTCGCCGATCAGGCGGCGCAGCAGCATGGTTAGGTCGGAAAGTGCATCGCCGAGGTCGAGCACCTGCGGCCGCAGCGTCTGGCGGCGCGAGAACGCGAGCAGTTGCCGCACCAGCGTCGCCGCGCGGGTCGCGTTCTGCTTGATCTGCATGATGTCCTGGAACGACGGATCGGTCGGCTTGTGCGCGTTCAGGAGGAAGTCGTTCGCCATCATGATGGCCGAGAGCACGTTGTTGAAGTCGTGCGCGATGCCGCCGGCGAGCTGGCCGACCATGTCCATCTTCTGCGACTGATTGATCTGGTTTTCCAGCGTGCGGCGCTCGGTGGTCTCGAGCAGATAGACGATGGCGGCTTCGGTATCGCGCTCGTCCTCCTCGACCGCGGTGACGAAGAACTGTCCCCAGCGCTCCTTGGCGCCGTCGAGCATGACTTCCACCGGCGCGATGTCGCCCTGCCCTTCGGCCGCCTGGTTGATCGCCGAGATCAGAAGGCTACGCTCGCGCGCATTTACCGTGCGGAAGATCGACTTGTTGGCCGCACCATCGGAGCCCAGGCTTTGCGCAAGCTTGGCGAAGCGGGCGTTGGCGCGCACCACCGTACCGCCGCGGTCCACCGTCGCAATCGCCATCGGCGTATGGTCGAAGAACCGCATGAAGCGGACTTCGGCGGCTCGTTCGGGGTCGGAATGCTCGTCGCGCGTGCGGCTGATCACGAGCGTGCGCGATGAACCGGGCGAGCCGTCGGCGCCGAAGGCGAGCTTGTGATAGAGCCGGACCGGCATGGTCTTGCCGCCGCGCATGCGCAGATCGATGTCGAATACTTCGGTTTTGACCTCGCCGGGTACCGCGACGATCGAGGTCAGGAGCGCGGCGCCATCGCCGGAGACGATATCGGTAAGCTTCAACCCGCCGGATCCAATCTCGGCGAGATCGTAGTCGAGCCAGTTCGCCAGCGTGGCGTTGACATAGATGACGTCGCCGGCCGGATCGACCGAGAAGAAGCCGCATGGCGCATGATCGAGATATTCGATCGCGTGCTGCAGTTCCCGAAACACATCTTCCTGGCGCTCGCGGTCCCGCGTGATGTCGGCGATCGACCACACCGCGTATTTTGCTTCGCGCTTGCTCTGGCCGAGCGGGCGAACCCGCATCCGCAGCCAGCGGCCCTGCGCGCCGTCAGAGCCGGCGATCCGGACCTCCTCCTGCTGCCGCTTGCCTTCGCGGGCGGCCTTGAGCAGGCGGAACACGGCTTCAGAGACGTCGGGATTACCGATGAAGACGCGCTCGACCGGCCGCACGTCCTGCGGCGTGGCCGCCCCGGTCAGCGCCTGATAGGCGGCATTGGAATAGACCACGTGGCCTTTGGGGTCGGTCACCGCCAGCCCGTCATAGGCGTGATCGGCGATGCGGCCCATCACCGGATCGTCGGAGGTGCGGTCGGTGAAGCGGATGATACCGGCGGCAAAAGCGAACAGATTGAACAGGCCGACCATGGCCAAAAGGGCCAGCACGCCGAGGATATAGGGCTGGGCCTGGGCGCGGCCGATGGTCATCAGAGCCACCGCCATCGCGACAATACCGGCGGCTACCAGCAACACCAGCACGATGCTGCCGCCCCGCCGCGCCGGCTCGTGGGCCGCGAAGGGCTCGGTGGGCGGATGGCTGTCGGTTTCGGCGGTCATCTGAAGAGGCACTGCCCGTCGGCAAGGAGGTGACGCGCTGATCCGCGCGCCGCTCCTGAGTGCCTGAATCGGACCCGCAAGCGCAAGTCCATCAGGCGGTTATTTGACAGATTGAAGGCATTTCAAGGCGTTTTCCAGCGGTTCCCCTCACATCCTTCGGCTAGCAAACCCGTTCCTGAGGCGCATGACATAACCGATGATCTCGGCGACCGCGTGATAGTGCTCGACCGGAATCTCCTCGTCGATATCGACAGTGGCATGGAGCGCGCGCGCCAGCGGCACATTCTCCACGATCGGAATGTCGTGCTTCCTGGCGATTTCCCGGATCTTGAACGCGATGTTGTCGACGCCCTTGGCGACGCAGACCGGCGCCGTCATGCCGCGATCGTAGGACAGCGCCACCGAATAGTGGGTCGGGTTAGTGATGACGACGCTGGCGTTGGGAACGGCGGCCATCATGCGCTTCTTCATCCGCTGCACCCGCAACTGCCTGATACGGCCCTTGATGTGGGGATCGCCTTCGGACTGCTTGAACTCGTCCTTGATCTCCTGCAGCGACATCTTCTGGCGCTCGAACCACTGCCGGTACTGGAAGAAATAGTCGGCGATCGCGACTGCCGCCAGCATCGCCACCACTGCGCCCATCAACTGCAGCGTCAGGCCGGTGGTAACGCCGAGGATCGCTGAAGGATCGAACATCAGGAACGATTCCAGGCGATCACGTTCGGGCCACAGCACCGCCATCATGACGGCACCGAGCGCGATCAGCTTGAACAGGCCCTTGGCGAAATTCGCCACCGCCTGCTTGCCGAAGATGCGTTTCAGTCCCGCACCGGGGGACACCTTGCTGAACTTCGGTTTCAGCGATTCCGACGACCACACCAGCCGGTGCTGGATCATGTTGCCGGCGATCGCGGAAAGCGCCAGCATCAATAGCGGCACGCCGATCGCGCCGAGCACGGCATAGCCCAGCGTGTTGCCGAGCGCGAGCAGCGCCGCGCCGTCGGTGCGAAGCTGGCCTGCATTGGCGATCAGGTTGCGCAGCGGCATCAGGATGCCGCCGCCGATCGACCCCGCGAACGTCGATAATATCAGCGTGCCGCCAGCGATGATGAACCAGGTGTTGACCTCCTGGCTCTTGGCGACGTCGCCCTTGGCAAGCGCATCGTCGAGACGTTTTTGCGTAGGGTCTTCTGTTTTGTCGTCTGAATCGTCGGCCATCGCGGCGCTCTAGTTTTTGTTTGAGCATGATCTTCTCGGAAAACCGGTACCCACATTTCCGGATCATGCTCTATTTCAGTGGCGTCAGCTCGTGCATCACGCCGGTAAAGTAGTTGAGATAGGTCGCCATCATTCCGGTGAGGACGAGGCCGAAGATCAAAAAGCCCACCATGATCGACAGCGGCACGCCCACGAAATAGACCTGCATCGCCGGCATCAGCCGCGCCAGCACGCCAAGCCCGATATTGAAGACGAGGCCGAACACCAGAAACGGCGCCGAAAGCTGTATGCCGATCTTGAAGGCAGTGGCAAAGGCGCGCGTGGCGAGCGCCGCGACGTCGCCGCTCGGCATCAGTTCGCCGGGCGAAAAAATACGATAGCTCTCGTTCAGCGCCGCGATCACGAGATGATGGCTGTCGGTGGCAAACAGCAGCGTCATGCCGAGAATGGTGAGGAAGTTGCCGATCAAGAGGCCCTGCTGCCCCTGCGTCGGGTCGACCGCGGTGACAAAACCGAGGCCGAGTTGCTGGGCGATTACCGATCCCGCAACCGACAACGCCGACAGCGTGACGCGCGCGGTGGCGCCGAGCACGATGCCGATGACGATCTCGTGCACCATCAACACGGCGAGCGAGGCCATCGACGTCAAGTCGACCTGATAGGCCGTGCGGTGCAGCGGCAGGATGATCAGCGTCAGGAGAAGCGCGATCGCGAGCTTGATGCGCACCGGGATATTGCTCTCGCCAAACCCCGGCAAAAGCATCACCATGGCGCCCACGCGGGCAAACACCAGCATGAAGGTGGCGGCAAGGGCCGGCAGCAGCGATATGTCGACGCGCATTTATTCACAATGCATCAACCGCCTATGATTCGCGACGATATCCGCATCATGTGACCGTGCAGCGAATCGGCCATGAACGGCAGCGCAAGCAACAGCGTGACGAAGATTGCGAGGATCTTCGGCACGAAGATCAGCGTCTGTTCCTGGATCTGGGTCAGCGCCTGGAACAGCGAGACCACGACGCCGACCACCAGGCCAATCACCATCAGGGGCGACGACACCACCACGATGGTCCAGATCGCATCGCGCGCCACGTCGAGAGTTTCAGCACCGGTCATTTCAGTCTCTCAGTTCCCTGTTCTGTCATTCAAAGGCCCGCGAATGGCGAGCGGAATAGCGAATGGGGCCAGGAAATGCGGCAGTGTTTGCCTACTCGCCATTCCCTTTTCGCTACTCGCCCTCCTCAAATCGGCATCTTCATAATGTCTTCGTAGGACTGGATCACCCGGTCGCGCACCGACACCAGGGTCGAGACCGCGACGTCGGTCTCCGCGACTGCCGTCACCACGTCCATCACGTTGGCTTTGCCCGAGGTCATCGCCATGGTCTGGGCATCGGATTTCTTGCCGGCGTCCAGCACGCTTCCCACCGCGTCCTTGAGCAGCGCGCTGAAGGACGGGCCGCCGGTGGATTGGCCGCCCTTCTCTGCGCCGCCGGTTTCCATGATGCGCGAAAGCGCGGCGTAGGCGTTTGCTGCAACGGTGGGTGAAGCCATTTTCTATGGTTCCTGTTCAGGCCTTGAGGATGTCGAGGGTGCGTTGAATCATGCGGCGCGTGGCGCTGATGATGTTGAGGTTGGCTTCGTAGGACCGCTGCGCCTCGCGCATGTCGGTCATTTCAACCAGCGGATTGACGTTCGGATATTTGACGTTGCCGGCCGCATCCGCCGCCGGATTGCTCGGCTCGTGCTTGACGCGAAACGCCGACTGGTCAGCCCTGACCTTGCCGAGCGTCACCACGCGGGCGTCCAGCGTGCGGTCGAGCGCTGACGAGAATGTCGGCACCTTGCGGCGATAGGGATCGCCGCCCGCCGATGGCGCGGTGGACTCCGCATTGGCGATGTTTTCCGAGATCACCCGCATCCGCCCCGCCTGCGCGCGCAGGCCGGAGGTCGCGATGCTCATCGAGCGGGCGAAATCGCTTCCATCATCTGCCATGATCCGGTTCTCCTAATCGCGGGCGTCAGCGTTTGCCGATGGCGGTTTTGAGCAGGCCGAGGCTGCGGCTGTAGAGGGAAGTGGCGGCCGCATAATCCATCTGGTTGGCCGAGACCTTCAGCATCTGGTCTTCCAGATTGACCGAATTGCCGGCAGGCTTGGTCAAGAAGCCGCTCCTGCCGCCGTCCCCCCTGAAGCTCTGGCGGCCGCCGGCGACGCCGATATGGGTGGCGCTCGTGCGCAGCATGGCGAGCGAACCCATCGCACCGCCGACATTCGCGCCCTTGTTGTCGAACTTCGGTTCGACCAGGTCGCTCGGCCTGAAATTCGGGGTGTTGGCATTGGATACGTTTTCGGCGAGCACGCGCTGGCGCTCCTGGTGCCACTGCATCTTGGTACGCAGCGCCGACAGGATCGGAAGGTCGTTGATGGCCATCGCGAGCTGTTCCCCGTTAACCTCTGGCAGACGCCGCGAGGTAGGCAGAATTTGCCCGGTGTATGGTTAACGGCTGGTTAAAATCGCGCCTGCGGCCGTAGACGTCGGCCAATGCCCGCAAAACGAGCGCATTTTCGCCACGAAAACTGCGTTAACCAGCCGCAACCAACGCGGCCTGGGGCGCTCAGAAGTCGTTTTGGGTCAAGCGATTCTTGGTCTATTAATTAACCGGATGGCGGCGTTCGCCGCGGGGATTAAGAAATAAGGCTGATCTCGGGCGTGATTCGCCGGTTGCGGATCGCTCAGGGCTTGATCCGGCAGACGGGAACCGCATTCCCGAAGGGATCATGCTCGGACAGGAAGACCTAAGACCGCACTCGTCGAAGCCAGCATCAAGAGAACGGCCCGTGGCCGGGGACTAAAGAATGCAGACACTGACATTCCTCTTCGCATTCATCGCCGTTCTGGCGCTGATCGGCGTAGCCGCATGGCTGGTCCGCCGGTTTGCCAACAACCGCCTCGGCGCCAACACCCAGCGCGGGCGGATGCCGCGCCTCGCCGTGATCGACGCCGCTGCTGTGGACGGCCGCCGGCGCCTCGTGCTGGTGCGGCGCGACAATGTCGAGCACCTGCTGATGATCGGCGGTCCGAGCGACATCGTGGTCGAACCCAACATCGTGCGTGCAACGCCCAATCGCGATCAGATGGCGCCGCGCCCGGCGGTCGGCGAGCAGCCGCCGCGGATTGCGCCATTGCCCGACGCCGCCTGGAGCGAGGAAGCGGCGAGATCCGATTTGCGATCGACGGAGGCCTTCGACCATCACGCCGAACCGCAAATGCCGGAGCCGCCGCTGCGCCCCGCTCGTCCCTCTTTCGCGGACGATATCCGCCGCCCCGCGGCCCCGCCGATGCCGGAACGTCGCGGCGACCCACTGACGGGCTTTGCGCCGGAATCGATCAGCGGTCGTCCCGAATCATCGCCGCCGCGCCTGACCCGCCCCGAACCGCTGATGCCCCGGCCGCAGCGCGAGTTGCCCAAGGCACCGCCAGTTCGTGAGGCACCGCCAGTTCGTGAGGCACCACCGGTTCGTGACACAGTGCCGGTCCGCGACGCGGCGTCAGTCCGCGAGGCACCGATAGCCCGCGAAGCACCGCCTGTCCGTGAGGTGCCGCCCGTCCGCGCGCCGGAACGTGCAGCCGCGGCTCCGCCGCCTCCGCCCCCTCCAGCCCCCGCACCGTCGAGCGCCGATCAGAATCTCGCCGAGATGGCGCAGCGGCTGGAAGCCGCCCTGCGCCGGCCGGCCGAACCGGTGGCACCGCCGGTAGCGCCGGAAACGCCGCCTGCCCGTACCGGTCGCAGCGAGCCTCCCGCTCCCGCTCCCAGCCCCGCTCCGCAGAAGAGTGGCTTTGAGAATCTCGAAGACGAGATGGCGTCCTTGCTGGGCCGTCCGAAGAACCCTTCGTGAGGCCGGCGACTTCTCCGCGTAGAGTTTTATTTTTCTTAATCCTGACAGTCGCCGGATCGCTCGCCGATCCGGCGCTGGCGCAGGACATCAGCATCAGTCTCGGCCAGGGCGGCGGCGGGGTGACCGAACGCGCGATCCAATTGATCGCGCTGTTGACGGTGCTGTCGATCGCGCCGTCGATCCTGATCATGATGACGTCGTTCACACGGATCGTCGTCGTGCTGTCGCTGCTGCGCACGGCGCTCGGCACCGCGACCGCCCCACCCAACTCCGTGATCATTGCGCTTGCGATGTTCCTAACCGCGTTCGTGATGGGGCCGGTGCTGCAGAAGTCCTATGACGATGGCATCAAGCCCCTGGTCGCCAACGAGCTCGGCGTCGAGGAAGCGCTGCAAAAGGCCGCTGTGCCGCTCCGCGGCTTCATGCAGAAGAATGTCCGCGAAAAGGATCTGAAGCTGTTCGTGGACCTGTCGGGCGAGCCGCCGCCGGCGACGCCGGAAGACCTGTCGCTGCGGATTCTGGTCCCGGCCTTCATGATCTCCGAACTGAAGCGCGCCTTTGAGATCGGCTTCCTGCTCTTCCTCCCCTTCCTGATTATCGATCTCGTGGTCGCATCCGTCCTGATGTCGATGGGTATGATGATGCTGCCGCCGGTCGTGGTGTCGCTGCCGTTTAAGTTAATCTTTTTTGTGCTGGTCGACGGCTGGTCGCTGGTGGCTGGGAGCCTGGTACAAAGCTATGGCGGGGGCTAGCAACCCATTCCTGCCGGTCCCGCGCACAATTAGGTCAATATTGGTTACGTATTTGCGGCGGAGTTTCCCAAGGAATTTAAGGTGAGATTAGTTCCTTCGTGCACAATGGATGCTAGGGAACAGACTTACCGAACGCATCACCGGATCAGAAATGGCAGGCCAGCCGATCGGCGACATGGACGTCGAATACGCCACGACGATTGCCGACCGGGCTATGCGGTTGATGGCGCAGCAGTCGGTCCCTCCCACTCCCACGAATTTCGCCGTCTGGTTCGAATATGCCCTGGGCGGTTCGCTGGCACTGCGAAAGACCATCGACATCCTGATCGCGGGCAGGCGCAAATTCGACGCTGCAACCAACCACGAACTCTATATCACCTATGTGGCGCAGGCCGGCGCCGATCCGTTTGGCGATCTTCCGGATCAATTGAGCGGGCTGATCGAGACCGCGCAGGAATTCCTCAACGCTGCCGTCACCGACAACCGCAGCCACATAGAGGCGCTCGGTGAAGTGTCTTCCGAGGCGGCCGCTACCGGCGATCCCCGGGCGATCATTGCGAAGCTGGTGGACGAATTGTCAAAGGCGACGGCGCGAGCCGCAACGCTGGAGGCAAACTTCGCCGCCACCTCGGAGGAACTCGACAGCATCCGCGACTCGCTCAAAGCGGCCGAGCAACGCTCCAATACCGATGCTCTCACCGGGCTGGCCAACCGCCACTCGATGGATGAATTTCTTCGCCTCGCCCAGATCGCGGCAATGGAAAGGGACGAACCGCTCAGCGTCTTCCTGATCGACATCGATCACTTCAAGAAATTCAACGACGATTATGGCCATCAGGTCGGCGATCAGGTGCTTCGGCTGGTAGCCAAGGTCTTGCAGGAAGGCGTTCGCGAAGTCGATCTCGCCGCCCGCTACGGCGGCGAGGAGTTGATCGCGGTGCTGCCGGGGGCCGATCTGCAGGCTTGCACAGCCGTTGCCGAGCGCATTCGCCGCCGCATTGCCGAAGCGAAGCTGACACGCCGTGCGACGGGCAAGGAGATCGGCAGCATTACGGTTTCAATAGGCGTGTCACAATTCCGCCTCGCCGAATCAGCGGAAGCCATGATCGAGCGCTGCGACCGCGGGCTTTATCAAGCCAAGCGACTCGGCCGCAACCGCACGGTGACGGAAACAGAGCTCGAGCCCGAGGCCGGTGCGGCCTAGCCCGATCGCGCCGCGATCAAGGCGTCTGATTGAATCCGGTCCTGTTTGCTCCCGCACCTGTCCCGTTCGATGGCAAACAAGAAGTCGCGCTCCCGCTCCGGTGCCGGAACTATTGCCACAATCCCGGCTTATCTCCGATGCCTCACAGCCGGGAGTGTTTCATGAAAATCGCAGGGATGATTATGGCTGCCACCGCGGCCCTCAGCATCGCCGGGACGTCGGCTCTTGCCCAGCAAATGAAGACCGGAATGGTGACCCGAATAGATCGGATCAGCGGCACCATCTCGATCAGGGATATGCCGGAAGGCACCACCGGTGCGAACACCGGCGCCGCGACCGAAGAGTTCAAGATTCAGGATGGCGCGCGGCTGAACGCCCTGCACGCCGGCGACAGGGTCACGTTCGCCGTGAACGACACACCGGGGACCAAGACCATCACGAAGATCGACAAGACCGACGCCGTCACGAAGATCGACAAGAAGTGAGATTGCCGAAGCGCCATCCGCCTCGGGGTGTCTTGCTTCGAGTGGAGAAAAGCGAGGCCCGAAGTGCCCTGCAGTCCGGGCCTCCAACCGGAACTGCCCCGTCCGGAACGAGGGGCCGCTCGGTACAGAAATCACTCTAAGAAATCCTAACCGGCGGGCCTTGATCTGCCGCAAACGCGCGCACGATCCAATCCCCCGGAAACCTCGCGCCCGCTCTTACAGGTGCCCCTCCGAGCGCGGCGGTGCCCGATCGAGCGAGGCGCGGATTTCCGCAACCGCCTCATCGCAATATTCGTTCAGTTTCTGCAATCGCTGCTGTAGCGCCCGTAGTTTTCCGGCGCGTTTCGCCGGCCCTTCCCGATCAATATTGAACCTGTCGGCGGGCGATGGGCGGGATGCGGCAGCCTCCGCGGTCGCCAGCGCTGCTCGCATCGATGTGTCGTGACCGTTGGAAGACATTTTTTGCACGCCTCACCAATGCAGAATCCGGTCGGATTCGATCCCGGATGGATTCGATGTGGTAGTGCGCTGGCGGCCCGAATGTGCACCGCACAGTGTGTTGTTTGGATGCCCGGTCGGGGTCGATTTGGTGGCAAAAGATCGACGGCGACCGTGAATTCGCCGCTAACCTCGTAGTCTTACGGACTCAATTCTCCACGATTAAGATGCAATCAAGAGCCAGTCTCGCTCGTACTTTCATTTGTTGCTCAGCGATAATTTGAATATGCCCGCTCCGGATTCAGAGACCGGTTTGCCGCCGCGCTGCGAAATTTGCGGCGTTGGCACGGTCAGGATCGGAAAGCTGCCCCGGATCGGATTGCGCCCACTCGTCTACGTCTACAAGTGCGACGCTTGCAACCAGATCACCTCGATCGAGCCCGAGCGGCGGGAAAAACGCGACTCGTCATCGCTCAAGGTGACGCGTCGGCCACAATCGTACCGGCACGAATCACGATAGTCCTTAAAAACGCGCTTCCCCTCGCCGGACCGGGTTTCTTCCCGGCCATGCCGTATGTAAAGCTTCGGCCAAACTCCGCGTGAAGAAGAGGCTGGGGCATGTCCGAGGATTTTGTTGACGAACTGCACAACACGCTCGGCAAGGGCGCCGTGCTATCAGGCGCTGACATCGACACGCGCTATCACCACGACCTCGCCGGCAATCCAGTGCCTAAACCGCGCGCAGTCGTCCGCCCCAGAACGACGGAGGACGTCTCCGTGCTGCTGCGGCTCTGTCATCGCGAAGGCGTACCCGTTACGACACAAGGCGGCATGACCGGGCTGGTCCGCGGCGCGCTGCCGAATGCGAACGAAATCGTGCTGTCGATGGAGCGCATGAATAGCGTCGAAGAGGTCGATGCCTCCGCCGGCGTCGCCATCGCGCAGGCCGGCACGCCGCTGCAAAAGCTGCAGGAGCGGGTCGAGCAGGACGGCCTGATGTTTCCGCTCGACCTCGGCGCGCGCGGCAGTTGCACCATCGGCGGCAACATCTCGACCAATGCCGGCGGCAACCGCGTCATCCGCTACGGCATGACGCGTGACCTGATTCTCGGTCTCGAGGTCGTCACCGCCGACGGCACCGTTCTGAAGGGCCTGCGCAAATACATCAAGAACAACACCGGCATCGATTTAAAGCAGCTTTTCATCGGCAGCGAAGGCATCCTCGGCGTCGTGACGCGCGCCGCGCTGCGTGTCTTTCCCGCGCCGGCGGAGCGGCAGGTGGCGTTGTGCGCCCTGCCTTCGTTCGGCCAGGTCACGACATTCCTGAGGATGGCGCGGGAAAGTCTCGGCGGCGAATTGACCGCATTCGAAGTGATGTGGAATGCCTACTACCGCCTCACGGTCGAGCGCGTGAAGGGCGTGGCCGGACCGCTGCCGACCCATCATCCGTTCTACGTGCTGCTGGAGGCTTCCGGCAGCGATCCCGAGCGCATCCATGCCGATCTCGAGAAACTGCTCGAGACGGCGATGGGCGACAACCTGATCCTCGACGCCACGCTCTCGACCTCGCATGCATCCGCCGCCGCGATCTGGCGAATCCGCGATTCCAGCGTTGAACTCGGCCGTACCTTCCCATACACCGCCCGCCTCGGCTTCGATGTCAGCCTCGCCATCGGCCGGATGGAGGAATATGCCGACACCATCGGATCGCGGGTCAGGGCCATCGATCCGCACGCGTTTGCCATTGTGTTCGGCCATGCCGGCGACGGCAATCTGCACCTCAACGTGCATCACGAGCACACACCCGACAAGCGCGACGAATTCGAGAAGCTCGTCTACGACATCACCGGCGAATTCGGCGGCTCGATCTCGGCCGAACACGGCATCGGCATCCTGAAGCGGCCCTACCTCAAAATGAGCCGCACCGAAGAGGAAATCGAAACCATGCGCACGCTCAAGCGCGCGCTCGACCCGAAGAACATCCTGAACCCGGGGCGAATTTTCACGGTGTGATGGGGAGCGACTGCCGTTCACTCCTTCAAGTCATACAGCCGCTATCGGGGCCGACGGAAACGCGGCGGCGTTACTGCACCGCACTCGCCGTCCTCGTTTCGGCAATGATCCGCAGCGAAGCGGCTTGGCCCGCATCCGGCTCCGAATCGGCAGCGATTGGATCCGTCAGCGATGGCGGCAATTTCTGCACATGCTTGGTGAAGATCCTGACGATCTGTCCCTTTACGCACGGCCCTTTGTCGAAAATCTCGGATGCGATGCTCTCGACGGTGTCCCTCAGCGACAAGAACTGCGCCTGCCTTGCCATGCTCTCCGTCCCTTTGACGCCTCCGAGTTCATCCATCGCGGCGTCGCTGATCTGGCACTCGACCGTATCCGCGTCGTTCAGCATGGTGAACCTGAACGCCAAGCGTTCGTTGTCGTGTCCTATGATTCGGTCCCGGGTCAGTGGCATTGGGCGGCTGGCTAGAAACGATTGCAGGAGGCGCCAGAGAGACGCTGAAGCCTTCCCTAACGGGCCAACTCGTCAAAAATTAGGCTGTAGCACGTCGGACTAGAGCTCGGCCGAGCCGGACCTCTTCATACCTCTCCCTTCCAGATCAGCCATCGGTAAATGCCGAACAGATTGATGAGTGTCACCACGACGTTTTGCACCATCAGTGCATATTCCGCAGTCAGATAGCCGACGACGATCCAGATTGTCGATGCCGCGGCGAGTACCACGAACGCCCAGCCGGTAGTTCGTGGCCGGGCCCGGGCAGCCAGGATCAGCCCGGCTCCGATCGTTCCGGCGGTCGCCGCCCAGCGCAGGATTTCATCCATCACGCTCGCGCTCCGCAGAGGGCCTCGGTCGAAACGCGGCTCCTATGCAGGCGCAATCGTGGGCAAGCCCGCGGGCTGAAAATTTTCCTCCTCATGCGCCGACCACCATTGCACTACGGCTCGAGCGACCTGGTCCCACAGCGGCGTCGGAAGATCAGGCACCGCGATCCTGACCAAGTGGCGATTACGTGCGATATCGCGGAACCACTCCGCTGCGCCGAAATCGAATCCGAAACTGCCGGCATGCCGCAGCAGCAATCCGTCCCTTCTCAGGTCGTCGCACAACTCCGCCGCCATTTGCTTTGTCGGCTTCTCGTCGAGCATCCGCTTCGGCGCCAGTGTGACATAGAGACCGTGCGCGAAATGCAGCTCCGCCGCTGAGCCGGCGAGCGCGGACGCAAAGCAGCGTGCCGTCCGCCTGCTGTTGCGCAAAATAGCCGCCACCCGCCTGTCAGTCAGAGCCCGATAGGTTTTCGTTCCGACGTAGGGCGGGAAATGCGCAGGCACCGCCGCGCCGCCGAACAGTCGCACGGCATTGCGCATTTCGCTGGCGAGGCCCTCTAGCCGCTCCTGCTTGGCCGGGGCGACGTGCTTTTCGCAGGCGACGAGAACTGCAGAGCCGAGCCGCCCGTACTCCACCCCGAGGGAGTCGAGCTTGGTATGGCTACGCACGAGCACGATCGGGACTTCCCAACGTCGCGCCCAGCTCACAACCCGGCGGATCCGCCCCGAGCCCGTCGAGAAGCAGGTCGTATCGAAAATTACAAGATCGAGCTGCGGCGTTTCGCAACGGAGCGTCGCCTCGAATGCGGCAGCGGGCGTGCAGGAATCGAACAGAAGAATTCGGGATGGGCCGGCATCAGAGGCGACCTCGTCGGGAGAGCTTTTCAGGAGGACCAGGCGAAACTGACGTGCATGATTTTCGATCAGCTCCAGGGTCTCGCCATAGGAGCCAGGCAAAGCCAGGATGTCGGCCTCAGGCACCAAACGTGCGAAGGCCAGCAGCAGTGCCGATATCGCCGCCATCCCGGAGGACGTATAGATGGTCTGGTTCGCCGCTGTCGAATGGTCGAACTGGTAAAAGGATGGGCCGCGCACTTCGAGGTCTGCGCGCTGATAGTCGTAGCTGAACTGGAACGGCCCGGCACGGAGCCGGCCCGGATGTGCCCAGGCAGTTTCTGTGAGCGCCCAATCGTGCAGCGCATGCTGCGCCTTCAGGGCGGCGGCGATGTGAAATTTGTGCTCAATCACCTCGGGCACTGAGGTCGGACGCCGCAGCGGCAAGGGGGCGTCGAGGAAGCCGCTCAATAACGTGAGTTCCTCGTATTTCCTGTCGAGATAGGCCTCAAATGTTTCCATGGCCGGCTTCGATCAATCCTCCCTCGCGATAACGTGTCGGGAGGACATTGGGTCCAGGCCATGGGACACGCTTTGGCTCGCCTTGGCCCCGTCAACGCAGCTTCAACCCTTCCAGCCAGCCTTGCGTAAACCCTCGACCAGATGGGCGTGGGCGTCCGGCCGAAACCACGGAGCTCTGTTGCGAACATACATATCGAAGGCCGCCGGTGCGTGGGAAACGGCCAGCTCCAATGCTTCGTTCGCTTCCGCTGTGCGTCCAAGCTGGCCCAGCGCCGCCGCGACCCAGCGGTAGATCATCGGAAAATCGGGATACGACCGCAACAGCCGCTTCGACGCCTCGAGAGAAGCCTCGTATTCACCGCAAAAATATAACCCGGACGCAATGTGCAATAAACGTACCGCTAGATAGGGATCACGCGGATCGAGCCTGATACACTTTTCGAGAGCTGTGAGTCCCTCCTTCGGCCGTCCCGCGAAGATCAGCGTCGCGCCTCGGTGGCCGTGCGCGATCGCGAGGTTAGGACTCATCGCGAGAGCTCGCTCGATCTCCGCCAACGCGCCGTCCGCCTCGCCGCGCGATTGCAAGGCCCAGCCGAGGCACGAACGGGCTTCCGCATCGGCCCCATCAAGAGCGACCGCTCGGCGGGCCAAGCCCTCGGCCGAACGTTGCGCCCCTGCCAGCTCCAGGGTTTGGTAAATTGCGGCCGCTTGCAGCTGATACAGGGCGAGCGCGCTGTAGCCGCCGGCAAAGGTCGGGTCGTGATCGATTGCTTGCTTGAAAAATTCCGCTGCCCTCCGATCGTCATCCGCAGTGGCCTTGCTCAAATGCCACAAACCGCGCTGATAGGCCGCCCAGGCATCAAGGCTCCCCGGCGGCTTGCGCATCGCCCGACGCAGCTCGGCGCCTGCAATGGCGGGGGCCAGCGCGGTGGTCAGTGCTTCAGTGAGTTCATCCTGCACAGCGAAAATATCGGCGAGATCGCGGTCGTATCGCTCGGCCCAGACGTGATTGCTGGTTTCCGCCTCCACCAATTGTGCGGTCACGCGGATGCGATTACCCGCCTTGCGCACGCTGCCTTCGAGCACATAGCGCACGCCAAGTTCACGCCCGGCCTGCCTCACGTCGACCATCCGACCTTTGTAAGTGAAGGACGAGTTTCGAGCGATAACGAACAGCGAGGGATAGCGCGATAACGCTGTGATCACATCCTCGACAATCCCGTCGGAGACGAATTCCTGCTCGGGGTCGCCGCTCATGTTGTTGAACGGCAGTACGGCGACGGATGGCTTGTCCGGCAACGCCAACGTCGCGCGATTAGACCTGGGAGTCGCAGGCCGCTGACTTGCGTCGATGATGATGCGGTAAACATGGACAGGTCGGGCGATATTCTTCAGCGTCTGCTCACCCGCATCCTCGATATCGAAAGGTACCTTATCGCGCGCGTGATTGAGGACCGTCTCGGATATACATATGCCGCCAGGTTCGGCGAGCGCCTCAAGACGCGCCGCGATATTCACACCATCGCCATAGAGGTCACGGCCTTCTATCATCACGTCCCCAAGATTGACCCCCACGCGAAATTCAATTCGTTTCTCCCGCGGCACCCCGGCGTTGCGTTCGACCATGCCCTGCTGAATGTCGATCGCGCAGCGAACTGAATCGACCACGCTCGGAAACTCAATTAGGATTCCGTCGCCGGTCGTTTTCACGATGCGACCGTGATGCTGCTTGTTCTTTGGATCGATCAGTTCACTGCGAAGCTCCTTGAGGCGAGCGAGCGTGCCCTCCTCGTCCGCACCCATCAATTGGCTGTAGCCGGCAATATCGGCGGCGAAAATGGCAGCGAGCTTGCGTTTGGTCTGATCTGAGGCCACAGGAGCAGGCCTCCCAAGCGCTATTCAGAGATTCCGGCAAAAGTATTTCGAATGCAGGCTGCGTCCTGCTCGTCGGGGTTGATAGTTATCGAATATTTGTGACCATCCTGACAACTGACGCTCCAGTTATCGATCCCGGATTCAGTGCCACCTTGATAGGCGCTCCGAACAACAGCGCCACAAGCCCGCTTCTTATTTTTCAGCACGGAGGTCCAGAAAGCGAGATGCTTCGCCCGATCCAATTCAAGTATCTTCATCGTCATTTGGTTAGCGGCGTGAGCCATTTGGAAAAGCTCCGGAGCCATGGCCTCGGGTCGCACGACGGTTGACGTGGCGGCGCTCGCGTTTTTCGAATGCAGATCGGCATCCAGAACAAGCCATATGACCGACGATATGAAGATGAAGCTCGCGGCCGCCGCCGGAAGAAAATTACGTGATCGTTTCAGCATGTCTTTCGTCCCGGAGTTCGAGACATCAGCAGCCGTCGCAGCGTCGCGCGGCCGCAGAAACCTGAGGAACTAAAGCACTTCGTGAGCAAGCCAATAGCTGCGATCAAGCAGGCACGGACGCGTCGCAAAAAGATGAAGGGTGGGGCTGACAAATAACCTATGGTACCGCGTCAGCTCGGCTCGAAAGTTGCGTGCATAGCGGCGAGTCGTGCACCGGGATGAATAACCGAGCATCCATCATCTGGATGTCACACTCGGTCACACGAACTGGTCGGTGAACAACCATGATCCGGTCAGCGGCAAATTCAATTCACGAATTATGAACGCGTGGAGGTTTAGCGCAACCGCTGGGGCTAACTAACCGGAGGTCAGGCTTCGTTGTCGGACCTGCCATTACTTCGCCGCGCCGATCCGCCTGATGCCGGCCATCGCCGGCAAGGCGCCGGTGTGGACCGGCTCGCCCTTGGAGATTTCCGGCGACAGCGGCGCGCGAGCTGTCGCATCCGGGAAGCGGATCCTCATTTCACGGATGAAGCCGTCGAGCGTGTCGACGCTGGCGGCCATCTTGGCAATCAGAGCGAATTCGGCGCTGTTGGAGGCGGCCGGCTTGCTCGCGGTCTCGAATGCGAACCGGTCGGCCTCGCCAGTCATCAGGGGCGCGTATTTCTCGCGGAAACGGGCCAGGCCGATCGCATCCTCGGCCAGCGCATAGCCGACGACCGCGCGGATCACGTCGCTCTTCTCGGCGGCGTTCAGCGGTTTGAAATCCCGCCAACGGTCCGCGTAGTACAGTTCGATCTGCTCGGAAGCCTCCCGCCACTGCCGCGAGGCCCAATAGATGTCGGAGCGCAGCCGGATCGCTTCGCGTCCGGTGATGTTGGAGATGATATCGAGCGCGAGGTCGTGGCGACCGACGTCGCTCTGGGCCCGTGCCTCCAGGAGTAGCCGCTGCTGCCGCAATTCCCCGGACAGATCGGCAATCCGCGTCAGGCGCAGCGCCGTGATCGCCCGGTCTGGTTTGCGGTTGGCCAGGTAGACCATGGCAAGCCGGGCCGCCACCTGCGCGCGCGCGGCGCCTTCCAGGCGTTTGTCGACCTGATATTGCAGCAGTTCAGCGGCCTGGTCGAGCAGGTCGATGGCGGCCAGCCGGTCCGCGAGGCGCCGGATCATTTCATCACCACGACGGCCGATCGGCGTCAATTCACGATACTCATAGAACATGGCGAGTGCATCGACCGGCTTCATGTCATCGGCCTTCTGGCCGAGATAGAGCTCCGTGAACAGCGCGGACGCCGCATCCTGGCCCTGCCGCGACAGTTCGGAGTTGGGCTGCAGCTTCGTCGCGGTCTTGGCGGCGGCGAGCGCCTCGGCATAGCGCCCGTTTTGGGCATAGAGCTGCGTCAGCTTGTTCAATGCCTTCAACTCGATCTCGTCGCCACGCCAGATGACCGACAAGATCTCCAGTTCGCGCATCAACTCGGCCTGACCGAGTTCGCCGCGCCGGTGCCGCAGCAGGGCCTCCAGCAGCCTCGCTTCCGCAGACGCCTGCCGGTCGCGGGACTGCGCCGCAAACCCGTAAGCATCGAGCGCGTCCTTTTCGTGTCCCAGTGCCTCGGCTAGGCGCCCGCGCAGCACCGCGATTTCAGGCTTCATCTCGGCGGGAACGCCGATCACCTGGAGTTCGCTGCGCCGCCGCGAGGCACCGGCATAGTCCTTCACCTCGAGCGAAGCCCGCATTGCGTCTACGGTGACGATGCGCTGCAGTTCCGGCGGCAGCGCGGCGATCGAGAATTCGGCGTTCTTGAACTTTTCACGTGCGTCCGCCCATTTTTCCTGGCGGGCGAACGCAAAGCCCTTCCACAATTGGGAATCGTAGCTGTTGCCGATCGCCGGATTGGCGAGGTCCTTCAGCGCGTGCTCGGGATGCCCGATCAAGATGCTGGCGACCGCGTGCACCATCAGCACGGCGGCGTCTTCGTTCCCTTGGATGGTCTCGGAGAGGATGAGGTTCGTCACCCCTCTCGCCTCCTGATACATGCCGCGCGACATGTAGAAGTTCGCAAGTTCGAGGCGGGCGTGCGCCTTTTGCTCAGGCCCCGCGGCGGCCGCGGCCTTGATCAACGCATCCAACCGGGCCAGGAATTTCTCTTCCCGGTTCTTGCGCCATTCATCGGCGTCGAACAACGGCCTCACCGCCGCGGTGGCGCGTTCGGCCGCGACGTCGGCGGACGACAACGTCAATCCGCCGGGCCGGCCGAGCATCACCTTGTCGGCACCGACCTCGGCTTTGATATCGTCGGAGTTCGGATGCACCACCACGCCGTGCACCGATTCCAGCAGCGACAGTTCGACGAAATCCTGCCGCTTGATGAGGCCGCGGGTCGGTGGCGGCGCGGTCACGACCCACAGCGTATCGCCTGCGTCGGGATCGACCAGCCGGTGCATCGCGCCGGGATTGGCCAGCGGCACGGTGACATTGGCAAGCGCGGGATCGGTGATGTTCCGCAGCACCATCAGCGGCAACGGCGGCGTCTGGCCGCGGTCAGCGAAGGTCAGCGTCCACTCGGTGCCGTTGGAGCGGCCTTCGCTTTCGAGCGAAGGGATCTGCGGCCGGTTGAGGCGGATGCGAATGACCTGGCCCTTTTCCAGCGGCAGCCGGCTGACATCGCCAATGATGGCGCCGCCCTTGCTACGGATCGGCTCGATATCGACCGGCTTGGTCTGGTCGAACACCAGCCATACCGTGTCGGCACGGCGAAACAGCGCAGCCGGGGTCGGAGCGGCAAAGGAGAAGGTCACGCGCAGGCCGTCGCTGTCACGCCTTGCCTCGACGGCGGGGGTCTTGTCCTTGGCACCGCCTTCCGGCGGCGAACTGAACGCCGCCGGCGCGGCCTTCGTCGGCGGCTCCACGGAAGATTGAGCTTGCTTGGGTGCCACAGGCTTTGGCGGCTCCGCCGCGGTGGCCTGGATCGGTTCGGCGGGTTGCGCCGCTTTCACGGCTTCCGCCGGAGCCGACGTTTTTTCCGATGCAGCGGCCATCTTCCCGGTCGTGGGAATAGCGTTGCCATTGGCCCGCGGCGCCTTTTCGACGTCAGGCATTGCGGCCTCCGCAGCGGCCGGTGCTTCATTCACCTGCGCGGGCCTGATTTCGATCCCGGCCTGTTCGGCAATCGCCTCCGAAGTGACGGGCGGAATTTCGGCTGGCTGCTGTGGTGGCGGCGATTCCTTCAAGGCCTTGTCGCGCGAAATCCGCGAGGCAGGTCCCGGCTTGGCCGGCACGGCCGGTTTGGCTGCGGCTTGGGGCTCGGCCAGCGCGGGCTTTTCCGGCTGCTGGAAGGCGACGTCGATCACATAGTTCTTTTCCTCGCGGAAGGAATGGACGTCGACCTCGCCGATCAGCACGATGTCGACGGCAGAAGAGTCGACGTCGGCGCGCTGGTTGATCGAGGCGATATTCGGCGGCGCCGCCACCTTCGCATCCGCCAGGTCGAAATTGAGCACGCTGTTGAACTGCAGCGTCAGCTTCTGATCGTTCAGCACCGACGAGACGTTGACGCCGTCGGGCATCTCGAACACGAAGCGGACGAAGGTCGGCTGCACCGAGGCGCGGACGCGCACCGGGGGCTTCTTCTTCGCGGATGCGACCGCAAGCTGGGCGCGGAGCGCGCGCTCGGCGGCCCGCGCCCGGTCCGCCAGTTCGCGAACGACCGCGGCAGGAAGCGGGGGCGGCGGCCCGGTCCAGCCATCGGGCAGGAAGTCGACGAAGATCCGCTCCCCCGCCGTCATGGTGTTGACGGTTGCCCGCCGCGCCAGCGACAGCCGGATCGCCGTACCGTCGGGATCGCGCCGCGCCGAGCCGACATAATCGGGGACGGCATCCGACAGCTTGTCGACGGGAATGTCCACCGGGCGCTTGAAATGGATGATAATGATCGAACCCGCGGTCGAAACGTCGGATTCGACGTCCTCGGCCAGCTTCAATACCAGCCGCGCGAAGCCGCCTCCGGACGTAAACGTGGCCTCCCCCCGCACGGGATCGTCGGCCCGGCAGGGCTGCGAAATAGCGAGCCCGGCGAGCAAGAGGACGAGAGCGAGCGGCCGGCCAAGGCAAAGCCGGGCCGCCCGCGCCAAAGCGCGGCCCTGCGACCCAGTTCCAGCGGCAGCCCTTTGCCCCATCCAGGAAATCTCGCGGCCTCAATGAGTTCTGCGGCGAAGCGCCCTCGCCTGCGGGTTTGAATCTTGGATTGGCCGACTTAAGGCTTTGTTAACGTCAACTCATTGATTTCGCTGAAGGCGCCGGCAAGCCCATCCGCCGGCACGGGCGGATGCACCACCCATCAAAGAAAGGGCCGGAATGCGGCTCTTCTCGGCCTCATCGTTGCAGACGCTGCGGGCTCGCGGCTGTCGCGATCGCCATGGCGCCGCCCAACGCCAGAATCAGAATCATTATCGCACGACGAATGGAACCAACGTCAGCCGTCCCGTTTTAGGAGAGGGCATGGATTCGGGATGTGCGGCCGGCAATCGATCACCAAAGCTCCCGAGTCTGCCAAACCTGGCTCAGGCAGCCAAATTCGGAGTGCGTGAAATGGCAACCCAGATCGTGATGGATCGTACTGGCGACACCCGGCATACATTCGACGTCCATGATCGCGCGGAGGTCGAAAAGGCCGAGCGGCGTTTCAAGGAATTGACCGGCGCAGGCTTTACGGCAGCGGTTCGATCGGGGCCCGGCGAACAACGGGTTATCCGCTCCTTCGATCCGACGGCGGAGGAAACGCTGTTTTATCCGCGTCTCGTCGGCGGCTGACGGCAGTGACCCAGCAGATCGTCCTTGCGATATGCTCGTTCGTCCTGGCTTTGCTCGGTACGGTGCTGCTGTCGGCGCTTTCGCTGGCAGTGGCACGGTCCGGTTCCTGCAGCAAATCGTTTCGCTTCGAGACTGAGGCACGAGCCCTTACGCTCTTGAAGGATTGGCTGTCGCCGAAGCAGCGCGCCTCTTACGAGCGATTCCGATATTTCGACGTCGTCGGCAGCCACACCGGGACGCGCTATCGGATCCATCATGGGACGCAGACGAACATCGAGGAAATCAGCGGCACCGGCCAACATGTCTGCAAATGGTGCTTTGTTCCCGATGGCGACCTCGTCGCCGGCGATGTCATGCTGGCGCAGAAAATCGCCCTTGAAACCAACGAGCGCGGGGCTCTCGCCGTAGCCCACCGCTCGTTCGTCTCATCGGGGCCGCGCAGGTTCTGACCGGCGCCAATACCGTTGCCGGGGACGCAGCCTGCGTCAGTTCGGCTTCGGCTGCAGGATCTTGCCTTCGATCTTCGGCAACTCGGCCACGGGAGCGGATTTGTCGGCGCCTGCGCGGCGGGCCAGTTCGACGGTCAGCCGCTCAGCCGCTTCCGGCTGCATCAGGCCCAGAATGTCCGACATCTTCCGCGGCGCGATCTGCGAGGCGATTTCGTAGAGCACGGACATTTCCAACCGGTCGAACACCTTGGCGGCGTCCTTCGGCTTCATGCCTTCGTACATCGTGATGATGCCTTTGAAGCGGGCGGCGTCCTGTTCGGCCTTCTGCCCGCTTGCGGTCGAGATCCTCACCTCGGTGGCCTTCATTTCCTCGACGCGACCCTCGATGCGCTTCTCGGCTGATTTGAGAAGGCTTTCGCGAATTTCGATTTCACGCGCGCGCTGCTCCAGTTCCTGGCGCCGCGCCTGCAGCCGTTCCAGAATGGCGCGCTCCGACGGCGACACCGATTGCGGGTTCTGGTCGGGAAACACCACGACGCCGTCGGGCTTCGGCGCCTCGGTAGCCGGCGCTGCCGGCTTCGGCGCCTCTTCCTTTTTCTCTTCCTTCTTGACCGAACCGGTGATGTCGGCGGCTTCCGGCCTGGAGCCGCCGGGGTAGCCCAGATTGTCCTGCGCCCACGAGCGCTTGGCCGGCTGGCTGGCCTGATAATCGAACACGTATCCGCCATCGATCACGAGGCCGGCGACCTTCAGCACCGCAAGGCCGAAGATCGCGACCAGCACGACCGGGATGACACGGATATCGCGAAACGACTTCATGCGGCGAGGCCACTGGCCTTTCGGCGTTCGGAGAATGCTTCAGCTGCCGCGGCTACCGCCTTGGCTGTAGATATCCTGGGTGCTGCGGGTTCGGCTTCTTGCGAGGGCCGCGCCGCGATCGCGATCTTGGACAGCCGTCGAATAACGCCGTCGCCTTCGGCGAGCATGCCCTTCAGGTGCCCCGCCATCTGGGTCGCGGCGGCGAGCTGGCTGCCGAGATTTTCGTTGACGTCGCGCACGGTGTGCTTGAGGCCGCCGATCGCCCGCTCGGCGATTTCGGTTGCCGTGATCAGTTCCGCTATCGTGGCTTTCAGCGAATGCTCGTCCGCCTTCAGCCGCTTCAGCCGCTTGTTGAGCAGCATGCAGTAGCCGATCGTGAGCAGCAGCAGCACCGCCACCAGACTCTCGATTACAATGCCAAGGGAATGACTCATTGTGCCTCCATCAACTTGGTCTGTTCATCGGCCTTCTCGAACATCGCGAAGGTGGTATTTGGTTTGCGCAGTTGCTTGGTCACGCGGATCGCGACGCGGTCGCCGACCCGTCCCATCCGTCCTTCGGTCAGCGTGACGTTGCCGCAGCGGACCGACACCAGCGCATCGGGCCGCATCTCCAGCGGCAGCGTATCGCCGACCTTCAGCTTCATCAGATGCTTGAGCGGAATGTCGGCTTCATAAAGGACGGCATCGACGGATATCTCGGCCTGCGCCACTTCGGTAGCGAAGTGCCCTTCCCAGATCGGATCGCGGCCGAATTTTTCGCCCATGAACATCTGGAGCAGAACCGGGCGGATCGGCTCGATGGTCGCATAGGGCAGCAGCAATTCGATATTGCCGCCGCGGTCTTCCATGTCGATGCGCAACCGCACCAGGATCGCCGCGTTGGCGGGCCTGGAGATCGCGGCGAAGCGCGGATTGGTTTCCAGCCGGTCGATCGAGAACGTCACCGGCGACAGCGGCCGGAACGCCTGCTCGGCGTCTGAAAGCACCACCTCGACCAGCCGCTTGACGAGGTTGGTTTCGATCGTTGTGTAGGGCCGGCCCTCGATGCGCAGCGAGGTCTGACCGCGGCGGCCGCCGAGCAGCACGTCGATGATCGAATAGATCAGGCTGGAATCGACCGTCGCAAGTCCGAAATTCTCCCACTCCTCGGCCTTGAACACGCTGAGCACGGCCGGCAATGGAATTGAGTTCATGTAGTCGCCGAAGCGGACCGAGGTGATGCGGTCGAGCGAAACTTCGACGTTGTCGGAGGTGAAGTTGCGCAAGCTCGTGGTCATCAACCGCACCAGGCGGTCGAACACGATTTCGAGCATCGGCAGACGCTCGTAGGACACCATCGCGGAGTCGATGATGGCGCGAATGCCGGAATGGTCGTCGAGATTGACATCGCCGACGGTGAAGCCGAGCAGATTGTCGATCTCTTCCTGCGACAGAACCCGCTCGCCGGAATTCTTGTTGCCGAATTCGCGGCCGCCATCCTCGACCATGGCCGCCCATTGCAGCGCCATGCTCTCGGAGAGTTCATTGGCGGCGGCTTCTTCCGCAGCCGCCGCGGGATCCTCGGAGTCCAGCGAGGCTTCCCATTGCGCGGCAATGGCGTCCTGGTCCATCTGGTCTTGGTTGCCGGCCATGATGCTAGATCCGCCCCATCACTGCACGACGATTTCCTTGAACAGCACGGCGCTCACCTGCTGCGGCGCCACCGCGTTGTTGACGCGCTTAGTCAACTCTTCCTTGAGGCGAAACAGACCCGCCGAACCGTTGATGTCGGAGGGACGCAATTCGCGCAGGTAAGTCTGGAACAGGTCGGTGACGCGCGGCAGGTTCGGCTTGATCGCCTCAACCTGCTTCTCTTCCTTGATCTCGAGCACGACCTTGACGCGGAGATATTGCACCCGCTCGCCCGGGGCGCCGACCAGGTTGACCATCATGTCGGGCACTTCGATGAAGGACGGCGGCTTCGGCGGCGGGGCTTCGGCGTGCTTCTCCTCGCCATGGCCCCGCATCAGGAAGAACCAGCCGGCGCCAGCACCAAGGATGGCAACGAATCCGGCGACCGCAATGATCAGCTTGAGCTTGCCCTTTTTCGACGATGCGGCATCTGCGCCGTCTGCGCCTTCCGCCTGCTCGTTGTCAGCCATTGCCCCGCCCGCTTCCACTGGGAACGAACGCGGTTGCCACCAGCCTGGGTAACGATGCCCCCACAACGCGAAACAAAAGCCGCCAGCGCACACGCGCCCTCTACACGTGCAACGCTAGGGTAATAATGGTTAACGGAACCTTTCCATTCGCGTCCAACTGGGAAAAATCTGCCGGGCAAACATGGTCAACAAGACCTTTCCTGCCGCCCTCGCCGCCCCAGAAAAAAGCCTAACCCTTTAAAAAAACAGGATTTCCCGACTTGGCACGGCTTTCGCTGAGTAAACGGCGTGACCGGCCGGCTTGGGAGAGCCCAAAGGTTTACGAATGATCCGGACCACGGGCTTGGGAGAGCCTGCTTCGGATCGATCAAGGGGAGAACCACCGATGGAGAATATGCTTCTCGTCGGACTTTCGCGGAAGATGACGTTGGAACGGCAGTTGGATGTCGTCGCCAACAACGTCGCGAACATCAACACGACCGGTTTCAAGGCCGACCGGTCGCTGTTCGAGGAATATCTGCGCTCGCCTGCGCATGAAGACAATTTCGTGCATGCCGACCGCCGCGTCTCCTTCGTGCATGACCGCGCCACCTTCCATGATTTCTCGGCCGGCCCCTCCGAGCAGACCAAGAACCCGCTCGACGTCGCGATCGACGGCAACGCCTTCCTGGTAGTGCAGACGGCCGCCGGCGAACGTTACACCCGTGACGGCGGCCTGCAGATCAACAATCAGGGCCAGCTCGTGACCGCGAGCGGCGATCCGGTGCTGGGTACCTCCGGCCCGATCGTGTTCCAGCCGACCGACAAGGAAATCAATATCGCGGCCGACGGCAACATCACGGTCCTCGAAGGCACCGGCCGCACTGACTCGGTGCGCGGCAAGCTGCGGCTGGTCTCCTTTGCCGACCCGCAGACGCTCGTGAAGGAAGGCGGCAACCTCTACTCGGCGGGCCAAGGCATCGCCGCCCAGCCCGACACCACCTCGCGGGTCCGCCAGGGCTTTATCGAGAAGTCGAACGTCAATTCTGTCCACGAAATGAGCCGCATGATCGAGATCACGCGCACCTACACGCAGATCTCGGCGATGCTGCAGCAGCAGCACGACCTGCACCGAACCGCAGTCGAGAAACTCGCCGACGTTCCGGCATAACGCTTAAGGCATAGATCGATGCGCGCACTCTACACAGCAGCGACCGGCATGGCGGCACAGGAACTCAACGTTCAGGTGATCTCCAACAACATCGCCAATATGCGCACCACCGGCTACAAGAAGCAGCGCGCGGCGTTTCAGGACCTGATCTACGACCATGTGCGCCGCGTCGGCGCGCAGGCTTCCGACCAGGGCACCATTCTGCCGGTCGGCGTCGATATCGGCGGCGGCGTCAAGACCGTCGGCACGCCGCGTCTGATGAGCCAGGGCACGCTGTCGCCGACCGGCAACGACCTCGACGTCGCGATCCGCGGTGAAGGTTTCTTCAAGATCCAGATGCCCGACGGCACCTATGCCTATACCCGCGACGGCTCGTTCATGATGGACGCGCAGGGCCGCGTCGTCACCGCCCAGGGCAACCCGGTGCAGCCGACGATCACGATCCCGCAGAATTCCTCGCAGATCACCATCAACGCGCAGGGCCAGCTCACGGTGATACTGCCGGGCTCGACCACGCCGACGCTGGTCGGCCAGATTGGCCTGACCCGCTTCATCAACAAGGCCGGCCTCAACCCGATCGGCGACAATCTGTTCACGGACACCCCGGCCTCCGGCACGCCGCAGGACGGCATCGCCAATACCGACGGCTTTGGCGACATGCAGCAGGCCAACCTCGAACAGGCCAATGTCGAGGTGGTGACCGAAATCTCCGACCTGATCGCCGCCCAGCGCGCCTATGAGATGAACGCCAAGGTCGTCAGCGCAGCCGACCAGATGCTGCAATCCACCTCTAACATGTTCCGCTAAAGGACTGGTCATGATCGCCCGCGCCCTCCTTCTGGCCACTGTCCTGATCGCTGCATCGAGCACGGCCGCGGTTGCGCAAACCCGGGAAAGCTTCGCGAACCGCAACGCGATCGCCGCGCCCGTGCTGCGCGCCGACGTGCAGGTATCGGGCGACCTCGTGCGGATAGGCGATGTCATCGACAATGCGGGCAGCGCCGCGCAGATTGCGATCTACCGCGCCCCGGATCTGGGCACCACCGGCTCGCTGCCGGTAGCGCAGGTACTCAACACCCTTCGAGCCCATCATGTGATCGGCGTCGACACCCGCGACCTCAGGGAAATTTCGGTGACGCGTCTGGCCCGCACCGTCGAAGGCAAGAACATCGAGCTGCAGGTTGCGCAAGCGCTGGAGCGCCGCAATGGTCTCGGCGACGCCGCCAATCTGTCGCTGACCTTCGACCGCGATCCCGGCGACGTCAGGCTGGACGCCGGCTTCAGCGGTAGCCTGCAGGCGAGCATCGTTCGCTACGACAATCGCAACGGCCGCTTCGACGTCACTTTTGAGATCGCCAACGAGAACGGCGCCGCCGCTGCCAAGCTGCGCTATACCGGTACGGCAATCGAGACGATCGAGGCCGCAGTGCTGGCGCGCAACGTGGAGCGCAATGAGGTCTTGAAGTCTTCCGACGTGGTGGTCGAGCGCCGCCCGAAAGCGGAAGTCGGTCCTGATGCTGCCCTGCGTGATCGCGCGGTGGGCATGCAGGCCCGCCGTCAGCTTCGCGCCGGCCAGGCCATCAGGACCGCAGATCTCGCCAAGCCCGATCTGGTACAGCGCGACCAGAACGTCATGTTGATCTACGAGACGCCCGGAATCTACCTCACCATGCGCGGCAAGGCGCTGGACAACGGCACCGAAGGCGACGTCGTCACTGTCATGAACCTGCAGTCGAAGCGCACGGTGTCCGGCACTGTGACTGGCCGTGGGCAGGTCTCGATCTCACCACCGGCGTCACGCCTGCCGCAGACCAGCGATGCCACTTTGCTCGGCAAAGCACAGCCGGTAGCCGTCGCCATCGTCAATTCGCCAGCCGCTTCAAAAGCCGAGTAATGTAAATGTCAGTTCCCCGTCTCAACCGCATCGTTCTCTCCGGCGCCATGTTGTCGCTGGCTGCCTTGGCGAGCGGTTGCTCCTCGATCGACCGTCTGTCGCAGATCGGCGAAAAGCCGAAGCTGACGGAGATCGAAAACCCGACTACGCAACCCGGCTACAAGCCGGTACAGATGCCGATGCCGAAGCCGGAGCAGGCCTCCTACAACGCCAACTCGTTGTGGCGGAACGGCTCACGCGCCTTCTTCAGGGATCAGCGCGCGGCGCGCGTCGGCGATCTGCTGACGGTGACCGTCAACATCACCGACAAGGCCAACATCGCCAACGAGACCCAGCGCAGCCGCACAAGCAAGGAAGACTCAGGGATCACCGACTTCATCGGCGCCCAAACGATCACACAGCCGAACAAGATCCTGCCCGGCCGCCTCCTGACCACGGACTCGACGTCGTCGAGCGACGGCAAGGGTTCGGTCAATCGCCAGGAAGCCCTGCAGACCACGGTTGCCGCGGTCGTCACGCAGGTGCTGCCGAACGGCAATCTCGTGGTCGAGGGCAAACAGGAAATCCGTGTCAATTTCGAAATCCGCGAACTGATCGTCGCCGGCATCGTCCGCCCCGAAGACATCCAGAGCGACAACACCATCGATTCCACCAAGATCGCGCAGGCCCGCATCGCCTATGGCGGCCGCGGCCAGATCACCGACGTGCAGCAACCCCGTTACGGCCAACAGGTGATGGACGTGCTGCTGCCGTTCTAGCTTTTTTGAGCTCCCACACTCCATTGCGAACCTAGGCGCGATGAAGTGTATCAACGCGGCCTCCGTCAGCTCCCCTGGCGGAGGCCGTGGTCGTTTTCCGATGCAAGGAGCCGCATCATCTTGGATCTCCAGCGCAAGCCGCCTGCCCCTCGTCGTCTTCCCGTTGGAACCGAACCTACCCGCCGGCGTTCCTGACAGCAACGATCTGCACGGAGGCTAATCATGGGCCGCGGAATGCCATCGATGACTGCCCTTCTCGGGCTTCTCGCCATTGCCGGATATCAGAACCGCGACAAACTGGCAGAACTTCTCAAGGGCGTTGGGGGCCAGCCGAACACAGGCGGGGGGCAGCAGCCGCTGGGCGGCTTGCTGGGCAATTTGAGCGGAATGTTGGGCGGCGCCGGGGTTGGCGGCCTGCTCAACGGCGGGATCGGCGAGTTGCTCGAAAGTTTCAAGCAAAACGGCCAGGGCGAGAAGGCCGAATCCTGGATCAACCAAGGCCCGAACAAGGATGTCTCGCCTCCGGAATTGAAGCAAGCGATCGGGTCCGACGTTCTGGCACAACTCGAACAGCAGACCGGACTTTCGCAGGAAGAGATCTTGGCCAGATTGTCTCGCGAGCTTCCGGCAGCCGTCGACAAGTACACGCCGGACGGCCGTTTGCCCACAACGTAAGCGAATGGACGTGACGTTGGGGCAAGCAACAACGGAGCATCGAGATGGGCATACTTTGGACGATCATCATTGGTTTCATTGCTGGCGTGATTGCGAAATTCATCATGCCCGGGGACAATGAGCCCTCGGGCTTCATTCTCACCACCATACTGGGCATCGTCGGCGCTTTCGTGGCGACCTATCTCGGCCAGGCGCTCGGGTGGTATCAGCCCGGAGAAGGCGCGGGCCTGATCGGTGCGGTAGTGGGCGCCATCATTGTTCTCTTCGTCTACGGCCTCTTCGCCGGCCGGCAACGGCGAGCGATTTAAGAGCTGGACCTGATGGTCTTCAGGGGCGGGCTTGGCTGTGGATCAGCGGAGCGGTCCCCTTGCGAACTCACGCGAGAGCCGCTGTTCAACGCGGTCTCCGTGAGTTCTTTTGGGCGGAGACCGCGGTTCAGTACAGAAGAACTCACGATGCCAGCGCGGTTAGAAGCATCCGCGCGAGATCGGCGCTGAGGTAAGGCTTCGGCAGCAGCAGCACGCCGGCGTCGAGACGGCCGTGATGTATAAGGGCGTTCTCAGCATAGCCAGAGGTATAAAGCACTTTGAGCCCCGGGCGCCTTTTGACCCCTTCGGTCGCGAGCTGCCGGCCATTCATTCCCCCGGGGAGCATTACGTCAGTGAACAGCAGGTCAATGCGTTCGGGTCCATCAATGATTGCCAGCGCCTCGGCAGCATTGCCGACGGCGCGCGTGTGGAACCCGAAACGGGTAATCTGCGCCACGACGTATTCGCGGACCAGCGGGTCGTCCTCGACAATCAAGATAGTCTCGTCGCCATGTTCGCCCGCATACCCGCCAGTCTCGCCGGCGGGCGCCTCCAGGCCACCACCCGTGGCCTGCGGCAGGTATAGCTTCACGGTCGTGCCGTGGCCCTCTTCGCTGTAGATCTTGATATGTCCATTCGACTGTTTAACGAAGCCATAGACCATGCTGAGGCCTAGTCCCGACCCCTTCCCGGCTTCTTTGGTGGTAAAGAATGGTTCAAACACCTTTTCGAGCAGGCTGCTGGGGATTCCTTCCCCCGTGTCACTTACTGCAATCATGACGTAGTTGCCCGGTCTAACGTCGCTGTTCAGGCGAGCGTAGTTCTCATCGAGCACCACATTCTTGGTTTCTAACGTCAGCTTGCCGCCATCATGCATGGCGTCACGCGCATTTAGGGCGAGATTCAGGATCGCGGTCGAGAGCTGACTGGAATCAATCAGGGCCGGCGCGGAATCGTGCGCCAGCATCGATTCGATTTCGATGTGTTCGCCGAGGGTCGGTCGTAGCAGACGCGCTGCATCGATTACCAACGCGTTGATGTCGGTATTGCGTGGCTGCAGCGGCTGTCGACGGGAGAAGGCCAACAAATGCTTCGTCAGTTCAGCCCCCCTTGCTGCGGCTCCATTGATCAGATTGGTGATCTGAGCGAGATGTGGACGATCCTTGACAGCATCGCTGAGGATTTCGATGGTCCCGGTGATCACGGTTAGAATGTTGTTGAAGTCGTGCGCGACGCCACCGGTGAGCTGGCCGATGGCTTCCATCCTCTGCGCTTGTCGGACCCTGGATTCGGTGGCCTCTCTCTCCTCAAAGCGCTTGACCATGGCCTCGGCCTCGCGGCGCTGCCTGACTTCCTCCTCAAGTGCGGCATAGGCATTCGCAAGCTGAATGCGCGTGGGCAGCACAAGGATCCGCGGCAGCAGTAGTAGTAGTGCTGCCGTGATCGCGACCGAGATCAGCGCCAGCAAAGCTTTGGTCAAGGCCTCGATTTCATAGGCCGGCACCCACATGGTGTAGATCGACAGCAGGCGGGTCGCTCCGCAGACCGCGACGAAGATCGCGAATATCAAGAATACGCCCCGGAACATAAGCTCGCGATGGCGCCGCCACACGAAGAACGCGAGGACAAACGCCGTAGCAAAGAAGGCGCCGGCGACCATCGCGTCGGAAACGACATTCAGCCAGATCAATTCCGGCTTCCACAGTAAGCACGCGCCGTGCGCGGTGAGCGTCGACATGTGGAATAGCTCCAACAAGCGGCCGCAAAGCGTGCAACCGCAATCCTCCGATCCGTCCGTCGGAGCGACGGAAATTATTCAGCTTTTTCGTCACCCGCACAAGCGCAGCGCTGGTCTCGACGAATGTTACTGCCCCGTCTGAGAGCCATCAAACCCGCATGTTGCACTTTCGGGAACAACTAAGCGGAGGTTTCGTGGAAGCTTAACAGGACGGCAACGGCCTCCGCTGGGGTGTGCCGACCAAGCCTACTGGTGTGTCAGTGGCCCTTAGCAGACATGTCTACCGATGTCGGTTCGTGGGTAAGCCAAACGCCACACCCGCATCGAGGTGTCGGTGGGTAGCTGCCACACTTCGGAACGTTTGCTCCCGCTTCATCTACCTCAGCAGGAGGAGTCCCATGGCACTGGAAGCAAACGAGACCGGCAACCTGATCGGCAGCGACAAGGTCGAGGGAACTGCTGTCTATGGCGCCGACCGCAACAAGATCGGCTCGATCGAGCGCGTCATGATCGACAAGAAGAGCGGCAGGGTGTCTTATGCCGTGCTCTCCTTCGGTGGCTTCCTCGGCATCGGCGACGACCACTACCCGCTACCTTGGCAATCGCTGAAGTACGATACCTCGCTCGGCGGCTACGTCACCGGCGTGACGGAAGCGCAGCTCAAGGGCGCACCGCATTACGGCAACGACAACACCTGGAACTGGAGCGATCCGACCAGGGCCCGCGCCGTCAACGACTATTATGGGATCGCGATGTAATCGCGGTGACCTCCGAAAGGCTCGCTTCAATGGCGGGCCTTTCGCCTAGCAGGCGCGACCGCGCACGCAGAACCCGCGTTCGCCTGTCAGCGGAGAACTATTCCTGCTGCCTTGCGTTGTGATCTGCAAAAAGGCGGAGCAATGGGAAAATTCTTTTTGATCGTTATCGCTGTCAGCGTCGCCGTTCTGCTGGCGATGAGCGCGTACGTCATCAGCCTCTGACACGATGAGGCTTGCCAACAGCTCGATGAGCAGCGCCCGGCGTGGAATCGGCCACCGGCCGGCCAAAAAGCAGACCCCGGCGCCTCTCGGGGGAAAGATTGCGCCAAGGCCTGAAGGGTTGCCGCGTGTCTAAAAACACGATTGCATAATTTTCCCGGCCCAGAATCGTTCCCGCCCTAAGTTACCTCTTCGTGGTTCCTCCGGGAGAAGTGGCATCGCCCTTCTTGTCCACTGCACCTGCAGTCCCCGCGCCCTGCGTGCTGGCGTCCTTCGATGACCGCCTGGAGTTGCTGGTCGTGGTGCCCGTTGCGCTGTTCTTCGTGGCGGCTTCGCCGGTCACCTTCGAAGCGGATCCGCCGGACTGTGAACTGCCACCCGCGGCATTGCCCTGTCGTTTCTCGTCTGGTGCACACCCCACCAATCCAATTGCGGCTTCTGCACTACGTTCCTGGTCGTAAGCCGCATCCACCACGAACGCACGCAACGTGCCGCACCAGGCCACCGAAACTGCCTATCGAGGCTGGTCAAATCACCGCTGCTGCTTCCGCCGTTTAAGGGAGGCGTATTGCGATAGCCGCTGACACCTGGCGCAGGACGCGGTGGACGCGGCAGCGTCGGGTGCGCAAGTTTGTCGCAGGCGGCATCAACTGAGCGAGCACCGGCGCGCAGACGAACGGCGCTCAATGCCTTCGCCGGGACTTCGGCCGGCAGCGCACGGCCAGCCGATGCAATTGGTTAACGAGGCTACGGGCGGCGACATCGCAGGGCCCCGCCATCCGCGGTTGCCGCCAAGCGGACGAAAGTCTCTCGTGCAAAGTCTCTCGTGCCCGGCGAAGTTTTCAATTAACCATTAATGCGTCGGCGACGACGGGCACGACGGATTCGCGGCCGGGGGAAAGCACGACATAAGTCGTTAGACTCATTGCGCAAGCACCGCCGGTTGATCGGCACACCCGCGATGATTACCGTGTGGTTACGACCAATACACACGGACTGCAAGGCTGCGGCATCCGGCGCTCTCAGCGCCCTCTTTCTTTTTTGAGGGAACCCGTTAGCATGACCCGGGCAAAGCGAGCCGCGGGAACGCGAATACACCCAGTTGTCATTCGCCCGAGAAGCAGGCGATCGAAAATTCCAGAGACCGCAGTGATGGAAACGACAGGGCGCGGCGTACTGGCTACCCCGCAATTGCGAGGTATGACCATCTCTTGTGGAGCAATGCTGCTTCTCCTCACGATCCTCATCGCGGCCTCGCCTGCGTTCGCCGAGCCTTGCAGCAAGCCGACATCGCGCTCCAAGATTGCCGAGACGCTCCGCCTCGCCTCCGAGCAGCGGCCGGTCAATCTCACGTTTCGCACCGGCGCCGATGGCGTGAAACTGTCGCTTGGCCTCAAGTCGAAATATCCTGACGATATGACCATCATCCTGCAGAATGACTTCGAGCAGTTGAACGTAAAGGACGACCGCTTTGATGTCCTGCTGCGATTAAGGGGGGCTCGGGAGCGCGTCACCGTCCCCTTCCATGCAATCAAGTCATTCTGGGACAAGTCCGAGCTGAAGTGCTCCGACGGCTGATGCCTCACTTCGGCGTCGCGCGCCGGATCAGGGCGCAGAGCCCTGTCATGCGTGCGATCGGATGTTCGACGAACAGGCGGCAGGAGACGAGCGCAGGTTTGAGCGTATACGGCGGTGGCGCCGGCTTCAGTTGCTTTGCGAGAATTGCACCATGCGCGTGCCCGAGCGCGCGAGTCGAAAGCGTCAGCGCGCTCAGCCGCCCTTGCCGCTGCAGTGGCGCCAGCATTGTTCGCACCAGCGCCAGATAGGACGGCCAGTAAGCGAGATGCCGGTACATGCTCGCAATCAGTTGCGGCTCGGTGTCCTCGCCGAAGGAATTCAATTCGGCGACCAGCGCCGCCACCTCGGGGTCCAGCGCCTCCATCGGCGGCAGCTCCGGGATTTTGGTGCCGGGCGCCGTTGGTGCCGTATCGACGGGGCTCACGGCATCGGCCGGGCGCGGCTCGTAATGCGCCAGTAGCGCCGAGAGCACGACGAGCGCGAGCGCATTGGTATATTGATAGCTGTCGAGCACGTCACGAATCCGCGCGCGTTCGGTCTCGTCCACGCCGCCGGCAAGCAACGTGTCGATGGAGAAGCCGGGCCAATCCGGCAAAGCGATCGTTCGCCTGACGGCTTCGGCGTGCAACGGCGCGTCGCCGAGATAAAGCGGTCGCACCGTCGCCCACGTCCACTCTAGCGCACCCGGCATAGTCGCAAGGTTGCGCCAGATCAGGTTGACCACGCTGGTACCGAGCACCTTGCGGATGTCGGCATAGATGTCTGCGATTTCGCCTCTCGCTTCGGATTCGAGAACCGACGGAACGCTCTCGGCCATTACTGTCATTTCATGTGAATTTGGCTTCCACTATGCCCAACCCGTCGAGCTCCATTCTGACGGCATCGCCCTGGTCTAGCCACACAGTTTTCACGAGGCTGCCGGTGAGAACGATCTGCCCGGCATGCAACCCCGTGCCCTCTTCGGCGAGATGATTGGCAAGCCAGGCCAGCGCGTTGTGGGGATCGCCGAGTACGTCGGCGCCGGTGCCGCGGCCGACTTCCTTGCCGTTGACAACGGCACGGCCCTTGGCCGTGAGCAGGTCCGGCGCCGTGGTGCGCGCCACCGCCTTGCCGAGCACGCAGCCGGCGGCGAAGAAATCGTCCGCGACCAGCGTCGGCGCGCCCATCGTCTCCCATTTGACGTAGCGGTCGTCGACGATCTCGATTGCAGGGTGATAAGCCTCGATTGCCTCCATCACCCACTCCGCGGTGAAGGGGGCTTCTGACGGCGCAAGATTACGCGCCAGCCGCACCGCGATCTCGCATTCGACGCCGACACGGACGTAGTCGCCGAACCGCAGCTTGGCGCCGGAGTCATGCACGCCCTTGGCGAACACGCCACCGCCGCAAGGATGGGGGATGTCGAGATATTCCTGCATCACCGGGCTCGTGCAGCCGATCTTGTAGCCGACCAGGGCGCCGGTCTGCGGCAGCATCAGATCGTGGACGGCGCGTTGTAACCGATAGCCTTCGGCTTCATCGGCAGGCGCGAGCTCAGCCGGCAGCGCGGCCAGCGGCGCGCGATTGCGGCGGGCGGTAGCGATGGTCTGGGCGGCCGCGAGAATCTTGTCCATCAGCGGCGGCTTTCAAGTTTGCAACGGCGCTGACCGCACGCTGCGGTCAGTCGCCCAACATTACCCTACTATTCGTCGCGATAAACCTTCTCGCGCTTCTCGTGACGTTCCTGCGCTTCCACTGACAGCGTGGCGATCGGACGCGCCTCCAGCCGTTTGAGCGAGATCGGCTCGCCGGTCTCCTCGCAATAGCCGTAGGTGTTGTCTTCGATGCGTTGCAGCGCCGCGTCGATCTTGGAGATCAGCTTGCGCTGGCGGTCACGGGCGCGCAGTTCGATGGCGCGATCGGTTTCGGAAGAGGCGCGATCAGCAAGATCGGGATGATTGACGTTCTCTTCCTGGAGGGTCTGCAGGGTGATCTTCGATTCCCTGAGGATCTCGTCCTTCCACGCCAGCAACTTGGCGCGAAAATACTCGCGCTGGCGGTCGTTCATGAAAGGCTCTTTTTCGGAGGGTCGATAATTCTTCAACTTTTCCAAGGCCAGCCCATCTTCACGTGCAAGGCGGGGCGGAAAATTGTCCGTCCGCGCGGGCCTTATATAGCGGCGGGTTGTGACAGACAATATCGTCCGTCCCCGTGGGAGTACCGCCCCAAGGCCTTGCACAGGCAAAACTATCGGGGCGGCCTGTCTGTTAGTAGCCGACCGTGAAGCGCTGGCGGATATGGGCCGGGCGCTCGATTTCGTCGGCGAGTGCAACTGCGAAATCGTCGAAGGAAATCGAACTTTTGCCGTCGGAAGCAGTCAAAAGCTGGTCGGTCCCTAGACGGAACTTGCCGGTTCGCTCGCCGGCAGTGAACAGGGCCGAGGGCGACAGGAAGGTCCAGTTGAGTTCCTTCTCGGCCCGGAGCAAGTCGAGGAAGGCGGCGCCCTTCTCGGCTTCCGCCTTGTATGCCACGGGAAAGCCCGGGGTGGTGACCAGCCGGACGCCCGGAGCCACTTCAAGACTGCCCGCGCCCCCGACCACGAGATAGCGGCCGACCTTCGAATCCTTTGCGGCACCGATCAGCTTGGCCGGGTCGCTGGCGAGAAAGTGGATCGAACTGATCGCGGCATCATGACCGGTGAGCTGCCGGGCCAGTCCCGCCTGGTCCATGGCATCGCCCGCGGCGGGCGTGACGTTGGCCTGGGTGGCGATCTTTTCGGGATGGCGGGCGATGGCGGTCACGCTGTGGCCGCGGCGGGCCAGTTCGGCGGTGATGCGCGAGCCGGCATTGCCGGACGCGCCGATGACGGCGATTTTCATGGAAGTCTCCCTTGCGATACGCGAATGTGGTATCCAGTGGTGACTAGATAGCGAAAAGAATGTAGGTGTTAAGAGAGCACTTTTTGGTCACCTGATTACGCCGGAGTAACCGCCGTGAAAGCCGCCAATTCGACAATCCCGAACGCCTATTCGGCCGATTGCCCGACGCGCCAGATTCTTGATCGCGTGGGCGACAAATGGGCGGTATTAATTCTGCTTCTCGTCCGCGACGAGCCGATGCGTTTCAATGCGTTACGCCGGACCATTGAAGGCATCTCGCAGAAGATGCTCAGCCAAGTTCTCAAGTCGCTCGAACGCGACGGATTGATCAAACGCCGCGCGATCGCGACTGTGCCGGTCACGGTGGAATATTCGATCACACCGCTCGGCGCGACACTCGCCGATGCGGTCGATCCGCTGCGGGAATGGGCGGAGAAAAATCTAAAGGAGGTGCTGAACGCGCAGCGCCGTTACGACGCGGCCCGCAAGGATATGGCGGCGTGAATCCACCACCGTCCATTACCCGCTTCAAGCGGGGCATCCAGTACCCTGCGGCCTCTCGGTCGAGCACGAACGTCTCTGGAATACTGGGTTGCCCGGTCCCGGCTACGCTAAGGTTTCGGCGAGGCTTCCATGTGTGGCGCGCCGAAGCTTTAGCGGAGGCGCAAGCCAGGCAATGACATTCCGATCTAGAACCGCCCGGCCTTTGCCAGTTCGACTTCAACGCGCAGCTCGATCTCGGCCAGCACCGCATCGAGGCCGGGATCGCCGGAGGACGACTTCAGATTGGCCGCGGCATCGCGCAGCCGGTTCACGGTGGAAGCATCGAGATTGCCGGAGAGCAAGCCGATCTTGAGCTCGTCGAGCACGTCGAGCGCGCCCCTGCCCCGCGCCACAGAACGCTTGCGCCGCTCGGTCGGGTCCTCGACGCCCTGCAACGCGAGCAGCGCGTCGATGTTGCCGGCGGCCTTGGGCGCTACAGCCGAACGCGGCTCCTCGGGCGCAGCCGGCGTATCGGGCAGCGAGAAGCCGGTCGAACTGGTTCGTCGCGCGTGGCTCGCAGGCGATCCAAGCGTGGTGCCGTTCGGTCCGTAGATGCGCATCGTGGTGATCTCGCCCTGAGAATAGAACGACCTTCGCCTTCTTATGGTTAACGACGCGTAAACGGCCCGGCAAATTCTGCCGCCATACGGCAGTTTCGCCCATCGTGGTGAAGCCGACGCAACATCACGTCTCCAACGAATATCCCGTAATATCAATGCATTGCAGCGGAAATGCAGGGTGGCACGGCGCTCGCATAGTTAATGCCGGACCGCCGTCATGGGAGTGGCGCCAGCGGCCCAGTGGAAGACCTCGAGGGGAGCACAGGATGCCCGGCATCCGTTCGGCAAGACTGATTTCGGTGGCTTGCGCCGCGCTGCTGGCGCTGGCGCTAACGCCCACGTCCGCAGGCGCGACGTCGCGGATCAAGGATCTCGCCAATATCGAAGGCGTGCGACAGAACCAGTTGATCGGCTACGGTCTGGTCGTCGGCCTCAACGGCACCGGCGATACGCTGAACAACATCCCCTTCACCAAGCAATCGCTGCAGGCGATGCTGGAGCGCATGGGCGTCAACATCCGCGGCGCCACCATCCGCACCGGCAACGTCGCCGCCGTCATGGTCACCGGCAACCTGCCGGCGTTCGGCACCCAGGGCACGCGGATGGACGTCACGGTCTCCGCGCTCGGCGATGCCAAGAATCTGCAGGGCGGCACCCTGCTCGTCACCCCCCTGCTCGGCGCCGACGGCAACGTCTATGCGGTAGCCCAGGGTTCGCTGGCGATCTCCGGCTTCCAGGCCGAAGGCGAAGCTGCCAAGATCGTGCGCGGCGTGCCCACCGTCGGCCGCATCGCCAACGGCGCCATCATCGAGCGCGAGATCGAATTCGCGCTCAATCGCCTGCCGAATGTGCGGCTCGCGCTGCGCAACGCCGACTTCACCACCGCCAAGCGCATTGCGGCGGCGGTCAACGACTTCCTCGGCGTCAAGACCGCCGAGCCGATCGACCCCTCCACGGTGCAGTTGGCGATCCCCGCCGAATTCAAGGGCAACGTCGTCGCTTTCCTCACCGAGATCGAGCAATTGCAGGTCGATCCTGATCTCGCCGCCAAGATCGTCATCGACGAGCGCTCCGGCATCATCGTGATGGGCCGCGACGTTCGCGTCGCCACCGTGGCGGTGGCGCAAGGCAATCTTACCGTGACGATCTCCGAAAGCCCGCAGGTCAGTCAGCCCAATCCGCTGTCGCGCGGCCGAACTGTCGTCACGCCGCGCACCGGCGTCAGCGTCTCCGAGGACGGCAAGAAATTCGCGGTCGTGAAGGACGGCGTCTCGCTGCAGCAACTCGTCGACGGCCTAAATGGTCTCGGCATTGGTCCACGCGACCTGATCGGCATCCTGCAGGCGATCAAGGCCGCCGGCGCGATCCAGGCCGACATCGAGGTGATGTGATGAACGTCATCGCCAATCCCTACGACAAGACCTCGCTGATCAACGGCCGCAGGGACCCGCTGCTTGCCGATGCCCTGACCAAGATTTCGCCCGAGGCGCAAAAGAAGACGCGCGCCAAAGCCGAGGAGTTCGAGGCGATGTTCCTCAACTCGATGTTTTCGCAGATGACCACCGGCGTCAAAGGCGAAGGACCGTTCGGCGACACGACCGGCACCGGCGTCTGGCGCTCGATGCTGACGGACGAATATTCGAAATCCATCGCCAAGTCCGGCGGCCTCGGCATCTCCAACGATGTCTTCCGCACCCTGATCCTCCAGCAAGCCAACCGCGTCGGCTGATCCAAAGGAAACCCCCGACATGAATCAGCATCCTCAGGCCAAGCCCGCACCGGTCCCCGCGCCAGCAAGAGCGATCTCCACGCCGGCCGAGGCGCGCAAACTCGCGGAAGAACTGATGGACGTGATGAGCGCGCTGCTCGGCATCATCGAGCGCGAAACCGAGCTGGTTCGCGCCGGCAACGTGCGTGAGGCGATACGGCTGGAGGAGCAGAAGGGCGAGCTGTCACGCCGCTACATGCTCGCAGTCGAGAATCTGAAGAACGCGCAGAAGTATTTGGCGCAGGTGTCGCCGGAACTGCTGACCACGCTACGCCGCCATCACGACACCTTCCGCGCGATGCTGCAGATCAATCTCACCGTGCTTGCCACCGCGCATGCGGTGTCCGAGGGCATCGTGCGCGGCGTCAACGCCGAGATCCAGCGCAAGAATATTCCGAATACCTATACGGCTTCGGGAAAACGCGCCGCGCCGGGGCCGCGCAACATCACCCCGCTCTCGGTCAGCCGTTCGCTGTAAGCGATCGCGGTCTTCCGTCCGCTACAATTTTCACTAAATTTGCGCGCCCGCGTCAGAGCGGGATTCAGCGTGTTCCCTAACATCGCGTTGAGATGTAGTCGGCTATATTGCAACCGAGGAGGGGTTGGGATTTGACTCGCAGCAAGCCTGGAGGCTGCCATGAGTACAGATTTCAACATCAAGCCGGTGGGGGCACCGGTTGCCGCGCCGATCGTTCAGCATGTGAGCGAGGCGGCACAACATGCGGTCGCAACCGAACTGCCGGCGAGCAAGAGCGTCTCGGCAGTCGATTCAAGCGCGCGCGCCAGTACCGATTCCGCCGCGGTCCGCGTCTCCATTTCGAATCCTGCAGTATCGAACCAGGTCGTGATCGACCGAGATGCACGCGCCGTCGTCTATCAAGTAGTCGACGTCAAGACGAGCCAGGTGGTGAAGCAGTTTCCGGAGGAAGCCGTGCTACGCCGGCGCGCCTATTTCCATGCCCTCGACCTGACCAGGGACGCCCCGACGCGGCTTCGCGCAACCGACCGCAAGGCCTGAGCCGACTTCAGCCGGACCGTGAGGCGTAGGCCTGGTCGAGATAGGTCTGGCCGCTCGCCGCATCGGTAACGACGTTCTTGATCTCCGCCTTGCCAAGGGCGCTGAGCGTAAACTTGGTATCACCGATCCGGAATGAATTGTCCTTGATCAGGACTTGCTGAAATTTGTTGGTGCCGCCGCTCTGGTACTGCACCTTGGCCCGAAAGCCGGTGACGTTCGAGATCGTGAACTTGAACGTCTTGTTGTCAGGATACTTCCCGGTCCAGCTGCCTTCGTAGAGCTTGGGATCGACCGCCACGTACGGGGTCTTGGATGGAACGGTCAATCCTACCGTCTTGTAGTTGGCCGATATGATGCTCCAAAGGTCAGCCATCCTGGCACACTCGGTCGTTAGCTGCGACCGGAGAGGCCAGCGGCGAGATTGCAATTGATCTCGATCAGCGACTTCAACTTGGCCGGATCCGGGTTCAATTGCATGTCGACGGTCTGCTTCATCACGAAGACGCCGATGTTCGCGATGTTCTGCCGCACTTCGATCGGCTGAGGGTTCTCGTTCGCCTCAACGGCGCTCATAAAGATCGACCATAGCCGACGGTTGAACAGCAACGCGTTGTGCATGGCTTTATCAGGACCATTCCAGTTGGACTGGACTTCCTGGAGTTGCCGTGCGGCCTTCAGCAGTGCCTGCGCTTCGATTTCACGGGGAGACGTCGTCGTTTGCGATGTACGCGCGTAGGCCTGGGCTGCATTAGACATTCACGAACCTCGATGGGGAGCGGTTGACCGCGGGACTTCAGAAAAACTGCCCAACTTTCATACAGGTTGCGTCTTTAAATATGGTTAGCAAGCGTTACCGATTGTGTCGATAGTCCGGCAGAAATCCACATTCTCGTCAGCATGCCGGCCGTCAGGTTCTGATGGAATTAACGTCGAAGCCCAAATTCTCTGCTTCAGCGCTTTTGTTCAAACCGACGCTTTGTTTTTCTCGCGCGAACCGAATCCATCATCCGAAAGAAAGACGGCGGTGTGTTTCCCCGCCGCCTTGATCATTGACGTGTTGCCGTCGCGCTTAGCGCAGGAGCAGCAGCACGCTCCGCTGCGACTGCTTGGCCAGCGCCAGGCACAGCGATCGACCGGCGGGTCAAGAGCGTGAATTCGAAACTACTTCGCCGCGTCCGAATTCATTCCGTATTTCTACCGGCCACCTGCAGAAAAGCCCCGCCAAATCGGCACTAATCGCATCTTCACCATTGGTTAACCATCATCGGGAAGGATGCCGAATCTGCCGGCGGGCACCGACAATGCGCGAAAGCGCCAAACGGAGAACAGGCATGGCCTTGAAAGTCGAGCTCAAACCGCACGAGCGAATCATCATCGGCGCCTGCGTGGTCACCAATACCGATCAGCGCGCCAGGCTGTTGATCGACGGCGACAGGATTCCGATCCTGCGCGAGAAAGACATCCTCACACCCGAGAGCGCGAATACGCCGGCCAAGCTGGTCTATCTCGCCGTGCAGCTCATGTACCTGTCACCGGATCCGATGGCGCACCATCCGACCTATTTCAGCCTCGTGCGCGACATCCTCACGACAATGCCGAGCGCATGGCCCTTCATCGAGGGCATCAACAACTTCACCCTGAACGGCGACCTCTACCACGCGCTGAAGGAAGCGAAGAAATTGATCGGCCATGAGGAGCAGATCCTGGAGACCGCCCGTAAACTGCAATCGTCCGAGCAGCCCGATCGCAAATCCGCATAACTACGCCCCAAAGCAAAGAAGCCTCCGCAAGGAGGCTTTTTTCGTTGCGAGTGAACAATGCTCGATCAGATCGGCAGGAACTTGGTCAGCGTGGTCTGGTAGAGCATGGACGTCGTTTGATACGATGCCTGCAGAGCGGTCTGCAGCGCCAGAATCTTGGTCGCCACCTCGTCCTGATTGATGCCTTCGATCTGGTCGAGCATTGTCTGCGCCATTCCCTTGAGTTGGGTCTGGCGGTCGGTCGAAGCCTTGATCGCGTTCTGCGCACCGGCAAACTCCGCCTGCATGTCCTGAATCGATTGCTGGCCGGTCTGTGGCGCCAGGTTTGCCGAAATCCGCTGCTGCAGCGCGTTCACCTGCATCTTTGAATTCGGATTGGCGGCATTGGTCGTGACCGCGGCATACACCGCGATGTTCTGCAACTCGTAGCGTAGCGCCTGCTCGTTGGCGCGCGCGCCATATTGCACCGTGATGGACTGGTCGATGCGCGCGATCGCCGTGCCGCGCGCCGGATCGGTGCCGACTTCGCCGGTGTACCACGAGACCGTGTTGGCTGTTGTGCCGCCGATCAGATTGGTGGCCGTGGCAAACGGCGGACCGTTGACTCGCAGCGGCGCCGGATTTGCGTTCGCCGTGGCGCCGAAGCCCAGCGCCGCGAATGCGGCCGCGTTCGAACTGGAAACCGTCAGGCTCGCGCCGTCACCACCGTGCAGCGCAATTACACCGCCGGTGACGGTCGACGGCGTACCGGTGCCGGTGATCGAATCGATCTTTGCCAGCAAGGTCTGGACGCTATCGGTGATATTGAGCTGGTTGCCCGTCGCGCCCGACGCGACGAAGGTGATCGGCGTGCCGTTGACCGTAATCGTATCGCCCGCCGCAAAGCTCGCAGCCAGCGAGTCCGTTCCCGCCGCGCCGGACAGCAGGGTGGCGCCGGTGATCGGCGCCGGCACCGCGGCCTGGTTGTTGACCGCACTTCCGGTGACGGTCGCGGACGGATTGAAGAAATTGTCGGATGCAGCGATGGCGGACGCGGCGACCAGCGCCGTGTCGCTCAACGTCTGGACCGAGGACGTCAACGCGGCCTGCAGGTTTGCGGTGGTTGCAACCGTATCGGCTCCGATCAAAAACGAACCGGCAGGCGGCGGGTTCGTCGTCGTCGCGGTCAGCGTGATTGCCTCGGTCGTGCCATCGGGCAGGTTGAAGTTGAACGTGATCTTGTCGCCGTTGTTCGGATTGACGGCACCGAGATCGATGGTGGCAGCCGGCGGCGCGCCGGTCGGCTGGGTCACCGTCGCTCCCGTCAGCGAGGAACTGATCGCACCGAGCTTCAACCCGAACGATGAGCCGTCTTCGGCCAGGCTGGTCACGGTGGTCGTCAATGGCGGCGACGATACCGTCAGATGCGCCATATTGCCGACGCCCTGATCGGCCTGGCGTCGCTCGTTGATCAGTTGCTTCAATCCCGCCTGCGTTCCCACGCCGTCGAGCATGACGTCGGCCGGCACTGTCGCAGCGGTGTCGGTGGTGCGTCCGGAGAACAGGTAGCGATCACCCGACTGGCTGTTGAGCAGCGACACTGCGTTCGAGAACGCCGCCTGCGCCGTGATCTGGCCGGAGGTCTGACCGTTATCGTTGAGCACGATGGTCGATGTGCTGGCCGCGCTCTTCACCGACGTGCCGATATCGACCAAGCCCTGTAGCGCCAGGTTAACGACGTTGAGCCTTGTATTTACGTTGGTTGCGGTGTCCTTGAACGCGTCGATGCTGCTGACCTGAGCGCGCAAACTCAGCGCAAAGCCGCGATTGGCGCCCTGCCCCGCATAGGTCGTCGAGACCCGGCCGCTGGCGAGTTGCTGCGTCAGCTCCTCGAGCTGCTTCCGGAGACCGATGATCGAGGTCCCGATATAGGATGTCCTGCCGCTAACGCCATCAATCGACATGAAACCCTCACATGGCCTGGATCAGCGTGTCGTACATCTGCTTGATGGACGACATCACGCGCGCATTGGCGGAATAGGCATTCTGCAGCGCAAGGAGATGCGCCATCTCGTCGTCTATGTTGACGCCCGAGGCATCGGTCACCTTCTTCTGCAGGGTGTTCAACACCACGGCCTGACCGTCGGCGAGTTGCTTGGCGGCCGTTGCGGCTTCGCCCTGCTGACTGATGAACTGCTTGGCGAAGTTGACCAGCGTGCCGGTGAACGGAGCGCCGGTGGTTCCGATGCCAGTTTGCGGGGAATAGCGATAACTGCCCGACTGTAGCTGTGTGAGAATGAAGTCGGATCGCGTGGTATCGCCTGCAGCCGTCAACGGGCTGGTCGAAAATACGATGGTGCGCGAAGGATCGCCAAGCAGTGCGGTGTTGACGCTGATGCGACCGGCAAGACCCGTCTGCTGCGGCCCGTTGGCGGTAAGCGCGCCGGTATAGAGCCCGCCGTTGTCCGTGAACAGCGGGAGCTGCGCGTTACCGCTGGTGAGCGACGACATTGTCGTGGTGACCGATGCAGCCAGAATGTCGGAGCGATTCGGCGCGCCGTCGTCCAGCACGCGCAAGGTCGAGCCCGACGGGTTTGAGAACTGAAGATTGGCAGTCGACCCGAGCGCAGCGTTGAGCTGGGAAACCACCGATGCCATGCCGGCGGAAAAATTGATACCAAGCACCTCGTCATTCGGATCGAGCGTCGTGGTATTGCTCAGCGGCAGCACGCTCGGATCGTCGACGCGCACGATCGAGAGATTGTGCGTGATGCCCGTGGTGTTGTCCTTGTAGGTGACGTGGATGACATTGCCGGACTGCAAGCCGGTGAGATCGAGATCGTAGCCGGCCTGCGGCAGCACGGACGCGGGAGCGGCAGTGCCCGCAGTCGTCTTGTCCGACAGCGCGCTCGACATCGCTGCCGCGAACTGGTCGATCTGCGCCTGCGCCTTCACCAGCGTGTTGTCGCGCAGCTCGAGATAGGCAGCGATCTTGCCCGACCGAATCGAGTTGGTCGACACCAGATCGTAGCTACCGCCATGCGGGAAGTTGATGGTGATGGTGCCGACGTTGTTCTTGGTCGGGTCGGGATTGTACAGCGTGTTGGGCGTCATCGTGCCCTGGGGATTGAACGATAGCTGCGCCGCCTCGGTGCCGACCAGTTGCACGCCGGAATTCGTGAACACCGTTACCTGGTTGAGGTCGTTGACGACCGTTCTGATGTCCATCAGGCTCGACAACTGGGTGATGTATTGATCGCGCTGATCGAGCAACGATGCCGTCGCAGCGTCCGTCTTGCCGTTGTTCTGGAGCTGGTTGTTGATGAACGCGATCTGGGCCATCGCGTTGTTTGCCGTCACGATGGAATCGTTGATGCCCATCTCGGCGTTGGCGCGAAGGGCTTGAATCCCCTGCGTCGTCGCATTGAGCGTCTGCGCCATCGTCTGCGCGGCGCTGACGGCGCCGATCCGCGCCGACTGCGAGTCCGGGCTCGTAGACAGGCCCTGAAATGCGGTCAACAGCTTGTTGAACGCATCTTCGATGGTACCGGTTTCAGCCGGATTTCCGTAGACATTCTGCAGATTGGCGAGGAAGGTCGAACGAATATCGGCATAGGCTGCGCCGGAGGTTTCCGTGCGCAGTTGCGTCTGCAAATACTGGTCGAGCTGCCGGTCGACGCCGTGGAGCAGAACGCTCGAGCCGTAATCGCCGGTCACGCCGGCGGACTGGATGATCGACTTCCTGACGTATCCAGGCGTTTCCGCATTGGCGACGTTCGATCCGACCAGCGAGATCGCGGCCTGCGTCGCGCGCAGGCCGGACATTGCGGTGGAGAGAGCCTGACTCAAACCCATGACTAATATGCCCGTCTCAAATCACGTCGCGAACGGCGCTGCGAACTATCGCAGCACATTCAGGAGATCCTGCACCATCGTGTTGGAGGTGGTGATGACCTTGGTGTTGGCCGAGTAAGCCTGCTGGGTGATGATCAACTTGGTAAACTCGTCGGCGATGTCGGTGTTGGACCCTTCCAGCGAGGAGCCGACGATCGTTCCGGCCTTGCCGAACAGCGCCTGTCCGGACGCGTCGGTGACCTCGAACGCGCCACCATTGACGCGCTTGAGAAAGTTGGTTCCGTTGAAGGTCGCGACCGAGATTTCGGCAAGGTCGAGGTTGCGGCCATTGGAATAGTTACCGACGATGCGGCCGTTGGTGCCGACGCCGACGGACTGCAACTGACCGGCGGGGAAGCCGTCCTGCTGAATCTGGTTGACCTGCACGTTGCCGTTGGCATCAGCGAACTGGGTGACACCGCCGGTGCCGAAGTTGATGACGGGACTGCCCAGTGCGACGCCGTTGACGACAGCATTGGTAAGCGTGATGTTCGGAACCGCCGGCGACATCTGGCCTGAGGCAGAGAAGGTGAAATTGGTGTTGACGTTCTGCCACGAGACCTGGGTGCCGGTTGCGTTGGGATTAACCTGGTAGAACAGGTTCCAGGTGTCGGTATGGCCGGCGCCGAGCGAGGCGCTGTCGACCTTGGCCCAGCGGAACTGCAGGTTCACCGGAGCGCCCGAGACGTCGTAGGTCGTGACCGCACCACCTGCCACCGACTCGGCTAGGAACGTCGAGTTGTCGTTGCCGATGACCTGGCCGGTGCCTACCCCGCCGCCGCCGCCGCGCGTCGCCGTCGCGGTGCCAGTAAAGCCGAGTGCGGCGAAGGCCGTGGTATTCGAGCTCGTGACCGAGAGATCGGACGTAGTGCCGGAATGCAGCGTGATCGAGCCTGATGTGATCGACGACGGAGTAGCTGTGCCGGTGATCGAGTCGATCTTGGCGAGCAGGTCCGCGATGTCGTCGTCGATGTTGAGCTCGGTTGCGCCGGCGCCGGCGGCCACGAAGGTAATCACATTGCCATTGATCGTGATGGTGTCGCCAACGGCAAAGTTGGCGGAGATCGAGTCGGTGCCCGCAGCGCCCGAGAGCAAGGTCGCTCCGGTGTTGGCGACCGACGGAGTAGCCTTGTTGTTCTGCACGGTGCCGGTGACCGTGCTATCCGTGTAGGGCGCCGGAGGCGTGCCGAGCACCAGCGGATTATATCCGACGCTGTATGATGCCGGCGCGATCAGTTCCGATCCGGGAACGGAAACATCGTGCTTGGTTGTCAGCGGATAGCTGGCGAGGTTGGCGCGATAGTCGATTCTGGTGGTTTGCTGCGCCGGCAGGAAGTCGTTCTGGAATCTGAGAACCTGCGGCGAACTGCCGGAGGGGTTGCCGGTGGTCGGATCGATCGGCACGCCCTGCAGATAGTAGCCGGCGCCATTGACGAGATAGCCGCTCTTGTCGAGCTGGAAGTCACCGCGGCGGGTGTAGCGGTCGACGCCGTCGAACACGGGCGTGCCGTCGGTGAAGTTGCCGGGCCTCTGCACCGCGAAGAAGCCGTTGCCGTTGATCGCCATGAACGTCGCGACCGATGCCGTCTGCACGTCGCCCTGCACCGAGTTGGTGGAGCGCGACTGCGTGGTCACGCCGCCGGCGAGCTGCGCGGTCGAGGCGGTCTGCGGAATGAGATCCAGGAAGGAGGTATCGACGCGCTTGAACGCCGTGGTCTGCGAGTTGGCGATATTGCCCGAGACGTTTTCCAGCGCGTAGGAGTTGGCGCGGAGGCCGCCGACCGCGGTGGTGAGAGCGCCGAAGATACCCATGACATTTTCTCCAAATTCGATCCGGGCGGCTCGCCGGTCCACGTAAACCCAGGCCGCGTCGGGAGAAGATGTCGCAAGCGTTGTGCCAAACAACAAAACATATAAAAATCAAATACTTAATAAAAAAGCCCCGGTCCAAAGACCAGGGCACATTTGCCGGGCGGGCAACAATTGCCGGGCGGCGGCCGTTACGAAGCCGATGGCGCCGCCGGGTGGAAAACCAGCCCAAAGCCGTCGATGCAATAGCGCAAGCCGGTCGGTTTTGGCCCGTCGTCGAAGACGTGTCCGAGGTGCCCGCCGCAGCGGCGGCAATGCACTTCAGTGCGCAGCATGCCGTAGGTGCGGTCCTCGGTCTTGCCCAGCGCATTGTCGAGCGGTTGCCAGAAACTCGGCCAGCCGGTGCCGCTGTCATATTTCGTATCAGAGGAGAATAGCGGCAGATCGCACCCGGCGCAGGCGAAAATGCCCTTGCGTTTTTCCTTCAGGAGTGGGCTCGAACCCGGCCGCTCTGTGCCGTGCTTGCGCAGGATTTCATACTGCTGCGGCGTGAGCTGGGCGCGCCATTCGGCGTCGGTCTTTTCCACCTCGAATTTCCCGGCGGCCTGTGCCGGCATGGTGCGCAGCCAGCGGAAAGCGGCCAAGCCAAACAGGCCGGCTACGGATGCGAGCAGGATACGGCGGTCGAACATGGAAATCTCCGTGCGGGGGCGTAACGGTTCGCCATCAAGTACGGCCCGGAAGCGCCGAAGTTACACCGATCCGTCCCGGATTTTCTCACTTTCCTGCGAGGGAGCGACCGGCATCCCGCCGTCCCGGGCCTCTGCCGGCCGCGGCGATTGCGGACGCACGGGGCGCGGCGCTACCGGCGGACGACGCGGCGGCCTGGTTCCGGCCTGCCGGTTGGCCTCTGCCAACCGCGCCTCGCGCACCCGTTCCCGGGCGCGGGCGCCTTCGCGGAAACGGGCCAACGCGCCCGCCGCGGCGGATTGGCCCCGCCCCCACAGGCCGATCAGATGGCCGGCCACGCGGCCGGTGGTGCCGCCCGCCCAGACCAGTTCGAATGGCGAGAACAGTTTCCAGCGGTCCTCGCCCCACAGGATGCTGCGCGCGATGACCTGCCCCGCCATCGCCGAGGTGTTCAGCCCGTGGCGGCCGAAGCCGCTGGCAACCCAAAGCCCTTTGCGTAGCTGGCCGATCTGCGGCATGGCGTGCACGGTCACCCCGACCGCGCCGCCGAACACGTCTGATATCGGGACTTTACCGAGCCTCGGGAAGATAGTGGCAATGCGGCGCTGAATGACGGGTGCAAAGCGACGCGGCCGCGCTTCCCACGTGGTTTCCGGGCTCGCCCACATCAGCCGGTCGCCACCGACGATTCGGAAATGATCGATGCCGTCGCTATCGGCCACCGAGCCCTTGAAGGCGATCACCTCGCCAAGCCGCTCGCCGAGCGGCTCCGTCACCGCGGCATAGCGCCAGACCGGCAGCAGCGTCTCCGACAGGCGCCGCAACGGGGCGCCGAGATGAACGTTTCCGGCCAGCACGATGTGCGAGGCACGCAGCCGCGCCGACGGCGTCACGATGCGCTTGCGAATGCCGGACGGATCGATGCTGACGACCGGCGTATCCTCGAAGATGCGCGCGCCCGCCCGCTTTGCCTGCGCGGCAAGGCCGTGGATGTATTTGCGGCCGTCAATCTGGAACGCGCGCGGATAATAAATGCCATGGAAATAGCGCGCCGTCCCGAGCTGATCGCGAACGCGATCGACCTGCCATCCCTCGACTTCGGTCTCGAAATCCTCGCTCAGCGTCTGCAGCCGGCTGATCAGCGCCTCGCCGACATCGACGTTGGAGACCTCCAGCGCGCCTTCAGTGAGCGCAATTCCCGGCATCGCCTCTTCGGTTGCGGCGGCGCGAACGTAATCGGCGCCCTCCTTCGACAGCGCCCACAATTCGCGCGCGTCTTCGATGCCCACGCGCTCGATCAAATCGCCGATCGGAAGGCTGTAGCCCGGCATGACCGTGCCGAGTTGATGGCCAGACGCATTCCAGCCGACATGCCGGCCTTCCAGCACGGCCACGCTGGCGCCGCGGCGCGCAGCCTCCAGCGCTACCGTAAGGCCGGCAACGCCGGCTCCCACAACGCAAATGTCGACATCCAGGTCGAACGAAAGACGCGAGCGAAAAGGGCCGTCGTCGGGGCCGTTGGTCGCACTTGAGAAAGTCTCGGGCATGGCGTTTCTTACGGGCGGCTGCAGCGCTTGTCACCTCGTCCCAGACATGAGCTTGTAGATTAGTCCAGACTAAGACCGAATCGAGATCGCGCCATGCGCCGTTTGATGCTGCTGCGTCACGCCAAGACCGAACACGACGCGCCTTCGGGCCATGACCAGGACCGCCGTCTCGACGAGCGCGGCCGAATGGACGCCGCCGCGATCGGAACCTGGATCGGCCACCATCCGCCCTTTCCCGATGCCGTTCTGGTTTCGACTGCAGTGCGGGCGCAACAGACCTGGGAAATCGCACGCGATGCGATCAAGGATGCAGTGCGGGAACGACCGCCGCGGCCGCGGGTCGAACTGCTCGACGAACTCTACGGCGCCGAGCCGACGCAGCTCCTGCGGATCATCCGCATGGCCGAGGTCTCCGATCCCGCACGCCTGATGCTGATCGGCCACAATCCCGGCATGCATGAGCTGGCGCTGATGCTCGCCGGCAGCGGCGACGCGATGGCGAAGAAGGGGCTCGAGGACAATCTGCCGACCGCGGGACTGGCGATCCTCGACTTTCCGACTGACGACTGGAGCGAGGTGGCGTTCCGCCGCGGCAAGCTCGTGCGCTTCACCAGCCCGAAACTGCTGAAGCAGGCGCTGGACGATTGAGGCGCTCGGACATCCAAGCTCGGCCGTGCTAAGCTCGCCAGGACGCTATTTTTCGAGCGAATTAGGAACAAGTTTGCGTAAAAGAAAGCGCATCAAAACAAAGGGCTGGAGCTGGATTCTGACAAATCAGAACCGACGGGCTGCAGCGGGAGGCTCAGATGTTCAAGTCGATTCTCGTGCCGATCGATCTGGCCGATACCGATCTGGCCAAGCCCGCGATCGCGACCGCCGCAACGTTGTCGCAAACCTGGAGCGGCTCGGTACGACTGCTCAATGTGTTGCCGATGACGCCGGCGATGCTGGCAGAATATGTGCCGGCCGATTTCGATGCCCAGCAGCGCGCGACCTCGGAGGAAGCACTCGCAATCGTGGCGAAGGAATCCGGCATCGAGGCGCGGCGCATTTCCACCGCAGTGCGGAAAGGCGGCATCTATCACGAGATCCTAGAAGAGGCAGCGGCGATCAAGGCCGACCTGATCGTGATGACCTCGCACCGGCCGGCGATGCGAACGTATTTCCTCGGCTCCAACGCCGGCCACGTCGTGCGTTACGCCAAGTGCTCGGTGCTGGTAGTCCGGCACTGACGGGGTCGCCCAACTCAAAATATCGAAAACAACCCCATGCAAAGTAGGCCGGGCCCCCGGCCGGCAGCGGGCGAAACAAATGCGGCCCGATCTTTCGACCGGGCCGGATGGCATGACAGCCTTCAATCCTGTTGATCAGAGATAGCGTCCGAACTCTGGATCGACCACGCCGCGGACGGCCGAATCGATCCGGCCGCGCTCGATGCCGATGTCGCGCAGTGCGCGATCGTCCAGCTCATTCAGGGTTCTGATGGCCTGGCGGTATGCCAAATGGGTGGCGATGCGATTCACCCAGCCTCCGAGCACGCCGAACAATCCGGCCTGGCTCTTGCGGGAAGCAGACTGACCTGCCGTCTGGGATATCGTCGTCATCGTCGTTCTCCTTCTTTCAAACGGCAAAACGCTGCCGCCGGCGCAACCGCCGCGAAGCGCCTGCACCTTCCAATGATCTGATTGCTTGCACCCCTCTCAGTGCAATCATGGGCTTGATGGGTTCAAAATGATCCGATACATTTCTCGGTGCAAGGAAAACATTGCTCTCGGTGCAATAATGTCGAAGTTCGAGTATTTGAAGCTTGCCGATACCGTCGCCGCCGAGATTGCCAACGGCGCGCTCAAGCCCGGCGATCGCTTGCCGCCGCAGCGCAGCTTCGCCTATCAGCGCAAGATCGCAGTTTCGACCGCGAGCCGCGTCTATACCGAGCTCCTGCGCCGCGGCCTGGTGGTCGGCGAAGTCGGACGCGGGACGTTCGTTTCGGGCGAGACGCGCCGTGGCATCGCCATGCCGGCAGAGCCGCGCGGCGCGCGTATCGATCTGGAAGTGAACTATCCGATACTGCCGACGCAATCGGCGATGATCGCGAGAAGCCTTGCAGGGCTGGAACGCCCCGAAGTGCTCGATCTCGCGTTGCGGCACTCGACCACGACAGGCACTCTTGCCGCGCGGACCATTTCCGCCGAGTTTCTTTCCCGCGAAGACTGGTCTCCGGCCCCCGATCAACTCGTGTTCACCGCGAACGGGCGGCAATGCATCGCCGCTGCACTCGCGGCGGTGGTGCCGAGCGGCGGCCGCTGCGGCGTCGAGGCGTTGACCTATCCCTTCATCAAGGACATCGCCGTCCGGCTCGGCGTGACGCTGGTGCCGCTTGCGATGGATGAGTTCGGTGTTCGTCCGGACGCGGTGCAGAAAGCTCACCGCGAAACGCATTTGTCGGCGCTCTACCTTCAGCCGACGATTCAAAATCCGCTCGGCATGACCATGCCTCCGGCGCGCCGCGCGGATTTGCTGCGCGTGGTCGAGAAGCTCGGCCTTACCGTCATCGAGGATACGGTCTACGGCTTTCTTGACGAAGAAACCCCGATGGCGGCGCTTGCGCCGGATAGCTGCATCACCTTGGACAGCCTGTCGAAGAAGGTGGCGCCCGGCCTTGCTCTGGGTTTCATCGTTTCGCCACCGCGGCTGCGCGAACGCGTCATGTCCGCGGTTCGATCGGGCGGATGGACAGCTTCGGGATTTGCGTTTGCCGCCGGACAGCGGCTGATGGCAGATGGCACCGTTGCCGAGCTGTCACGCCTGAAACGGATCGATGCGGCGCGGCGCCAGCAGATGGCGGCCAAATACCTTGCCGGATTCGAGGTCCAGGCCAACGTCAAATCCTACCATCTCTGGCTGACCTTGCCCCAGCACTGGCGCTCGCAGACATTCGTCGCGGCCGCAGCCCGGCGCGACATCGCGTTGACCCCTTCAACCACCTTCGCCGTAAGTCCAGGCCACGCCCCCAACGCCGTCCGTCTGGCGCTCGGCGCCCCCAGCACCGAACAGCTCGATCTGGCGCTGCGCACGTTGTCGGGAATGCTGACGGCGAAAGAAGACGTCGACACGACCGAATAGCGCTAGTACCTCTGCACAGAGGTTTTGACGGGTTGGCAGGGCAGCATTGCTGGGTCCCCCTAACATCTGGGTTCAGTGAGGGTCAGTCTGCCTTGGATGGACCGCATGGGCCACGGGCTGCCGTGACGCTACGTTGATTTGATGGCCGGTGTACCCCAGATAGCTGCCGACTTGATGCGGCGCCGCAAGTCGGCAGCCCTGGGCCAATAGCGGAAGTCGACGGCGTGCATGCACTACCCCGACGTTTGCACGATGGCGGATGAAGGCGAACTACAAGGCAGCGGACTTCAAGCCGATTTTAAGCTAAGGAGCTTCCCCCGGTTCCAATTTGGTTCGCTTGGGAAATTCCCTGATCACCTTTCGAAACACGAGTTTACCTTCATTCGGCTTCGACTTGTCCTCGGGATCATAGATGCAGCCTGCCCAGCTATTGTAGTTCGGATATTTTGCAGGGGCTGCCATGATAACGATTCCTAATTGACCGGCTAATTGGCTGGCCCAGCCACCGAAGATATCGGCAGACCGCGCAGGAGCAAAGGGCCCGACGATTTTGATGCGGGGGTCCGCCTCCACAAGATGAGCCGTACAGTCCTTCATCAGGCTAGGCGGGATGGGCTTTTGTTGCGGACTTCCTGTTTGGGCGTTTGCGATAGTGGCCAAACTTCCGGTCAGCATAGCCGACAGGACAAAGCGAAAACTCTTGCGCACCATTTCCCCCTCTATGTACCAGCGCACCGGTACGGGATTCCACCTGAACTTGCAACATCGTTCGAGTGCGCACGACGAATGCGCTAGTTGGTAAGCCCGAGGGTACTGACCGCTTTGGGTCTTGGTTGTGTGCAAACCGATAAGTCGGCACGCGGCCGTGGTCGGCAGGCGGCCGATGTTCTCGCGTCGGATCGTCCAATGACGGCCAAAGTGGGTATCGCGACGCGGTATTACGCTTTTCGACGCACTTTCTGACCTTCAGGTGGCGCGGATGGCTGCAATCAGGCTCGGTTTGCCGACGATGTTCATCACCCGTGTGAGGTTATAGGCGAGAACATGCAGCGCCATCTCAGCGGCGACATTCCGTAGGCGCTTCATCAGGAAGTGGCTCGCACCCATACGGGCTTTGATCGTGCCGAAGGGATGCTCGACCGTCTCGCGCCGCGTCCGCATGGCGTCGGGATTGGAATCGAGCCGTCTCTGGACCTCCTCGACCACATGCTCATGCTCCCAGCGCGTGATGCGGCGCTCCTTGGACGGCGTACAATGGCTCTTGATCGCGCAGCTCTGGCACGCCGCTGTCGACCAGTACCGGCGCAGCGTCATTCCATGCTCGATGTTGGTGTAGTGATAGGACAGCAGCTGGCCGGATGGGCAGCGGTAGACGTCCGCATCAGGCAGGTAGGCGAAGTCCTGTTTGCCGAACCGGCCCTCAGCCTTGGCGTTCGACGTCATGGGCTTGGGCAAGGTGACTGCAACGCCAGCCTCTTCGCAGGCTAATATCTCTTCTCCGTCGAAGTAGCCACGGTCGGCGACGGCCTCGAGTTTGTCCACTTCGAGCACTTCTTTGGCTTGTTTCGACATCCGAGCAAGCTGCCCACGGTCGTTGCCGACGTTTATGACCTCGTGCGTAACAATCAGATGGTGTTCGGTGTCCACAGCGACCTGGACATTGTAGCCGACGACGCCCGATCCGCGTCCGCTGGTGGCCATCGAACGGGCATCCGGATCGGTGAGCGATATCTGTTGATCCGGCGTGTTACGCATCTGCGCATCAAGCACTTCCAGGCGGCCCATCTCCTGCTTCAGCCGAGCGATCTTTTCCTTGATCCTCGTTGTCTTGATGATGATCGCTTCCGAAGGCTCCTGCCGATCGGCGCTATCGAGTTGACGCAGATATCGACCGACGCTTTCCTCGATCTGCGCCATCCGCCTCGCCATCTTGGCATGCGTGAAGTTGCGATCGCGGTTGTTCACCGCCTTGAACTTGCTGCCGTCAATCGCGACGCTCGGGGTCTGCAACAGGCCCATTTGCCGGCATAGCGCAACGAACTTCGCGCAAACCTTCCGGATCGCCGCGCCATTGTCCTTCCGGAAATCGGCGATCGTCTTGTGATCGGGAGCCAGGCGGCCGATCAGCCACATCACCTCGACATTCCGGCACGCCTCACGTTCCAGGCGCCGACTGGATTGCACCCGATTGAGATAACCGTAGATGTAAAGCTTCAGAAGGACTGCCGGATGATAGGAGGGCCGGCCCGTCTCCTTGGCGATCACACGCTCAAACCCCAGTCCATGCAGGTCGAGCGCCTCGACGAACACATCGATCACATGGACCGCGTTGTCCTCGCTTACCCAATCCTCCAGGCATTCCGGCAAGAGCGTCAGCTGGGATCTGTCCGCGCCTTCAACGAAGCGTCCCATCCGTATCCCCCATCAGGAAACGGAGGAATCGTACCTGACTCGTGGCTTTTCACACAGCCAGGGTCATAAACGGCAGTCGAGACAAGCGCGAGCCGTGTCCGGACCAGCTCAGACAGCCGACCTGCTGACACCTTTTGCGCTGTTCGGCTCAGGGCCAATAAGCGACATTGCGCACCGTAACGGCAGCAGAGAGCGACAAACCTCATTCAAATCGATATGCTGAACGTGCCACAAGCGAGAGCGAGCCACTTTATCTTCGCGGAAGCACGCCATGACGCATATGCAACACTCACTGATAAAGGCCCTGGCATTCTTCAGTGCAATCGGATGTGTTCTTATGACTGTCGCGCTCTCGACAGCTATCCATCCTGCTATCAAGAATCCTTCGATAGGGGGATTTTCGCAGATTACTTCTTGGTACAAGAAACGGATTGATGCGGTCGACCCTTCGGGCAAGGACCTGTCGGGTGCAGTCATCGCCATAGCTAAAGAGGGCAAGCTTGCTTATCTTCAACCCATTGGCTTCCAAGATCGCGCCAAGACCATTCCCATGACGACCGACTCGATCTTCTGGATCGCGTCGATGACCAAGCCGATCACCAGTGTTGCAGCCATGATGCTGGTAGACGACGGCAAGCTCGATCTCGATGCTCCGGTCGCGAAATACCTGCCCGAGCTGAAGACCATGCAAGTCGCGACCGCGAAGCCTAACCCGGCGTCAGGGAAGATCGACATTGCGCTAGAACCGCCGAAGCGACCAATGACCGTGCGCGACCTGCTTCGTCATACTTCCGGCTTGGTCTATCCGCCGCAATTTGTAGATGAGCCGATCAACAGGCTCTACGCTAAGGCCGCTTTCAAGCCGGACAATTCCCTCGCCGAGTTTGTGACAAGTCTTTCGAGCTTGCCGCTGGCACACCAACCGAGTGAGGTCTGGGAATACAGCTGGGGCGTAGATGTTCTGGCGAGGATTGTCGAAGTTGCTTCCGGCCAGGAGTTTGATCAATTCCTGCAGAGCCGCATTTTCAAGCCCCTCGGGATGGTTGACACCGGCTTCTACGTACCGAGCGAAAACCTCGGCCGCGTGGTCGAGGCACCAACGACGCGGCCTCCTCAATTTGACATCACAAAGCCGCGCAAGCTCCTTTCAGGTGGCGGCGGACTTGCCTCGACGGCTCTCGACTACTTGCGCTTCTGCCAAATGTTGCTCAATGGCGGTGAGCTCGACGGAGTTAGGATACTCGCACCTGAGATAGTGAAGCTGATGACCGCCAACGCGCTACCATACGATGTTAGCTTTGTGGGCCGCAGTGTCGGCCCAGACCATGGGACAACGTTTGGCCTTGGCTTTGCCATTCGCACCAGCGGCGGGTCAGCCGGCAGTTTTGGCTGGAGTGGAGTTTGGGGGACGCAGTTCTGGGTTGATCCGGCGCAGAAGGTGATCGCTGTACAGATGATCCAGGTCGCACCAGAAAAGGTCAGCGATTATTTCACGGCGATGCGCAATCTGACATACGGAGCGCTGAATATCTCGCAACATTGAGTTCTCGCGACTTGCCGAATGCCGAAGGCGACCGCTGCCGCGCGGCGACGTGCAGAAGCGGATTGCCGAGGTCCGCGACGGGTCAAAATGCGAAGAACTCAACGCGAGCAAATCCAGTCCGCGATGCCCCATTGAACGGACCTCAATAAGGCGTGCCGCGAGTTCGCCGAAGAGCCAGAAGGGGAAGTCAACGATATCACGCGTATCCTAGTCCTTTTTGGGCAGGGCGCGTATCAACAATACAACGACCCCTATCCATACAGCCCAAAGGATTACCGTGATCACCGCGAACCCAGCCGCATCGTGGGGTTTCTCAGTACGCTTGTGATGTATGTTGAGCCGAGAGCCACCAACATCAGACAAAAAAGGAATAGGATTCCGATGGCGAGGCCACACCCCCTCGCCGTGCTGGTAGACTTTGACGAATCCGGGTCAGCCATGACACTCGCAGTACTGCGTTGGTCTTTGCATAGCGATAGGCCCACAACCTTGACGATTTATTGCTGAAAACCGACCCCTCCTGAACTTTCAGCAGATGCCGACCGAATATCCGTTCAGGGTCAAAATGTGCCGTCTGATCGGTCGAATTGGACCCGAGAACGTCTCCAATCGTCTGAAAGGCGACCTTATTCCAGCAGATTGCCGGCTTGAGAATCACCGACCTCAACTGAGGAGGTCACCATGACCGAAGCTTTAAGCACCATCGAAAACACCTCAAACCACGTCCCGTGGAATAAGGGAAAGATCGTCGGAGCGAAGCCGCCACTCCGCCCCAAGCACGTCTGGTCCATCCGGACAATGCTCCAAGTCGAAGGCCGGCTCCGTGACCTGGCTCTGTTCAACGTGGCCATCGACAGTAAACTTCGTGGCTGCGATGTCGTGGCGCTGAAGGTCGATGACATCGCGCCAAGCGGCTATGCAGCCGATCGCGCAAGCGTTCGGCAAAAGAAGACGGACCGGCCTGTCAAGTTCGAACTTACCGAGTCAACGCGCCAGGCCGTCGACGACTATCTGAAGGCCGCCGTCAAGAAGCCGGGCGAATATCTGTTCACCGGCCGACGGGGACCCAACTGCAGCCTGACCACTCGGCAGTACGCGCGGCTGTTGTCTGATTGGCTCGCCAGCGTAGGGTTGGATCCGCACCTGTTCGGGACACATTCGCTACGTCGAACAAAAGCGACCCTCATCTATCGGCGCACGGGCAACTTGCGAGCCGTCCAGCTCTTATTGGGTCACACGAAAATCGAGAGTACCGTTCGATATCTGGGAATCGAGGTCGACGACGCGCTCGCAATAGCAGAACAAGTTGACGTCTGAGTCACCGGGGCGGAGCGGACCAACTCCGCCCTGTTTAGACGGGCAGCTCCGGGCCAAAACCGGAAATCAACAGGACGATGCCAAGGTCATGGCAGCTTGTCGGCGGCCATAGCCTGTGCACTGTTTCGCTTTGCGATGACTGCGGCGCTTCAAGCCCGATTCACTGTCCCGGCCAAAGCGCCAAAAAACCATCCGGCGGAGAAACAGAGAATAAGCATCATTAGATTCATCGTTACGAGGACGACAGGCTTGTCTTGAATAAAATGAAGTACGATCCAGCCCAGCAGCATGCAAATTGCCCCGCAGCCTGCCGGCCAATACGCACGCCGCCGAACTGCGAGCCACTGGGCCGGGCTAAGCAGCTCAGAGTTCCGTGATAGAGTCCAAGATCGGCGAAACGATACCTCGTAACTCAAGGCTACCACGATCAGACAGGCAATGAGGAGGAAGAAGCCGGACATTTCCGTTGGTGCCAACCGTTGCAAACTTGAAGGAGACAGGCAAGACAATAGCGTGGATTGATTGCCTCAACCTTAAGGAGATAGAGAACAAATAACTGTATCGGGCCACTATTCCAAACTCGTGAGCGAAGTCTGCTTTGGGTCACGGGCTGCCTTCCCGAATGCGTTAGCGCCACGGCCGCTGTACCCCAGATAGCTGCCGACTTGCTGCACGCGCAAGTCGGCGGACTCGGACCAAACCCGGTTGTGCGGTCACGCGCCTCATTTCGGCTGACAGATGCAAGGCAGTTCGATCGGACAACCCGTCAAAACCTCTGCAGAGGTACTAGCGGTCACGCGGCTTGCCCACCGGCCACTCCGCGATAAAGCCCCTCGCCTTGTATGGCTCGATCTTGTCCCATTCGGTGAGCATGCGGCGGCTGAATTCGGCGTCGGTGTACCAGAGCGCCCGCGGCGTCTTGAAACTGTCGACCATGACGAGCATCTTCTCAACTTCCGGCCAGTGCCGGTGCAGCGTCATCGGATAGCGGCGCGCGGTCCAGGTATTGCCGAGGCAGATCACGCTGCGGATGTTGGCGAGGCCGAGCACAGCGTCGATGATCGGCAGCGCAAAGATCACGTTTTCGCCGGTGTCGTCGAGCGATCCTCTCTCAGGATGATGTCGGCTGGAACGCCCCGCGCGATCATTGCACCCGCAATGACCTCGCATTCCGACTGACCGGATCCCGGCGTCACGCCGCCGCTCACGATCGCCCAGCGAAAATATCCATCGTGCCACAGCTTGCACGCTTCATCGACACGCTCCTCGACATCCTCGCGCGTTCCGAACACGAACAGCAGATCGGCCGGCCGCAACGGCGTCTCGATCAGATGCCGCGCGTTGATCGCGGCAATTTCGGCCTCGGTTGGCGATCGCCTGTTTCGATCCGTCACGGCAGTTCGTCTGATTTCGAAAACGGTCCGATCATCATGCCGCGCGTCAGGCGTCCGGCGAAGTCACATTTCATTTCGCCGGATTGCGAGGCAGCGCCGGCAACAATGTCTCCGGCAGGCGATCGAACGTGTAGAGCCGCGGCTTGTTGCGCCAGATGAAGCCGCCCATCTGCCATCCGAACAGGGCGGCGAATCCGACCAGAAACAAGGCGCCCGCGAATTCACCGGTAGCGACTGCGCGCGCGAGCAATCCTGCAATCGCAATCGCGACCAGCGCCAGCAGCAGACAGCCGCCGGCATAGGTTATCGGCCCGATGCCACCGATCAGCGCGATGTCGCTCCGAGCCCTCTTCAGGCGCGCATGCAGTTGCTCGATGAAGGCTCGGTAGTCGCGGTCCTGCGGCGTCATCAGCACGACGGTGTGCCAACTTGTCGAAAAAGCGGTGATGCGCTGGCCGCTCTTGTGGTCGATATCCGCGCGAAAGCGGCGCGACTGCATCGACATCGGCCGATAGGAGAGACGCACAGCGACGATATCGGCATACGGCCAGATACCGGACTTTCCCCGCGCCTGCCACCACAGCCCTTCATCCCTGAGCTCGAATTCATGCGCCGATCCGACCAGCGATGCCTTGTAGACGTAGCGGGTCCCGGGCGTGCCCTCCCCTGCTGTCGTGGCCTGTTCCGTTAGTGAAGGAGACAATTCGGAAATCCCGTTATCGGTTGAGCGCCGCCTGCTTGCGCGGCGAGCCGGCTTTACCTTACAAGCGGGCCATGGCCGATACGACTTATTTTCCGCGGCGCCTGATCCTGGCCGGCGCGATTGTTTCCGGAGTGCTACTGGCATTGGCCGTGCACATGCTGGGCGCACGCTACGGGCTCGATCTCGGCGGCCTGTGGCGAACCGATACAAGCGAATTCATGCCCGCGGGCGCGGCAATTGCGTGGTGGCTGATCGCAACCGTGGGATTTTCCGGTGGTTATTTTACCGCCAACCTCATGCACAGCGCGGCCTCAGGCCAAATTCCGCAGCGGATGCGGCAGTTCCTGGTCGCGGTCGGCGTGCTGATCCTGGCCGGCGCCGGACAGGCCGCCTCCGCGCCGAGCCCGGTTCCGACCGTGTCGGGCGTGCTCGCCGGCCTTGCGGCCTTATGCCTCGGCGCCGTGATGGCATTCTGCGGCGCGCATTTCGCATTGCGCAAGGCTTAAGGAAAACAAGAGTTGAGAAGCTAGGCGACGACCCGCGCCCGTGGCTTCAACAGCATCGTTTCCACCTCGGCTGCGGGACGCGGCGGGCTGAACAGATAGCCTTGCGCCTGCGTGCAGCCCTCCTGGCGCAAGAGGTCGAACTGCGCGTCGGTCTCGACGCCTTCCGCCGTTGTAACGATACCCAGGCTCTTGCCGAGGCCGGTGACGGCGCGGACGATCGCCATCGAATCATCGCGCGTCGCCAGTTCGGTGACGAACGAGCGATCGATCTTGATCTTGTCGAACGGGAAGCTGCGCAGGTAGCTCAAGGACGAATATCCGGTCCCGAAGTCGTCGAGCGAAATCCGGACGCCAAAGGCGCGAAGCTCGTGCAGCACCGAAAGCGTTGCCTCGCTGTTCTGCAGCAACACCGATTCCGTGATCTCGAGCTCGAGCCGGTGCGCCGGAAGACCCGAGGCTTTCAGCGCCTCCTTCACCGTCGATACCAGGTTGGGATTCTTGAACTGCACCGGCGACAGATTGACGGCGACACCGACATCCTGCGACCACTGGGCCGCGTCGATGCAGGCTCGGCGCAACACCCAGTCGCCGATCGGCACAATCAGGCCGGTTTCCTCCGCCAGCGGAATGAAGTTGGCCGGAGAGATCATGCCGCGTAGCGAATGATTCCACCGCACCAGCGCTTCGAAACCGACGACGACATCTTTGGCGACGTCGCGGATCGGCTGGTAATAGACTTCGAATTCTCCGCGCTGCAGCGCGGCGCGTAAGTCGAGTTCCAGCAGCCGTCGGGCCTGCGCGCGGGCGTCCATCCCGGTCTCGAAGAAGCGGTAGGTGCCGCGGCCGTCCTCCTTGGCGCGATAGAGCGCAAGATCGGCCTTCTTGAGGAGTTCATCGGGATTCTTGCCATCCTCCGGCGCCAGCGAAATGCCGATGCTGACCCCGATGACGAGCTGATGACCGGCGATTTCGTAGGGCGCCGAAACCTTCTCGACCACGTGGCTGGCGAGCAAGGCAACGGCGGACGGGTCGCAATCGCTGCAGAACTGCACGATCACGAATTCGTCCCCGCCCAGCCTCGCCACCGTGTCGTTCTCGGTGATGCATTCGCCGAGACGGCGGGCGACTTCTTTCAAGAGCGCATCGCCGACCGGATGGCCGAGCGAGTCGTTGATGTCCTTGAAGTGGTCGAGGTCGAGACAGAGCACAGCAAGCTGATCGCTGCGTTTGGCGAGCCGCAACGCCTTCTCGAGTTGCTCGCGGAACAACGTCCGGTTCGGCAGATTGGTCAGCGCGTCATGGCGCGCCATGTGGGAAATCTGCTCCTGGGCGGCCTGCCATTCGGTGATGTCCTCGAAGGTCGCGACCCATCCACCGCCCTTCATCGGCTGGTCGACGACGCGGAGCGAACGTCCGTTGCGGCCGATCGACTTGGTCACGGTGTTGCCGGCCTTGGCATCCGCTACCACCGCGGCGAAGAATTCATCGGGATCGCCGTCCCATTCGCCGACCGATTTCAGTTCGCGCAGAACGTCGATCAGCAACCGTCCTTGCAGCGGCATGCCGGACCGGTCCATCAACTCGACGTAGCGTTGGTTGAATAGCAGGATTCGGCCGTCTGCATCGAACATGCAAAGTCCCTGCGACATGTTGTCGAGCGCGGTATCGAGCAGCACTTTCTGCTGGTGCAGCTCGCCCTTGGCGCGGCGGTCGATCATGGCCGCCAACAGCGACAGGCCGAGGATGGCGAACGCCGCGACCGCTGTCAGGAAGGAAAGCGCGGTCGGAGAAATCGACAGCCCGTCGGTCCCGAGCGTCGGGTCGGGAATCAGTGTGACGGCGCCCATCGCCGTGAAATGATGCGAAACGATGGCAACCGTAAGCAGCCCCGTGGCGCCCAGGGTATGGGCGGGATTGTCGCGACGCACGGCAACAAGAAGCGCCATGGCCGCAAATACGCTGCCAAGCACGATCGAGGTCACGACGATGCCGGGCGACCACACAATGAAGGCCGGAAGCTCGAGTGCCGCCATACCGGTATAGTGCATCGCTGCGACGCCGGCGCCAATCACGGCGCCGCCGATCGCGACCACCGGCCACCGTGCGCTCGACAGCGCTATGCACAGACCGACGGCGACGATGCCTATCGCGAAGACCAGCGACAACAGCGTAACGGGAATGCTGTATCCGGCTCCAGCGCCGGGATCGTAGGCCAACATCGCGACGAAATGCGTGGCCCAGATTCCGCAGCCGCCGACCGCTGCGTCGAGGCCGATCCAGATCGCGCGCGTACGGCCGCGCGAGGCCCTGGCACGATGAAACAGACTGATGGCGACTGCGCTGGCAAGCCAGCAAATGGTACCGGCAAGCACGACCAGGCGCCAGTCATGCTCGGAAGTGAGGCAAGTTAGGACGCGATACATTACAGACCCCCGTAGGCCTGTAACAGCAGCCCTATTCGTATATTTGGCGTAACCGCTGCGGCTCAGTTGCGCGGATGGTGAACAAACGCTTTTTGGCATGCCAGGCATGCCGGCGCTGAAACGCCGCGCAGCTACTTCTCCGCGCGGCGTTTTGCCTCAATAGCGCGACGAATCAGCTTGCGGCTCGCAGGTTGACCTTACCTTCCGCCAGCGAGGTCAGCTTCTTGTCGACCGTCTTTTCCTCGTCGAGCGTCTTCTGCAGTATGCTGGCGCAATCGTTGCGGCCGAGCTGCCGCGCCCACGCGATCAGGCTGCCGTAACGGGTGATTTCATAGTGCTCGGCAGCTTGGGCGGCATTGATGAGAGCTGCGTCCAGCACGGCCTTATCAGCGATCTCGCCCGCGACATCGTCGGCTTCCTCGATGATGCCGTCGATCGCCGGGCAATCGACCGCCTTCACCTCGGCGCCGTGCATGCGGAATATCTCTTCGAGACGCTGCACATGCGTCTTGGTTTCGTCGAGATGGCTCAGGAAGCCCTGTTTGAGCTGCTTGTCGGTAGCCTTTTCGGCCATTTTTGGCAGCGCTTTCACGAGTTGCTTTTCAGCATAGTAGATATCCTGCAATTGGTGGACGAACAGGTCATTCATCGTCTTGATGTCTTTGGTGAACAGTCCCATTGCGGTTCTCCGTCGTTTGGGAACACGCAGGCGCAGGCCTCATGCTGGCTGGGCGCGCGCTTCATGTTCGGTGCCGATCCGAACTAACCTGCTCGCAAAAAGGACGTTCCTGAAGGCCGCGAAAACGCCGCGATGGAACGGGCGGAACGGCGCGGCAAAAAGAGCCCCAAAAGAGCCTTGGGAACGGACCTCGTTGCGACTCAAATTCGTTAACGCCGCGACATATGTATGGCGTATGACAAAGGCGGCGAACGACGCCAAAAGGCATGCTTGTCAAGGGCTGCACAACGGCCCGGTTTTGGCTTATGGGTTTCGCGCACGGTGCCTCTGACCGTCGACTGTCACCCGTCGTGACAGGCCCCATCTTTACGTATTGCCGCCCCGCCGGGAGGATGAATGCATCGGCTGCTGACCGCGCTCAGGCGTGGCTTCAAGGAGAAGATCGGCTGGAAACGGCTGGGAATTGTCGCGAGTCTTCTCATCATAGCTCTTGCGATCACCCATCTGGTGCGCACCCTCAAGGGCGTCGACACCGGGATCGTTCTGACTGCGCTGACCGAAATCGCACCGCATCGCATCGCGCTGGCGGCGTTATGTGTGGTGGGAGCTTTTTGCACGCTCACCTTCTATGATTTCTTCGCATTGCGAACCATTGGCAAGAACCACGTCCCCTACCGCATCGCCGCTCTGTCGAGCTTCACGAGCTACACAATCGGCCACAATATCGGCGCCACCGTCTTTACCGGCGGCGCAATCAGGTTCCGGATCTATTCCGACTACGGCTTGACCGCGATCGACGTCGCCAAAATCTGCTTCCTCTCGGGCCTCACCTTCTGGCTCGGCAACCTGTTCGTGCTCGGATGTGGTATGGCCTGGCACCCCGAAGCGGCAACGGCGATGGACCTGTTGCCGCCGGCGGTGAATCGGCTGATCGCGATCGGCTGCCTTGCCGGCATCGCTGCATATTTCATCTGGCTGTTGATGGGCGAAGGCCGCCGCGAGCTCGGACAGAACGGCTGGAAGGTCGTGTTACCCTCCGCCCGACTGACGCTGCTGCAAGTTCTGATCGGCGTCGTCGATCTCGGCTTCTGCGCGCTGGCGATGTATCTGCTGATGCCGATGTCGCCGCACATCGATTTCGTTTCGCTGGCGGTGGTGTTCATCCTGGCGACGCTGCTCGGCTTTGCCAGTCATGCGCCCGGCAGTATCGGCGTGTTCGATGCCGCGATGCTGGTGGCGCTGCCGCAATTCAGCAAGGAAGAGCTGCTCGCGACGCTGGTGGTGTTTCGGATCCTCTACTTCCTGATCCCTTTCGGTATCTCGATCTCGATCATGGGAACGCGCGAAGTCTGGCTCAGCGTGGTGCAGCCCTGGCAGGAACGCCGCCGGCTCAACCAGGCCTGCACCGCCAAGGCCAGGGTGCGGCAATCGATTAACGGGCGGCAACCCTGAGGCTGGTAACGGCGTCGTTATCTGCGCCGTCTGGTCTTTTGGGTCGGGGCTGCCTCATTCTCTTATTTCTGCCTTACCGCTAACGTCAAACGACGCCATGGCTGGAATTCTCCTACGTTCGATGATGTCGGCCGCACTGATTGCCGGCGCGCTGATTGGAATAGTCACGCCCGCTGCGGAAGCCCAGACCGCCGGCGGCTACGGGCCGCTGCAGATTTCCTGGGAGGTGCGCAACCGCTTCCGCCTGTTCCGCGAGGAGCGGGATTTCCTGCTGCACGTGGAAAGCGGACGCGGCCACGGCGTGCTGGCTTCGGAGCAGGTGCTGGCGATCCAGAGCGACGGCCGCGGCTGGGCGCGCAACACCGTGAACCGGCTTTGTATCGATCTTGCGGGCCGCGTCAGCGAGCCCTGCACGCGCGACAACGTCAAGGAAAGCTATCTGACGCCGATCGATCATCCGGTCGTGATCCGCCTGACGGGCCCGGTGCCTGTCGGCGCGACCTGCGCCTGGACGGTCGACGACGGCGACGGCCCGCAAACTTCCACTTTCGACTGCGCCGAACCGGTCAACCTCCGGGTCCGCTACGGCCGCACCACAGTCGTGACCGCCGACGTATCCAGCTCGGAGGGCAGTCAGCGCGCTTTCACCGAGATCGCGGTGCGCGACATCTTCATCGCAGGCCTCGGCGACAGCATCGCCTCCGGCGAGGGAAATCCGGACCGTCCCATTGCGCTGGCCGATGAAGGCTTCTGCTTCCGCTCCTATCTCGGAACGGCGGCCTCGCAATATTACCGGCCGAGCCGCGCGGGCTATAAAGGCGGGCGCGCGTGCGAGGCGCCCGACTTGCTGACGGTCTGGCAGCGGCAGAGCGCGCTCTGGTTCAACCCAGCCTGCCATCGTTCGCTCTACAGTTATCAGACCCGGACCGCACTGGCCCTTGCCGTACGATATCCGCACATCGCGGTGACCTATTTGCCGCTGGCCTGCACCGGCGCCACCATTGCCGATGGGCTGTTCGGCTCGCAGCGCGCACGCGACTGCCTGCCGTCGAAATCGGGCGGTGCGTGCCAGGGCACCGTGAACGGCCAACTGGCCGAACTGCGAGAAGCCGTCACCGCCGCAAAACGCCGCCAGCCGGATCGCAAGCTCGACCTGGTGCTGCTGTCGATCGGCGCCAACGACATTTATTTTTCCGGCCTTGTCGCCGACGTCATCGTAGACACGACAACCGAACGCGCGCTGTTTCGGCGCAGCGGCGTAATGGCTTCGGTGGACGACGCTCGCAGTGCGATGACGCGGGACCTGCCGCAGGGCTTTGCCAAGCTGCGCGAGGCGCTGAAGCCGTTGCTCGGCGGCGACCTGTCGCGGGTGGTCTACACCGCCTACGCCAATCCGACGCTGTCGAATGGCGGCGCGCCCTGCCCCGGCGGACGCGCCGGCTTCGACATTCATCCCTCGTTCAACGCCCAGCCGCAGCGGCTCGCCGCTGTGTCGAACTTCGTCGAGAACGAATTCCTGCCGCAGTTGCGAGCGCTGGCGCTCTGCGAGGGCGGCATCCTGTGCCGCAATCCCCGCGCCGACCGCATGACCTTCGTCGACAGCCATCAAACCAGCTTTGCCAGCCACGGCTTCTGCGCACGCGCCGAAAGCGATCCCGAATTCGACCGGCAATGCTTCTCGGCGACCGGCGACAGCTTCGATCCCGACCTCGTCACGGCCGCCAACCAGCCGATGCTGTGCGGCCGCAGCGCCGGCGAGTACCGCGCCTATCTGCCCCGCGCGCGCTGGATCCGCGACGCCAACGACAGCTACTTCGCGGCGATGACCTACCCGCAAGGCCTGCCGGCGTCGCAGCAGCCATCCGATATCCATGATGCGACCTGGGGCGTCTTGTCCGCGGTCTATGGCGGCGCGGTGCATCCGAGCGCCGAGGGCCACGCCGCCATGGCGGATGCCGCTGTGCCGGCCGCCGCCGCCGTGCTGCAGCTCGATGCGGCGGTGCCTGAAGTCACGTCGCAGCCAATGCAGCCGATACCGGTTTTGCCCGACGTGCCGCGCCCACCAGGCAGAACCGGATTGAACTAGCGCGCAGGTGCTGGCGCCGTGGTCTTCTTGGGTGTTGCCGGGGCCTTTGCCGCACCGACGGGTTGCTTCGTAACCGCGGCATGCGCCGGCAGATATTTTGCGATGACAGCAGGATCGACCTGCGCCAACGCCGTATCAGGCAGTCGGGTCCATACTTCATCTTTGCCGAACAGCGAGATGCCGAGATACCCGCGCATCGTCAACGTCTGCCCATCGGGACTGAGCGTCATCTTGGCCTTGTAGATCTTGCCATCGCGCGGATCGAGCACGTTGCCGTTCTCGTATTTCAATCCCTCGCGCTTCATGTCGCGGATGAAGGAGAGCCCGAGCCACGGCGCATCCTTTCGATCGTCGGTGCATTTCGAGCAGATCGGATTGGGAGCATCACCGGGTTCGGAAAAGAGCTTGGCGAACGCGCCTTCGAAGACACCGTTGCGATCGACCACCAGAAACCATCCGACCGGCTTGCCCTTCTCGACCTTCTCCCACAGCCCGGCTGCGGAAGGTCCCGCCGGCTGCGCGGCGAGCTCACCGGCAAACGCGAGCCCGATCAGAAGCGGGAGCATCAGTTGAAATCCGGCCAGCTTGCGCATCGTCATCACCTGATCAATTCGCTAGATGAATGGCCGCAGACTAAGGCCATTTCGCGGACGGTTCCAGCGACGATAGGCGCGCGCGCCCCGAGAAAGTTCCGCGAAACCTCCTTTTTTCTGGAAAATCAACTGACCCCGAGCTTCTTCTGCAGGCTGGACGACGAAGTGGTGTACTGGAACACCAGCCGCTTGTCCGGATAGACGTAGCGGTGCGCCTTCTGCGCCATCAGCGCCCCCTCATGGAATCCGGACAGAATCAACTTGAGCTTGCCGGGATAGGTGTTGATGTCGCCGATCGCGAAGATCCCGGGAACATTGGTTTCGAACGCCGCGGTGTCGACCGGCACCAGATTGTTCTCGAGCGCGACGCCCCAGTTCGCAACCGGTCCGAGCTTCATCGTCAACCCGAAGAACGGCAGCATCGTATCGCACGCGATCTTCGTGATCGCGTTGTCGTTGCCCTTCATCATCGCCGCCGACAGCTTGCCGCCCTCGCCTTCGAGCGACGTCACCTGACCGATCTTCAGATCCATCTTGTCGCTCGCTACCAGCGCACGCATCTGCTCGACGCTGTGCGGCGCGGCACGGAAATCGTCGCGCCGGTGCAGAAGCGTCACACGTTTCGCGATCGGATGCAGATTGAGCGTCCAGTCGAGCGCGGAATCGCCGCCGCCGACGATCAGGATGCTCTTGTCGCGGAACTGCTCCATCTTGCGCACGGCATAGAATACCGAGGTGCCTTCATACGCCTCGATGCCCGGCACCGGCGGACGCTTCGGCTGGAATGAGCCGCCGCCCGCAGAAATCACCACCACCTTGCACTCGAACACCTTGCCGGCATCGGTCGTCACGCGGAACAGCGGGTCGCCGATCTTCTCGATCGTCTCCACCATCTCGTTGAGATGGAAGGTCGAGCCGAACGGCTTGATCTGTTCGAGCAACGCGTCGGTGAGGCCCTGCCCGGTGACGAAGGGAATGCCGGGAATGTCGTAGATCGGCTTCTCCGGGTAGAGTTCGGCACACTGGCCGCCGATCTTGTCGAGGATGTCGACCAGATGCGCCTTCATATCCAACAGGCCCAATTCGAAGACGGCGAACAGTCCGCACGGACCCGCTCCAATAATCAGCACATCGGTTTTGATCGCTTCGCTCATATCAGCTTCTTTTCGGTTGAAGTCGACTGGGACGGCTTTCGCAGTCCAGCCAAAGGGGGCCGGACATGCATATTAGGGGCAGAGGCTGGCGCGGCAACCCCTTGCCGAGCTTCGACAGGTGGGCTGTATGTGCGGGAAACCGACGGAGATCGCCCCTGTGAATGCCCCGATCCGCGCCGATGACGCGCTGCGCCTGGAAGACTTTCCCTATCGGCTCTCGGACAGTGTCCGCTTTGCCGATCTCGACCCCAACGGGCACGTCAACAATGCGGTGTATGCAACCTATTTCGAAACCGGCCGTGTCACGCTGGTAAAGGATCGCAGCCACGGGCTGATGCCGCCGGGACTCGGCTGGATCATGGTGCGCCTCGACATCCATTTCCGTGCCGAACTGCACTGGCCGGGCAAGATCGAACTGGGACTAGGCCTCGTCAAATTCGGACGGACGTCGACCACCTTCGATCAGGTCGTGTTTTCCGAAGGACGATGCGTGGCGTCGGCGAAAGCAATTACGGTCATGATCGACGAGGCCACGCGCAGGCCGACACCGCTGCCGGCCGAGGTCAAAGAGAATTTTCGGCGCTGGGTCCGTCGCGGCGTCAACCCGGACGGCGAGTAGAGCTCAGGCCTGCCGTTCCGGCGTCGACACCACGAGACCGTCGAGGTCGTCGCTTACCTTGATCTGGCACGACAGGCGCGAGTTCGGCCGCACGTCAAAGCCGAAATCCAGCATGTCTTCTTCCATCGGAGTCGGCGCGCCAACCTTCTCGCGCCAGGCCTCGTCGACATAAACGTGACAGGTCGCGCAGGCGCAGGCGCCGCCGCATTCGGCTTCGATGCCCGGAATGGCGTTGCGGATCGCGGCTTCCATCACGGTCGCGCCGTTCTCAACTTCAATGGTTCGCTTCTCGCCGTTATGGTCGACAAAGTGGATTTTGGCCATGATCGCTCGTGCTGCCGGAATATGTAAGGAAGGTCCCGGCAGTCCCTATAACGGGTCGATCCGCGCAGCGCCAGCGGTCGGGAGGAAAACCTTAAACCGGGCATTATACGAAGGTTTTGGGCGGCTTCCCGCTCAGGAACGGCGTAGAACCGCATCGATCGTTGCCCGCGCCCGTGCAACCGCGTCGCTGAGTTCGTCGAGCGCGTCAGACGGGTCGGAGCCGCCGGCAATCGCCGCCTCCAGCCGGGTCGCGGCATCGGCGACGGCAAAGGCACCGATCGCGCGGGCCGAGCCCTTCAGCGTATGCACCAATGCGCCTGCATCCGAAGGCAAGGCGGCGAGCGTGCTCACCAATCCTGCTGATTGAGCCACGAACATCGCCAACACCTCCTGCTCAAGGCTGGCATCGCCGAGCGTCATGCACTTGAGATGTTCGAAGTCGATCGGCCCGTCATCGGGAGCCAGCGGCGGCGATGGCATCCATTCTATCCGTTCGAGATGAAGCGGCATTAGCTTAAGTCCGGATCGCCCAGCACAGTGATTCTACGGAAAGGGCATTTCCGCCAGCCAACCACGGCATCGGTTAACGGAACGTTCTCAGAATTTGCCGCAGCTTTGCCCCATTTTCGCCCGTAATCTGCCGGGATCGCCAATCCGGTTCCAGAAATTTGTGTATCCGTAAGGTCTTAAGGGACAAAGCTGTTAACGATGATTAAGAATGTCTTAATCGCGGCCATTTCATTCGCATCGCTCAACCAATAGGATGTTCGCGGACGGGTGCGGACAAGCTGCCGACGGGTACGCTTGCGTCCGCGGGGGCATGAATCCGGCTTCGAGCTTGCGGGGGTTTTTTGCAAGAACGGCTGGACGCGCAAAGTTTAAGAGGGCTCGGACTGACATGGCGAACAATCCGAAGAAGGTCAAAGATCCCACTGAAGTCGCGCTCTCTGCCATTCAGGAAGCGCTCAACATCAGCGACACGACCGTCGACAGCAGCCGAAATTCGATTGGCGGCGAACTCACGCCGCCGAGCATGCCCACCGCCGCACCACCTTACTCAGAAATGCAGTTCGACACGCGCGCAGGCGCCGAGCGACCGACGTTCGATCCGATCGAAGAGCCGCGCAGCCCCCGTCGCGCCGCCAATGACGATCGCGAAACCATCGGACAGATTCTGCAGGCGATCCAGAAGAACCATCCTGCCCGCAGCGTCTACACGCTTGCGACCGCGTTTGGCGGCGTCTGGGTGCTCGGCTGCGCCCTTCTGACCGTCAGCTTCCTGCCTTCGCTGCAGGCGGCGATCGGACAGAGCGGCGGCGTGCTGGTGCTGGCTGGCCTTGCGGCGTTGTTCTTTGCGCCGGTGCTCTTGTTCTATTTTCTCGCCAGCCTTGCCTGGCGCGGCCAGGAAATGCGGATGATCGCGCAGTCGATGGCGCAGGTCGCGATCCGCTTCTCCGAGCCCGAAGGAGCAGCCGCGGATTCCATGGTGACCGTCGGCCAGGCGATCCGCCGCGAGGTCGCGGCGATGGGCGATGGCGTCGAGCGCGCGATCGCACGCGCCGGCGAACTGGAAACGCTGGTCGCCAATGAAGTCGCAGCACTCGAGCGCGCCTATACCGACAACGAAGTGCGCATTCGGGCACTGCTGCAGGACATCGCGCATCAGCGCGACAATCTGGTCGGCCAGGCCGAGCAGGTTCGCAGTGCCATTTCCGGCGTCCAGATCGACTTGCGCCACGACATCGCGCTGATCTCGGACGCGATCGCTTCACGCGTCGACGAGGTCGCAAAAAGCATCACCGGCGCGCTGGAAGAGCGAGGCCAGCACATCACGAGCGCGTTGAGCCATGCCGGGGACAACATGATCCTCGCACTCGGCGAGCGCGGCGGCGACCTGCTCGATCGTCTGGAAGAAGCCAGCGCCGAGACCACACGCGCCGTGCTCGACGCCTCCGAGCGGCTGACCACCAGCCTCAATTTCAAGACCGGGCACGTCCACGACGAATTCGTCGATCTGGCCGATCGCGTCCACGAGGTGCTGAACGAGCGCATCGACCGCATCACCAGCGAATTCGAGCAGCGCTCCTCGACCATCGTCGACGGCATCTCGGACCGCACCGAGCAGGTCCACGACTCCCTGAAGAATTCCTCCGACTCGCTCTTGCTAGAGCTCGAGCTGCGGTCGGGCGATCTCGTCAGCAAGATCGATGATGCCGGCAACCGGCTGGCGAGTCGCATCCTTACCTCCGGCGACAAGGCCAGCGACGCGCTTGACGTCACGGTGAATACGCTGGTCGCCAAGGTGATCAGCCAGACCGAGAACGCGCACGACAGTCTCGCGCTGCAGATGAGCGCGTTCGACGAACTGGTGAAGAACCAGGGCTCGGAGCTTGCAGAAAAATTCGCCCGCGACAGCGGCACGCTCGGTGCGCTGATCACGCGGCATATCTCGGAGTTCGACCGCACTGTCAAAACCTTCGGCGGCGAGATCGTCGAGCGCATGGGGCAGCGGACCCAGGAGATATCAGACAGCCTGAAGAATTACGTCGACACCTTCGACACCCGCATGGTCTCGAACAGCGGCGAGATCACCGCTTCCCTCGATCAGCGGCTGCTGCAGTTCGAAACCCAGCTCGGCACCCGCGTCAGCAGCCTCGACGCTTCGCTCGACAGCAAGATCAAGTCGTTCGACGAGACCATCGACGGCCGCCTGAAATCGCTCGAGACGACATTCGATACCCGCGCGAAGTCCGTCACCGAAACGATCGATGACCGCCTCGGCACGCTGTCGAACTCGTTGACCGATGGCGCTGCGCAGGCAATCCAGTCAATCGACCAGCGGCTCACCCTGCTCACCTCCTCGTTGACCGACGGTACCGCGCAGGCAATCGCAGCGATCGACCATCGCATTGCCAACGTCACCGAAACCATCGACGGCCGCAGCGCCCACTTGACTGACACCATCCAAGCGCGATTCCAGGAAATTCACCAAGGCATTGAAACGCGAGTCGGCGACATCGCGAGCGGCGTCGAAACCCGCGTCGGCGATATCGCCAACGGCGTCGAGACCCGGGTTGGCGCCATCGCCGGGGACATCGATACCCGCGTTGCGCAATTCGAGGATCTGCTCGGCTCGCGCATTGAGGCCGTGGCCGGCCGGATCGAAAGCAGCGGCCGCCAGGCTAGCGAAGACCTGATGTCGCGCGCCGAAATGCTGTCCTCGGGCATCAAGTCGCATGTTGAGGACGCCGAGCGTTCGCTGACCAATCTCGTCGTCAACACCGCAGAGACCATCCAAACCGGCGCGCGTACCGCGCAGCAGTCGCTGCTGACGGTTTCCTCCGATGTCGGCGCACAACTCAAGCTGACCTCGGCCGAGGTCGAGGCCGCCCTCACCGCCGTCGGCACCGGCGCAGCCAATTCGATCCTGACCAGCGCCAAAGATGCCCAGACCACGTTGGTGTCGGCCTCCTCCGAGGCTGCCTCGCAGATCAAATCTCTCGCCGCCGACGTCGAGCGCACCCTCTCGGCCGCCGGCGATGCCACGGCCGCATCGGTTCTCGCCGGCGCGCGCGAGGCGCAGACCACGCTGGTGACCGCGTCCGCCGACGCCGCAAGCCAGGTCAAGTCGCTCGCCACCGACGTCGAGCGTTCGCTGTCGGTCGCCGGCACGGCAACCGCCGAGGCCGTCACCGCAGGTGCCCGTGAAGCACAGAGCACGCTGGTCGCCGCCTCTACCGAGGCCGCCAATCAAGTCAAGTCGCTTGCGGCCGACGTACAGCGTTCGTTGTCCCTCGCCGGAACGGCGACCGCCGAGGCGATCACGGCAGGCGCCCGCGAGGCCCAGAATACCCTGATGAACGCGTCCGCCGACGCGTCGACCCAGGTCAAGGCGCTCGCCGCCGACATGGAACGTTCGCTCTCGATGGCCGGCAATGCCACCGCCGAGTCGATCACGACGGGTGCACGCGAGGCCCAGAACACGTTGATCACGGCGTCCACGGAAGCCGCCAACCACGTCAAGTCGCTGGCGATCGACGTCGAACGCACGCTGACCTCGGTCGGCACCGACACCGCGACCTCCATCCTCGGCACCGCGCGCGAAGCCCAGAACTCGTTGTCTGCGACCTCTGCCGAGGCCGCCAACCAGATCAAGGCGATCGCCGCCGACATGGAGCGTTCGCTCGGCATTGTCACCGCCAGCACGACGGATACCATCCAGACCACCGCGCAAAACGCGCAGAGCGTGCTGGTGGCCGCAACGAACGAGGTCAACTCCAAAGTCAAGTCGACCTCGGCCGACATTGAACGTTCGGTGCTCGCCGCGAGCAGCAATTTCGGCTCGACGATGACCGGCAAGACCGACGAAATCGTCACCTACGTCCAGCAGCAGACCGACCGTCTGGCGCAGATCGTCGACAGCCGCCGCGGTTCGCTGGTCGAGGCGCTCAGCAGCAGGACCACGCAACTGGCGACCGACATCGACCGCGTCACCGCCGACGCCCTGAAGTCGATCGAGACCCGCGGCCAGGCGTTCTCGCAATCGATGTCGACCCACGGCTCGGAAGTCGCGCGCACGATTACCACCGCAGGCGACCTCGCCACCGGCGCGGTGGCCAAGTCGCTGAAGGACCTCGAACAGGCGTCGCGCTCGGCCATCGACCAGTCGCGTCAGGTGTCGATCGCCGCCGTCACCGAAATGCAGGAGACCAGCAAGATCCTGCGCACCGACACGGTGGCGCTGTTCGAGCGGCTGCGTGAAGGCAACATCCTGCTGCAGGAAGTGCTGACGGGCGCCCACGACAATCTCAACTCGCTGGAACGCGCACTGGTGACCCGCGTGGCCGACTTCGTATCCGCCATGAACGACGTTACCGCACGCAACGGCGTCGCGACCCAGACGCTGGAAGACCAGTTGACCGTGTTCAACTCCAAGAGCACGAAGGCGCTGGAGGATCTCGGCGCACTGTCGAGCGAGTTCGAGAAACACGGCAAGGAACTGGTGGAAGCCGCGGCGGTGGTCGAGCAGGCCAACCGCTCTACCACGACTTCGGTCGCCGATCGCAAGTCTCAACTTGAGTCGCTGGTCACCACCATCGACCTGCGCACCACCGATCTCGACCAGCGGCTGTCGCGCTTCACCGGCCTGCTCGACGAATCGCTCGCCGCGGCGGAAGAACGCGCCCGCGATATCGCGCGCGTCGTGGCGGAAACCGCCGGCGCAGGATCGGCCGCGATCAGCCGCCAGTTCGAAGCCGTGCGCGCTGCGGCCGAAAACGAGCGGCAGCAGACCCTCGACGCCATGAACGATCTGTACCAACAGAGCACGCATGAAACCGATGCTATGTTCAAGCAATCGACCGAGAAGTTCGCTGCGATGGTGCAGTCGATGAAGCAGATGGCGGCCGAGATGCATCAGGAGCTCGAGGCGACGCGCAACGAGCTGCGCCGCGGCGTGCTCGAGATGCCGCAGGAGGCGGCCGACAACACCGCGCAGATGCGCAAGGTGATCGTCGACCAGATCGAGGCACTTGCCGAGCTCAACCGGATCGTCGCGCATCACGGCCGCGGCCTCGACGTTGTGACTTCCGGCCGCGCCAGCGTGCAACGCCAGGAAGAGCCCGTGATGGCAGCGGCCGCCGGCGGCCGCAACGAAGTGCGGATGCGCGACGCCGGCAGCGCTTCGACGCTACCGCCGCCGGATCTCGGCATGCCGGCCCCGCGCCGCGCCGAAGCCCCGCCGGTCAGTCCGGTGAGCCAGGATGCCGGACGCGACGGATGGCTGTCCGACCTGCTCCACCGCACCGATGCAGGTACCGGACGCGAGGCTCCCCGTGGCCGCTCGCCGCAGGCCCCGGTCAATCCGCTGGAGTCGCTGTCGCTCGACATCGGCCGGCTGATGGATCGCAACCTCGCCGCCGAAATGTGGGATCGCTACCAGCGCGGCGAGAGCAAGGCGTTCAGCAAACGCCTCTACACGCCGGCCGGCCAGAAGGCGTTCGATGAAGTCGCCCGCAAGTATCGCGCCGACCGCAGCTTCAAGCAGACGGTCGACCGCTATATCGCGGAGTTCGAACGGCTCCTGGACGAAGTTGCACGCGAGGATCGCGGGCCGCAGGCGCTGCGCGGCCACCTCACCTCGGAGACCGGGCTGGTCTACACCCTGCTCGCGCACGCAGCGGGACGGCTGGGGTAAGGCCCAGACCGAGTGCAGAACACGAAACGGAGGCAGTGATGCCTCCGTTTTTCGTTTCAGCGCGGGTGGAGCGTACGACCGGCGGCCTCGCATGCCTGCAGCGCGCGCATGCGTTCCGCCCACCGCATCGCGTAGTCCGATCCGCCAAACGCCTCTCCGTAAAACCACGGTGCCATCCGCAGTACGAGCTGAAGATTTGCGGGATTCCAACGTACATCTCGTGGAAGAGCGTACGATTCCGCGTCGATTAAGTTCATTGCTACCAAGAGTATTTACGAGAGATTCTTGATTGCGGCTTAGTTTCCCGATCCGTGTCGGGACGAGATGGCATGAACTTGATTTCCAGGGCGCGAAGCCTGTTTGCCGTCGGCGAATGCTCGACGCCGCACGGCCGCGCGCTCGTGAGCGAACAGTTCCGCATCCTCACCAACCAGGTTCCGATCCTCTATGCCGTGCTGCTGCTGGACAGTATCAGCATCGGCTTCGTTTTGCCCTCATCCGTAAGCGGGTGGCTGAGATTTACCCTGCCCGGCGTGCTCCTGACCGTTAGCATCATCCGGATGATCCAGTGGATCAGGATGCGGGGGGTTGAACTTACACCGGAAGACTCCTACCGGTTTCTGGCGCGCATGCGGATTCTTTCCGCCGCCCTGCCCGCCGGGTTTCTGATCTGGACCTTGGCGCTGATCGAGGCCGTGGACCCCGCGCTTCGCGCACCGATCTCGCTTCTCGTCTTCATGGGCTGCATCGGCGCCGCTTATTGTCTCGGCAGCTTCCCACCGGCGTCCCGCCTGACGCTGCTCATTACGGGGTTGCCACTCGCGATGCGGCTGCTCGCTTCCGGCGAGCCACTTCTGGTTTGTATCGGCATCAATCTCGCCCTTGTGCTGGTTCTATTCGTCCGGATGATCAACACGAACTTCGGCAATTTCGTCCGGCTGATCGAAACTCAGGCCAGACTTGCCGAAGAGGGAGAGCGGGCTCGCGCCGCGCATACCTACCTGACGGAAGCGCTGGACGTCGTGCCAGAGGGATTGGCGATATTCGACAAGGACGATCGGCTAGTGTTGTGGAACCGGCAATACCCCAAGCTCTACGCTTCCAACGCGGCGGCCATCGTTCAGGGCGCCCACTTCAAAGACATTCTTCGTGCCGGGCTGACGCATCACCAATATGCCGACGCCGTCGGGCGGGAGGAAGAATGGTTCAGGGAACGCATGGCCCGCCATGCCCTGCCGCAAAGCTCCCACGAACAGCAACTGCCGGGAGACAGATGGACCCGCATCGAGGAGCGGCGGACAGCGGACGGCGGCAGCATCGGGATCCGAGTCGACATTACCGACCTCAAACGCAGCGAGGCTTCATTCCGGCTGCTGTTTGAGGAGAACCCGCTGCCGATGTGGGTGGCAGATGCGGACGCGCGGCGGCTGTTGGCGGTCAACGCCGCGATGTGCAGCCACTACGGCTATTCCCGCGAAGAACTGCTCTCGATGTCAGAACACGACCTCAGCGCAGACGGCTGCGCTCCGGCGGAGCCGACCCGCACATCGCAGGAACCCGTCATCCACAAGACTTCCGGCGGCAACCTCATCGAGGTCGTCATTGAAGCGCGGCCGCTGTCGTATCAGGGCAAGGCCGGTATGGTTTCGGTGGCGTTCGACGTAACGGAGCGCAACCGCGCCGAACAGAGGGTCAGGTATCTGGCGTCGCACGATCTCCTGACCGACCTACCCAATCGCGGCGCGTTCGACGCTCACCTTTCCGCGCTGATCCAGCATTCGGAAGAAGCTCGCGGCAGCTTTGTCGTGCTTTGCATCGATCTCGATCATTTCAAGGAGGTCAACGACCTCTTTGGCCATTCGATGGGCGACGCCCTATTGCGGGAGGTCTCCTGCCGGCTGCGGCAGGCTGCGCAGGGAGCCTATGTCGCGCGCGTTGGCGGCGATGAATTTATCGCCCTCACGCAGCAGGTACCGCTGCCCGGAGCCGGCGAATTGCTGGCGGCCAGAATGCGCGAAGCTTTCAGGCACCCGATCGAAATCGACGGCCACGCGCTGGAGATCGACCTCAGCATCGGCATGGCGCTCTACCCGCGCGATGGCGACAACCCGGCCACTCTGCTGGCCAACGCGGATGCCGCGCTCTATCGCGCCAAGCACGAAGGGCGCGGGGTGACGCGCATCTTCACCAGTGCGATGGACCGGCAGTTGCGCGACCGCCGCGCGATGGAGCACGATTTACGTTCCGCCGTCGAGAACGGCGAACTTTACCTCGAGTATCAGCCGCAGCGTCACCGGGATGGCAAGATAACCGGGTTTGAGGCGCTGGTCCGCTGGCAGCATCCGCTGCGTGGCTTGGTGACACCCGGCGAGTTCATTCCGGTCGCCGAGGATAGCGGCTCGATCGCGAAGATCGACGAATGGGTTCTGATGGAAGCCTGCCGGCAGGCATCATCATGGGACGAGAGCGTGCGCATTGCGGTGAACGTTTCAGCGGCGCAATTTCGCCGCGAAAATCTGGAGCACCAGGTGCGCCGAGCGCTGCGCGAGAGCGGCCTGCCGCCATCGCGGCTCGAGCTGGAGATCACCGAAGGCGTACTGATCGAGGACATCTCGCGCGCAAGTCTGACGCTCAAATCTCTCAAATCGCTTGGCGTCATGATTGCGCTCGACGATTTCGGCACCGGTTACTCGTCTCTGTCTTACCTGCAAGCGTTTCCGCTCGACCGGATCAAGATCGACCGCTCCTTCGTCATGTCGCTGGCGTCGAGTGCGCCCTCACTGGCGATCGTGCGCGCCGTGATCGGGCTCGCTCACGGCTTCAATGTCCCGGTGCTTGCCGAAGGTGTCGAAACCAACGAACAGCTCTCGATCCTGATGCGAGAGCGATGCGACGATATGCAGGGCTATCTGATCGGCCATCCGCACAAGGCGGAGCTGTATGCCGAGCATATGAAAGCCGGCGCCGGCGTCCGGCTCAGAACGGCTAGTTGATCGCCCGAAAAGGCCATGAGGGCCCCCTACTGCCGCTTCTGCCCGTTCGGTGTCCTCGCCGGTGGCGCCGGCGCTGGCGGAGGGGCCGCCGCCTGACTGTTGCTGCTGCCTCCCCCGAAGATCACCCGGGTCGGGTTGCGGTCGAAATTGTTCACGGCGCGGCTGATGTCGGAAAGCGTGCGGCGGCCATCGGCCATCAGTGCGCCCGATCGCTTGTCGAAATCCTCGGCCAGTTCGCGGATCGATTTCACCATGAGATTCAATTCGCCACCGGCAGCGCCGCCTGCGATCGTGTTCAGCCCGAGCATGAGACTGTCGGCCTTGCCCATGACGCCATCGACCCTGAGCATGACGTTGTCGATCTTCTCGGAGTTGCGCGCGAGTGCGGCCGTAAAGGTCTCGAGGTTTCGCAGCGAGTTCTTCACCGATTCCTGATTGTCGGCGACAAGCCGGTTGACGTTCTGCAATGTGGCGCGGATCGACTCCGTGACATCCTGCAGCGCGCTCGGATCGGCGGTCAGCATCGGGACGCCATCCTCATCGAGCGGCACGGCAGGAGCGCTCTCCTCGCCGCCCTTCAGCGAGATGGCGGCGACACCTGTCAGCCCCTGGAATTCGAGACCGACGAGCGTGTCTTTCCGAATCGGCGCGTTGTTCTCGACCATCGCGAGTGCGACCACGCGCCGCGGATTGTCGAGTTTGACCGAAACAACCTCCCCTATCCTAATACCGTTAAAGTTGACGCTGCCGCCGTTGCGCAACCCGGACGCCGGACCTTCGAATACAATGCGGATCGGGCTGCGCAGCTTGGTGGTGTGCAGGCTCTGAAACCACAGCACGAAGCCGAACGCGGCGGCGATCACCGCCAGCGTGAAGGCCCCGATCAGGACGTAATTCGCCCGTGTTTCCATAATTCAAGGTACTCCGAAATCAGATCTATCCAGCGTCGCCGATAGACCCGTCATTATCTCATGTTTGAGCACGGTCTGATCCGAAAAACCGATCACACTTTTGGGGGACCCTAACCCATCACAGCGCGGGCGCGCTTGCCGTGGAAATATTGCCTCAGCCAGGGATGCTGTGAGGCCTGCATGTCGGCAATCGATCCTGCTGCAATGATCTTACCGTTCCCTAAAACCGCGATGCGGTCGCAGGCCGTGTAAAGGCTGTCGAGATCATGGGTTACCATGAAAACTGTCAGGCCCAAAGTACGCTGCAGGGTGCGCACCAGCTCGTCGAAATCCCCGGCGCCGATCGGATCGAGGCCCGAGGTCGGCTCGTCCAAAAACACAAGTTCGGGATCGAGCGCGAGCGCCCGCGCCAGCGCCACGCGCTTGATCATGCCGCCCGAAAGCTCGGACGGATAACGGTCGGCGACCTCGGGCCGCAGGCCGACCATGCCGAGCTTGGCCACCATGATTTCGTCGAGCAGCCGCTGCGAGACGTTGAGATATTCGCGCACCGGAAACTGGATATTCTGCCGCACGGTGAGAGAAGAAAACAGCGCGCCTTGCTGAAACAGGATGCCCCAGCGGCGCTCGATGCCGCGGCGCTCGGACGCGCTCGCCGCGTCGAGATCGACGCCGAACACCTCGATCCGTCCACTGAGCTTGGGTACCAGACCGATGATGGTGCGCGTCAGCACCGATTTGCCAGCGCCGGAGGGACCGACAAATCCCAAAATCTCGCCGCGCTTGACGTCCAGATTGAGCCCGTCGAGCACCCGCGTCTTGCCGAACTGCACGGTGATGTCGCGGACGCGGATGATGGCGTCGGAGATTTCGCCCACCATGGTCACATCCCGATCGACGCAAAGAAGATGGCAAACACGCCGTCCATCACGATCACGAAGAAGATTCCCTTCACCACCGAGGACGTGGTGTGCTGCCCGAGCGACTCGGCGCTGCCCTGCACCGCCAGTCCCTCGACGCAGGCGACGATTCCGATGACGGCCGCCATCACCGGCGCCTTGATGAGGCCGACGATGAAATGGTCGATCGAGATGGCATCGCGCAACCGCAGCAGGAACGCTTCGGGCTCGACCCCGCCATAGAGCCATGCCACCAGCCCGCCGCCGTAAAGCGCCGCCATCGCTCCGAGGAACGCCAATATCGGCAATGCCAGCACCAGGGCCAGCATCCGCGGCAGGATCAAAACCTCGATCGGATCGAAACCCATCGTGCGCAGCGCATCGATTTCTTCCCGCATCTTCATCGAGCCGAGCTCGGCGGTGTAGGCCGAGCCCGAGCGGCCGGCTACCATGATCGCCACCAACAGCACGCCGATCTCGCGCAGCACCAGCACGCCCAGCATGTCCACCACGAAAATGTCGGCGCCGAACTTGCGGAAATGGAAAATGCCCTGCTGCGAGATGATGCAGCCGATCAGGAAGGTGATCAGCACCACGATCGGCACCGCACGCCAGCACACCTGCTCCAGATGATGGATGGTCGAGGTCAGGCGGAAATTACGGGGGCGAATGAGGACATGTGCGGCCGCGGCGAGCACCGCGCCGAGCATGTCGATCAGCCCGATCAAGGTGCCGCCAATGCCGGCCACGGCGCGGCCGATCTGCTCCAGCATGCCCGATATCGTTACCCGGTCAGTTTCGACGATTGGCTCGGCCTTCACCCGCCGCACCTCGTCGACAAGGCTGGAATAATTGGCCGAGAGCCCGGCGATCTCTGCCTCGACGCCGCCCTGGGTCAGGCTGCGGCGCAACCGCTCGATCAGCCAGGCGCCGAACGTGTCGAGCTTCGACACTTGCGAGACGTCGATCAAGATGTTGGGACGGGTCCCGCTGAGCTTCTCGGCGTCGGCGACCATGCGTTCCAGCACCGGCGCAAAGCGCGCCGTCCAGGAGCCGGCCGCGCACAGTGCCAGCCCGTTGCCCCTGGCTATCCGCTCCAATGTCGGGTCGCTGCTCAAAATGCCCACCCCTCGGCCGATACCGAAGCAAAACGCTAGGGTTCCGCACGCCGTACCGCCTTGTCGAATCTGCCCCTAACCAGCCATAGTTGGTAGCGGCGGGCAAGCTTACGGTTCAGAAAATTGCCAGATTTTAAAATGACTTCCAGCCTATCTCGAAAGCTTGCCGTCAGCATCGAACGTTGGCCTATCGCAGGCGCGTTCACCATCAGCCGCGGCGCCAAAACCGAGGCCGTTACTGTCGTCGCCACCGTGAGCCAGGGGGACCGTACCGGGCGCGGCGAATGCGTGCCCTACCCGCGTTACGGCGAGACGGCGGAAGCGACGCTTGAAGCCCTTAATGCGATGCAGGAACGCCTTGCCAAGGGACTGGACCGAGCAGCCCTGCAGGCGGCAATGCCCGCCGGCGCTGCTCGCAACGCGCTGGATTGCGCGCTATTGGATCTCGAAGCCAAGAACTCGGGTCAACGGGTCTGGACCCTGCTCGGCCGGCCGGCGCCACGCCCCTGCACCACCGCCTTCACGATCTCGCTTGGTACCCCGGACGCAATGGCGGCGGCGACCGCCAAGGCCGCGCACCGGCCGCTGCTCAAGATCAAGCTCGGCGGCGACGGCGATGACGCGCGGATTGCGGCGGTCCGCAAGGCGGCACCCGAATCCGAATTGATCGTCGATGCCAACGAGGCCTGGACGCCGGACAACCTCGAATACAACCTCGTCGCCTGCGCCAACGCCGGCATCACGCTGGTCGAGCAGCCTTTGCCCGCCGGGCGGGATGAGGCGCTGGCGCGCATCAAGCGTCCGATCGCGGTCTGTGCCGACGAAAGCGTGCACGACCGCGCTTCGCTCGAAGGCCTGCGCGCGCGCTATGATGCCGTCAACATCAAGCTCGACAAGACTGGCGGGCTCACCGAGGCGCTCGCAATGGCGGATGCCGCCCGAGCTCTAGGCTTCGAGATCATGATCGGTTGCATGGTCGCGACCTCGCTGGCGATGGCGCCAGCCATGCTGCTCGCGCAACAGGCCAGGTTCGTCGACCTCGACGGTCCCCTGTTGCTGGCGCGCGACCGCGATGGCGGGCTGCGTTACCATGGGAGCCTGGTCTATCCGCCGGAAGCCGCCTTGTGGGGCTGATGCGAGAGCCGCACCCGCGCCAGCCAGACTACCAGCCCGCCAAGCGCCGCCATCACCGCCATTACGTAATAGATGCCCTGTCCCCAGTTCTCATACATCATGCCTGACGCGACCGAAGCGAGGCCGGCGACGATGCCGCCGCAGGCGGTCAGATAGCCCTGTGCCCGCGCCATCACCTGGCTGGGCACGTGATGCAGCATCAATCCCATGATGCCGACCTGCGTCAGCCCAAAACTCAGCGCATGCGCGAGCTGAACGATCGCGAGAACAGCGAGCGGCAGGTCCTGCGCCGTCAAAACCCAACGCGCGGCTGCGCTCAGCGCCGCAATCACCACCAGCATCGACGGCTGCAGGCTGAATCGCGGCGACAGGGCGAACAGCACGATCTCGGCGATCACGCCGAGCACCCATAGAACTGCAATCGTCAACCCGTCGAACCCCGCTTGTTGCCAGGCAATCGATGCGAAAATGTAATACGCGGCATGGCTGCCCTGGATCAGCGCCGAGGCCACGATGATCGCGATGAAGCCGCCGTCGCGCAGCAGCGCGCTCGCGTCGCCCGTGGCCGGCCGAGCGAGCTTGGCATCGTCCAGCGGCTCCAGCGCGAGGCTGGCGAGCGCCCCGAGCGCCGCCGAGCCGGCGATGATCCAGATCAGATTTCGGGCGGCGATGAGATCGAACAGCATGCCGCAGACCAGCGCGCCGAGGACGAAGGCGGCCGAGCCCCATAGCCGCAACGGTCCGTAGTTGAGGCCGTAGCGTTTCACCCCCCGTAACGCATAGGCATCCGTGAGCGGCACCATGGGCGTCCACAGGCAGCAGGTCAGCCCGTAGATCAGGAACACCAGCACCGGTAAATGCTGGGTGCCGAGGACGAAAAAGCCCAAGGCGGTGGCAAAGGCGGTCACGATGATGCCGCCGCGCAAGGCCTGGCGCCGTTCCGCAAAGCCCGTCACCAGCGGAAGCGCCGTAAACCTGGTCACCGGAGGCACGGCCGTGATCAGCCCTATCCAAAACGCATCGATCCCAACCGCCTTCAACCATACCGTGAAAAACGGCAGATGGGTGCCGGTCATGCCGAACAGCGTGCCGTAAAACAGGGCAACCCGGGTCGCGAATCGCCTCGATGCGTCTTGAGAAGCGATGGGGATTTGTGATTCGCTTGGCATCAATTCAATTGCGATTCGGTCAATATCGTGTTGTTTCGTTATCGCAATGCGCGCTGATTTGCGCGAAGAGTTTGACATGGCCGACGAAGCATTCGCCCTATCGCCGATCTCAGCACGCGCCGCGCTGCCGAGCGAGGAGGACTATGCTGCGATCGCCGAAGCCTTCATGGAGACTTCGCGGGGCCGCTGGTTCCTGACCGAATACGCCAAACGCAACCGCAATGCCGACACCCGCATGGTGCTGGACGCGGTGGCGCGGATCGAGCAAAGCCTCACCGCCCAGCGGGAAGAGAACCTTCAGCGGGAAGCAAATTTGCAGCGGGAGGAAGGGCTTTCGGCGCAGCAGGCGGCCGAGGCCGTCGCTGCAGCTACCGCGGCGCAGGAGCGCCTGACCGAGGCGCTCGCCGCCATCCGCAGCGCGGTCGAGGCGGCCGAGGAATCGGCGGTCGAGGCGCTCGACAGCCTCGCCCTGGAACAGCGGCTGGCGCCGGTCCGCAAGGGCGCGCGGGTGCTGCGCGAAATCGCCTGGCGGTTGCGGGAAATCGGCAATGACGGACGAATTTGCGACCTGATCGATTCGCAGGTTACCGTCATCGAAAGGGGCACCGACCAGTTCTCCTCCGAGGAGGCAAGAGCAGCCCTCCGTGCTGCCTTTGCCGCCCTTCAGGACCGGCTTGTGGAATTCGGGGACGACGGCAGCGCACCGGCTACCGAGCCCGAGGCGGCGACTGCGCCATTCCCGGCCGCGCAGGAAATGCCGCCGGGAGCGGAAACAGCCTTCGCGCAGGAAGCACCGGGAGCGGCTGAGACGCCATTCACTTCGATGGCCGCATCCGCGCTGGCCGCGGCGGCCGCAGCGGAAGCCATGCTGACGGAAGCGGAAACGCCGCTCGCTGCCGAGACCGCGCCCGCTCAGGAGGCATCGGGGGAAGATACCTCGGTGCAAGACGCACCTGTCCAATCCACGGCCACCCAAGACAATTCGGCCCGGGACGCTGATGCGCAAGACGAGGCGATCCTCGACATGATCGCGATGGAGATGGGCGCGCCGGACCCAATCAGCGACGAGGAAATCGCCGAAGCGGTAGCTGAGCAGGTCCGCTTGGCGGAGCCTGCGCCGATCGCCCCTGAGATCGTCGCTGAAGCGCCCGAACCGGTCACCACGCCGTCGCCGCCACCGGTCCAACAGACGGTTCAGCCGCCTCCGCCGCCCGCAACCGCACCGGCGCCCGTGGCGGCCGTAGAAATGTCGCTCGGCTCGACGCTCATCGCGAGCGGCATGCTGCGAAAGCCGATCACGGCGGCCAACGACCCGCTGGCGCCGATCCGGCGCATGAGCCAGGCCGAGAAGATCGCGTTCTTCTCGTAACGCGCTGCCACCTTAAGCTCACCGGCTTCCATGACGCGCCTGCAGCATTTTTGTTGCACTTGCGAATAGTTCGCTTTCCGGTTGCTTCACTTCCTCGCCGAGATCAAGCTGGCGCAATTGCCTCCTTGCGGAGATGGCCGTGAAAACCAAAATCATCATCAATCCGATGGCGAACAAGGGTAAATGCGGCAAGCGGTGGCCACAGATTTGCGCTGAACTCGAACGACATCTTGGCCCGCTCGCGTCCTCGGATGTTGCGATGACGCGCGGGCGCAATCACGCCACCCAATTGGCGCGGGAAGCAGTCGAGGCCGGGTATCGCCGCCTGGTGTCGGTCGGCGGCGATGGCACCTTCAGCGAGATGATGAACGGCGTGATCGCGGATGATCGCCCGATCGCGCCCAACCTCGTGTTGGCGCAAGTGCCGGCTGGCACCTCGAACGAACTTTCCCGCTCCTTTGGCCAGCTTTCCCTCGCCGAGGCCAGCAAGGCCATCGCCATGGGGCACACGCGCAACATCGATGTGTTCCGCGCCGACGCCAGAGGCTATGAAGGCAATCAAGTGACGCGCTACGGCTTCGTGCTCGCCATCGTCGGCGCCGCCGCCACGATTTCCTGGCGCGCTCAGCGTGTGCCACTGTTGAAGCGACTCGGCCCGATCAGCTACGTGCTGATGACGGCGTTCACGACGCTGACCTATAGTCCGCGTCCCTACCGTATCAGGATCGACGACGAGGCCGAACAGAACCTGGCGATGTGGTCCTTGATGCTGTGCAGTTTCGACGGCGCTGGCGAAGGCCTGATGCTCGCGCCGGGCGCAGACCCCGGCGACCGCAAGCTCGATCTGATCCTGGTCGGCGACATCGGGCATTGGGAGACCCTGACCAAGATCGTCCCCAGGCTCGGCGACGGCAGCTATCTGGCGCACCCGAAAGTCTCGCGGCGCCACGCGACGCAGGTCACCATCGACAGCGATCGGATGGTCCGCGCCGATGTCGACGGCGAAAGCATCGGACAATTGCCGATGTCGATCACGATGCTGCCGTTCCACCTGAAGATGGCGGCGGTCAAGCGGCCGTAGGCGAGTTCGTCACGGTCGCTACAGACCCTGGAATTTGAACGGTGCTGTCTCCTTGAAGTGCCTCACCGCGTTCCCGGCGAAGACGTTCCGTTGATCCTTACCCAGATCGAGCTTCATGACCTTGCCCGTCTGCGGTGCAAAATTCACGTCCTTCAAATCGACCCAGAACGTGTTGGGGGTCAGGGCGGACTCGAAGAAATACAGTTTGCGTTTGTGATCGGCCACGGTGCGCCAACGCGTCGACGAAATGTTGGGTTCGTCTGGAGTAGCGATCCCATAAGGGACCGACACGTTGTGCATGATGCTGAGCACGCTCGCCAGCGCGATGACGGGGTCCTCATTCCTCGGTATTGCGTTTACATAAAAGGATGCCCGCGCGAACCGGTCGGCTGAACGGTTCGTTCCGGGAAGCATGACCGTGCCGCCGATCTCCTTCCAATACGCATTGAGAGCCAGTTGGTGCTCGAAGGTCGGAGAATTGGTCATCACGTGATACTGGCGGCCATGATGAATGGCCTGCTTGCCGCCGATATATTCAACGATCGCGCTGTCACCGGTAGCGTCTGACATCGACAAATGAAGGGTCGCCAGCCGCGTGTCACCGGGGATGGTGTCGGTGACGATCGTGAACGGCTCCCGTCGAAGAACGTTGACCGCTTCTTCGACCGTCGCAAAATTGTCGAGGACGTATTGCGCCCATGCCGCAATGGAAAGGCCGGGTTTTGATTGATCGAAAACCGGGTATTCGGATTCAGCAAGCCACAGAATATTGGCGGATAATCCCGCTTCGTTCAATCCATCGGATGTCGAAATGTCAAAGGCGGAGGCAATCACGCTGCCGTACTTCGAAACCCACTTCAACGAGTTCGGCCCGGCTTCTCCGCTGCGCTCCATCCCCCTCGGGAATATCCAGAGATTGGTGGCGATATCGGACTTCCAATCCATTGATCGGCCTGTGATCACTTCGTCGTTCGCCCCCAGATAGACGATGCGGGTACAGGCCTCAGCGTGGATCAAGGGCAGAGGTATGGAGCCGGCTAACATGCTCGCGCACAGAGTTGCCGCGAGCGATTTGTTGCGTGTGGACATGACGCTCTCCTGTAACGATCCCCCCAATAGCCGAGCGGGCGACTGATAGCCGGGCACGATGGAACGTCAGCTAGTCTAATTTAGCCTGCCGCTGGCAACGAGGTTCTTGTAAATCTTCCCGTCCTTCATGATGACGAGGAAATTCCTGGCGGGATCCTCGATCAGTTTGATGTTGTCGATTGGATTTCCGTCAACCAGCACCAGGTCAGCCAGCGCTCCTTCCTCCACCACGCCGAGCTTTCCCGGATAGGGATTGCGCTTACCGGATAGCGCCAGCAATTCGCCGTTCGTCCCAGTCGCCATGGCGAGTGCTTCGGCGGGGGTGTACCAACGGACAAGCGAGGCCAGAATTGCCCCCTGGCGCTGGGCCAGCGCGCGGGAGAACAGAACATCAGTACCCCATGCCGTCTTGAGCTTGTACTTCTTCGCAAACTCGTATGCCCTGCCTATGCCCGGCCAGACCTCATCCGCCTTGGCTCGCTCGACTGAACCCTCGGAAAAGCCTTGCCTCAACTCGTCGGGGAGCGGCTGCAAGCTCAGCCAAACGCCCTGCTCGGCGATCAGCTTGGCGGTTGCATCGTCCATCAGGAACCCGTGCTCGATACACTTCACGCCAACGGCGATCGCCCGTTGGATCGCAGCCGACGTGAAGGCATGCGCGGCTACATATGTGCCCCAGTTCTCGGCCGCTTCGACCGCGGCTCGCAGTTCGGGCTCGGTGAAGGTGACAGCGTCGATCGGACTGAACGGCGATGACACTCCGCCGCCCGCCGTCAACTTGATCTGCGACGCCCCGTGCATGAGCTGCTCGCGCACGCGCACGCGCACCTCGTCGGGACTATCCGCGACCATACTGCCGCCGATCTGCTCCATGCGCGTGAGCATGCCACCGATCGTTCTTGGCAGGTCGGAACGCTGCCGGAAGTCGCCATGGCCGCTGGTGACCGTGATCATGGCACCGGATGGGTAGATGCGAGGGCCGATGACGAGGCCCTCATCAATGGCTTGCTTGAGCCCAAAGCTCGGCCCGCCCACGTCGCGAACAGTGGTGAAGCCCCGCATGAGCGTGTCCGTCGCTTCCGCAGCCGCAAGAAGATTGTTGTAGCCGACGTCGCCCGCTATGGCGGCCGCCGGCGTTGGGCGGATCAACATCGCGTGCCAGTGCGCGTCGATCAGGCCGGGCATCAGCACGCGTCCCCCGCCGTCGATGACGACGGTTTGCGCAGTATCGGTCGTGGTCGCCGCCGGGAGAATTTTCTGAATCTTGTTGTTTCTGACCAGGACATTGGACGGGCCTGAAAGCAGGTCGCTCCTTCCGTCGAAGATACGGACGTTCTGAAACACTACAGCCGCGTCTTGCTGAGCTTGTGCAGGGCTTAAACCCGCCGTGAGACTCAATGCCGTCGATGCAGCGACTGCCAGGATTCTGACGATTAGATGCCAAGACATGGAAGACCTCGGCTGAGTTCGGCAAGAACCAGAAATATCGCAACTGTGACGAGCGACGTTGGAAGGTGTTTGGCCAGAGATCATGCTCAAACAGAAAGAAAGAGCGAGATAACGATTCGAAGAAAGGCCATCTCGCTCTAGTAGGCAGGGAGGAGCTACGCGCTTCGGGTGGTAGGCTGCCACGCGTAAGCCAACCACCCGATGCCATGGGATATCAGATCGACACCGAGCAGCAATCCGAGGACCCACAAGCCCGTCATCGGAAATCCGGTCAGGATGACGAGGCCGGCCAATACGCCGAACGCGCCGGACAGCAGCATGATCCAGCCTGCCTCTCGCCAATGGCTGATACCGAGCAGGATGCGAACGAAACCGGAGATCAACAACACCAGGCCGAGGACGTAGGTGAGAATCAGTGCGCTGGCGACCGGCTGGCCCACCAGCACGGCGCCAAAGGAGATGTACAGGATGCCGAGAAGCACCTGCCACACAAATCCTCCCCATCCCTTGGTCCAGAACGCGTGGATGATCTCGAACCCGCCCGCGATGATGGAGACCCAGCCGATGAAGATGGTGCTGATCATGGTGACGAGCATGACGTCTCCGAGAACCAGGAAGCCGGCCAGCATCAAGGCGAGTCCAAGCAGAACACAGATCCAGAATGGCGGCGCTGGCAGGTTGGTGACGCCCATCGGCGAGCTATTGTCAATTGTGGTCATGTCAGCCTCCTCACTTCACGTCTCATCGCAGCCTCGAGCAGCGTGGCCATCACCGCCATCGCCAGCCGCACCGGCGACGGCCGCGGTGCCACCAGCAGACCCAACGGCGACGCCGACGACGATGCCAGTGAGGGGGAGGACGCGATGGCCGCGTGGGCGGCCGTCCCGGTGGCCGTCCAGCCGGTGATCCGGGCGGCCGCGTGCCAGGGCCTTGAGCCTCGAGCTTGAAATCTCCGGCGTTCTTTCCAGGATCCTTCTGCACCGCGAGCGGCGCCGCCTCGGCCATGCCTGGTGGCAGGCTTGTGGCCAGGCCGATAGTCACGGCACCGCACACCAGAGTCCGCAGCGCAGTGCGACGGTCGATTGCATCCATTGTTGTTCTCCTTCTTGCGACGCCCCTTTCCTCGCAAGCTCGTGCTGATCAGCCGGACCTCAATCGGTTGCCGGGCGCATCGCTCGGTATCTCGCCCGGCAGATAGTTCGGAAGCCGGCCCGCCGGGATGATCGCCAGCAGCGCAAGACCGGCCATGATCAGAAGTCCGATCTTCAGGGCACGCAGCCGCGCCTCGGTGTTCACACGCACGGCTTCCTCGACTTGCTGCGGCGTCGCGGTGGTTCCTTCCATCACGCTGCGCAGCCGGTCGTTGCTGACGAAGGTGATGCTATCGAGATCGACCTGGCTCTGGATTTCCTTCGGCAGCACGGGGTTGGCCGCGATATTGCTGAGTGCGATCGTACTCAACAGACCGACCAGAAGCGCACCCGCCACCGCCGTTCCAACCGCAGCGGCAAGATTCTGCGTGGTGCCGCGCAGCGACCCGACGTCGCCTGCGAGCTCCTTGGGCGAGGCGGTGACCAGCACGTTGAACAACAGCGTGACCAGTGAGCCCTGCCCGATGCCGAACAGAACCAGGCCGATCAGCACAGGGACCTCGCTCCAGTCGTTACGTACGACAAAGGCGAGCCACACCAGGCCTATGGTGCAGAGAATGAAGCCGTAGCGGCCGATCTGCCGCGGCGTCAGGCGGTCGTAGACGTTGACGATCAGCATTGCCGTGAAGAACACCGTCAGATTGAACGGCATCATTGCGATAGCAGTCGCAAGCGGCGAACGGCCCTGCACGATCTGGATGTAGAGCGGCACCGAGAAATTCAGCGCCGCCTCCAGCGCGACCACGGCAAACAGCGCATAGACCGCGCAGCGTTCCTCCGGCGAGTCGATCACCTCGAGCGCCAATAGCGGGGTCTTCCCGGCCGCCTGACGCCGATGCGTCCACATCAGGAATGCCTGCCCGAGCACGACACCGAGAACGATCATGATCGGCGCCGGCGAAAGGCCGAGCAGATCGAACGGCGCATTGGCGGTGGCCAGCGCCAGCCCCCATCCGTTCAGGTTGTTGAAGCCGAAGCTGATGAGAACGATCGCCGATGCGGCCAAAACCACACCGAAGACATCGATATGCACATCTGGCCGGCCATAGTCGCGCTTGAGACGGAAACTCAGGAGGAAAACAATCGCGGAAACCGCGATCAAGATGCCGAATGCCGGCCGCCAACCGATATAGGTGCCGAGCACGCCGCCGATGATGAACGCCAGCACGCCGGCTGCCGCGCGCGCAGAGCCAAGCGCGCCCACCGCCGTCGCCTGCTGCCGTCCGGTGTAATTCTCGGCGATCAGCGCCACCAGTGACGGCACGATCACGGCGCCGGCCGCGCCGCAGAGCGCCTGCGCTGTGATCATCAACGTCGCCGTGGGGCTGAATGTCATCAATATCTGCGACGCGCAGAACAGGACGACGGCGAATCGGAACACCTGCAACGCGCCGAACCGCTGCGCGAGCTTGGCGCCCAGCATGACGAAGCCGGCCACCAGCATGGAATAGGCCACGATGCCGGTCGCGACCGTTGTCGGCGGCACCCCGAAACTCTTGACCATTCCGCCGAGTGCGACCGGCAGAGAGGCGACGTTGAAGGACATGATCATCTGGCCAAGCGCGATGGCGATCATCGGCACCCAGGACTCCCGCGCTCCTTCGCGGATTGCTCCGATCGGTATCGAGTGGGTCGCCATGATGTCCTCCCGATTCACTCGGTTTCGGATCGATTAGGCCGTTGGCTCGATCAAGCCGCTCTTTGCATCTGCCTCAGTTTTCCGGTTGCGATACGAATAGATCCATTCCCAGCCGTTGCGACAGGAACTTCGCCGCAAGCTGCCCCTTCACGCTGTTGCCCGCCGCATCGAGCGGCGGCGCGAAGGTGCCGAAGCCGCCCTTGCCGGGAGAGACTGCGACGATGCCGCCGCCGATCCCGCTCTTGCCCGGCAGGCCAATGTCGTACAACCAATCGCCCGAGGTCTCGTATAAGCCGGCGGTAATCATCACGGTCAGCGCATAGTGGCAGACCGCAGCGTCCACCACGCGCTGCCGGGTAACCGGATTCACGCCGCCGTCCGCCAGCGTAGCGCCCATGACCGCCAGATCACGCGCGCTCACGTTCAGCGAGCACTGCTTGGTATAGAGATCGGTCGCCTGCTTGGCGTCGCAATAGATGCGGTCATAGCTCTGCAGCAGCCGGGCGATACTGCGGTTGCGATAGTTCGTTTGCGACGCAGAGGCATATACCTCTTCATTGAGCGCGAGCTTGCGGCCTGCAAAACGCGACAACCCGTCGTGAATGAATTGCCATTGGCCTTCCGCCGTCAGGCCGGGCACGAGGCTGGTGGTCGCGATCGCGCCCGCATTCACCATCGGATTGGTCCGGCCGCCGCCCTGCTCGATGGCGGCGAGCGAATTGAACGGCAAGCCGGTGGCGTTCGCCCCAAGTCTCGCGCGCGCCTCTTCCGGACCGATCGTCTCGCAAACCAGCGCGAACACGAACGGCTTCGACACGCTCATGATCGAGAATTTGTACTCGGTGTCGCCGGCCTCGTAGATGCGCCCGCTGGTGCCGACGACGCAGACTCCGAACAGTTCTCTCGGAACCCTCGCGAGCGCCGGATAGACTTGTGAATTGTGCCCATCGCCGTTCGACTTGAACCGCCGATGCGCGTCGGACACCAGCCTCTGCACCATCTCTGGCTCAGGCAGATGTCCGGTCGAGATATATGGCCGTTCTGTTTGTTCCGAGACCGAAGGCAAGTCCATGGGACACCTCCACCCGGCTCGAGCGATCCTGCTCGCGGATTGTCGAGCCGTTCGGCAACACGAATTGCACGCCGATAAGCGGTCATCGTTGATCGCCTCAGCTTCTTCTCATTGGAACGGAGCAAACGCTCGAAAGTGTACCGAGTCAACTACACAACCTTAAAGAAGGTTTGTGGCGCATGAGTTTGGCTTCAAAACTTTGTGACAAATCGCGGTCACGCCGACGATGCATCGACAAACGTCGGCTAATTAAAAACCAACTTGACCGAGAGCCGTCACGGTTTGATGGGCGCGATCAGCGAACCGTGATCCACTCGCTCGCAGGTTGTGATACGGTCAAAGCCATGCCGTACACCGCCGGCTGAAGCTGCCTGCCTCGGCAAGCCACGGCTCTGCGGGATCGTCCTCGTCGGCCGTTTTCCCGACAGTCGCGTTGTTCGCTTCATTGCCGCAGAAAGGAGCTGATCCATTCAAGCGTCGCGTATGGCTCGGACCATCCATCACATCGAATTGGAGGATACGAAGATGTCAGATCTGATCGCAATCATCTATCCATCCGAAGCAAAGGCTGAAGAGGTGCGGCAACGCCTGTTCAAACTGCAGAAAGAATATCTGATCACGATCAGCGATGCCGTGATTGCGGTGAAGACTGAAGCCGGCCCCGTCAAACTCAATCAGTTCGTCAATACGACCGCGGTGGGTGCGGTATCGGGCAGCTTCTGGGGACTGCTGATCGGCGTGCTCTTTCTCAATCCCATACTGGGTGTCGCCCTGGGTGCGGCGTCCGGCGCGCTCGGTGGCGCGCTATCCGACTACGGGATCGACGACGCCTTCATGAAGGATCTCTCGACAAGTCTGCAGCCAGGCAACGCTGCGCTGTTCGTTCTCGTCAAGAACATGACTGCGGACAAGGTGCTGCGGGAAATCCAGGATGCAGGAGGCACCGTGCTCAAGACGTCGCTCGACGACACCAAGGAGCAGAAGCTTCGTGACGCGCTGGCGAAGGCGAGCGCCGAACAGCCGCCGCCACAGACCAACGCGGCGTAGCTTTCGCAGTCAGTTCGGCGGGACTCGTCGGGCCGCGGTACCGATGCCGCGGCCGGTCCTCCACCGAGCGCGCTCAGCAAGGACGGGCTGTCATGCACCGCGCCACCAAAGCAAGGACTGAAGCAGTAAGGTCCACTACGCCCGCCATAACCGGGTTGGCGACGGGCCGATGAATTCGATCACTCCGCTCGATCCCTACTTCGCGCTCGTTGTCGGCTTTGCCCAGAAGTACGACCGCAAGGCAGGCGTTGGCACCGTCCTCGCGCTGATGTTGCCTTACGTGTTCTGGATGTCAGCGCTTTGGACACTTCTTTTTATCTTGTGGTACCTGTTGGACCTCCCTTGGGGCGTTTAACCCGAGACGGCGCGGGCGACAGGTGCGGGATGGAGCAATGACGAACCCGATCTCCGAGCGAAACGTCGCCAAAGCCGTAGCGAATATGCTGGTAGATCCGCGCGACGGCGATATCGAGGATGATGCCGCCAGTCCGGGACAGCGGTCGCTGCTGGCAATCGCTGGAAGCCTGCTGGTCGAAATCAGTTTGCCGAAGCTCGTGTTCGCCTGGGCGGTCTTGCTGTTGTTGCCGTCGGTGCTGCTCGGTCTGGCGCCGTTGCTGGCTTCGGCCTGGTTCTCCACCTTGTCCGAACAGCTTGCGGCGCTGACCGAAGTCGGCACAGCGCTATTGCTGGCCGCGATCGTCGCGGTGGGATGGATCGGTTGGCGCCCGCTGCTCCGGATCGCCGAGATCAATTTCTGGTCGCTCAATGCACTCGCGGTGCAGCCCGGCTATGCGTTTACGCGCGAAGCCTTGCGTCATGTGACGGAACTGATCGCGGGGAAAAATTTCACCCCTGACGGCCGGGCGCGCTTGCGCAGCGTCAATTCGCTCGGCGCCGGTATCATGTTGTCCGCATGCGCGGTGGTGATCGCGATACTCGCTTGGCCTGCCTCGCGTTGGGCTGGTAACTGGAGCGATCTGATCCTGATGCATCGGCTCGCCGTGCCCACGCTTGCGAACGCCGTTGTACTGATGGCGGGCTATCTGGCCGTCGCATCGCTGATTTGGGGTTTTGCCGATGCCAGCATGCCTCAACCGCTCGATCTTGCCATGTTCGATACCGCCTCGTCGGAAGGCCGGATCTGGCGCGTTGCGCATCTGTCGGATCTTCACGTGATCGGCGAACAATATGGCTTTCGCATCGAAAGCGGACGGGCTGGTCCGCGCGGCAATGGCCGGCTCAATCGAATCCTCGCGCGGCTGGCCGCCATCCACGCCAGCAATCCGCTCGATCACGTGCTGGTCACCGGCGACATGACCGACGCCGGCCGCGCCAGCGAATGGGCGTTAGTCCTCGAAGCGCTGGCGCGCCACCCGGAGCTTGCCGCGCGCACGACCCTGTTGCCAGGCAATCACGACGTCAACATCGTCGACCGCGCCAACCCGGCCCGGCTCGACCTGCCGTTCAGCACCGGCAAGCGGCTGCGGCAAATCCGGACGCTGTCAGCGATGGCGGCCGTGCAGGGCGAACGGGTGCATGTCGTCAATGCCAAGGGGAGACCGGCCGCTACGCTGCAACAGGCGCTGGCGCTCCACCGCGACGCGATCGTGGCCGTTGCTGAGTTTGGAGGTTTGCGCCGTATCGCCGCGCTGCGCCGCCTCTTCGACGACCAGTTTCCGATGATCCTGCCGCCGGAGCCGGAAGATGGCCTCGGAATAGCTATCCTGAACTCGAATGCAAAGACCCACTTTTCCTTCACCAATGCGCTCGGACTGGTATCCGTCGAACAGGCGCATCGCCTCGAGGCAGCCATCGGACATTATCCACGGGCGCGCTGGATCGTCGCATTGCACCACCACCTGACGGAATATCCCATGCCGGTGAAAGCGTTTTCCGAGCGCGTCGGAACGGCGCTGATCAACGGCAGTTGGTTCGTCCGCAGATTGGAAGCATTGGGAGATCGCGCCGTCGTGATGCATGGGCACCGTCATATCGACTGGATCGGCGCATGCGGCGAGTTAAAAATCATCTCCGCTCCGTCGCCCGTGATGGGCGCGACCGACGCTGCGGCGACGTACTTCTATATTCATTCGCTGACCGCCGGCCAGGATGGCAGTCTCGGCCTGTTACCGCCCGAGCGGGTGGAGATCGAGGGCGAGACGGCCGACTAGAGCTTGCCGGCTTTTTCCGGCCCCGGTCCGCCGAGCAGATCCGCAATCCAGCGACTCGACGGATGCTGGGCACAGAAGGTGAGTATGGCGAGCGTGATGGGCACGCCTATAAAGGTTCCGAACAGGCCCCACAGGAATGTCCAGAAGAAGATCGCAAACAGCACCACGACAGGCGAAATCGACAACATGCTGCCGGCAACCCGCGGCTCGATGTAGCTGCCGACCGCGAACTGAATGATGTTGAGGCAGATGAAGACGCCGAGCACCGCCGGCCAGCTCTCGAACTGCGTCATCGCCAGCAGGGTCGGAAACAGTGTCGCGACGAACGGGCCAATGAACGGAATATAGTTCAGCACGAAGGCGATCACGCCCCATTCGAACGCGAATGGCAGACCGGTAATCCAGGCGAAGCTGCCGACCAGCAGGCCGGTGACCGCGCTCATCTGCGTCCGCACCAAGAGGTACTTTCGGAATTTCGCCGCGGTCGCCACGCCGCCGTCGAGCAGCACGCGTGCTGCGGTACGGTTATCCAGCCGCTCGATGTTTCGCCTGATGTGTTCGACTTCGAGAAGCCCCAGCATCACGTAAACCAGCGCAATCACCCAGAAGCTGAGCGTCGTGTTCACCCGTCCGGTGATATATTGCGTGGCGCGCAGCAGCCAGCTTACGTTGAAATGTTCAGCCCACAGGCCCGCAACCGAGACGCCGTGGCCATCCAGCCAATCTACCGTCGCCGCATAAAGGGCCTGGTAGCGTGCCACGTCGGCGAGCAGCGATTGCCCTACCCGACCAAATCCCCAGGCTGCGAGCGAGGCGAAGCCGAGGCAGACTGCCACGGTGGCGATGATGGTGATCGCCAGCGCGGCAAGTTTTGGCATCCAGGACTGCAACTTCTTCTGGATCGGCCACACAATTGCAATGATGAACAATGCCGCCGCAAGCGGCGCGAACACCTGGCTCGCCTGAGCCAGCGCCGCCGCGACCAGCACCGCCGCAATGATTCCTGTGGTGGTCTTTAGCCCGAAGCCCATTTTGGGTTCCTTCGACCGTTCAACAACCCGAGATTGTCAGCGGTATCGTGCGGCGGCAAGTGTGGAAGCGCCGCGCGCTGAACCGTGATCGCGGTCACGTACGACAGCCCGCATTCGGCTTAGCGTCCCAGCAGCCAATCTCGCAACGAGGTCTCGCCTGAGGAGGCAGCCATGTCCCGTTTCAAGTCATTGCTATTGGGTGCCGGCCTGCTGGCAGGCCTGCTGAATTTCGCCGTTACTGGTGCGGCGTTGGCGGAAGCCCCGAACGTCGACATCCGCAACGGCATGCAAACGCCGCCGGCGGACCAGCGCGTCGCGCTGGTGATCGGCAATTCGAATTACCAGATCGCGCCAAAGCTCGCCAATCCCGGCAACGACGCGCAGTCGATGGCGCAGCTTTTGAACTCTGCCGGCTTCGAGGTCACCCAGGCGACCGACCTGACGCGCAGCGACATGGTCAAGGTGGTGCAGGACTTCTCCGCCAGGGTCGCCGAGCGCGGCCCCGGGACCGTCGCCATGATCTACTATGCCGGTCACGGCGTGCAGGTGGCGGGCGAGAACTATCTGCTTCCGGTCGATGCGAAGATCGCTTCGCCGTCCGATCTCGACGGCAATTCGGTCCGGCTGGTCGACGTGATAGGCACGCTGGAATCGATCCCGAGCCGGATGCGCATCGTGGTGCTCGACGCCTGCCGCAACAATCCGTTCCCCGAGATCAACGACGCCGGGCGGGGCTTGGCAATCGTCGATGCGCCCCGAGGCTCGATCGTCGGCTACTCGACCGCGCCGGGTATGGAAGCCCAGGATGGCGACGGCAACCACAGTCCGTATACGTCAGCTTTCCTGAATGTCGCACGCGAGCCGAACCTGCCGATCGAGCAGTTGTTCAAGCGAGTCCGGCTCGAAGTGAACAACACCACCTCCGGAAAGCAGACACCGTGGGAAAGTTCGTCGCTAACCTCCGACTTCTATTTCTTCGGCGATACCGCGCTCGCCGCAGGCCGCGCGCCGGATCGCCGCCCGATCATGCAGACCGCCGCGAATCTGCCGTCGCGTTCGGTGCGCCAGGCTTACGATTACGTGCTCTCGGAAGGCTCGCCCGAGTACTATGAAGAATTCATCCGCCTTTACCCGCACGATCCGCTGTGCGACCACATCCGCCTGCTGCTCGACAATCTGCGGATGGCGACGGCGTGGCACAAAGCTGTGGTCGCCAACTCGCCGTTCGCCTACAAGACGTTTCATGACAATTATTCCAACAGCCCCTACGCCAAGTCCGCGCTCAAGCTGCAGGTCGCGCCGAAGTCCGTGCCCCTGATGCAGTTCACGCATCTGGCGAAGCAGTCTCCGAACTTCAAACCGGGGAACATCGGCAATTCATCCATCCTCGGCATCTCCAAGCACAATCTTGGTGCCCAGGCCCACATGCCGGTGCCTTCCAAGATCATCACGCTGCCTGCCAAGGGCACGGCAACGAATAACCCGATCAATGGCATCAACAACGGCAAGACGGGCAAGATCACGACCCTGCCTGGCAAGCTCACTGGCAACAGTAATGGCATTGGCGGAAAGGCCACGACCCTGCCCGGCAAGATCAACCCGATCCCTGTCAACGCCGGCAACAACAACAGCAAGGTCGGCAAGGTCACGACCTTGCCGCCCAGGATTCATAACAATCCGATACGGGTCACCAAACCCATCACGACCAGGCCCATGACGACCAGACCCATGATGACCACCGCGCCGCGTCGGTTCAGCAGCGGCATGGGCGGCGGAGGTTTCAGCCAGCGCTTCGGCTCAAGCCCGTCCCGCAGCTCGTTCGGCGGGTCATTCGGCGGCGGCTTCAGGCGCTGAATAAGGAGCTCCGGGCAACAAAAAGCGGGCAGAGCACATGCTCTGCCCGCTTCCGTTTAAGATGTGATGATCAGGCGACTAGTTTAGCGAACAGGTCCGCGTCCACATTGCCACCGGAAAGCACGATGACGACGTTCTTTCCCCTGGCATCGATGCGGCCAGCCAATAGTGCGGCGAGGCCGACAGCCCCGCCGGGCTCGACCACCAGTTTCAATTCCCGGTAGGCATAGGCCACCGCCGCGCCGACTTCCTCGTCGGATGCCGTCACGCCGTTCGCCAGCAGCTTGCTGTTGATCGAGAAGGTGAGTTCGCCCGGCATCGCCGCCATCAGCGCATCGCAGATGGTGCGGCCGGCGGCGTGATGGGCCTCGCGATGGCCGGCGCGGAGCGACAGGCCATGATCGTCATAGTCCTTCGGCTCGGCGACGATCACCTGCGCTTGCGGGAATTTGGCCTTCACGGCCGTCGCAACGCCGGCGATCAGCCCGCCGCCGGAGGCCGGCGCCACCACGATATCGGGCACGAGCCCGAGCGCTGTCATGTCCTCGGCGATTTCGCGGCCCGCAGTACCCTGCCCTGCAATGACGATGGGATCGTCATAGGGCCGGACCAGCGTCGCACCGCGTTTGCCGGCAATGCCGTTGGCGATCGCTTCGCGGTCTTCCTTGTCGCGGTCGTAGAGCACCACCTCGGCGCCGTAGCCCTTGGTGCGCTCGCGCTTGGTGACCGGAGAGTCCGCCGGCATCACGATGGTGGCCTGCATGTTGAGAATTTGCGCGGCCGCCGCCACGCCCTGGGCGTGGTTGCCGGACGAGAATGCGACGACCCCGCCGCTACGCTTGTCCTGCGGGATCGAGGCCAGCTTGTTGAAGGCGCCCCGGAACTTGAACGATCCGGTCCGCTGCAGCATTTCGGGCTTGAGAAAGACCTTGGTCCCGACGCGCTCGTTGAGAACGGGGAACGACAGCAGCGGCGTCCGCACCGCGAACGGGGCAACTACTCGCGCCGCCGCATCGATATCTGCAGCACCGACCGGTGCCGTTGAGGCTTTTTCCGTCATGCGCACTTTGTATCGCGCAAGCGGACCGGCGGGCAATACAGATTCAGGTGATGTCAGGCGGCGAAATGCGGGTCCTCCGCCACAAATTCGGCTAGCTCGCCTTCCGGCTGCATGAGGCGAAGATTGAGGGCATGGTCGACAAAAGCCCGTGCCGAGGCCTGCCAAGTATGGGCGGCGGCAAATTCCACGCATTCTTCCCGCGAAATCTGCAGCACCTCCAGGCAGGCCGTGCGCAAATCCTCGTTCAGCACGCCAACCGGCGCCGAGCCGATCACGTCGCGCGGACCGGTGACCGGAAACGCGGCGACCGGCAAACCGCTGGCCAGCGCCTCCAGCAGCACAAGGCCAAACGTGTCGGTCTTGCTGGGAAACACAAAAATATCGGCGGCCGCATAGATTCCGGCCAGTTCCTCGCCATGCCGCGCGCCGAGGAACACCGCGTCAGGATATTTCCGCTCCAGCGCCATCCGGGCCGGCCCGTCGCCGACGACGAGCTTGGTGCCGGGCAGATCGAGATCGAGGAAGGCCTCGAGATTCTTCTCCACCGCGACGCGGCCAACGCTGAGGAACACAGGCGTCGGCAGGCAGAGATCGACGCTGCGCGGATGAAACACCGAGGTATCGACGCCACGCGACCATAGCACCACGTTGCGAAAACCGCGCATGCGTAACTCGGCCGCCAGCGCCGGCGTTGCCGCCATCACTGCCCGGCTCGGCCGGTGGAAGGCACGCAGCGCCCGCCAAACCCAGGACTCCGGAATCGGCGAGCGCGCCGAGACATATTCCGGAAACCGGGTGTGAAAGCTCGTAGTGAACGGCAGGTCACGGTTGCGGCAATAGCGCCGCACCAACAGCCCGATCGGCCCCTCGGTCGCGATATGAATGCTGTCGGGCTTTGCCGCTTCGATCAGTTGCGCGATCTTCCCGGGGAGCGGAAGAGCCAGCCGCAGGTCGGGATAGCTCGGCATCGCAAACGTGCGAAACGATTGCGGCGTCAGGAAACTCACCTCCACGCCAAGTCCCCTGGCCGCCTCCGCCGTCGCGATCAGCGTGCGCACCACGCCGTTGACCTGGGGATGCCACGCATCTGTCGCGACCAGGATATGCGTCATGCGGCGCGCGCCGCAACGCGGGGAACCGGCGCAACCTTTCGCACCGGATCGGTCCAGGTGATGATCTCGAACCGGCCGTCCTCGTGCTCGGCAAGCGCGGTGCAGCTTTCCACCCAGTCGCCGCAATTCATATAGCGGATGCCATGCTCGTCGCGGATGGTGGCGTAGTGGATGTGACCGCAGATCACGCCGTCGGCACCGTGCCGCCGCGCCTCGCCGGCCAACGTCTTTTCGAACGCGCCGATATAGTTCACGGCGTTCTTCACCTTCAGCTTCGCCCATTGCGAAAGCGACCAATAGGGCACGCCGAACATGCGGCGAAAGAAGTTGACGAGGCGATTCATCTGAATGGCGAAGTCGTAGGCTTTATCGCCGAGATGCGCGAGCCAGCGCGCGTTCTGCACGACGAGATCGAAGATGTCGCCGTGGATGACGAGGTAGCGCTGGCCGTCGACACCGGTGTGAATGGTGTTTTCCACCACATCAATTCCGCCGAAATGCGTGCCGTAATAGTTGCGCAGGAACTCGTCGTGATTGCCCGGCACGTAGATGACCTTGGCGCCCTTGCGCGCCTTGCGCAGCATCTTCTGCACGAAGTCATTGTGCGATTGCGGCCAGTACCAGCTCGACTTCAGCGCCCAGCCATCGACGATATCGCCGACGAGATAGATGGTATCGGCGTCGTGGCTTTTGAGGAAGTCCAGCAAACGGTCGGCTTGCGAGCCGCGGGCTCCGAGATGGACGTCGGAGATAAACAAGGTACGAAAGCGCCGTTCGGGGCTCTCTTCACTTAGGGAGTCACTGCCCATATCTGTGCACCTAGCAGATTTCTGTGACAGGGCGATGACCGTTCACGCGGCGTATAGCCCCACGAGAATCAATGCCGCGCCCTTGGCTCTCGCGGATAGCAGCGCGATGCGACAGGCAAGCGACACGGCGTCGGCAACAACTTCTCGTCGTCCCTGCGAACGCAGGGACCCATAACCACCCCGATGCTTATTGTTGGAGAAGACAACGAGCCGCCGCTTCAATTGATAAGCCGCGGCGCCGCGATGAGCGCAATGGCGCTCACGCTCCGGGTCCCTGCGTTCGCAGGGGACGACGGCTAATAAAACGTGTGAAAATGATGCACGGGCCCGTGACCGTGACCGACGCTGAACCGGTCTGCCGCGGCAATCGCAGCGCTGACCCAGGCCTTGGCGTTATGCACGGCGGTTTCCATGTCCTCGCCTTTCGCGAGCTCCGCTGCGATCGCCGAGGACAATGAGCAGCCGGTGCCGTGGGTATTTTTCGTCGCAATGCGCGGCGCGGCCAGTGCGATGGTGCCGCTCTTGCCGAACAGATAGTCGACGCACTCGGCGCCCTTCCCGTGGCCGCCCTTGATTAGCACTGCCTCGCAGCCCATGGCCAGCAATCGCCTGCCCTGACTTTCGACGGCGGCCTCATCCGTAGCCACCGGTTCGTCAAGCAGCGCGGCGGCCTCAGGCAAGTTGGGCGTAATGACCGAAGCAAGCGGAATGAGTTTTGTCCGCAGCGCTTCGACCGCTTCCGCAGCCAGCAGCCGGTCGCCGGAGGTTGCGACCATCACGGGATCGAGCACGACATGCTTCGGCGACCAGCGCTTGAGGCCGGCGACGATGGCGTCGATGACTGATGGCTGCGCCACCATGCCGATCTTGACCGCTCCGACGTCGAGATCGGAAAACACTGCATCGATCTGGGCGGTCACGAACTCCGCCGGCACCTGATGGATGCCGCTGACGCCTTCGGTATTCTGTGCGGTCAGCGCCGTGATCACAGAGGCGCCGTAAACGCCGAGCGCGGCAAACGTCTTCAGGTCGGCCTGGATACCGGCGCCGCCGGAGGAATCGGAGCCGGCGATGGTCAGCGCGATCGGCGTCGTCATCGCAAGCCTCGCGCACATCGTGGGTTGGGAGCCATGGATTGTCCTACCGCGCCATGGCATGGGCAGCAAGCTGGCTTGCCATTATCAGCGGTTTTTGGCCTATTGGGACCAGCCAATTCGGAGACGACAGCGATGGTTCCCTTCTTCGTGCAGTTCAAATGCAAGCTCGGCCAATCCTATGCCGTCGCCAATGCGCTCGCGGAGGCCGAGATCGCCTCGGAGATCTATTCCACCGCCGGCGATTACGATCTGCTGGTCAAGTTCTACGTCGATAAGGACACTGACATTGGCCATTTCGTCAACGAGAAGGTGCAGGTGATTCCAGGCATCCAGGACACCCACACCATCATCACCTTCAAGGCGTTCGGCACGGGTTAGGCAAGGCCGCGTCCCTGGCGCGCCCGATCGGCTCGCTTGTGATGGAGGGGCTGCCAGCCTACCCTCCGGCCACGCCAGATGAGCGTCCAACCGCAACGGATGGTTAACTACGTTAACCATGGCATGCTTTTGCCATAAGAGGATCATCCTACCGCCTTGATATTTTTGATTACCTAGGGCGTCGTCAATCGGAAGCTCCGCAGCCGGGGGACGTTCCGAGGGGGAAGCAGTCGCGAGTACCACCATGGGGACGCTGTACGATTTGCTCGGCGCGCTTCCGAGCGATGACGCCGAGGAATTGCGGAAGGCATTCCGCAAGGCCGCGAAGGCGACCCATCCCGATATCAATCCCGACAATCCCGATGCTGCGCTGAGGTTCAGGGAACTGGTGCGCGCCTATGACATCCTGACCGATACCGAACAGCGCGCGACCTACGATCAGTTGCTCGCCATTGCGTTGCAGCCGCCTGCCACGAAGGCGATCCAGACATACGAGACCGTACGAAAAGTCGCGTCCAATACGATGGCGGCAACGATCATTTCCGCGGTGCTGGTCGGCGGCTACACCGTGTTCGGATTGTTTTCAAAACCGCCAGGCGCCGCCGAAATGCTGAGCGACAGAACCGCCGCCGGCGCGCAGGAAGTTGCGGCCGTGCAGCCCGACGCTCCAGCGCAGGACGAATCGCGCATCCAGCGCGGTGGAGGGGTCGCGCTCGCCTCCGCAGTACCCGCAGCCAAGGAATCGGGCGCCGCCCCCATCGGCCGCTTCGAACCTGTCCCGGCGTTTGCCACGTACAATCTGGGCGTTCACTATTATCCGCGCTTCGCAGCCGCCTATTTCGATCGCGGCGTCGTGCTGTATCGGATGGTCGATTTCGATCGCTCGTTCGCCGATATTGCGTCGGCCAAACCTGCCACGGAATTGAAACGGACCAAAAACGCCGCGCCCGCGCCGCGCAAGCCATTGACGATCGTGCCTACCCTGCCAGAAAGGCGTGAGCCGGTCACAGCCGCCCTGACGCCCTGACGGCGCGCGAAGCTATTTTTCCGTCAGGACTTTTCTGCGTCCTTCTTCTTTGGCCGCGGCGGTCCCTCGACCGGCGACAGCGACTTCAGATATTCCGCGACAGCCTCGCGATCCTCGGCTGACAATTGCGACGTGTTCCTGATGACGCGCGCCATCGATCCGCCCGCAGTGTCACCATCGGGCGTTTGCCCAGTTTCGAGGAAGTAGGCGATATCCTTCGCGCTCCACTCCTCCAATCTTTTCTGGGTGATGTTGGGCACCCAGCCCTCTCCTTCGGGATTGGGCCCGCCTGCAAAGCGCTGCGCGTCGACGATGCCGCCGAGCAAGTTGCGCGGGCTGTGGCACTCGGCGCAGTGGCCAAGACTGTTGACGAGGTAGGCGCCGCGATTCCATGACGCCGAACGTGAGGCATCCGACGTAAATGGTTTGCCGTCCGCGAACAAATGTTTCCAGACGCCGATGTTGCGGCGGATGTTGAACGGGAACGGCACATCATGGTCGCGCGGCTTGCCAGCCACCGGCTCCAGCGTCTTCAGATAGGCGAAGAGGTCGCGAACGTCCTCGACCTTCGTGTGCCGATAGGACGCATAGGGAAAAGATGGGAAATAATGCGTGCCTGCCGGTGAAGTGCCCTTGAGCACCGCGGTGACGAAATCCGCTTCGCTCCACCGACCAATGCCGTAAGCGGGATCAGGCGAGATGTTGGGGACATAGAAGGTGCCGAACGGCGAAGGCATGGCGAGCCCGCCACCCAGCTTCAAACGATCGGGCTGATTAGGCACCGCGTGGCAGGAGGAACAACCGCCGGCATTGAACGCTGCGAGGCCGTTGGCAAGGTTCGGCGCGTAAGGCGTAAGCTCGGATGAAGCCACGGCCGCGGGCACCGTTAGCCACCAGAAAACACCGAAGCCAGCAGCGCCCGCCAAAATCACGCCAAGGAGAAGTCCTCGCAGCATTCACCGCACCATCGTCAGCGCCTCGACCACAACCAGTATGGCCGCACTTTATGTCATAAGCTGCCATGAAATTTCGGGCATTTGGCAGCCTTCCGGGAATAAAACCGGAAAATCGTTGTTTTGATGCTGACACTGCCGTTTGATGGCAACAGGGAGAAACGCCATGTCGAACAAGACCATGCTTGCTACGCTTGCGTTGGGCGCTGCGATTGTTCTTGCCGGTCCCGCTTTCGCCGAGAAGCTGAAGGCGAAACTCGACGGCAAGGCTCAGGTGCCGCCGAACACTAGCGCTGCCACCGGGTCCGCCGACCTCGACTACGATCCCGCCAGCAAAAAGCTGAGCTGGAAACTGACCTATTCCGGCCTGTCCGGGCCTGCCACCGCCGCGCATTTCCACGGCCCCGCGGAATCCGGCAAGAACGCCGGCGTGGCTGTTGCGATCCCCAACGCGACGTCGAGCCCGGTCGAGGGCAGCGCCACGCTCACCGATGCGCAGGCCGCAGACTTCGTGGCCGGCAGGTACTACATCAACATTCACACCGCAGCCAATCCGGCCGGCGAAATCCGCGGCCAGGTCACTAAGTAACGACGGACAAGATCGCGAGGCCAACACTAAAGGGGCGGACACCGCAAGGGTTCGCCCCTTTGTTACGATTCGACGGCTGCGTCGTCAGCCCTTGACGCGGAATTTTTCGTGGCAACCCACACACACCTTGTTGAGCTCGGGAAATTCCGCCTTCAGGCTGTTCGCATCCTTGATCTTGGCCTTGGCTTGGTCGACCGCTTTCACGAATGTCGCAGAGTGCGCCTCGAAATCTGCTCGCTCCGTCCATACCTTGGGCGATGCGTAATACTCGCCCTTCGTCGGCTTCAACCCCTTGATGCTCTCCGGGAACAATGACGGGAAGCGCTTCGCGACGTCATCGAGCTCTGCCAGCGCCTTGTCGACGGCAGCCTGATCGTAAGGCTTTTTGTCCTTGGCTATATCCGAAAGCGCAATCGCGCTCGTGAGGTTGGACTTCATCGCGAGCTGGGTCTTGTCGACCTGCTCCTGTGGATTCTGCGCCAGCGCTACACCGGCACCAAGCAGTAGGGTTCCAGTCAGAGTGATGGTTCTACGCATCGGCAAAATCTCCGTTTCCAGCCTCATGGTGGTTTTTGCGCGGGATATTCCTGATCCACATACGCCGCACCGGCAGGCGCGACGTCGCATCTCTTCAACACCATGCCCGGTGTTTCATTCCATGGGCAGCAGCAAACGTCAGAGATTATGCCGTTTCTGTGCCTCGCGGATTGCGATCCAGACCCGCTCGGCCGTGGCCGGCATGTCGATGTGATCGATCTTGTACTCGCGCCACAGGCCCTCGATGATCGCGTTGACCACCGCGGGGCAGGAGCCGATCGCACCCGCCTCGCCCGCACCCTTGACGCCGAGCGGATTGGTCGTGCACGGCACGTTGTGCGTCTCGAAATGGAATGACGGACCGTCGGAAGCCCGCGGCACCGCATAATCCATGAAGGTGCCGGTGACGAGTTGGCCATCGGTTGCACTATAGACCGCCTGCTCCATCAAGGCCTGACCGATGCCCTGCATTGCCCCGCCATGCACCTGGCCGGCCAGCAGCAGCGGATTGAGCGTCACGCCGAAATCGTCGACGATGACGTAGTTGTCGATCCTGATGATGCCGGTTGCGGGATCGATCTCGACTTCTGCGAGATGCGTGCCGTTCGGGTAGGTGCCGTCGGCCTGCGCAAACGTCGCGCTCGCATTCAGTTTCGAGGGATCGACGCCAGGGCGCTTCGCGAGGTCGGCAAAGCTGATCGATCGATCGGTGCCGGCGATACGCACGACGCCGTTGCTGATCTCGAGGTCGCCCGCGCTGGTCTCCAGCGCCTCTGCGGCGATCTCCTTTAGCTTGTGGCCGAGTTCGCGCGTGGCGCGCTCGACGCTGACGCCGCCGGTCGGAATCGACGCCGAGCCGCCGGTGCCGAGACCGTTGGCGATCTTGTCGGTATCGCCCTGCAGGACGTGGACGCGCTCCGGCGGCACGCCGAACTGCTCGGCGACCAGTTGCGCGTAAGCCGTCTGGTGACCCTGCCCGCTCGACTGCGTGCCGATCAGGATGTTGATGTCGCCGTTGGGATCGAGCGCGACATTGGCGGTCTCCTCGCCCATCGTACCGCAGATCTCGACATAGCAGGACATGCCGATGCCTCGCACCAGACCTTGCTTCTTCGCCGCCTTGGCGCGCTTCGGAAATTCCTTCCAGTTGGCGACTTCCATCGCGCGTTTCATATGCGCGGTGAAGTCGCCGGAATCGTAGACCTTTCCAGTCGCGGTCTTGTAGGGCATCGCCTTCGGCGGAATGAAATTCTTGCGCCGGATCGCATCCGGCGTCACCCCGAGCTTTCGCGCGGCCGCATCGACAAGGCGTTCGACCACATAGGCCGCTTCGGGACGCCCTGCGCCGCGATAGGCGTCTACCGGCACGGTGTTGGTGAACACGGTACGGACGCGGCAATGGAAGGCCTGGATATCATAAAGCCCCGGCAGCATGCCGGCGCCGCCATGAGGGATATAGGGCCCGAAGGTCGAGAGGTAGGCGCCCATGTCGCCCATTAGGTCGACGTCCATGCCCAAAAATTTGCCGTCCTCGGCCAGCGCCATCTTCGCGGTCGTGACGTTGTCGCGGCCCTGCGCGTCGCCCATGAAGTGATCGGAGCGATCGGCGGTCCACTTGATGGTCTTGCGCAGCTTGCGCGCCGCCACCGAAATCAGCGCATATTCGCGATAGGGAAACAATTTGGTGCCGAAGCCGCCGCCGACGTCGGGGCAGATCACCCGCATCTTCTCCATCGGAATCTTCAGCACCATGCCGCACAGGATTTCGCGCAGGCGATGGCTGCCCTGGCTGCCGATTGTCAGCGTCAGATGATCACGCTTGGCGTCGTATTCGGCGACCGCGGCGCGCGTCTCCATAAAGTTGGTGATGACGCGCGGGTTGACGATCGATATCTCGGCGATCGCATGCGCCTTGGCAAAGGCGGCCTCAGCCGCCTTCTTGTCGCCGATCGACACGTCGAACAGCACGTTGCCAGGCTTGTCGGGCCAGACCTGTGGCGCGTCCTTCTTCACGGCATTGACGACGCCGACCACCGACGGAAGCGGCGTCCATTTGACGTCGATCGCCTCGATCGCATCTCGCGCCTGGTCGATCGTGTCGGCGACCACGAAGGCGACGGCGTCGCCGACGTGGCGAACTTCGTCCTTGCAGAGGATCGGGTATGGCGGGCCGGTGAACGGATCGGTTTCCAGGTTGAACAGGCACGGCAGATCGCCGAGATCGGCGACTTCAGCCGCGGTCAGGATCAACGACACGCCCGGCATCCCGCGGGCCTTGGCGACGTTGAGGGTGAATTTCGCGTGCGCATGCGGCGAGCGCAGCATCAGCGCATGCAACGCCGGCTGCGGCGAGTGGTCGTCGGTGTAGCGGCCCTTGCCGCGAATGAGCGCATCGTCTTCCTTGCGAAGAACGCTTTGACCGACGCCAAACTTGATGGGAGTTGCCATCGTATCTCCAATTCCCGGTTTTCCAGCGGCGCCATATTGCAGCGGTTCCCTGCCCAGCGCAAACCGCTTTCGCCCGAATTGCCACAGCACCGGCGCAAGCGAATCGCCGCGCAGCGCGACCCTTTTCGCGCCTGCACAACAAAAAGCCCCGGACAATGCCGGGGCTTTGGTCTTTATGGAAGGAAGATAACGCCGCAATCAATACTTTGCGACCACCGGGCCGCCGAACGTGTAGTTCAGGCCGACACGCAGGACATGGTCGTGGAAGCGCGTATCCACGTCGGCGCGAATCGCACTGGCTGGTGCGAGCGAGAAGCTACCCGCGCGGAAGCTGTCGAAATCCATATAGAGGTATTCGAGCTTGGCGCTCCAGTTGTTGGTGATCTTGCCTTCGACACCAGCGCCAACCGTCCAGCCGAAGCGGATATCGTCGTTCGAGGCGACCGAGACGACCGCAACACCGGCCGGCGTCACGCCAGCCATCGTGCCCGTGGTCTTGAACGAGCCATAGGCGAGACCGCCGGTGCCGTAGAACAGAACCCGGGGAGTTGCGAGCACACCGACGCGGCCGCGCAGGGTGCCAAACCACTCAAGGTGCGTATCGACGGCAAGGCTGGTCCCCGTCACGCCCGGCGGCAGGAACGTCAAGCCGGGAAGGCACGGTCCGCCGATGCCCGTCGCGGCGCAGCGAAACACGCCTCTGCCCTTCTCGTCCGACCACTGCGCGTCGGCTTCAATACCGAACACCCAGTTGTTGCTCTGCCAGTTGTAACCGATCTGGCCGCCAGCGATGGCGCCGTCCATGTCGTAGCCGGCACTGGTAATGGAGCCGGCCGGCGGAGCAATCGGCAGTCCGGTGGCCGTGTTGAAGTAAGAAACGTCCGAGTGGCCGCGGCCCCAGCTATAGCCGGCGTTACCGCCGATATAGAAACCGGTCCAGTTCCAGACCTCGACCACAGGCGGCGGCGCCTTGGTGTAGCGCGGCGCCATGTCGGCTGCGGACGCGACCGAAGTCGCAGCCATTACAGCCAGTGCCGAAGCCGCAATTGCCTTGAAAGCTGAAGCGCGCATGAATGCCCCTCTCCGAAAAACCGTTAATTAAATCTGGGATCAACTTAACGCGGAGTCGCGCCCCAATCATTTACGGATCGGCCGCAAATGGCGTTTTGTGGACGCCTGTTGCAAAAATGCCCTAATGCAGCCATAACGCGCCTTATTCATTATTCCTTTTTATTTACAGCCGTTTAAGGACCAGACCTCCGGTCACGCAGCAGCGAGAATATCCAACCCCGGCCAAACAGCAGCATGATCACGACCCCGTACACGAACGCACCGGTCACGATCAGCAACGCCAATGCGGTCTCATCGCGGAACGTGTGCATCTGCGCGAAGTAGACGTTTGCGAATCGCGCGGTGGCCCACAGCGCGGCGCCGAGTACGATACCGGCCGCGGCGAACTTGGCGAGCGACGTCATCCAGGCGCGGTCGAGTTCGAGGTAGCCCGCCCGCATCGCGAAGGCGAGCACCAGCAAAAGATTGACCCAGGCCCCAATGGCGGTGGCGAGCGCCAGGCCGATTTGCGCCAGCGCGCCCATCAACGCGACCTTCAGCGCCACGTTGACAGCAACACCGGTCAGCGCTGCCTTGACCGGCGTCGCGGTATCCTGACGGGCATAGAAGGTTGCTACCGCACTGCGGATAGTCACGAACGGAATGAGTCCGATGGCGTAAGCGGCCAGCGTGGCGCCGGCAGCCACCGCATCCGCGTTCGAGAACGCGCCACGCGCAAACATCGCGCGCATGATCACATCAGGCACGGTCAGGAAGGCGGCGACGAAAGGCACCGAAAACAGCAGCGAGAATTCGAACGCCCGCCGCTGCGCGGCGGATACACCGGTGATATCGTTCGCCGCAAGGCGCCGCGACATTTCCGGCAGCAACACGGTGCCGATGGCAATCCCGATCACGCCGATCGGCAACTGGTTGAGACGGTCGGCGTAATACAGCGCCGAAAGCGCGCCCGCCGGCAGAAAGGTCGCGATGATCGTATCGGCGAACAACGCGATCTGCGTTCCCATCGAGCCGACGGTCGCAGGCCCCAGCGCCCGAAAGAACGCGCGCACGTCTTCATCGAATTTGATCGAAGCGAATTTCGGCAGGATACCGGTCTTTGCCGCATCACCTGCCAGCAGCAGGAATTCGAGGATGCCGGCGAGTAATACGCCCCATGCTGCGGCGTAGCCCGCGCCCGGAAAGAACGCCGCCAGCGCCAGCGTCGCCATCATCGACAGGTTGAGAAAGATCGGCGCGGCGGCGGCGCTAGCGAAACGGTGCATCACATTGAGCATGCCGCCATACAACGTCACCAGCGTGATCAGCAGCAAATACGGAAACGTGATCCGCGTCAGCGAAATCGCCAGTTCGCCACGCGCCGGATCATCCTTGAACCCCGGCGCGAGAATGGCGATCACCTCCGGCATGAACACCCAGGCCGCGACGAGCAGAACCACCTGGGCAGCAAACAGCAGCGTGAAGATGCGGTCGGCGAACAGTTTTGCCGACGTTTCGCTCTTGCCATGCAGATGCGCGTAAGCCGGCACGAAGGCGGCGTTGAAGGCACCTTCGGCGAAGATCGCGCGAAAATGATTGGGCAGCCGCAGCGCCACAAAAAACGCGTCTGCAACGGGACCCGCGCCGAGGATGGCGGCGAGCATGATATCGCGCGCGAATCCGGTCAGCCGCGAAAGCAGCGTGTAACCGCCGACGGTGAAGATGCGTCCGAGCATGCGCCGCTTCTAGCGCATATCGCGAGACGGGGAAATCAGGCAGCTAACGTTTAGGCATGATCCAGTCCGAAAACCGGAAGGCCACCTTGCGCTAACGCGGCCCTTCGGGTCGCCATTATGCCTGAAGCGCGCCGCGCACCGCCTCGATGATGCGATCCTGCGTCGGCTCATCGAGATAGGCGTGAATCGGCAGGCTGATGACATCGTCCGAGAGCTTTTCGCTCACCGGCAACCCGCCATCCGCAACCGGAAAATTCCGATAGGCCGTCTGCTGATGCATCGATTTCGCGTAATAGACCATCGTCGGCACGCCCTGCGCCTTCAGCGCTGCCGCAAAACCATCGCGGTCGATCCCCTTTGGCAGGCGGATGGTGTACTGCGCCCAAACCGAGGTGCATCCGGAAGCCAGCCGCGGCACCGTCACGAAATTGCCGAGACCGCGCGCATAGCGTTCCGCAACGCGGTTGCGGGCCGCGATCTCGTCCTCGAAAATCTTCAACTTCTCGATCAGCACCGCCGCCTGCATCGTATCGAGCCGGCCGGTCAGGCCAAGACGTACGTTGTCGTATTTGTCGGAGCCCTGGCCGTGCACGCGGATACTGCGCAGCGTCTCGGCAAGTTTGTCATCGTCGGTAAAGATGGCGCCGCCATCGCCGAAGCAGCCGAGCGGCTTGGTCGGGAAGAAGCTGGTCGCGGTCGCAAGTCCCAAGGAGCCGATATGGCGGCCCTTGTAGCTCGCGCCAAAACCCTGCGCGGCATCATCGAGCACGAACAAACCTTCTGCCGCTGCGACCTCGGCGATCGCATCGTGGTCGGCGCTTTGGCCGAACAGGTCGACGGGGATCACGGCGCGCGGCTTCAGGCCGCGCTGCTTGGCGGTTGCGATGCCGCGCTTGAGCGAGGCGGCATCCATATTGAAGGTTGCTTCGTCGACGTCGACGAACACCGGCGTTGCGCCGGTCAGCGCGACAGCTTCACCGGTCGCGCAGAACGTGAACGATGGACACAGGACAGCGTCCCCCGGGCCGACTTCCTTGGCCATCAGCACCATCAAAAGCGCATCCGTGCCGCTTGCGCAGCTCACGACATGCTTGGCGCCGCAAAAATCGGCCAAGGCCTTTTCCAGCACGGCGACTTCCGGACCATTGATGAAGAGGCAATGGCTCGTCACACGCGAGATCGCCTCATCGATCGATGTGCCAAGCCGACGGCGCTGCGAGGCGAGGTCATAGAAGGGAACGGGTTCTGGACGCATGTGCTGGTTCATGGAGCCTTGCAGAAATCTAACGTGAGAGGTTCTCAGCCGGCGATGCGGCGCGGTCCCTTGCGCGCAGCAGACGCCGCGGGCTTGGCGGGCTGCTCGAGGCAGCGGATCGCGATTTCGAGGCTGGCGACGCCCTCGTCGCCGGAAACTGCCGGCATATTGCCGGTGCGGACGGCGTCGAGGAATGCGATTAACTCGGCGCGCAGCGGTTCGTCATGGCCGACCGGCAGATGCCGCATCGAGTAGCTGCCGTCGGGCTTGAAGCCGAAGCACTCGGTCACCTGCCGTGTCAACAGATCGCCCATTACATATTTGCCGCGGGTTGCGACCGTGACGCTGCGCGCCTTGAACGGCGTCAGCCAGTTGGTGTTGATATGGGCAAGCACGCCGGAGGCGGTGCGGAATTGCAAGAGCGCGATGTCCTCGCGCTCGGCAACCGCGCTGGAAAGCTGCGGCTGCACCTCGACGATATCGGACTCGGTAAACCAGCGGATCAGGTCGATGTCGTGCACGGCGAGATCGATCACGACGCCGACATTGGACATCCGCGGCGGGAACGGCCCGACGCGGGTGATGCCGATCGAAAGAATGTCCTCGCCCGAGATCGCCTGCTTGATGGCGGCGACCGCCGGGTTGAAGCGCTCGACATGGCCGACCATCAGTGTCACGCCGGCGCTGCGTGCGGCGTTGACGATGTCCTGCCCCTCCTCGACCGTGGTCGCGACCGGCTTCTCGACCAGGATGTGGATGTTACGCGTGATGCAGGCCAACGCAATCTCGTGATGGAGATGAGTCGGCGCCGCGATCGTCACGGCATCGACGCCCTCGTCGAACATCTCGTCGAGCTCAGCGAAGGCGCGGCCGCCGGCGAGCGCGGTGGCGCGCGCACGGTGTTCGGGCAACGGATCGACGATGCCGACCAGCGTCACGCCGGGCAGACCGGCCAGCACGCGGGCATGGTTGCTGCCCATCACACCCGCGCCGACCACGCCGACGCGCAAGCCGCGTTTTGCGTCGGCCTTCGCGTCGAATGCGGACCCTTTGGAACTCATGATTTGTCGACCCCAAGCAGATTCTAGGCAGAATTGCGCCGGTAGTATCCCCGGCGGTTCTCTAGCACGCCATCACAGATGTGGCGAACCCGATCGACGGTTTTCGGACACGTTTTGATTCAAAGAATTACAACCGCGGGCCCGGTAAAATTACGGTCGGCTCAACTGCGCTGGTAGTCGTCCTCGATGCGGATGATGTCGTCCTCGCCGAAATAGCTGCCGGTCTGAACCTCGATCAGCTCGAGCTGAATCTTGCCCGGATTTTCCAACCGGTGCACCGCGCCGATCGGGATGTAGATCGATTCGTTCTCGTGCACGGTCTTGACCAGTTCGTTGACCGTTACCTGCGCCGTTCCGCGCACCACGATCCAGTGCTCGGCGCGGTGGTGATGCTTCTGCAGCGACAACCGCCCGCCCGGCTTGACGATGATGCGCTTGACCTGATGCCGGTCGCCATTGTCGACCGACTGATAGGATCCCCACGGACGATGCACCCTGATGTGGTCTTCCGTCACCTGCGGCGCCACCGTCTTCAGTTTCGCGACCAGCCGCTTCAGCCCGTTGGCGTTCTTCTGCCTGCTGACCAGCACCGCGTCCTGGGTCGCGACCACCACGAGGTCGTCGACGCCTTCGAGCGCGACCAGCGCGCGATCGGTCGATACGTTGCAATTGCGCGAATCCTCGAACACGGCTGCGCCGCGCGCCGCGTTGCCCTCGCCGTCCTTGCCGGACAATTCCCACACCGCATGCCAGGAGCCGACATCGGACCAGCCACACGCCACCGGCACGACCGCGGCACGCGAGGTCTTCTCCATCACCGCATAGTCAATCGAGATCGATTTCGCCGATCCGAACGCAGCCTCGTCGAGCTTAACGAAACCGAGATCGGCGCCTGCCTTGGCCACCGCAACGGTGACGGCCTGGACGCTGTCCGCATCAACCTTGCGATATTCATCCGACAGCACGGCGGCGCGGAACATGAAGTTGCCGCTGTTCCAGAGATAGCCCGACTTGACGTAATCAGCCGCGGTTGCCGGATCGGGCTTCTCGACAAACTTCGCGACCGCGCGAACCTTGCCGGAAATGCCGTCGCCGGGATTGATGTAGCCATATTCGGTGGCCGCGCGTTCGGGCTGCACGCCAAATGTCACGATGTGCCCGGCTTCTGCCGCAGCAAGCCCCTCGCGGCAGGCGGCGAGGAAAGCGGGCGTGTCGCGCACCACGTGGTCGGCGGCGAGCGCCAGCACGATGGCATCCTTATCGCGCGCTTGCGCAAAGGCGGCGCCGGCCGCAATCGCAGGACCGGAATCGCGCCGCATCGGTTCGAGCAGCACGTCGGCTTCCAGTCCGATCTCCGCCAGTTGCTCGAGCACCATAAAGCGATAGGCGTTGTTGGTGATGATGACGGGTCGTTCGAACAGACCAGCATCGGAAACGCGCAACAGCGTGTCCTGGAACGTCGAACGCGCGCCGAACAGGGACAGGAACTGCTTGGGATGAACCTCGCGCGAGGCCGGCCACAGCCGCGTTCCCGCGCCGCCGCACATGATCAGGGGAATAATTCGTCGGTTCATCGGCGCCTCAAATCCTGTAGTAGTCGCGATACCAGGCGACAAAATCGGCAAGCCCGTCCTCGATCGAGGTTTGCGGCTTGAAGCCGGTGTCGCGCATCAGCTCCGCAACATCGGCAAAGGTCTCGGTCACGTCTCCGGGCTGCATCGGCAGCATCTCCTTGACCGCCGCGCGGCCCAGCGCCTGTTCAAGAACTGCTACCACATGGGTCAGCTCTTCCGGATGATTGTTGCCGACATTGTAAACTTTTGCTGGTGCTCCGGCGGCCCCACCGGCGTCGCCGGGCGCCTGGTCGACCAGCCGCAACACGGCGCGCGTCGCATCGTCGATATGGGTAAAGTCGCGCCGCATCCTGCCATGGTTAAAGAGCCGGATCGGCGCGCCTTCCACGATTGCTTTGGTAAAGAGGAAAACCGCCATATCGGGCCGTCCCCACGGCCCATAGATGGTAAAGAACCGCAAGCCGGTCACTGGAAGACGATAGAGATGGCTGTAGGAATGCGCGATCAGCTCATTGGCCTTCTTGGTGGCGGCATACAGGCTGATCGGATGGTCGGTCTTGTCGTCCACGGAAAACGGTAGTTTCGTATTGGCGCCATACACCGACGAGGACGAAGCATAAACCAGATGGCCGCAGCCATGATGCCGACAACCTTCCAACACATTGACGAAGCCTGCGAGATTGGCATCGACATAGGCATGCGGATGATCGATCGAATAACGCACGCCGGCTTGCGCCGCCAGATGCACCACCCGCGCAAAGCGGTGTTTGGCGAACAGGCGTTCGATTGAACCGCGATCGGCGAGATCGATCTGCTCGAACGCAAAACCCTGCTTCGCGCGCAGGATGTCCAGCCGTGCCCGTTTCAGCGCCGGGTCGTAATAATCGTTGAGATTGTCGAGACCGATCACGGCGCGGCCTTCGGCCAGCAGCCGGCGCGCGACGTGGAAGCCGATGAAACCCGCCGCTCCGGTGACCAATATGGGTTGATCCGGCATCGTATCCTTGGAAGGCGCCGCTCAATGGCTGAGATTTCTGTCGCTAGGGCCTCTTTACCTGCGTTGCCGAGGCCACCGCAACATCTACCAGTCCCGCTATTGCCAGATCGACCTGAAAACCATACCAAGGCGCCGAATTGCACCGCTTTTTGCACCCTCTTCTCAAACCCGGCACGGGCGAGATGCGCCGAATCCTGCTTTCGACATTGAAGATACTGGTCTCGGCGGCACTCTTGTATTTCGCGTTGCGCAAGGTCGACCTCGCCGACCTCGCAGCCCGCATCGACGTTTCCAGCCTGGGCTGGATCGGCGCGGCGATCGCGGTGACGTTCCTGCAGATATTCATCGGCGTCCTGCGATGGCGCGAAATCGGGGCGGAATGCGGCGCGCCGCTGCCGACCCGGCAGGCGATGCGCTTCAACGTGATTGGAACCTTCTTCAATCAGACGCTGCCCTCCTCCATCGGCGGTGACGCGGTACGGCTGTGGCTGGTGGCCCGCAACGGCGCTGGCTGGAGGGCCGCGACCTATTCCATCTTCGTCGACCGCGCCATCGGCCTGATTGCGCTCGCGGTCCTCATCGTCGCGAGCCTGCCCTGGAGCTACCGCCTGATCACTGATCCCCATGGCAGGTCCGCGCTGTTGTTCGTCGATTTCGCAGCGCTTGCCGGCGGACTCGGATTTCTCCTGCTTGGTAGGCTGCAATGGCCATGGCTGAAGCATTGGTGGGGCACCCATCACATCCATGCCTGTTCGGTGATCGCCAATCGCGTGCTGTTCGGCCGCACCCATGGTCCGAAAGTCGTGGTGCTGTCGTTGCTGGTGCACGTGCTCGCCGTCGTCATCGCCTGGTGCGTGGTGCAGTCGATCGCGGCCCCCGTTATGTTCGGCCAGATCTTCCAGCTCGTTCCGCCCGTCATGCTGATCACCATGCTGCCGATCTCGATTGCCGGCTGGGGCGTCCGCGAGGCCACCATGGGGCTGGCGTTCGGCTATGCCGGCCTGATGGCCAACGAGGGCGTCAACATCTCCCTGCTCTATGGCGCGGTATCCTTCATCGTCGGCGCGATCGGCGGGCTGGTCTGGGTATTGAGCGCCGAGAAGGCCGCGCAGGGCACGGTGCCGATCGAGGTTCCGAAGTAATCTTCGAGTAGCGTTCGGCACGGACAGAAATGGCCAATTCACAAGTATTGCTGTCGTTTGCCGCCGCGGCGTTGGCTGTGCTGATGTCGGCCGTGCTGACCTGGGCGGTCCGGCCGCTACTCGTGCGAATAGCGTTGGCAAAGCCGAATGCGCGCTCTTCCCATCGGATTCCGACGCCGCAAGGTGGAGGCATCGCGGTGATCGCGGCCACGCTGATCGCGGCCGTCACGGTCATCGCGTTTGCCGGCGCGGCGGAGATGAAAATCCCCATGGCCGTGTTCGGCGCGACGCTGTTCATCGCGGCGGTCGGCTTTGCCGATGACGTCAATTCGCTTCCCGTGGTGCCGCGGCTATTGCTGCAGGGACTAGCCGTCGCGGCGGTGATCTTGGTCGCCCCCGAAAGCTTACGGATCGTTACCGCCTGCCCACTCTGGCTCGAGCGCGGCCTCCTGATCATCGCAGGCCTGTGGTTCGTGAACCTCGTCAACTTCATGGACGGGCTGGACCTGATGACGGTCGCCGAGATCGTGCCCATAACCGGCGCACTCGTTCTGCTCGGTTGGCTCGGCGGACTTCCGGCATCGACGACGGTCGCCGCCGCAGCGTTGTTCGGCGCGATGCTAGGCTTCGCGCCCTTCAACCGGCCGGTGGCAAAGATCTTTCTCGGGGACGTCGGCAGTCTGCCGATCGGCCTGTTGGCCGGCTGGTGCCTGCTGCAGCTCGCCTGGCATCAGCAAGTGGCAGCGGCGCTGCTGTTGCCGCTCTATTATCTGGCCGACGCCACCGTCACGCTGCTGCGGCGCGTCGCGCGGCGCGAGCCGTTCTGGGCGGCGCATCGCACTCACTTCTATCAGCGCGCCACCGACAACGGCTTTTCGGTTCGCCGCGTCGTGAGCGAAGTACTCGCGCTCAACCTCGTGCTGGCTGCACTGGCAATCGGCTCGGCCATGACCTCGTCGGCCGCAATCGCGAGCCTGCTTCTCGTTGCCGGAGGCATCGCGACGGCGCTGTTGATGTACCGGTTCTCGCGCGGTCAGCCGCCAGCCGGCTAATTCGGCTTGTTTTGCGAAAGCTCGCGGATGAGGCCGCAATAGTCGGCCATGGCGACTTCAAAATCAAAACGCCTGGAGACTTCAGCCGCGCGTTCGGCGCGCTGTGGGTCGTCGGCCCGGGCGGCGCGACTGACCGCTTTCGCCAGTTCGTCGGCGTTGCCGGGCTCGACCACCCAGCCGACATCGTGCTCGATGACCGTCAGTGCCGCCTCGGCATCCGCTTCGGAAACCAGGATCACCGGACGGCCGATCGCCAGCAGATTGTAGAACCGGCTGGGCACCGACACGCCGGCGACGTTCCTGCGGTAGGGAATGATCCAGACATCTGCCGCCGAAAGAAACGCCTCTAGCTGCTCGTCCTCGACGCGATCGACCAGGGTAACGTTCGGAAGCTCTGCCTCGGCTTGCATGGCCTTTAGCTGGTCAAAGCCGATCCCCCAGCCCGACAGCAGGAAATGAATATCCTTGTCGTCGCGCAGCAGGCGCGCCGCTTCGAACACGATAACGGGATCGTGGGTAAAGCCGAGATTGCCTGACAGTCCGACGACGAAGCGCGCGGAAAGCGAACGGCGGTACGGATTGTCCGGGTCGATCGCGCGAACGCCGCGTGCAAGCGTCGCCCAGTTCGGAATGAATCGGATCTTGTGGCTTGTCATTCCGCCATAGCGCAGCAGCAGCTTTTCCGTGTCGCGGCCGATGATGACGACAGCGTCGAGCGCGCGAAACATCGGCACGTTCAAGGCGCGCATTGCTTTCGCCACGATCGACTGCGGCTTCAACAGGCCAGCCATGACGAGGACGTCGGGATAGAGATCGTGCATGATCAGCACCGACCTCGCGCCTTTCAATTTGGCCGCGGCGGCAAAAGCGTAAGGCAGCATGAACGGCGCCGGCACGGTCAGCGTGACGTCGCCGCGCCGCAACCTCGCCAGCAACACGAAAAACATCCGGACCGTGAACAGCAATTCGGCCACGGCGCGCTTTCCCAGCGCGCCCTTGCCTGGCATCCAGTTCTTGACCTCGACGACCTCAGTCCTGCCCGCTTGCGCCGATATCGCGGAGCCCGCCGTCCCCGACAGAACCAGCACCTCGGCCTCCTGCATCACGCGATCGGAAATCGCGGCCATGATCGCCGCCGTCGTGCTCGGATCGGGCGGATAATGCTGGCTGACGATGACGACCTTTCCGGACTTCTGCATCATGGGTTCCGAAGGGCACGAATGGCCACGGGGACGGACCGGGCGAGGCCGCAAGATCAGGCGGCGTTCGATCCGAATTCGGGCACGGCATCCTTGAGCACCGCGCGGATGGCGGAGCGGTCATCCCGCGCGATCGCCTCCTCGAGCGCCGCGAGCCATTTGCGCAATATCTGCATCGGCGGCTCGTTCGGCTTCGCCGCCATGATGCCGGCGACCCCGATCTCCACCGTCGGCTCCTGGCTGGCGAACAGGATCTCGTTCAACCGCTCGCCCGGCCGCATGCCGGTGAACACCACCTCGATATCGACACCCGGTTCGAGTCCGGACAGGCGGATCATCCGCTCGGCCATCTCTACGATCTTGACCGGCTGTCCCATGTTGAGGACGTAGACCGAGACATCCGGCCGCGCCGGCGTCAGTGCGTGCGTGGCTGCGGTCAGCACGAGATCGCAGGCTTCGCGGATCGTCATGAAGTACCGGACCATGTCCGGATGCGTCACCGTGACAGGACCGCCGGCCTCGATCTGCGCCTTGAATTTCGGCACCACCGATCCGTTCGAGGCCAGTACGTTGCCGAACCGCACCGAGATCAGCCTCATATGCGGCTTGCCCTCCGATTGCGTCATCAGGTCGTGGTCGAGCGCCTGACAATACATTTCGGCGAAGCGCTTGGTCAGGCCCAGCATCGAGACCGGCTCGATCGCCTTGTCGGTCGAGATCATCACCATGGCTTCGGCGCCCGCCGCCTGCGCGGCGTCGGCGACATTGACCGATCCGAAGATGTTGGTCTTGACGCCCTCGCTCCAGTCGCGCTCGAGGATCGGCACGTGCTTCAGCGCCGCGGCATGGAACACGATATCGGGCCTGAACTCTCGCATAAGGCTTATGATCCGCTCACGATCGCGGATGTCGGCGATCCGGCCTTCGATGACGGCATTGGCTGCGCGCGCCGTCAGCGCTTCCGTAACCGCGTAAAGCGCCGGTTCCGAGTGCTCGATCACCAACAGCCGCGCAGCGCCAAAGGTCGCAACGCGGTCGCATATCTCCGAACCGATCGAGCCGCCGCCGCCGGTGACGATCACCGCCTTGCCCTTCACCAGCGCTTCAAGCCGCGCGTAGTCGATCTTCTCGCTTGGCCGCAGCAAGAGGTCTTCGACGGCGACATTGGTCAGCCTGGGCACGTCGCCGCCTTCGAGCGACGGCAGGCGGCTGACGAACAGCCCGAGCCGCTTGGCCCGCATCAGAACCGCCTCGGGGTGCGCCTCCGGTTCGAACGCCGACGGCGTCATGACGACCCGCGAAATCGGCTTTCCCCGTCCGGCATAATCGCGGACCACGTCCTCGACGTCGTCGATCCCGCCCAGCACCGGCACGTTGCGGATCGACTGCCCGCGGTCCGCGGCGGACGGCGACAGCACGCCGACCGGCCAAAGCTGCTTGACTGCGCCGCTCTCGATCGCGCGCAACAGCACCTCGGCGTCGGCGGCACGGCCGATCAACAGCGTCGCCGAGGCGCCTTCGGTCTGGGCATGTCGGCGAACGCGCGTGTAACGGAAATAGCGATAGCCGAAGCGGAGCGCGCTCAGCGCGAACACCTGAAGGAACCAGTAGAGCACGATGGTGATACGGCCGAACAGCACCGGCGCCTTGCCGTTCGATGCGGCGAAAATGAAGGCATAGTCCAGCACGACGAGCGCAACCGCCAGAACGGTCGCCACGCGCAGAATGTTCAGCGCATCGGGGAGCGAAATGAAACGCCATTTCGTCGTTGTCAGATTGAAGACGTAGCAGATAACGATGCTGAAAGCGACAAACAGCGGTAATATCTTCAGCAGCAGCGGCAGGCGGGCATAGAAGGCCTCGCCTCCCTCGAAGCGCAGGTAGAAGCTTGCCAGCAGCGCAAGCGCGGTCGCCAACGCATCATGCGCTGCGATCAGGTAGTTGCGACGGGTCAGTTGGGAAAGAGGCGTCATTCCATTGGCCGGCTACGGAAACGATCGGGATTCGCAGAGCGCCCCTCGCCCGCTGATAGCTCATCTCTGGCGTGCATGCCAGCGATCATGGCCGGACTGTTCCGGAAGATTCCGCCGCCTCTGATCTGGCGCGCAGCACCATGCCGCCGGCTACTCCGACACCCAGCACATACATCCAGCCTTCATGGAAGTCGAAGATGTGGGAGTTGAACAGCGAGGTGAAGATATTCTGCACCACGACCAAGAGCCCGATCCAATTCGCAAGCCCGTCGCCACGGAATAGAAGCAGGTGCGACAGCCACATCGCGTACAGTAAGACGACACCGACAATGCCCCACTGCACCGCGACGTTGAGCGTCTGGTTATGGGGATTTCCGATCACTTCGCTGCTGGCCTGGTACGAGTCGTGCGTGGCGACGCGCTCGAACAGGCCTCGCGTCGCGCCCGAGCCATGGCCGATCAGCGGTGCCTCGGCAAAGAAGCCGAGAGACTTCCGCCAGAACTCGAGCCGCAGCCCGATCGATGTGGGAATGTTCTGTTCCTTGTAGAGCTGGTAGTCCCGGACAAACGTCTCGGCGGTCCGGCGCAACGCCGGCGAGGTCTGCCAGGCAACGGCGGCAAACGCGGCCGCTACGCACAGGATGATGACGATGCTGCGCCACCTCAGATGCAGCAGCGCAAATACCGCGAACATGATCGGCACCGTCACCAACGCCGTGCGCGATACCACCAGGAACGCCATATTGACGAAGAAGCCGAAGGCGATGGCAGTGAGCAGCACGGCCAGCGCAATCCGCTTTTCCCGCAGCAGCATGATGATCGGATAGGCCAGCGCAACCGCGCACAGCGTGAATTCCTGGCTCTGGGCGATGTAGTTCTTGACAAAGATGCCGCGCGCCGCGAGCTCCGGCGTCCGCAACGAAAGTTCGGGACGCAAAAACACCAGCCAGGACATCAGCATCAACAGCGTACACGAAACGAGGAACGCCCCGAACACCCACGATCCGCGCGCAGAACGCTCGAAATGATAGAGCAGGACCGGAAGCACCAGGAGCTTCGCGGCTGGCCCCACAGCATAGAATCGCGCGCCCCAAGCGGCGTCCGACCACAAGGTTCCGACAAGCGCCAGAACGAACAGGACGATCGGCAGCGCGGAAATCGGGCGCTTCAGCGAGGCAAGAAAGCCCTTCAACTCGACCGTCGGCGCAACCGTGATGAGAAGCACAGCGCCGAAAATGCCGACCAGCGAGGTCGACCATGGCAGCGACAGCGCAAGGAGGACCGCGACGACGTCGCTCGCCTTCATCCATGCGGCCGGATCGCGCCAGATCGGCAGCGCCTTGGCGATCGGCGACGAAGCTGCGTTCGCGCTCACGCCTTGCCTCCGCGCGCACGGCCTACCAGCGACGTCGTGCTGTGGCCCGGCAGGATGTCGACGAGTACGACCTCGCCGCCGGTAGCTTCGACGATTTCGTGGCCGACGACCTGCTCGCGGGTGTAATCGCCGCCCTTGACCAGCACGCTCGGCCTTACCCTCGTGATCAGGTCGATCGGCGTGTCCTCGGCGAAGATCGCGACGAGATCGACCGCCTCCAGCGCCGCCAGCACTTCGGCGCGCGCTCGCTCATCTTGAACCGGACGCCCCTCGCCCTTCAATCGTTTCACCGAGGCATCGCTGTTGAGGCCGACGATCAGGCGGTCGCAGGCGCCGCGCGCGGCCGTCAGCACCTTGACGTGGCCGGGATGCAGAATGTCGAAGCAGCCATTGGTGAAGCCGATGCGCAGTCCCTGCCTGCGCCACTCCGCCAGATGCACGGCGAGATCGCCGCCTGCCGGCACGATCTTCTCTTCGGCCGCCAGCGACGCATGCGGCAGGATTTTCCGCCGCAGTTCCGCCGGCGTCACCGTAGCAGTCCCCTTCTTGCCGACCGCGACCGCCGCCGCGGCGTTCGCCATCCTGAGCGCCGTCTCCCAATCGGCCTGGGCCGCAAGCGTCAGCGCCAGCACCGCGGCAACCGTGTCGCCCGCGCCCGAGACATCGCGCACCTTGACCGGCAGCGCCGGCACATGGATCGCTTCGCCGCCGCGAACCACCAGCGTCATGCCGTGCTCGCTTTGCGTCACCAGCATGGCCTCGCAGTCGGCAAGGTACATCGCGTCCTGCGCGGCCTCGGCAATGTTCCGGTCTGTGTCGGCGCGGCTGCGGGTTGCTTCGGCAAACTCCTTGCGGTTGGGCGTCAGCAGCGTGGCGCCGCGATAGATCGCAAAATTGGCGCTCTTGGGATCGACAATAACGCGCTTGCCGAGCTTCTTGGCAGCGTCGATGATGTTGCGGATGACGCGCGCCGTCAGTACACCCTTGGCATAGTCGGACAGCAGAACGATATCGGCGCGCGGCACAAGCGGCAGAATTGCATCGATCAGCCGCTGCTCGACATCCGTCGAGGCCGGCACGGCCAGTTCCCAATCCGCACGCAGCATATGCGTGGAAAAATGCTCGGAGACGAAGCGCACCTTGCGCGTGGTCGGCCGGGACGCATCCGAAACCAGCACAGCCTCGATCAGGCTCTCCTTGGCCAGATCGGCTTTCAGCTTCGCGCCTGCCTCGTCCTCGCCGATAAGACCTGCAAAGATGCAGCGCGCACCGAGAGACGCAATGTTGCGGGCCACGTTGCCGGCGCCGCCGACATTGGTCTCGCTACGCTGGACGGCAATCACAGGCGCCGGTGCTTCCGGCGAAATGCGCGACACCTCGCCATAGACGAACTCGTCGAGCATGAGATCGCCGACGCAGAGCACGGTCTGATTTGGGATCGCCTGGCTCAGGGCTTCAAAATCGAACATCTGTAGGACCCATCAGCGAAAGCGATCGGGGCGATCGAGAAAAAACTTCACGTAGGTTTCGACCGCGTCTTCCAGCGCGGTGAAGCCGCCATTATACCCGGCGTTCAGCAGCCGATCGACTTCGCTCTGGGTGAAGTATTGATAGCTGCCGCGGATTGCTTCGGGCATGTCGATATACTGGATGTTCGGTGCGATGCCGAGCGCGGCATAGGCCGACAGCATCAGATCGCGAAAGCTGCGCGCCGTGCCGGTTCCGACATTGAAGATGCCGCTGACATCAGGCGTCGAGAGCAGCCACATCGTGACACGTACGACGTCGTCGACATAGATGAAGTCGCGGCGCTGGTCGCCGTCGGCAATCCCCTCCCGACGCGACCTGAACAATTGCACCGGCCGGCCGGCCTTGATGTCGTCGAAGCGCCGCGCCAGCACGCTCATCATCGTGCCCTTGTGATATTCGTTGGGGCCGAACACGTTGAAGAACTTCAATCCCGCCCATTGCGGCGGCAGCCGCTCGCCGCGCGCGGCGCGCTCGGCGACCGCCATGTCGAACAAATGCTTGCTCCAGCCATAGAGATTCATCGGCCGCAGCTTCTTCAGCGCATCCATCGACTGGTCGTCGCGAAAGCCGCAGCCGCCGTCGCCATAGGTCGCGGCCGAGGACGCGTAGATCAGCGGCGTGGCGTTGGCCGTGCACCAGTCGAGCAGCCGCATCGACAGCCGGAAATTGGTCTCGATCACCAGGTCGCCGTCGGTCGCAGTGGTCTCGGAAATGGCGCCGAGATGGATGATGGCCTCCAGCCGGCGGCCCTTCAGCCAGTCCATCAGTTCCGAAGGCGGTACGAAGTCGGCGAGCCGGCGCTTGGCCAGGTTGCGCCATTTGCCGTCGTGCCCGAGCACGTCGCACACGACAACGTCTCGCCCGGCGTCATTCAACGCGGCCACGACGTTCGACCCGATAAAACCGGCGCCCCCGGTCACCAGCAACATGCCATCCCCTGCCATGATTGTTCGGGCGAAAGCTTTGCCTCACTCCCGCGCGGCAGGCAACTTTGCTGCTCGGGCTGAAGCGGGACTGATTGACTGGCTTTACGTGTTGATGCGGAGCGGTTACCGACGGGACCGCAATCAGTTAGCACCGATACTATCAAGATATGAATTTAAATTCACCAAAGAGGGTCGAAATGGAGGATGCCGCCGACACCCGGCCCATTCTGATCGTTCCCTATATGTGGATTGGCGATTTCGTCCGCGGCCACACCGTGGTGCGGGTATTGAAGCAGCGCTGGCCGAATCGCCCGGTCGACCTCCTTGTCACCTCCCTCTGCGCGCCACTGGTCGATTACATGCCGGGCGTCCGGGCGGGCATCGTCTGGGACCTTCCCCGCAACCGGCTTGCGCTGGCCAAGCAGCGGAGGCTGGCTTCCGAACTGCGCGCCCGGGGTTATGGAACCGCTCTCGTCCTGCCCCGCACCTGGAAGGCGGCGATTGCGCCGACACTCGCCGGGATCCCGGAGCGCGTCGGCTTTTTCGGCGAGGCTCGGTTCGGGCTGATCAACCGCATGCGCTGGGGCGAAAAGGCGCTGCCCCGCTTCATCGACAAGAATGCCGCGCTGGCGCTGCCTGACGGCGCTCCACTGCCGCCGGAGTGGCCGGTGCCGCAACTCGTCGTTCCGTCGGAGGAAACCGCACGCTGGCGGCGGGCCAACGGGCTGGGATCGAGGTCTGCGGTGGCGCTGGCGCCCGGCTCGGTCGGCGCGTCGAAGCGATGGACCTATTATCCGCAAGTCGCGCGGCTGTTGATCGAGCGCGGGCTCGACGTCTGGGTGGTCGGCGGTCCCGGTGAGAAGGGGCTGGCGCAGGACATCGTCACCGCCGGCGGCGGCAAAGTCCGCGACCTCACCGGTACCGACCTGCGCAACGGCATTCTCGCGATGGCAGCCGCCGGTGTCGCCATATCGAACGATTCCGGCCTGATGCACATTGCGGCGGCAGTCGGCACGCCGACCATGGGCATTTTCGGTCCCACCAGCCCCTATCTCTGGGCGCCGTTGAACGGTCTTGCGGCAACCGTCGTTCAGACCAAGGCCGAGCTCGCCTGCCAGCCGTGCCAGCGCACCGTCTGCACCATGAACGACCATCGGTGCATGCGCGACATCGACGCCCCCTACGTGGCCGACCTCGCCCATCGCCTGCTGGTGACTCAGCCGAGCGTACGGTAAACTGCGGCAATCGCGTTCGCCTCGGCGTCGAGGCTGAATTTCTCCAGCACGCGCGCACGCGCCCGCTCGCCTATCGCGACAGCCGCCGCCGGATCGCGCATCAAAGGCTCAAGCGCCCCGACCAGCGCATCAACGTCGCCCGGCGGTGTCAGCACGCCGGTCACGCCATCCTCGATCACGAATTGCGCCGCGCCTGCCCGCGCCGCCACCAGCGTCACACCTGCCGCCATCGCCTCGATCAGCGTCAGGCCAAAGCCTTCATTACGCGAGGTGAAGGCATAGATCGTCAGCCGCTGATACCAGCGCTGCACTTCCTCGATTTCGAGCTCGCCCATGATGACGATGCGCGATTGCAGCCCGGCCTTCTCGATCTGCCGTTTCAAGCCGTCGGCAAATCCCTGCTGCTCCGGCACGACCGCGCCGACGATGACGGCGGTGAAATCGGGATAGCGCGGCAACAGCCGGCACATCGCTTCGACGAAAACATCCGTGCCCTTTTGCGCGCGCACCCGCCCGAAGCAGCCGATGGCGTAGCGTCCCGGCAGTTTCGCCTCGGCAAACGCCGCCGCGCGGTCGGCTGGCGGCGCGTAGCGCGTCGTGTCGACGCCGTGCATCACCACCGTTGCCTCGCGCTTGAGAAACGAGGCCGACAGTTCGGAGGTGGCGATCACGGCATCCATCTGCCGGATCAGCCAGCGCGTCAGCCAGGTGTGATGTCGCTGCGCCGCCGAGGTGAAGACCAGCTTCAGCGGCCAGCCCAGCGCCCGCAGCAAGACGCCGACAATCATCTCGTCATTGCGCCGCGCGTGCCAGATCAACGGCCAGCGGTGCCGCCATAATTTCAAAAGATCCGCAAACCCCATCCGCGCGATGCCGTCAGGCGCGTACGGTCCGAGCCATGCCGCCCGATACATCTGCGCGAGTTTCGGCGCTACCATCCGGTTGGTCGCCGTGACGCCCGAATAGCGCCTGTGCAGATTCGGCACGATCAGTTGCAGATCACTGGCCAAATTGTTCTCGATCGGCACGTCCGGCTCCGTTTCGGCCAGTTCCTATACGCAACATTAAGCATAGTGGCCAGTTCGCCGGCGCCGAAACCCCCTCTTCACCGCGAGCCCCCTAGCATCGCCTGCAAATAAAACGGGAGAGGTGACCCATGACCGTGCTCGTCACCGGTGGCGCCGGTTATATCGGAAGTCATACGGTTCATGCGCTGGTGGATGCCGGCGAAAACGTCGTCGTGATCGACAATTTGTCCACCGGATTTTCCTCACTTTTGCCCCGCTCCGTGCCGCTGTTTATCGGCGACGCCGGCGACGAAAACCTCGTCGAGGGCGTGATCGCCCAGCACCGCGTGGAGAGCATCATTCATTTCGCGGGCTCCGTCGTGGTGCCGGATTCGATGCGCGATCCGCTCGGCTATTACCGCAACAACACCATGACGACCCGGAGCCTCTTGAATTCAGCGGTGAAGGGCGGTGTCAGCCGCTTCATCTTTTCGTCGACGGCTGCCGTCTACGGCAATCCGGACCAGGTGCCGGTACCGGAACACGCGCCGACGCGGCCGATGTCGCCTTACGGCTCCTCCAAGCTGATGACCGAAATCATGCTGCATGACACAGCCAGTGCACATGACATGAAGTATGTCGTATTGCGCTACTTCAATGTCGCAGGCGCCGATCCGAACGGCCGCTGCGGCCTCTCGACCATCGGCGCGACGCATCTGCTCAAGATCGCGGTCGAAGCCGCCACCGGCCAGCGCGCCAAGGTCGACGTGTACGGAACCGACTACCCGACGCCGGATGGAAGCTGTATCCGCGACTTCATCCACGTCAGCGATCTCGCAGAAGCTCATCGCGCCGCGCTGTCATACCTGCGAGGCGGCGGAAGCTCGATCACGCTGAACTGCGGCTACGGCCGTGGCTACTCGGTGCTGGAAACCATCGAGGCCGTCCGCCGCGTCTCGATGCGCAATTTCGCGGTTCAGTATGCGCCGCGCCGACCCGGAGACATCATGACCATGGTTGCCGATACCAGCCGCATCCGTTCCGTATTGGATTGGACGCCGCAATACGACAATCTTGAAACCATCGCCGGCCACGCGTTGACCTGGGAAAAGAAGCTGTTCAGCGAGCGCGGCGGCCTTCCGCAGCGTGCGGAATCGGCCTGAAATCAAGCGCTTATTTGGCTTGAAAAAGCCCCTCTAAGCAGGCAAGGAGGCATCGCAGCAGCCCTGACGCGCCGGGCTATCCAGGCGCAGTCAATGGAACGCGGATGACCGAACGTCCTACAGAAACTCCGAAGAAAATCACAGACGACCCATATGGTGCGGCGATCCTGATTCGGCGCCTCGTCGCAGAACAGGGGCTCGCCTATTGGCGGCGCTATCTGCTCGCCTTTTCGCTGATGGGATTAGCGGCGGTGACGACCGCAGGTTCCGCCTACCTGCTCGGCGAGGTCATCAACAAGGCTTATGTCGATAAGGATGTGCGCGGGATTGCGCTCTTGTCGCTGGTCACCGTCGTCATTTTTACGATCAAGGGTGCGGCGACCTACGGGCACACCGTGATCCTGTCACAGATCGGCAATGCGATCCTCGCAAATAACCAGCGGGCGCTGTTTGCCAAGCTGATGAACGAAAACATCGCGTTCTTCTCCGAGCGGCATTCATCGGAATTCCTGGCGCGGCTGACCGCTGGCGCCACCGCGGTGACGCAGGTGCTCAATCTCCTGATAAACGCCATCGGTCGCGATCTGCTGTCGCTGATCGCGCTCGTCGTCGTCATGGTGATGACCGATCCCCTGATGGCGCTGCTCGGCTTTGCGGTGGCGCCGCCGGCGATGATCGTGCTGCGCAAGCTGGTGAAGCGCATCAAGGGTCTTGCACACAACCAGTTCTCCGGCACCGCCGACATCATGGAGACGATGCAGGAATCGCTGCAGGGCATCCGCACCGTGAAAGCCTTTACGCTCGAACAGGCCATGCGCGAACGGATCGACGCCAGCATCGCCGCGGTCGAGCGCAACGCCAACAAGATGGCGCGCGTTTCCAACCGCTCCAGCCCATTGATGGAAACTCTCGGCGGCTTCGCGATTGCGGGCGGCCTGATGTATGGCGGCTATCGCGTGGTCGCGATGGGCGCTTCGCCCGGCCAGTTCTTTTCATTCCTGACCGCGTTCCTATTGGCCTATGAGCCGGCCAAGCGGCTGGCGCGGCTCAACATCGAGCTCAACAGCAACCTGATCGGTGCGCGCAAGCTGCTCGAAATCGTCGACAGCCCGCCGAGCGAGCCTGACGACAGTAACAAGCCGACGCTGAAACTCACTGACGCGCGGGTCGAGTTCCGCGACGTGACCTTCGGCTACCGGCCAGGCGAACCGGTCCTCAATCGCATGAGCTTCGTCGCCGAGCCCGGCAAGACCACCGCGCTGGTCGGCCCCTCCGGCGGCGGCAAGTCCACGGTGCTCGCGCTGCTGCTGCGGCTCTACGAGGTGAACCAAGGCGACATCCTGATCGACGGCCAGGCGATCTCCGGTTCGTCGCGGCAATCGCTGCGGCGGCAGACCGCCTATGTCGGCCAGGACGTTTATCTGTTCCGCGACACGATCGGCGCCAACATTGCCTTCGGCAAGGAAGGCGCGCGCCAGGACGAGATCGTGGCGGCCGCGAAAGCCGCCTGCGCGCACGATTTCATCATGGGCTTTCCGCTCGGCTACGATACGCCGGTCGGCGAGCACGGCGCGCAGCTATCCGGCGGCCAGCGCCAGCGCATCGCGGTGGCGCGGGCGCTGATCAAGAACGCGCCGATCATCCTGCTCGATGAAGCGACCGCGGCACTGGATTCGGAATCCGAAAAGGCCGTACAGGAGGCGATCGAGCATCTCTGCCAGAACCGCACCACCATCGTGATCGCCCACCGCCTGCACACCATCATGCATGCCGACGCCATTCTGGTGGTCGAGGCCGGCGAGATCGTCGAACGCGGCCAGCATGACGATTTGCTGCGCCGCGGCGGGCGCTATGCCTCCTTCTTCCGCCTGCAGCAGCGCGAAGCCGGTCCGCCCAGTCTGGCGCCGGTCAGCGCAACCGCGTAAAAGCTACCGCCGGACTTCCACGTAACCCGAGACCCGTTTCATGACCGCAGCCTCCTACGTCATATCAGCAGCCCCACAGCCCGCGCTCCCCGTCGTCGGCGAGACCGGCTCCTATCCGGTCCGCCGCATCTGGTGCGTCGGGCGCAACTATCTCGAGCACATCCGCGAGATGGGCAATGACGAGCGCGCACCGCCGTTCTTCTTCGCCAAGCACGCCGATATGCTGGTGCCTGATGGCGCCACGATCCCCTACCCGCCGCTGACCAAGGACCTGCACCACGAGGTCGAGTTGATCGTCGCGATGAAGAGCGGCGGCCTCAACATTCCCACTGAGAAGGCGCTCGACCATGTCTACGGCTACGCCGTCGGCATCGACCTCACCCGCCGCGACTTGCAGATCGCCTCTCGCAAGAAGGAGCGGCCGTGGGAAATCGGCAAGTCGTTCGACTATTCCGCGCCCTGCTCCGCGATTCAGCCGGCCTCGAAGATCGGCCATCCCACCAAGGGCAGGATCTGGCTGATGGTGAACGGCAAGGAAACGCAGAAGGGCGATCTCACTGAGCTGATCTGGAACGTGCCGGAGATCATCTGGCAGCTTTCGCAGCAGGTGAAGCTCGCCGCCGGCGACATCATCATGACGGGCACGCCGGCTGGCGTCTCCCAGCTTCAGCCCGGCGACAAAATCGAGTGCGGCGTCGACGGCGTCGGCACGCTGAAGGTGAACATCGGCAAGCCGGAATAGGCCGACAATATTTTCGAACAGAGGCCCGGCTACATCCGGGGCTTTTTCATTGCAGGGAAGCCCGGCTTGCCACGGCCACTATGACTGCGGCGGATAGCGATCGAAAGTGGGTAGTTCGTGCGCGCGCTCCATCCAGCGAAGGCGCTCTGCGACCTGGATATGCACCATGGCTGGCACGGCGTCGGGATCATCGTAGGTCGCGCTCTGGATATCGACGATCCCGGGCAGCACATTGGCATTGGTGTAGAAGAGACCGGTGCCACAGTTCGCGCAAAACTGTCGCCGGCCATGTTCCGATGATTCGTAGACCTTGGGCGTTCCCTTCGTCACCTTGAGCGCGTCCTCCGCGTACATCGTCCACCCAACCATCGGCGCGCCAGCGTGACGGCGGCAATCCGCGCAATGGCACAGCGCATGAACGATAGGTTTCCCCGCGATCTCATAACGGATGGCACCGCAGTGACAGCCGCCGGTGATGTTGCTCATGCTCACCTCCAGAATTCTGTGCGTGGACGTAGGGCGGATCAGTGACGTGCAATCCGCCGACAATCGTCGAGCGTTGATACTGGCGGCGGATTACGCTTCGCGAATCCGCCCTGGAAGTCGCCCGTTCAGGCCGACTTCCTGACCGCGTTGTCGACCAGTGTCTTGCCGAGCGACCAGATCGCGCCAGGCACCTTGTGGCTGGCGGCGATGACGTCGTCGAACGATTTTTCGATCCAGGTGCAATCTTCTTCCGTGATCACCAGCGGCGGCAGCAGCTTGATGGTGTGGCTGCCGTGGCCGGAGACCTGCGTCAGGATCTTGTGATCCTTGAACAGCGGCACGGTGATGAGCTGGCAGAACAGGCCTTTATTTGCGGTCTCCAGCAGGTTCCAGGAAGCCTTCAGCTTCAGCGATTTCGGCGGGCCGAACTCGATGCCGATCATCAATCCCTTGCCGCGCACTTCCTTCAGCAGTTCATAGCCGGGCACCATGCGGGTCAGCGCAAGGCGAAGCTCGGCGCCGCGCTTGGCGGCCTGCTCGACAAGTTTCTCCTGCTTGATCACATCGAGAGTGGCGATGCCGGCGGCCATCGCCATATCGTTCTTCGAAAAGGTCGAGCCGTGCACGACCGCGCGATCCATCTGGCTGAAGATCTTGTCGAAGATGGACTTGCGGGTCAGCAGCGCGCCGACTGGCACGTGACCGCCCGACAGCGCCTTCGCCAGCAGCACCATGTCGGGCTCGACATTCCAGTGCTCGACCGCGAGGAATTTTCCGGTGCGGCCGACACCGGTCTGGATTTCGTCGGCGATGAAGATCGTGCCATATTTTTTGCACAGCGCAGCAGCGCCCGGCAAAAATTCATCCGAGGGCATGTTGACGCCCTTGCCCTGGATCGGCTCGACAATGAAGGCCGCGACCTGGCGCGAGGACAATGCCTGCTCGAGCGCGGCGAGATCGTTGAAAGGTATCTGCGTGCATCCCGGCAGCAGCGGCTCGAAGCCGCTTCTGAAGTTCGCATCGTCCATCAGCGACAGCGCGCCGTAGGACAGGCCGTGGAAGGAATGCGAGCAGGAGACGATGCCGGGACGGCCGGTCGCACCGCGCGCGAACTTGATTGCGGCCTCGACGGTCTCGGCGCCGGAATTGGCAAAGAACACCTTGTCCAGATATGGAACATGTTCGAGCAGGCGTTCCGCCAGCACGCCCGCGAGCGTCGAGACGTCGAGTTGCACCAGATTGGGAAAATCGCTGTCGAGCACGCTTTTCAGCGCCTGACGCAGTGCCGGATGATTGCGGCCGATCGCAAAAACGCCAAATCCGCTGAGTAGATCGAGATAACGGGCCCCCTCACGATCGAACAGGTATTGTCCTTGACCCTTCTGAAAGCCCACATCGTAGCCGATGGTCTTCAGCACCCGGACGAGCTGCTCGTTCAGATGGCGCGCATGCATGGAACTGCGCTGCGCCTGCCGCTCTACAAACAGCCCGGAAACGTCTAGATATGAATCTGGCATTGGCTACATACGTCGGTTGATGGCTGTTTCGTCAACTGAAAACGCCCAATGTGGCGTTTTGACCCCCGCTTGGATCATCTACTTAAACACAGGTTCGAACCATGTTGCACTGCCTAAGAACTGTCGCGCGCACAATAGTTTATTCGGGAATCATTTTAGCCACAGGTCTTAATGCGGCGACGGCCGCCGATCCCACCGGTGACTGGAAAGTGGCCGATGGTGTTGCCAACATTCGCGTCGCCCAATGCAACGGCAACATGTGGGGCGTCGTTTCCTGGGAAAAGACGCCGGGCGGCAAGGACAAGAACAATCCGGATGTCGCCAAGCAGAGCCGGCCGACTTTGGGCATGCCGATCCTGATCGACATGAAGAAAAAGCCCGGCGTCGATGCGTGGGAAGGTGAAGTTTATAACGCCAAGGACGGACAAAACTACAGCTCGACTATCAAGCCGATTGGGACCGACCAACTCGAGATTCAGGGCTGCGTGCTCGGCTTCCTGTGCGGCGGCGAGACCTGGACCCGTGTCGGTCCGCCGATCCCCTCGAGCTCCAGCAACAGCATGGCCAAGGGCGCGCCGAAGGGCCCAGCCGGTGCACCACCCAAGACCGCAGCCCCGGCACCGGCGCAGCCGAAGACCACGGGTGCGGTAAATCCTGCGCCCGCGTCCAAGGCCGCGCCCGGTCAGAAGCAGGCGGCCGGCCAGCCTGGCGATATCGGCGATATCTGCCTACTGCCCGACATCGCGCGGTTTGCCCATTAATGCAGGCTGGAACAACAGCACGGCGGCCAGCGTGATCACGAACGAAAGTGCCAGCAGTTTTCCCATGCTGGCGGTGCCGGGATGACTGGATAGCCACAGACTTCCGAACGCGGTCGCGGTCGTCAGCGCCGAGAAAAAGATTGCGCGCGTGAGGCTGGACTGCAGCAGATTCGTCCTGCCCTCGCGCCAGGCCACGACGTAATAGATCTTGAAGGCAACGCCGACGCCGAGCAGCAGCGGCAATGCTACGATGTTGGCGAAGTTGAGCGGCAGTTCGATCAGCACGCAGAGCTCCAGCGTCACCGCGCCCGCCACCAACAGCGGCACCATCGTCATCAGCACGTCGGTGACGCGCCGCAACGTCAGCCAGAGCAACAGGCTGATCACCGCCAGCGCCCAGATCCCGGCGTGAATGAACGCCTTCACGATGGTGTCGCCGGATTTGAGGATCGACACCGGTCCGCCGATCGCATTTGGCTCGGCGGCCAGAACCGCATCGGCAAAGCGGCGCAAATTGTCGTTGTCGTTGGGATCGCCCTTCGGCAGCGCCTCGACGCGGATCAGCCCGTCCTTGGACTTCCAGCTATTCAACAGTTCCGGCGGCAGCGTCTTCAGCGTCACCGGCCCGGCTTGCATCGTGTTCCTGAGCTGGTCGAACACGATCTTGAGCGGGGCGACGAAGATGTTCTGGGCCTTGTCGCGCGTCGTCTGGTCGCTTCCGGCAAGCTTCGACAGCGCATCGGCCAACCTTCGCGAGGCGACCGCGCCCGGCCCCTTGCCGTCGCCCGCGGTCCTGCGCAGGCTGTCGACCGAACTCTTCAGCGCCTCCACATTCTCTTCATCTGTGGGAGCGGCATCGACCGAGTCGGGATTGAGCGCGGGGCCGACCACCTTGGCCGCTTTCGCGATCAACTGGAGCTTGGCCGGCTGGTCTTCGGGCACGAAACTGTCGATCGACATCACGCGCAGGACTTCGGGCAGCTTTTCCAGCCGCGCCTCGATCTTTTTCGCTTCGGCCTCCGAATTGGTCAGCACGTTGATGGCGTTGGCGCCGGTGTTGGGATCCTTGCGCAGGTCGAGGAAGGTCGCGATCGATTCGGCCTTCGGATTGCGCAGGTTGATCGGGTTGAAGTCGAACTTCATGAAGTAGAGCAGCGGCAGGCCCGCCACCACGAGCAGCAGCGTTCCGGCGACGATGATGACGCGGTGCCGCTCGAGGAACGCGTCGACCGGCGCCAGAAACGCATAACCGACAGGCTCGCTTTCGCCTGGCGGGTGCAGCAGCTTTAGTATGGCCGGCAGCACCGTGATGCTCGATATGAACGCGATCAGCATGCCGGCGCCGGCAATCTTGCCGAGCTCGGAAATGCCCTTGTAATCGGTCGGCAGGAAACACAGGAAGCCGGCGGCGGTCGCCATGGCGGCGAGCGACAGCGGGACCGCGGAACGTCGAGCTGCGCTCTCCAGCGCCAGCGCCATATCCTCGTTCTTGAAACGCTCCGAACGGTAGCGGACACTGAATTGAATGCCGAAATCGACGCCGAGCCCGACGAACAGCACAGCGAATGCGATCGACAGCAGGTTCAGCGAACCCACCATCATCAGGCCGACCGCGGTCGTGATAGCAAGGCCGATGAACAGATTGAGGAACACCGCGAAGATGATCTTCGCCGAGTGCAGCGCCATCCAGAGGATCACCAGGACGATCAGAACGGTTGCGACGCCATTGACGATCGCGCCGTCCTGCACGGTCGAATATTCCTCGTTGGCGATCGGAACCGGGCCGGTCAGGCGAACGCGCGCGTCGTACTGGCCGGCGAAGTCGAGCTCGGTCGCGGCCTGCCGAATCGCGTCGGTCGCGTCCTTGCCGGGTTCGAGCGCGTTGTAGTCGAGCTTCGGCTTGAATTCGATGAAGGCGCGGCGGTCGGCATCGGTCAAAGGCGCGTCGCTGACGAGCTCGCGCCAGGAGAACGTCGCCGTCCCCTTGCTCAGGATGTCCTCGACCGTCTGGCTGATCAGGTTGAAGGGGCGCTCGGTATTGTCGAGCTTGACCTGCCCGCGCTTGACGCCGGCAAGCCCGGTTTCCAGCGCACCGGTCAGGCCGCGGATCGACGGATCGCCGGCCATGATCTCTATGAGGGGCGCCGCGGCTTCGAGCTGGCCGGCGACCTTGCCGACTTCCTCCACTGGAAGGAACAATAGTCCGTTCTTCTCGAAGAATTCGCCGGAACCCAGCGGCTGCACCGATTCGAAATGTTTGGTGTCGCCGGACAGCTTCGTGGCAAGCGCCTTGGAAGCAGCACTGGCAAGTTCCGGGGTCGGCGCCTCGACGACAGCCAGAATCAGCTTTTCACGGTCGAAGGCCTGCTCGAACTGATTGTCGCGCTGGCGCCAGTCGAGGTCGGGCGAAATCAGGATGTTGATATCGGTATTGATGGCGAAATTGCGAGCCCCGTAGTAGCTCGCCCCTACCGCGAGAAGCAGCGAGACGATGACAACGAGAGTGGCAAACCGCGTAGAGGTTCTGACAATGGCGACAACAATACTGGTCAGCACTTCGTTTCTTTCTAAATCTGAAGGAAAGCTGGGCGAAAACGCCCGCTGTCTAGCGGAGTTCCCGCAGCCGATCTAATGTTGTTTTGGCTACTTCCCAAGGTCGCCAAAACAAATCGGAACGGGCGTTCGAGCGCCGGTATAGCCGGTCCGAGTGGGCGAGAAAGTGACGAACCAGTGAGGAACCTGGGCCCGTGCAGCGCATTTATCGGTATTAAAATACCTATTATCTGGTAACCATTGCGCGATGCACCTTTTCCAGCCGCATAATTTTTGACACATAGTCCTGCGCTTCCATCTACCTGGATGGGGATTACCTACGGGTTCCGGTCGTGGTGCGGATATTGCAAATCCGGATGTGACCGGCTGCACGGAGACGTTCGGGTGAATTTGCGAAATCAGTACCTCTTGCAACTTGCGTAATGGACATCCCATGGAAGTGTATCTAGCGCAGCCCCGCGGATTTTGTGCGGGCGTCGTGCGTGCCATCGAAATCGTTGAGCGTGCGCTTGAGAAATATGGCCCGCCGGTCTATGTCCGGCACGAAATCGTGCACAACAAATACGTGGTCGAAAGCCTGAAGGCCAAGGGCGCGATCTTCGTCGAGGATCTCTCGGAGGTGCCGCCGCTGGCGGTAACCGTGTTCAGCGCCCATGGCGTGGCCCGTACCGTCGAGGAAGAGGCCGCAGCCCGCGGCCTGCCGGTCCTCAATGCCACCTGCCCGCTGGTCACCAAGGTCCATAATCAGGGTAAACGGTATATGTCCAAGGGCCGCACGCTGGTCCTGATCGGGCATGCCGGCCATCCCGAGGTCGAGGGCACCATGGGCCAGGTTCCGGGCCCGGTTCTCCTGGTCCAGAACGTCGAGGACGTCGCGGCGCTGACGCTGCCGACCGACGCCCCAATGGCCTATATCACCCAGACCACCCTCAGCGTGGACGACACAAAGGACATAATTGCCGCCCTTCAGGCCAAATTTACAGATATTCAAGGCCCCGACATCCGGGATATCTGCTATGCGACACAGAACCGCCAATCTGCGGTAAGGGACCTGAGCAAGCTGGTGGACGTCATCTTGGTGGTGGGGGCCGCCAATAGTTCCAACTCAAACAGGCTTCGCGAAATCGGCACCGAGGTCGGCGTCGCGAGTTATCTCATTGCCGATGGGAGCGAGCTCAACCCTGATTGGCTGAAGGATGCAAAGGCTGTCGGCATTACGGCGGGCGCATCGGCGCCCGAAGTTTTGGTCGACGACGTGATCGAGGCTTTGAGGCGTATCGGACCCGTCACGGTCTCGGTGCTTCCTGGCCGGGAAGAAAATATCGAGTTCCGGCTTCCGGCCGAACTGACTGCGGGTTGATCCAGTTCAAGATTTACAGGTCCAGAAAGAAAATCTCCAAATGGCAATACCGTTCTTCAAGGAAATGCGTATCGGCGGCTATCTGATGAAGCAGAAGCTGCTTGGCCGAAAGCGCTATCCGCTCGTGCTGATGCTGGAGCCGTTGTTCCGCTGCAACCTCGCCTGCGTCGGCTGCGGCAAGATCGACTATCCCGACGCGATCCTCAACCGCCGAATGTCGGCGCAGGAATGCTGGGACGCGGCCGACGAATGCGGCGCACCGATGGTGGCGATTCCCGGCGGCGAGCCGCTGATCCACAAGGAGATCGGCGAGATCGTGCGCGGCCTCGTGGCCCGCAAGAAGTTCGTCTCGCTCTGCACCAACGCGCTGCTTCTGGAAAAGAAGCTCGATCTGTTCGAGCCCTCGCCTTATCTGTTCTTCTCGGTGCATCTCGACGGCCTCAAGGACCACCACGACAAGGCGGTATCGCAGAAGGGCGTGTTCGACCGCGCGGTGTCCGCGATCAAGGCCGCCAAGGCCCGCGGCTTCACCGTCAACGTCAACGCGACGATCTTCGATGGCCATGCGGCCGAAGACATCGCCAAATTCCTCGACTTCACCACCGAACTCGGCGTCGGCGTCTCGATGTCGCCGGGCTACGCCTATGAGCGCGCCCCGGACCAGGAGCACTTCCTGAATCGCACGAAGACCAAAAAACTGTTCCGCGACGTGTTTGCGCTCGGCAAGGGCAAGAAGTGGAACTTCATGCACTCCGGCCTATTCCTCGACTTCCTGGCCGGCAACCAGTCCTACGAATGCACGCCCTGGGGCATGCCGGCGCGCAACATCTTCGGCTGGCAGAAGCCCTGCTACCTGCTCGGCGAAGGCTATACCAAGACCTTCAAGGAGCTGATGGAGACCACGGACTGGGATTCCTACGGCACCGGCCGTTACGAGAAGTGCGCCGACTGCATGGCGCATTGCGGCTATGAGCCGACCGCCGCCGACGCCGCGCTGACCAATCCGTTCAAGGCGATGTGGATCGCGCTGCGCGGCGTTCGCACCTCGGGCCCGATGGCGCCCGAGATCGATCTCTCCAAGCAGCGCCCGGCGCAGTACATCTTCTCCGAACAGGTCCAGAAGAAGCTTTCGGAAATCCGCCGCGACGAGGCGGCTGCCGCCGCTGCCAAGCAGCAGGAGAAAGCCTCCACCGCCGCCTAAGCGAATGGAGAAAAGATCAAGGGCCTCGATTCTCAGCGAATCGGGGCCCTTTTCTTTTTGTTTGACGCCTTCGAAACCTCTGAAGCTGCCTGCCGCCCCCGCCCTCAGGCCTCCGCCATTGCAAAGCTCTCGCCGTGCAGGAAGCCGCGGCAGCCGCGGAGCGACCGCAGCGCGCGATTGAAATCCAGCCCGGTCGATACCAACGCGCGCAGCGTGGCCGGATTGCGCACGACCCCGCGCAGCACCTTGCCGAGATCGATATCGCCGTTCGGCTTGATGGCGCTCTTGGCGAGCGCCGGAAGCGCCCTGGTGGCCGGATCGGAGATCACCCGCAGCGCCGCGAACGGAAGCCCCGCCTCGGCCGCATAGGCGGCCGCGATGTGGCTTTCCATATCGACCGCTGCCGCCCCGGTCTCGGAATGCAGCGCGGCCTTGCAGGCGGTCGCCGCGATCACCTGTTCGACGCCCGAAAGGACACCCCGAACCACGCGCCGGCGGCGCAGCGCGGCGCGGGTAATCATTTCCTCGTTCAGCGCCAAGCCTGCCAGAAACCGGGTATCGCCGGCCAGAACCTCGGTCGCCACCACTACATCGCCCGATTTCAGGGACGGATCCAGCCCGCCGGCAACGCCGAACGAGATCACACCCCTGAAAGTGGAAGGATCCAGCGTTGCCAGCAGCGCGCGCAATTGCTGCGGATCGCTGGAACTGCAGATAACGATCATGCCGGGCCCGGCCGCAATTCGGGCTTCCTGCACCAATCCTGTAACGATCAAAACCGGCCGCGGATCATTCGAATTGCGATCAACCGAATTGTCCACGATCGCGGCGGCCCCCGCCCCCCAAGTCACATCCCGACCCCTACCACCCTGCTGTTGGTGCTTCTCAAATTCCGATACCGCGCCAGCGCCCAGAGCGGAAAGAACTTCGAGTAGCCATGATACCGCAAGTAAAACACCCGCGGGAAGCCCGTAGCCGTGTAGCGCGCCTCGTCCCACAGTCCTTTCTCGGTCTGTGTGGCTTTTAGGTACTCCACACCCTGCACGACCGCCGGATGTTCCACCTCGCCGGCCGCCATCAGTCCAAGCAAGGCCCATGCCGTTTGCGAAGCGGTCGACGGCGCCTGCTCATATCCCTTGTAATCGCGTCGGTAGCTGACCGCATCCTCACCCCAGCCGCCATCCCGGTTCTGGATCGAAACCAGCCAGTCCGCCGCCTTCCGAATCATGGGATCCTGGTGGTCGACTTCGGCGGCATTGAGCGCGCACAGCACCGACCAGGTTCCGTAGATGTAGTTCAGCCCCCAGCGGCCGTACCAGGACCCCTCCGCGAGCTGGGTGCGGCGCAAATAGGCAATCCCGTTGGCGACCGCCTTGCTGGTCTGCGCGGTCTCGCCGAGTTGCGCCAGCATCGAAATACAGCGCGCGGTGACGTCCTCGGTCGGCGGATCGAGCAGCGCGCCGTGATCGGAGAACGGGATGTTGTTGAGGTAGTATTCAAGGTTGTTGACGTCGAAGGCGGCCCAGCCGCCGTCACGGCTCTGCAGGCCCTCGATCCACTCGCGGCCGCGCGCAATCGCCTGATCGTATTCCTTGCTGCCGGTCTGCCGGCGCGCGCGGTCCATCGCCATCACGACCACGGCGGTGTCGTCGAGATCGGGGTAATGGTCGTTGTTGTACTGGAACGCCCAGCCGCCCGGACGAACGTCGGGCGCCTTCGCCGCCCAGTCGCCCTTGAGGTCGAGCACCTGCCGTGGCTTCAGCCAGTCGAGGCCCTGCTTCATCTTCTTGAGCGTGTCCTCGCCGCCGGCCTCCGCCAGCGCGTGGCAGGTCAGCGCGGTGTCCCACACCGGGGAGACGCAGGGCTGGCAATAGGCCTCGTGCTCGCCGATCACGAGCAGTTTGTCGATACCCTTGCGGGTGACCGCACGCGGCGGATAATCCGGTCCCTTGCCCAGCGCGTCATACATCATGACGATATTGGCCATCGGCGGGTAGATCGCGCCCATGCCGTCTTCGCCGTTGAGCCGCTCCTCGATGAACGCGAGCGCGGCGTCGATCGCGCGCTTGCGCAGCTTTTTGGGAAACAGCGGCTCGACGACGCGCAGGATCCTGTCGAGCGTGCTGAACAGCGCGTACCAGCCCCAGCTCTGATGCGGCGCCTTCTTGTTCATGCCGACCGTTTTGGGGTCCTTCAGGAACAACTCGTCGACACCGACGCCTTTCGGGTTCTTCGCCACCGGCTTCAGCGCCGCCAGCACCATCAGCGGCACGATTGTGGTACGCGCCCAGTAGGAAATCTTGTTGAGATGGAACGGCGACCACGTCGGCAGCAGCATGATCTCGACCGGCAGCACCGGCACCGCGCGCCAGCTCAGCACACCATAGAAGGCCAGCAGGAATCGCGTGAACACGTTGCTGCCGGCGGCGCCACCGCGCGAGCGGATCGCCTCGCGCGCACGGACCATATGCGGTGCATCGACGGAATCGCCGATCATCTTCAGCGCGAAATACGATTTGACGCTGGCGCTCATGTCGAACGGGCCGTCCTGCACCAGCGGCCAGCCGCCATGATTGCCTTGCGTGCGGCGCAGATAGTTGGCGATCTTGGCTTCGAGCTCGGTGTCGACGGGCTCGGCGAGATAGTGGCGCAGCAGGATGTATTCGGCAGGGATGGTGCTGTCGGCTTCCAGCTCGAATATCCAGTGTCCGTCGGATTGCCGGTAGCCGAGCAGCGCTTCGGTCGCGGAGGAGATGCTCTTCTCCAGGGCGACGGGATCGACTGTCGCGACGGAATCGACCGCAATTTTCTTGTCCACGGAAAGCATTCGCTAGACATCCCTCTATTCGCGACCCGGCTCTGTGAAGCCGGTCACGGAACGTCCGGTCGAGCCCTTAGGGCCTCGCCAGGACCAGATCAGCGGCGCGGTCGCCAGACCGCACCGATCCCTCGATGGTTGCCGGCAATCCGGTATCAGTCCAGTCGCCGGCGAGAAACAGGTTCTTGAACGATGTCACCGGGCCCGGACGCAGCGCATTCTGCTCCGGCGTAGCCTCAAAAGTCGCTCGGCGTTCGCGCACGATCTGCCAGGGCGGCAGCGGCAATTCGCCCGGCAGGCCAGCGGCCTTGCAGACATCCCGCCAGATCGCCTGCGCGAGTTCTTCGCGCGGCATGTCGACCAGCCGGTCGCCATTGCTGATGGTGACCGACAACCGCTGCGGGAATGCGAACAGCCATTCGACGAGGCCGCCGACGACGCCGAGGATCGGCGCCGCATCCTTGGGCGGATCGAAGCGGAAATGCGCATTGACGATGGCGCGGAATTTCGACGGCGTCTTCAGGCCCGGCAGGAGTGCTGCCGCCGGGCGCGGCGGCACCGCGAGCACCACGACGTCGTCGGGGCCGAGCGCGATGGTGTCGCCACCGAATTTCAGCTCGCCGACATGGCTCCCCTTCATCACGAGTTCGCGCAGCTCATGGCCGAGTTGGATCGAAGCGCCTTTGTCCTGCAACAGCTTGATCGCCGGCTCGACCAGCACGGCGCTGAGGCCATCGCGTGCGATCAGCGGCCGGCAGGCCTGCCCGCCCGCCAGCAGTGTTTCCCGCACGATCGCGCCGGCAAGGCCCGCCGAGCCCTCGGGCGGATCGACGTTGAGCGCGGCGAGCAGCAGCGGCTGCACCAGCCGGTCGTACAGCGTGCCTTTGCAGGGGATCGCATTGCCGACGGGTTTGTCGGTCCCTGCCCAGATCAGCGGCATCAATGCGAAATAGTCGAGCAGCTTCGTATCGGGGACGCGGCGCGCATCGTCGAACACCCACAGCGGCAACTTGCCGTCACCGAGGTCGAGCTGCCAGCGCTGGCCGGTCACGATATCGACGAACGGAAACTGCGCGAGCTTCGGCCCGACCAGTCCCGCCTCGGTGCCGATCGATTTGGCGTAGGCGAGCGCATGGCGGTTGCCGGACAACAGCAAATGATTGCCGTTGTCGATAGTAAGGTTGGTGGCCGCGTCGAAATAGGACCGGCAACGGCCGCCGGCCTGCTGCGTAGCCTCGTGGACATGCACCCGGTAATTGGCGTTGGCGAGCCGCACGGCCGCTGAAAGGCCGGAAATGCCGGCGCCGATGATATGAACGTTTTTCTGCATCAGATGATCGCGTAACGAAGGAGGATGGCAATCTTCGCCCATTTGTGGACGCGGACCGGCTCGCGCGGAGCGGCAAAGCCCCGGGCCAGCAGCAAGTCCAGGATCGCGCGGTAATATTTCGACATGATCCGCGGTGCGCGCACCATGCGCCGCGAATTGCGCTTCATGATTTCGTCGGCCTTCTCAAAATGCTTTTTCGCGCGCTCGGCCAGCGGCAGGCATACTTTCGGCAATGCGCGATCGACGATCACCCGTTGCGGATCATCGGTCGTGATACCGGCAAGCAGCAGCCCCTCGCGTGGCAGATAGAGCCGACCGAGGCCGGCGTCTTCATCGACGTCGCGCAGGATATTGGTCAATTGCAGCGCCCGGCCGAGATGGTGGGCGAGCAGGATCCCGTCTTCCTCGGGCAGGCCGAACACGCGCACCGACAGGCGGCCGACCGCGCTGGCGACGCAGTCGCAATAGAGATCGAGGGTAGCAAGATCCGGCGCGCGAATATCCTGCGGCACGTCCATTTCCATGCCATCGACGATGGCGAGAAAATCCTCGCGCTTGAGGCCGAAGGTTTTGATCGACGCAGCGTAATCCTGCAGGCGCGGCGGTGGGTGACCCTGGTACAGCGCATCGATATCGTCGCGCCATTGCTGGAGCGCGGCCAGCCGCTCGGGCCGCGGGCCGTCGGAATCGGCGATATCGTCGACTTGGCGGCAGAAACTGTAGATCTGGAACATCGCCTCGCGCTGGTCGCGCGGCAGGATGCGCATCGCGGCATAGAACGAACTGCCGGACGCGGTGGCACCGTAATCTGCGTTGGCCGCCGCCGGATGCAACGTCATGCGCCGGCCGCCGGATTTGCCTGGGGGCGGCGTCCGATCGCGCGGTGGCTGATCTCGCCGGCGATGCCGCCGATGGTATGGCCGAGCAACTCCAGCTTGCTCAAATGCACGCGCTCGCTGAGCGGATCGCGCACTTTCAGCATGCCGACGATCTTGTCGGCAAAGGCTTGGATCACGGCAATATCGAGCCCGAGCCGGAAATCCTTTACCTCGGCACTCAATGACTTGCTTTCATTGAGAAGAGTTTCAGTCCGCACCGCGAGCGCATGGAGACATTGCAACAGCGCCGGCTGCGATTTCGCCTCGCCCAGCATCGCCACGGTGGCGCCGCTTGCTGCCAGCGCATCGCGCGGCAGGTAGACGCGGTTGAGATTCTTGTAGTCCTTGGCGCAATCCTGCAAATGGTTATTGATCTGCAACCCGGCGCACAGCGCGTCGGAAGCGGCCCAGGTCGAGGTGCTCTCGCCATGAACGTCGAGCATGAAACGGCCGACCGGCATGGCCGAATAGCGGCAATAGTGAATGACGTCGTCCCAGTTCTCGTAGCGCAGCTTGGTGACGTCCATCCGGAATGCGACCAGCACGTCGAGCGCGTGGCGCGGCGCCATCGAACGCTGGGCGAGGGCCTGGCGCAGGCTGATCGCTTCCTTCTGCGTATCGCCCGTGCCCAATAGATCCGCCTCGAGCAGGTCGAGATAGCGCAGCTTCTCGTCCGCGCTAAGTGTCGCATGGTCGGCGATATCGTCGGCGGTCCTGACGAAATTGTAGAATGCGAGGATCAGCGCCCGGTGACGCGGATGAATGATCCACGACGCGACCGGAAAATTCTCGTCGCGCTCGGTCTTTCCGGATCGCAGGTCGCTCGCGCTGGTCATCAAGAACTGGCTACATTCATCGGGATTGGCGGCATGTGCCGAGCATCGGCGCATGCCGGGAGATCGCGCCCCATATAGGGGAATACGTCGCCAAAACCAATGCTATATGGGCTGATTAGCCCCGCCCGTGACGCGCGTCATAGAGCCGAAAATTGGCTTTCCGCGAGGGTTAACGGACGCTAGCCGCGCCCTACTGGCCGTTGTTCTTGAGAACCTGGTTGCAGGCCGCGCTGATCTTGGGCCGATTTTCCTTGAGGCACGCCAGGATCGTGAAATCGCCCTGATCGATGACCGGGCGGCAGAATTTCTGCACATCGCGCGTACAGGCCTTCTGCTCCTCCGCCGTTCCGCTGCGCTGTTGCTGGGCGAAGGCGACGTTCGACGAGACCGACATCGACAACAAAGTGAGGGCCAGGAGAGATTTACGCATCGTATTCCTTCATTTCGGCAGCATGAAATCCCGTTCCCGATTTGCGTTTCGGCATCGCCGGGGCGGATTTGTTTGGATGGCAGGTGCCGCGTAACGCAGCAGCGTGCACAGGACAAGCATGGCAAATGCGGCCAAATTTACGGCGATCTCAGCACGTTAAATAACCATCTGATATTTAACGTGTATTTTTGTCACAGCTCTCCCGCAATTGGCTGTTGCAGACAATGCGGCGCAAAGCTAGATGCTGCGCCGACGGAGCCGATGGGAATGATTGATTCCATTCGGCCACTTGTGCCCTTTTTCCTGCCGCTACCGGTGGAAACAGCACGCCGTCATTTGAACCTAAGATACTGCGGAAACACTAAATCTTCGATGCGGCGAGACGTATCTTGCAAGAGAGGCGTCTATTTTATGGGAAAACTCACGATGAAACTGCTTGGTTCCAGCTTGTTCGGTCAGGCTCTCGCAGCGGCCGGGGTCGGCGCCGCGCTCATGTTATCGGTCACCGCAGGCCATGCCCAGGCGGGAGGCCCGTTTGCCGGCTTTGATGGAAACTGGAGCGGCTCGGGCACTGTCGCGCTGTCCAACGGCACCACCGAGAACATCCGCTGCAAGGCAGACTACAAGGTCAACGCCAACGGGCTCGGCCTGAAACAAAATCTGCACTGCGCCAGCGACAGCTACAAGTTCGACCTGTCGAGCGACGTCACCAGCCAGGGTGACCGCATCTCCGGCAACTGGAGCGAGAAGAGCCGGAATATCTTCGGCAATCTGCAGGGCACTGCCGGCGGCGGCCAGATCGACGTGTTCGTCGAAGCGTCGGGATTTGCAGCCAACCTGAATCTGCGCACCACCGGCAACAAGCAGAGCGTGCAGATCGACTCCAAGGGCGAGATCCGCGGCGTCAAGATCACGATGACGAAGACCTGATACAGACTTTCAAACGGGTAGCGCGAATGGCGGCCCTCCCTGGGTGCCGCCATTTTCATTTTCGGCAGCTCAGCGGAACTGCCAACCCCAGTGAGCGTCGCCACGGTCACGACGTTCCGTCACGTCGACGCGCATGAAGCGGTCATGCGCAAGCGCAGCCCCCACCCACAATTCGTTCCAAGCATCGAATACCGCCGGCGACAGCGCCTCGCGCTCCGCCATCAGCCGCCACGACGTCTGGCGCACGGTTGCGCCCGTACCTTCGACCTGTAATTCCGCATCGTCGTCCTGCCCCCGCGCAAGCCGGGCGAAGGCCTTGGCGAAACCCACCGCTCCCGCTTCCACGCCGCCCAACAGCTCAGCGACATCGTCGAAGGTGTGCATCCCGACGAGCCGCGCCGCGGCACCCGCGAGATGGCCGCCCTCTTCCGGACCGAGCACGGCGATCGTCTCCGGTACGATCGAAGTGATGTATTCCATCGCATAGTTGCGAAGCACCTTCTGCAGCCGCTCCTCCGGCCATGTATTCACGGGCAGCCGCGGCGCGAGATCGGCGCGAAACGGCGAACAGCGCTCGCCGGGCGAAAACTGCAAGCGTTCTTCCGGCGCGAGTTCGTGATCCCACTCCTTGTAATAGCCCTCCAGCCCCGGCTGGCCATCGACGGTCTGCCCGGTGCAGACGAAGCCGAGCCTGGGATTGCCGAGCACAACGCCGTTGTTGGCATGCCATCCGCGCAGCATCGCCCGCGACACTTCCGAGGGGATTCCGCAAATGGCGGTGCCGGACCAAATCCAGCGCGGCGGCGGATAACGCACCCAGGCCTTGCGGTCGCTCTCATAGACATACTCGACCTTCACGCCGCCGACCTGGTTCGACAGATAGTGATATTGCGCGCACGCCACTGCATGCGGGAGCCGGTCGAGGCCGAGCTTCTTCAATCCGGGAAGGAAGCGCGCCAATTGCTGCCGCCGGAAGGTGCGAAATACCACCTCGGCGGCGCGTGGCGCGCCGGCCCGCGACGCCAGCATCAGGACCAGCCCGGTTAGATAGGAATGATAGATGTGTTCGACCGCGCGGTAGGCGGCAGCGTCGGCCGCAGGGCGCGCGGCTAATCCGGCAGACGTCATTCCTCAGCCTCTCTTCGGCACGCCGTTGATCGGCAGCCCTTGTTGTTCAGCAGCGCTTGCTAGCTGGTCGGCTTGTTCTCCGCCGGCTTGGCGTGGTCGATCCCGCGAATCTTTTCCGACAGGTTGATCAGGAACATCGAGGTCGGCCGCAGGATGAAGAGATCAGCTACCAGCGCCGCGATCATCGAGAACGCGCTGAGCCAGCCGAACAGCCGCAGCGACGGCAAGTCGGAGAACACGGTGACGACGAGGCCGCAGGCCAGCACCACTGTGGTCAGGATCAGCGCCGGGCCTACCAGCACGGTGGCGCGCTCGACCGCCAGTCCCGAACCGATGCCCGGCTTGCTCTCCAGCCGCAGACGGTTGAGGAAATGGATCGTGGCGCTGAGCCCCAAGCCGAACGACACGATGAGCGCGACCACGCTGGCGAATTGCAGCCCCTCGCCCAGTATCCACAGCACCGTGCCCGATGCCACCACAGGGAAAATGCCGGGCAGGATGCAGGAGAACATCACCACGACCGAGCGGAATGCGAGGCCGATGAAGACCGCAACCAGCAGGAATTCCACCGTGAGGGCCTGATTGAGCTTCGAGATCATGTTGGCGCTGTTGCGCGCGGCAATCGCCGACAGACCCGTGACCGCGATCTCATAGCCGGGGTGCTCGGCGCGCACCTTGTCGAGCGCCTTGTCGAGCTTGTCGACCACGGGAAGGATTTCGCTGGAATCGAGGTCGGGAACGCGTCCCGAAACCACCACCGCATCCTGATCGGCCGAGATGAAGCGGCGGACCAGATGTTCAGGGATTACACTGACATATTCCTTCAGCGTCGCGACGTCGGTGCTGCCCGCCTTCTCCGCGAGCCAGCGACGCAGCGTTTCCAGCGACCAGACATTGCCGACGCCTGCCGATTTTTCGACCATGGCGTGAACGTCGGCGATCGTCTTCAACGTTTCCGGCGCGTAGAGCGAGGCACCCTTGGGGAATTCGATCAGTACGTCGATCGGATTGGCGCCGGTGAGCTTGGCGTCGAGACGGCCCGATGCCGCGACCGCCTGCCGCTTGTCCGGCACCTGGTCGGCGAGCCGGTAGCGCGGCTCGAGCGTGGCGTAGATGTAGCCGAGGGCGCCGACGAAGAGCAGCGCGATCAGGCTGAACATGCCGGGGCGGCTGACCATGCGCACCGCGATCCAGTAACAGAAATTGCGCAGCGCCTGGACGCCGGCGTCCGCGCTCTGGAACTTGACCGCGAAGATCTTTTCGTTGCGGACGAACAGCACGCCGAATACCGGCACGAGCGACAGCACGGCTACCAGCGCGATGATGGTCGCGGCAAGGCCGGCTTCGCCGAATTTCCGGATCAATTCGGAATCGGAGAATTGCAGGGCGATGAAGGATATGCCGGCGGTCGCGTGGGTGAGCACGCAGGCCGGGCCCACCACCAGCACCGCGTTGGTGAACGCGGTGATCTTGTCCTGACCCGCGATCAGGCGGTCGCGCGCCGCGAACGTTAGTTGCATGGAGTCCGAGAAGCTGATCACCATGATGAGCGGCGTCATCACGTTCAGGAACATGTTGAGATTGAAACCGGCCCACCCGAGGGAGCCGAGCGCGAGCAGGATCGCGATGATCGGCGGGAAGGCCGCGACCACCATGAACGATATCTTGCGGAAAAAGACGATCGCGATGATGCAGCCGGCCAGAATGCCCAGGATGTTGTAGGTCAGCCCGTCGCGCTTGACCGCATTGCGGATCTCGAGCTGCATGACGGGAACGCCGGAAAGCTGCGCATTGAGCCCGCTGCCGGCGAGATCCTCGGCCATGATTTTCCGCATTTCGCCGACCACCTTGCCCAGCTCGTTGGACGAAACGACCTTCGGCTCCAGCGACAGCACGATCAGCGCCAGCGTGCCGTCCTCCGACAACAGCTTGCCGCGAATGATTTCGTTGGCTTTGACGGTTTCGACGAACTTGTCGTAGGCGGCGCCTTGCGGCAGTTCGGGCGGGAACAGCGCAGCCGGCAGCTTGCCGGGCTCCGGCGCCTGGCGCGCCGAGAACAGCGAGACCAGACCGCGCACGCCCTCGACCAGTTGCAGGTCGGTGACCATGTCGCGGATCTTTTCGAGGTTCTCACGGGCCAGCAGCGTCTTGCCCTCGACCACGACCAGCACGTCGAATTCGGTCGCTGGGAAGCGCTTGGTCACGGCCTCATATTGCTTGAAGTCCTTGGAATCGGAACGGAACAACTGGCTCAGCGAGTCGTCGATCTTGATCCGCTCGATACCGAACAGCGCGGCCACGATCAGCACAGCGAGAATGACCATGGACAGAATCGGCGCCTTGACCGCGATCAGTCCCATGCGCTCTAGACCGAAGGCGATGCTCTTGCCCGGCGGCGGCTCCTCTATGGCTGCGACGTGGACGCGACTTTCGGAGTTCTTGTCGAGCATACCCTGTCCAGTTCTCACGTCGGCCTGTTTGTGCAGCTTGGTTTTTGTGCAGCTTGGTGGCGCGAATACGGCTTGCCAGCCCCTATCCGATCGGCGCTAGCCCTTGAAATCACGCGGTAAATTAATCGGCGCCGTTTTACAGGCCCGAACCTGATCCGGCAAGCGCGCGCGGCAGGGCAAATCGGCCCGCAAATGTCGAAAATGCGCGTTAAGTCTCTGATTTGCCACACCTGCCGGCGCCACTTTGGACCGCTTTGGCGCGTTCAGGCCGGCAACGCCAACGCTGGCCGCAACGGGGCGCCACAAACCTCACCGGTCAATTTTGGGAGAAGCGGCTCACATTGGGTTGTCAGGCAAGTGTTGGCTCACAACGACCACGCAGGCAGGTGTCGATCCGTCAATCGATCGGTCTGGCGGCGATCAGCGCGGTTCCGCTTTCGTCCTTCAGCGCCACGCCGGTGACCTGGCGCGCGATGCCTTCACGCACCAGCCACGCGATCTTGAAGGCGGCCTCATCGTGGCTCAGGCCTGCGCCGTGGATATTGGATACACAATTGCGCTTCTCGTCGGTGAGGCCGATGCGCGGCGCAAACGTCAGATAGGCGCCGAGGCTGTCGGGCGCCGACAGGCCGGGCCGTTCGCCGATCAGCATCACCACCATTCGCGCGCCGAGCACGGCGCCGATCTCGTCACCCAGCGCCACGCGCGCGCCGGAAGCGACCACGACATGGCCGCACGGGATCCCGGCCTCCGTCAGGCGCGGAGCAAGATGGCGAACCAGCTCGACCGCGTGGACATTGACGGCCGCAGGCGACAGCCCGTCGCCGATCACGATCGCAACCTCGTTCGCACTGCCGCCTTGCTTTTCCAGCACGCGTCGCGAATCCGGATCGAGCATGCGTCCGAGATCGGGACGGCGCAGATAGTCGCGCCGGTTGCGCGCCTGACTGCAGACCTCGCTGACTTGCAGGCCGAGACCGGCCAATTCCGCAGCGAGTTGCTGCGCATCGAGCGCGGCATGCACGGCATCCCGCGCGCGTGCGTGGTCGAGGGTAAAGGCAAGCAGGGCGTCGGTCGGCATGCTCGCGCCGGAGCGGCCGAGCCCGACGCGCGCCGGCGTCATCTGCCGCAGGGCTTCGAGCGAGCGGGTCGGCGGCGCCGGCGTTTTCATGGGCTTTACTCGGCAGGCACGGAGGCCTCGCGCAGCCGGATCGAATAGTTCGACGCGTTCTGCTGACCGCCGGAGGCGGCACGCGCGAACTTGATCAGATGATGCGCGATCGTGGCCGAACCGATCAGCCCTTCGAGATCGCCGCGCCTGAGCCGCCCGATCGCGAACTTCCAGAACACGCGCCTGTAATCGCTGAGCACGCCGACCTGCCAGAAGATGTTGCGCAGCATGACCAGCGCGCGCCTGATGTTGGGCCAGGTCTTCATCTCGGGCGCGACCGGCACCTTGATGCGGTTGGCGTAAGTGTAGTCGCATTGATACTGGTAACGCGCGTACAGCTTCTCGGGCCGGTAGGCGACCTCCATGCATCGCTTCCAGGAATTGATGACCTGGTCGTAGGGCATCAGGAATTCGACGTTGGAGTCGCGGCTGTCGTCGTCATTGACCAGCCGGCCTTCACGCTCCAGCCGGTCCCAGAGCGGCGTCTTCGGCAGCGCCTGCAGCAGATTGATCGTCAGCAGCGGAATCCGCGATTCGTCGACGAAGTCGAGCAGTGCGTCCGCGGTGCCCGGCTTGTCGGTGTCGAGACCCATGATGATGCCGGAGACGACCTCCATGCCGTAGGAATTGATGGTGTGGATGCCTTCGTGGATCGGGACCATCATGTTGTGGTCCTTGTGCATCGCGTGCAGCGCGTCGGGATCCGGCGTCTCGATGCCGCAGAACACAGTGACGAACCTCGCTTCGCGCATCTTCTCCAGGATCTCGGGCCGCTTGGCAATGTTCAGCGTCGCCTCGCAGGCCAGCCGCACGACGTAGCCCGTCCGCTTCTGCCATTCGATCAGATGCGGCAGCAAATCCAAGGTTGCCTTGCGGTTGCCGATGAAATTGTCGTCGACGAAATAGACCGTATCGGTGATGCCGCATTCGCGCATCTTGTCGAGTTCAGCGACGATCTGTTCAGGCGTCTTCAGGCGCGGGTTGCGGCCATAGAGCCCGGGGATGTCGCAGAACTCGCACTGATAGGGGCAACCGCTCGAATATTGGATGCTGCCGAGCAGATATTTTTTCACTTCCGCCAGCTCGTAGGCCGGTATCGGAAACTCGGTCATCGACAGGCGGTCTTTGGTCGCCAGCACCACCTGCTGCGCAGGACGCGAAGGGTCGTGCGCTAGCCGCGCGATCAGCTCATTGGTCGCGTCGCCGAGTTCGCCGACATGAAGATAGTCGAATGAGGGATAGTAATCCGGGCACGCACTCACGGATGGTCCGCCGATCGCGACCGCAAGATCGAACGCATGCGCGCGGCGGCAGATGTCGTTCATCTGCTGGCGCTGGATGTGCATGCCGCTGACGAACACCGCCTCCGCCCATTCGAAATCCTCCCTGGAGGCGGGGCGAATGTTCTCGTCGATGAAACGCACCTGCCAGTTTGCCGGGAGATAGGCCGCGATCAGGAGGAGGCCCTGGGGCGGCATGAAAGCCTTCACCCCATCGGTCAGGGGGTAGGCGTATTCGAACGTACCGAAAGAAGACGTATAGCGCGGGAAGACGCACAGGATACGCCGTACCGTTCCAATGCCTTCAGCTCTCATCAAATTTCCTCAAGGCTGACATGAATTTAAGCACGACATTGAAAGTTGGGCCAGAAATTCTTCAATATTGTGACTGTGACTTCTAACTCGCTTTGGGTTCAATTGGTTGCACGAAAATCTGCAGGCCGGAGTTCAGGCGATCAGTCGCGAGGCAAATTCGGGCAGCAGGCCGGCGTTGCCGGCAAGCCGGAAATTGCCGTCCGCGAGGCCTGAGCGGACCAGCCAATCGTCGAACTCGGGTGCCCGCTTCAAGCCGAAGAGGTCCCGGACGTAGAGCGCGTCGTGGAACGAGGTCGACTGATAGTTCAGCATGACGTCGTCAGCGCCCGGCACGCCCATGATGAAGGTGACGCCGGCAGCAGCCAACAGCGTCAGCAGATTGTCCATGTCGTCCTGGTCGGCTTCGGCGTGGTTGGTGTAGCAGATGTCGACCCCGAGCGGCAGGCCGAGCAGCTTGCCGCAGAAATGGTCCTCGAGGCCGGCGCGGATGATTTCCTTGCCGTCGTAAAGATATTCCGGACCGATGAAGCCGACCACGCTGTTGACCAGCAGCGGATCGAAGGCGCGCGCCACCGCGTAGGCCCGCGCCTCGCATGTCTGCTGGTCGACATTGTGATGGGCGTTGGCCGACAGCGCCGAGCCCTGCCCGGTCTCGAAATACATCACATGATCGCCGACCGTGCCGCGGCGCAGCGACAGTCCGGCCTCGCGCGCCTCGCGCAGCAGCGCGAGATCGACGCCAAAGCTGCGGTTCGCAGCCTCGGTTCCCGCGATCGACTGGAACACCAGATCGACCGGCGCGCCCTGCCCGATCAATCCAAGCGTGGTGGTGACATGCGTGAGCACGCAGCCCTGCGTCGGGATCTGCAGCCGCGCGATGATGCCGTCGAGCAGCCGCAACAACTCGCCGATCACGGCCGGATCGTCGCTGGCCGGATTGATGCCGATGCAGGCATCGCCCGATCCCAGGAGGATTCCGTCGAGGATCGAAGCGGTAATGCCCTTGGCATCATCGAAGGGATGGTTGGGCTGCAGCCGCACGCTCATCCGCCCCTTCAGGCCGATGGTGTTGCGAAAGGTCGTGGTCACCGCGCATTTGCTGGCGACCAGGATCAGATCCTGGTTGCGCATCAGTTTTGAGACGCCGGCGGCCATTTCCGGCGTGATCCCGCGTGAGACCTTCGCCAAAGACTCGCTTGTTGCGGCGTCGGAGAGCAGCCAGTCGCGGAAGCCGCCGACGGTCAGCGACGATATGGCCGCAAAACCCGGGGCATCGTGGCTGTCGATGACCAGCCGGGTGACCTCGTCATCCTCATAGGGGATGACAGCCTCGTTGAGAAACTGCTTCAGCGGCACGTCGGCGAGCGCCATTCGCGCTGCGATCATCTGTTCCGCGCTATCGGCCGCGACGCCGGCAAGGCGGTCGCCGGATCGCGGCGGCGTCGCCTTCGCGAGCAGCTCGCGCAAGCCGTCGAACGCATAGGTGGTGGCACCGATGATCTGCCGATAGACCATGCTGACCTTCCTGCGCCGTACCCACTTCGTTGCCTGGCCAGTCTATGCCGGGCGAACGGCCAAGGCTACAGGCCGCGGAGCGTCGGCGTCATCCGGGCATCCATCCGATCGAGGCCCTGGCGCGGTGGATGGGGCCAGCCATCAGCGTCCCCGTCTGCAACTAATCCAGCGTACCAAAGTGGCGGATCGAAAAACTTATCTCATAAGCCACCGCGCCGAGCGCAAACAGCATGTGGAATTTTGGGTTGCGCGTTCTCGTAGCTACCACGGACAGCAATATGAATGCGCTGGTGGCGACGAGATATTCCAGTCCCAACGATCGCAGATGCGCTTCGCCCTTGATCCAGGTATCGACCACATCGAGCGCTTCCGTGAGGGCCGCAAAACCAAAGAACCAGCGGCGACGGGAGAGAAAGTAATCCTCGTAGCCCTTATATTCATCGAGATCCTGCGGGAAAAGCAGGACGCTCAGGAAATAGTACATCGATGCGTACACGCAAACGAAGAAGTATAGGCCGTACGTCCAGTGCTGGATGTGGCTCAGCCGAAACTCCCACCACCAGAACGTGACCACGTTCAGGAGCGTCCAGGCGACCCAGCCAAGATGTACCGGCCAGATCGGGTAGCGACCGGGGTGCTGGACTAGTGCCGCGATGCCGCTGACCAGACGCGTGACGCTGAGCCCGAGGATCAGGGCGATCAGCACGCGCACGTGAAGATAGAGATCGAGATTGCCCGGCAAGGCGGCACTTTGAGTCATAAGTCCCAATTCTCACGCATAGTCGAAGCAGCGCGGTGCTTGCAGCAGGCGCCACCTTCGCCGTGCTCGTTGTCTAGCTTGATTCGCGCCGCGGATGCTTGCCAATGCGAACCGTCCTTCGGAAGACGCGCGGGGTGCTTCCGTTTGGCGGCATTGCCCGCGTCGGCCGCACAAGCGACCTCCAATTGCGCTGATATGCCAAGGCCCGCTCCAGTCGCGCCAACCTGCCGAATTTTCCCGGCGAGGTATCCCGCAATATTCAGGTAATCGTCTGAAGTTGCTCGATAATTTGTCTTTAGTTGCAGTTCCGCGAACTTCGCGCGTTAAGACATTTTCCACCAAGATTCAGCACATTGCCTGCGCTGACGGCATTCACCGGATCCCACTCCGGCGTGTCGATACGACTGAATTTTCCCGTACTTATTCTGGTGGCACCATGGCATCCCGATTTTCGCTTGCAGCCAAATTGTATTCGATCTTCGCGCTGTTCGCGTTGCTCGTCGCATCCATCACGGCCTTGTCCGATTACAACACCCGCCAGAATGCCCAACTTACCGAAGCGGTCTCGATCGCCAGCCGCGCCGCGCTCAATGTCGAGCGCATCAATTCGCTGGTCTATGCAGTCGTGATGGAATCGCGCGGCATCTACATGTCGAGCGAGCCGGCGGTGGTGAAGAAATACGGCGACGGACTCCTCAAGTTCAACGAGCGCATCCTTGATGTCGTGAAGAACTGGGAAGGGCTGGTCCAGGCCGACGACGCCCAGCAGTTCGCCACCTTCAAGAAGCGCATCGAACAGTTCGTCGACTTCCGCAAGGAGCTGGTTCGCCGCGGCGTCGAGATCAACGGGGCTGCGGGGCGTGAATGGGGCGACAACGACGCCAACCGCCAGGTGCGCACCGCGCTGAACAAGGATCTCGAGGCGCTCTCCAAGGTCTATGCCGAACGCAGCAGGAGGCTGGCCCAACAGACCGACACCAACCATACGATGGCCTTTGTCCTGACTTGCCTCGGCGTGTTGGCGCTGGTGGTGGTCGTCCTCGGCGTGCTGATCATTTCCCGTTCGATCGCGCGCCCGCTCTCGGTCATCACCGCCACCATCAAGCAGGTGGCCGATGGCGCCGAAGGCATCGAGGTTCCGCATGCTGAACGCACCGACGAAATCGGCGCGCTCGCCCGTGCCATCAAGATCTTCCAGGAAGCAATGGATCGCAACCGCAACCTCAATTCGCAGGTGCTGGAGGATTCAAAAGCGCGCGACGAGCGTACCCGTCACATCGAATCCTCCGTCGACGCCTTCCGGGAAGCCATTGGCGGTGTGCTGCGCGCCGTCACCGACAATGCGACCGCGATGCGCGGCACCGCCCAGACCATCGCCAGCGTCTCATCGGAAGCAAGCGGACGCGCGGTGGCCGCCAATAGCGCGACCGAACAGGCGTCCAGCAACGTTTCTGCCGTCGCCAGCGCCGCCGAGGAGCTTTCCGCTTCCGTCGAGGAAATCGGCCGCCAGGTGCGCCAGTCGGCCGGTGCCGTCGAGCAGGCGGGCCAGCGCACCGAGAAATCGGTGTCCGAAATCGAGGGGCTTGCGGCTGCGACCCAGCGCATCGACGGCGTGCTCAACCTGATCCAGGCGATCGCCGAGCAAACCAACCTCCTGGCGCTCAACGCGACCATTGAGGCCGCACGCGCCGGCGATGCCGGCCGCGGCTTTGCCGTGGTCGCCCACGAGGTCAAGGCGCTGGCCGAGCAGACTGCCAAGGCCACAGCCGAAATCGGCCAGAACGTCGGCCTGATCCAGACGTCGACCAAAACCTCCGTCGAAGCGGTCCGAGAAATCGGCAACGCAGTGCGCGAGATCAACGAGGTGACTTCCATCATTGCCAGCGCGATCGAGCAGCAGGATGCGGCGACCCGTGAAATCTCGGCGAATGCGCAATTGGCGGCGCAGGGCAACGGAACGCTGGTCGTCAATATCGGGTCGCTCGGCGACGCCATCGGCACGACGAGCACGGCGGCGACTTCGGTCCTTACGGCATCCAGCGAACTAACGGCCACGGCCGAAACGCTGTCGCGCGAGGTCGAAAAATTCTTCCGCAACCTGCGCGCCGATTCGTCCGACCGGCCGCGGAAGACCGGAACCTAGTTCCTACTGCGTCATAACTTTTCGAGCCTCTCATCCCTGAGGAGCCCGCAGAGCGGGCGTCTCGATGGATGTAGGCCACAGATGGGGCCTCATGGCTCTCCCGGCGATGCGAAGCATTGTCCGGAGAGACCATCGGGCCGCGCTACGCGCCGACCCGTTGGCGCTCCTCGCAATGAGGGGGGCTTGTGCACAGTAAGATTGGGCGGACGGGATCCGACTCCACGCATCGCGCCGGAGGCACGACGCCCTACTTCGCAGCACCGTTCGCCCGAATGCTGCGCAGCGCTCCGCGCGGCCCGAGCAACGGTTCTGTGGTGCGCTGCTGATCGGGAGGCATACAACGATGCTGCTTAGGTCGCGGCTCTGTGAGCAGCGCTGCCGCACGATGCTTCGCATCGCCTGGGCTGCACCGCGTCCAAGGCATGAGATGATTCGTATCCGGCACTCTGCGCGTATATCCGCGGGACGAGGCCGCGTGTCCGCCGCGCGCGAGAACCGGCCTGCGGCTTCGCGCCGATAACAGTATCGTTGGCTCCAAAGCCGTTTACGCCGACCGCACGGTCGCGAGAAACTTGCCGACCTCGGCCTTGAGCCGCTTGTTTTCGTTGGAGAGCAGTTGCGCGTTGGCCAGCACCTGTGACGACGCCGTGCCGATTTCGCCGGCGCCACGGTTGACGTCGGCGATGCTGGTCGCGACCTGGGTCGATCCTACTGCCGCCTGCTGCACGTTGCGCGCAATTTCCTGGGTAGCAGCGCCCTGCTCCTCGATGGCGGCAGCGATCGCCGCGGCGATTTCGGAAACCCGGCCGATGGTGCCGCTGATCTCCTTGATGGCGTGCACCGATTCTTGCGTCGCCGACTGCATCTCGGCGATCTGGGTCGAGATTTCGCTGGTTGCCTTGGCGGTCTGGGTGGCGAGCGCCTTGACCTCCTGGGCAACCACCGCAAAGCCGCGGCCGGCGTCACCGGCGCGTGCGGCCTCAATGGTCGCGTTGAGTGCCAGTAGATTGGTCTGCTCGGCGATCGTGGTGATCAACCTGGTTACGTCGCCGATGCGGTTTGCCGCCTCCGACAATTCGATGATCCGGGCGTCGGTCTTTTGCGCCTGAACGACGGCTTCGTTGGCGATCCGGTTGGAATTCGCGACCTGCCTGCCGATTTCATTGACGGAGCTGGCCATTTCCTCGGTGGCGGACGCCACCGACTGCACGTTGCTGGAGGTCTCCTCCGAAGCTGCGGCGACCACGGTAGAGAGCTCCTGGGTGGCCACGCTGCTGTTGGTCAGGATCGCGGCGGAATTCTCCAGTTCGGCCGAGGCTGAGCCAACGTTCTCGACGATATTGCCGACCGCGATCTCGAAGCTCTCGGCCAGGTTATGAAGCTCGGCACGGCGGGCCGATGCCAGTTCGCGGTTCTTTTCCTCGCGCTCCGCAGTTTCGCGTTCGGCCTTGGCGATCGCCTGCACCTTGAATTCCTGGATCGCGTGCGCCATCTGGCCGACCTCATCGCGGCGCTCAAGGCCGGGCAGTTGGACCTCGAAATGCCCCGCGGCAAGTTCGCGCATTGCCCTCGACATCGCCACGACGGGGCGGGAGATGCTGCGGCCGATCAGAAACGAGACGACGATACCGGCGAGCGCAACGGCGAGAAGCACCGCCATCAGCGTTATCTGCTGCTGCTCGAGCTTGATCCCGGCGCGGGCAATTTCGCGGTCCTTGCTCTCGCTGCTGTGCGTGATCAGGTCGTCGGCCAGCTTTTCGATGACGGAAAAGTTTCGTTCCGCGCCCTTGATGAAGATCAGCGCCGATCCGGCGTCGCCGTCCGCCATCTCGATCGCGTTTTTCGATTGCTTGAGATAGCCTGCGACCGCGGCCTTCAGCTTTTCAAAAGTCTCCGGGCTCAACCCATCCTTGATGCCTTCGACGGCCTTCAGCGCGTCCGAAATCTTGCCGGCCGCCACGGAAGCTTCCTTGGCGACCTGCACAATTTTCTTCTCGTCCTTTTCGTTGGCTGCAGTGGCAGCAAGACGATACAGCTTGGCATGCGCCGTCCACACCGTCGTGGTGAGATCGTTGGCCAGCTCCGATTGCCGGACCGGACCGGACACCAACGCGTCAACGGCGGCCTGATTCGACCGCAGCGTTTGCAACGCATAGGCGCCGAGCCCGATCAGGACGGCGATCAGGAACGCCGGAGCGAGCTGGACTTTCCATGAAAGGCCAATGTTCTTGATCCAGCCGAGCATGTCATCCCTTCAGTGCGGCGATCGCCGCACAACAACGCAAACGCTTGATCGGGGTCAGAGCTTGTAGACGCCCGCACAGACGGCCGTGTTATTCAGCTTCTCGCAGTACATTTCCTTCGGCTCGACCTTCTTGCTCACCGGATTGACGAACTTGTAGTCCTGCCAGAACGAAGGCTGCTTGGCGGCGAGTTCGACGCGCTCCTTGACGTAGAGCTTGCCGTCGACATCCTGGGCGTCGATCAGATCCTTGCCGACGAACTTCTCGTTCGAGCCATGAGCCAGCACTTTGCCGTCGAGCTGGTAGACCACGACATAGAGATCGCGGTCATGGAACTTGCTGGCCTTGTTGGTGATCTCGGGATACGCCTTTTCGGGTCCCTGCTCCTTGATGAAGGTAACGGCCTGCTTGACCATGGCAACGGCTTCATCCTTGTTTGCGCCGCCGCCCGCGCTGGCTGTACCGCCGAAAACGAGCATGGCTGCCACGGCGGAAACGAAAGGCTTTGTTGACCAATTGTTCACGATTATCTCCCGGCTAGGTGAATGCAACTTGCAGGCGCGGATCCGCGCACGTCATGCTGGCAACAAAAGTGCAAACCTTCCGTTAAACTGCCTATCCGTAGTGCAGCGGAGATTGGCGCGGCTTAACCGCTGCGGCAGGACAATCAGTTCTTAAGAAATCCGGCACGGAGGCAGCCTCACTCCACCAGCACCACATCCACGGCGACGTTGAGCTTCTGCTTGGGCGATCCGACGATGATGCCGTCGACCGGCGAGACGTCGGAGAAATCTCTGCCGATCGACAGGATGATGTGGTCGTTCTCGACCAGGAGATCGTTGGTCGGATCGAAGCCGACCCAGCCGAGCTCGGCGCCGCACCAGACCGAGACCCAGGCGTGGCTGGCATCGGCGCCCTGCAGCCGCGGCTGGCCGGCGGGCGGGATGGTACGCAGATAGCCGCTGACATAGGCCGCCGGCAGGCCGAGCCCCCGCATGCCCGCAATCATCACATGGGCAAAGTCCTGGCAGACGCCGTGGCGCTTCTCGAACACTTCCTTAAGCGGCGTCGAAATCACGGTGGCCTTGGAGTCGTACCTGAAATCGCTGCGGATGCGGCGCATCAGGTCGACGGCGCCCGAGAGTATGCCGCCGCCCGGCGCGAAGCTTGGCGCGGCATAGGCAGTGAGCGGCGCCAACACCGGCACCAGAGAGCTCGCAAAGACGTATCCAACCGGCGAAGCGGGACCGAGGCTGGTGGCTTCAAAGGCCAGGTCACGGATGCGCTCCCACGGCGGGCTGGGTGCCGCGCGACCAGGGGCCTGACGCGCGACCGAAACCCGTGAGCGGGAATCGATCCGCAAATTGCGATGCGCGGTCTCGATCAGCACGCTCTCGGTATGCGTTCCGAAAAAGTCCCGTCGTACCGTGCGTTCAGCCGGCCGCGGCCGGATCTCGACCGTGTGGGAAATCAGTTGCTGTCCATCGCCGCCCCGCGGCTCCAATCGCAGCGAGCAGCGCGCAAAGCTCACCGGGTTCTCGTAAGCGTAAGTCGTGACGTGACGGATATCGTAGATCACGCAAGGCCTGTCAGCTTCTCCGGCCGGCTCGCATGCGGTCCGTGCGGGAAATAATGCTGGCCGATTGCGTCGGCGAGATTGAGCAGAGACTGTTCGAGCGCGAACATGGTTGTGACATCGAGCGTCGCGGCCTCCGCCGTCGTCAGCGTCGCCTGCAATGCCACTGCCAACCGTTGCGGCCGCTCGATCAAACCGTGCTCCTTCAGGCTCGGGAGGGCTGCGATGTGGTCGTTGAGCGCCGCGACCTGAAACGCCACCGAGCGCGGATTGAAGGGATCGAGCACCGCAAGATCCCGCACCGGTGCCAGCGCCGGGCCTACCAGGTAGCGCGACCTATAGGTGATCTGGCAATCTACCAACGTCAGCAGTACGTCGAGGTCTTCCTCACCCGCTTCGTCATAGGCGAACTGCCGCGCGAACCGCACGGTGTTGATGGCGCGCTCGGCGCGACGCCCCATGTCGAGGAAGCGCCAGCCGGCGGCGCGATTCATGTTCTCCTGCGCCAGGCCGGCAAGGCTCGCCAGCTCCTGCAGCGTCAGTTCGGCGGCGCTGACGATGCTGTCGTCGTCGTCGACCTGCAGCGCAAGGCGTTCCACCATCTCGGTGATAATCTGCCAGGCGTCGGGCGAAAGCCGCTCTCGGAGAGAGCTCGCAGTGCGCTGCACCGATCGCACCAATGAGAGGGCCGAGCCGAACTTCTCCTCGCTCTGCAGCGCTTCCGCGATGACCCGCGCCGGATTGGTCCGCGTAGCCTGCGAGGTGGCGCCCCAGGTCACGAGAATCCGCTGGATACGCTCGACCGAATGCAGCGCGGTTGATGCTCCCTTGGCCGGATCGCGGGTCGAAGTACCGAGCGCACGGATCAGCCGCAGCGTCGCTTCTGCGCGCTCGAGATAGCGGCCGAGCCAGAACAAATTGTCCGCGGCACGGCTCGGCACCACGCCGGCAATCCGCCTGATCCGTACGGTGTCGGCGCCGGGCAACAGCGTCGCCGATGATACGGCTCTGTCGGACACGACCCAGACATCTGCCGACCGCACGCCGTCGCCCATCGACACCGCGCGGGCATCCGCCTTTTCGGCAATCCGGCAGAAGCCGCCGGGCATGATGGTCCAGCCTTGCGGGGTCGCGGCGGCGAACACCCTCAGCACGAATGGGCGCGGCGTGATCCGACCCTGCTCCCACACCGGCGTCGTCGACAGCCGCACCAGTTCCTGTCCGACATAATCGATGCCGCGGTCGGCGATCGTCTGGCGGAGCCGGTCGCGCTCGGCTGGCGGCAGATCGCCGGCGAGCACGGGCGCATGGCTGGAAAAGCCCGGAACGGCGCGGCCATAGGCGCCCTCGATGACGAAATCCTCCAGCCGCGATAATACTTCCTCGCGGGCCGATTTCTGGCCGCACCACCAGGTCGCGATGTGCGGCATGATCAAATTCTCGCCAAGCAGGCGCCGGCACAGGCTCGGCAGGAATCCGAGCAGCGCCCTCGCCTCCAATACGCCGGAGCCCGGCATGTTGGCGACCACGACGCCGCTCTTGCGCAGCACGTCGATCAGACCGGGCACGCCGAGTTGCGACGAGGCGTCGAGCTCCAGCGGATCGAGAAAATTGGAATCGACCCGGCGCAGCAACACGTCGAGCCGCTTCAACCCGGCGACGGTGCGGATGTGGATGCGGTCGCCGCTGACGGCGAGATCGTCGCCCTCGACCAGCAGAAAGCCGAGATAGCGCGCCAGCGTGGCGTGCTCGAAATAGGTTTCGCTGAAGGCGCCCGGCGTCAACAAGCCGATGCGCGGCTCGTCGCGGTCGGCACTGGCGCGAAGCGAGTCGCGGAACGCCTCGAAGAACGGCGCCACGCGCTCGACGTTCATCGACTTGTAGAGACTGGAAAAGGCGCGCGACAGCACCAGGCGATTTTCCAGCGCATAGCCGGCGCCCGATGGCGCCTGCGTGCGGTCGTTCAGCACCCACCAGCGCCCGTCGGGGCCGCGCCCGACGTCAGCCGCATAGAAATGCAAATAGCGGTTGCCCGGCGGTTTGACGCCGCAAACGGCGCGAAGATATTCGTTGCTGCCGGCAATCGCCGCCGCGGGCACCGCACCATCGGTGACCAGCCGCGCCTCCCCATAGAGATCGCGCAGGATCATTTCGAACAATTGGGCGCGCTGCGCGATACCCGTGGTCAGTTGCTGCCAATCGGCCTCGTCGATGATCAGCGGCAGATGGCTGAGCGGCCACAGCCGGTCGGCGGTCTCACCGGGCGCCCGATAGGTGACGCCGGCCTCGCGCAGATGGCGGTCGGCCGAGGCGAAGCGCCGCTCGATATCACCGGGCGAAAGCGCCGCAAAGGCCTCGAAGAAACGGGCCCAGGCCGCCCGCGGCGCTCCGTCAGGCCCGATATATTCGTCGGGAATGCCGGGCAGCCGCGCATAGTCGCGCGCCCATTGCGCCATCCGGCGCTGGCCCGGACGGGCCTTGCTCTCCTGATTGCTGCCTTGGCCTGACATTCCGATTCCCCGAGACCGTCGCCTCCGATTAGATCAGGAGCGGCGTCCTCAAGTCGAGCGTCAAAGGGAATTCAATTGTGCGTTCCTCGGGCGGCGGCTCGATTCTGCCCGGGGTGTGGCCGTGATCCTGAAACCGGGCCAGCCGCCGCGCCTCCGCCTCATAGGAATTGACTGGCTTGGTGTCGTAGTTGCGGCCGCCGGGATGGGCGACATGGTAGACGCAGCCGCCGAGCGAGCGGCCGTTCCAGCTATCGATCAAGTCAAATGTCAGGGGCGCGTGGACCGGGATGGTCGGATGCAGCCCTGAGGCCGGCTGCCAGGCCTTGAAGCGGACGGCGGCGACGGCCTCGCCCGAGCGGCCGGTAGGTGTCATCGGCATCCGCCTGCCGTTGCAGGTCACGACGTGGCGTCCCTCGACAAAGCCGGTCGCCTTGACCTGCAGGCGCTCCACGGAAGAGTCGACATAGCGCACAGTGCCGCCGGCCGAACCCTCTTCGCCGAGCACGTGCCAAGGCTCCAGCGCCTGCCGCAGTTCCAGCGCGACGCCGCCGTGATGGACACGGCCGAACACCGGAAAACGGAATTCGAGTTGTGCCTGATACCATTCCGGCGAGAAATCGTAACCGGATAGCTTGAGCTCATCGAGGACACCGAGAAAATCCTCCCAGAGGAAATGCGGCAGCATGAAGCGATCGTGCAGCGCGGTTCCCCAGCGTACGAACTTGCCCTGCTGCGGTTCGCACCAGAGCTTTGCGATCAGCGCGCGGATCAACAATTGCTGCGCCAGCGACATCCGCGGATCGGGCGGCATTTCGAGCGCACGGAATTCGACGAGTCCCAAGCGTCCGGTCGGGCCATCGGGCGAATAGAGCTTGTCGATGCAGATTTCGGCGCGGTGGGTGTTACCGGTGATATCGACGAGGATATGCCGGAAAAGCCGGTCGACCAGCCATAGCGGGGCTTCGATATCTGGCGGCGGCACGTGGGCCAGTGCGATCTCCAGCTCATAGAGCCCGTCATGCCGCGCCTCGTCGATGCGCGGCGCCTGGCTGGTCGGGCCGATGAACATGCCCGAGAACAAATAGGACAGCGACGGATGGCGCTGCCAATAGAGCACCAGGCTCTTCAGCAAATCCGGGCGACGCAGGAAAGGCGAGTCCTGCGGCGTCGAGCCGCCGACTACGACGTGATTGCCGCCGCCGGTGCCGGTATGGCGGCCATCGACCAGAAAGCGGTTGGCGCCGAGCCGCACCTTGGCAGCGTCTTCATATAGGCCGAAGGTGATGTCGACCGCCTCGCGCCAGCTTTGCGCCGGCTGCACGTTGATCTCGATCACGCCGGGATCGGGCGTCACCTTGATGACCTCGATGCGCGGATCATAGGGCGGCCCATAGCCCTCGACATGAACTGCGATCTGCATTTCCTCGGCGGTCGCCTCCACCGCCGCGATCAGCTCGAGATAGTGTTCGATCTTCTCGACCGGGGGCATGAAGACGCACAGTACGCCGTCGCGGATTTCAACAGCCATGGCGGTGCGCACCGGCTTGGGTTTGGCCTTTGGCTTCGGCACAAGCTTTGTTGGCACGCCTCCCGCTGTGGCATCCTTGTCTTCGGCTGCCAGCTCCAGCCGCGCATCCATTGGATCCTGCTCGACGACATAAGGATATTCTTCCGGCGGAACATGCGGCAGCGACGCCATCGGCAGGCGGAGCCCGAGCGGGGAATCGCCCGGTATCAGAAACAAATGACTGCGCCGGAATTGCCAGAGCTCGCTCATCCAGCGATGACCATCGGCGTCCGCATGCTGGATCGGCAGCACGAACCCTTTCGGCTTGTCGAGCCCCTCATCGAACACACGCGCCATGCGTGAACGTTCTTCGGGATCGGACAGCTTGGAGTCGCCGGGATCGACATTGACCGGAAGTGCGGCTTCCTTCTGCAGCCAATGCACGGGGTCTTCGTATGCCGGCACCACGTAGCTGGCCTCGAGGCCGAGCCGCTTCGCGATGCCTTCCATGAGTTGTCGAGCGTCTTCGATTACCGCTTTGCGCGGGTTATCGATTCTGGCGATCAGCTCGGTATCCTTCCAGATCGGCACGCCGTCCTTGCGCCAATAGAGGCCGAAGGCCCAGCGCGGCAGGCTCTCGCCCGGATACCACTTGCCCTGCCCGTAATGCAGCAGCCCGCCCGGCGCGAAGCGTGCGCGCAGCTTGCGGATCAGTTCATCCGCGAGCGCCTGCTTGGTCGGGCCGATGGCAGCGATGTTCCATTCCGGCGATTCCAGATCGTCGATGGAAACGAAGGTCGGTTCGCCGCCCATGGTCAGCCGCACGTCGTCCCGCCTGAGATCGGCGTCGACCTGCTCACCGAGGCTGTCGAGCCGTGCCCAGGATTCATCGGAGAACGGCCGCGTGATCCGCGGCGCCTCGCGGATGCGCCTGACGCTCATCTCGAAACCGAACTCGACATTGGCGAAACCCGCACTGCCGGAGACCGGTGCCGCGGAGCGATAATGCGGCGTGGCGGCGACGGGGATATGCCCCTCGCCCGTCAGCATGCCCGAGGTGACGTCGAACCCGATCCAGCCGGCGCCGGGAAGATAGACCTCCGCCCAGGCGTGCAGATCGGTGAAATCGCTTTCGACCTCGCGTGGGCCTTCGACCGGATCGATATCGGGACGCAACTGCATGAGATAGCCGGAGACGAAGCGCGCAGCGAGGCCGAGATGCCGCAGGAGTTGGATCAGCAACCACGCCGAGTCTCGGCACGAGCCGGAGCCGCGCGCCAGCGTCTCTTCCGGCGTCTGAATGCCCGGCTCCATCCGGATGACATACTTGACCTTCTTCTGAAGCTGCGCGTTTAGCTCGACCAGAAAATTGACAGTGCTATCGGCCTCTCGCGGAATCTCCTTCAAGTAGGACGCGAATAGCGGCCCCTGCTCGGAGGTGACGAGATACGGCGCAAGTTCGATCTTGAGATCGTTGCTGTACTGAAACGGAAAGGAGCTGGCGTAGGGCTCGACGAAGAAATCGAAGGGATTGACCACCGTCATCTGCGCGGTGAAGTCGACTTCGATCTTCAGCTCAGATGCCTTCTCCGGAAAGACGAAGCGCGCCAACCAATTGCCCTGCGGATCCTGCTGCCAGTTCACGAAATGATTGGCGGGCGTCACTTTGAGCGAATAGCTCAGGATCGGGGTACGCGTATGCGGCGCGGGGCGCAGGCGAACGGTTTGCGGGCCGAGATCGATCGGTCGGTCGTATTTGTAGTGCGTGACGTGGTGTAGTGCGACGAAGATCGACACGGACCAGAAACTCCAGCGGCTTTTTTAAGCAGAACACCGGTTCCGAGCGGGATCAAGCATTAACAACGGGCAGCGCGTGCCTATGGGAAGTGCGGCTCCACTGTCGTCCCTGCGAACCGCAGGGACCCATACCGCGTGATCTATCGATGGGGCAGTTTGGTCGACGGGCTCGTGCAACAACGAAGGCCGGTGGTTATGCGCCCCTGCGTTCGCAGGGGCGACGGCTCCCGTGTGTTGCACTTCACATCGTCGCCCCAAGCACCCAGGGCGCGAACTCGGCGCCGCCGAAGTCAAAACTCTCACTTTTGGTCGGCTGGCCGGATGCCGTCTTCAGCATCAATTCGAAAATGCGCTGGCCGCATTGCTGCACGGTTTCCTCGCCATCGAGGATGGTGCCGCAATTGACGTCCATGTCGTCCTCCATTCGCTTGTACATCGGCGTGTTGGTTGCGAGCTTGATGGAGGGCGCCGGCTTGCAGCCGAACACGCTGCCGCGGCCCGTCGTGAAGCAAACGAGGTTGGCGCCGCCTGCCACCTGCCCGGTCGCTGCGACCGGGTCGTAGCCGGGCGTGTCCATGAAGACAAAACCCTTCTTGGTGATGGGCTCGGCGTAGTTGAGCACGTCGACCAGATTGGTGCTGCCGGCCTTGGCCATAGCGCCCAATGATTTCTCGAGGATCGTGGTGAGGCCGCCGGCCTTGTTGCCGGGGCTTGGGTTGGCGTTCATCTCGGCGCCTTCGCGCCTGGTGTATTCTTCCCACCAGCGCATCAGGCCAACGAGCTTTTCGCCGACCTCGCGGCTCACTGCGCGCCTCGTCAGGAGATGCTCGGCGCCATAGGTCTCCGGCGTCTCCGAGAGGATCACGGTGCCGCCGTGGCGCACCAAGAGATCGCTCGCCGCGCCCAGCGCCGGATTGGCCGATACGCCGGAGTAACCGTCGGAGCCGCCGCATTGCAGCGCCACCGTCAATTCGCTGGCCGGCACGGGTTCACGCTTGACCTTGTTGGCATCCGTTAACGCTTCCTTCACGAAGGCGACGCCAGCCTCCACCGTCTTGCGGGTGCCGCCGACTTCCTGGATGTCCATCGCGCGCAGGCGTCCGGCGAGCTTCTGCTCTTCCATCAACCCGCCGATCTGGTTGACCTCGCAGCCAAGCCCCAGCACGATCACATGGGAGAAATTCGCATGCCGGGCGTAGCCGCCGAGCGTCCGTCGCAACAGCGCGAGCGGCTCGTTCTGCGTCATGCCGCAGCCGGTCTTGTGGGTCAGCGCCACCACGCCATCGACGTTCGGATAGTCGGCCAGCGGGTTATCGCCGGTGAAGGGGTTCTTCTTGAACATGTCGGCGACGATGCCGGCGACGTGGGCGCTGCAATTCACCGAGGTGAGGATGCCGATATAGTTGCGCGTCGCCACCCGCCCGTCGGCGCGGCGGATGCCATCGAAGGTGGCGGGCAGATCGAAATTCGGCACCGGTTTGACGTCGACGCCATAAGCATAGTCCTTGGCGAAATCGCCCATGCCGCAGTTCTGGGTGTGCACGTGCTGCCCCGGCGCAATCGGCGCGGTGGCAAAGCCGATGATCTGGCCGTAGCGGCGCACCGGCTCACCCTGGGCAATCGACCGGATCGCGACCTTGTGGCCCGCCGGAATCCGCTCAGTCGTGGCGACGCCCTCGGCCACCACCATCCCCGGCGGCAGGCTCGCGCGCGCGATCAGCACGCCATCGTCTGGGTGCAGGCGGATCACGGGTGCGGGGGTGGTCATGGGAGTGTCTCCTTAAAGACGGCGAATAGCAAATAGTGAGTGGCGAATAGTAAACACTGTTACGCCGCTCTCCATCCCCTATTCGCCATTCGCTACTCGCTATTCGCGTCTCAGGCTTTTCCGCCCGAGTCCTTACGGGTCTGGTTCACCTGCATCTTGGCGTAAGTCATCATCAAGCCGCTCTCGTTCGAGAGCGTGACGAGCTTGAAGCCCATGTTGATGGCGCGCACTGCGCCCTCGGCGCCGGAGCAGTGGATGCCCGGATTGAGGCCGCGCTTGCCGCATTCCTTGACGATCTTCTCATAGATCTTGAGGATTTCCGGTTCGTCGCGGTCGAGCTTCGGCACCAGGCCATAGGAGAAGCCGAGGTCGGACGGGCCGATATAGACGCCGTCGATGCCCTCGACATCGAGGATCGATTCCATGTTCTCGACCGCGGTCCTGGTCTCCATCATCGGCAACAGCACGATCTCGTCGTTTGCCGTCTGCTGGTAAGAGCCGGCCGAGCCGTACATGCCGGAGCGGATCGGGCCGTTCGAGCGCGTGCCCTTCGGCGGATACTTGGCGTACTGGACCAGGTTCTTCGCTTCCTGCGGGGTGTTGATCATCGGGCAGATCACGCCATAGGCGCCGCCGTCGAGTACTTTGCCGATGATGCCGGGCTCGTTCCAGGGCACGCGGACCATCGGTGTGACGGGGTGGCCGTTCATCGCCTGAAAGCACTGGACCATCGAGAGGTAGTCCTGCACGCCGTGCTGCATGTCGACGGTGACGCTGTCGAAGCCGCATTGCGCGATCACTTCGGCCGAGAAGCCTGAGGGGATCGCGAGCCACGCGTTCACCACGGCCTTGCCGGAGGCCCATACTTTCTTGACGTTGTTGGTTGCCATTGATCGCTTTCCCTTTGTGATCGTTACGATTGTTGCAGTTCGTGAAGTGGATTAGCTGGTGGCGCGCTGGATGCTGGTCTCGCTGACGCCAACCTCGCGGGCGGTGTTGACGATCGCGGCCCAGGTATCATCAGGCAGCGGCACGCCATTTTTGGTGCGCTCGGCGCGCATCTTGCGTTCGGGGTCACCGGGGACCAGCACGGATTCGACGCCGGCAATCGGCTTGGTCTCGCGGATGAAGTCGGTATAGCGCGAGATTTCGGCGTCGAAATAATCTGTCGTGTCGATCACCTTGGGATCGATATAGAAGGCGAGCATGCCGTTGGCGAACTGCCGGCCACCCGAGGTGGCGCCGGTGCCGGTGAGCGCGCCGCCGAGCAGTTCGCAGATGAAGGCGAGGCCCGAACCCTTGTGCTCGCCGAACGCGCGGATCGCGCCCGTGCCCTTGGTATGGTCGCGTAGCCCGTCCGGAGTGTAGGGACCGTAGAGTACCGAGGGATCCTCGCTCAGCGTGCCGTCGGCATCTACGAGCGCGCCGGTCGGCAGTTTCTTGCCGCCGCGGCTGGCCACCAGCACCTTGCCTTCGGCAACGATGGACGTCGCAAAATCGAGCACGATCGGGTCCTGACCCTGGCGCGGAATGCCGACGCAGTAAGGCGCGGTCGAGAGCCGTTTCTGGACGCCGCCGTACGGCGCGACAAGCAGCGAGCCGGCTGCATTGACGAAGTGAACTGAGACCAATCCTTCGGCGGCAGCCATCTCGGCCCAGTCGCCGACGCGCCCGATGTGGCCGGCGTTGCGCAGCGCGATGGCCGAGAGCCCGGCCTTCTTGCACTTCTCGATGCCGGTCCGCACCGCAAATGGCGTTACGGTCTGACCATAGCCGAACTTGCCATCGACCACGGCGAGCGACGGGGTGTCGACCACGATCTCGGGGGTCTGGTTGGGAACGACGTTGCCTGTCTTCTTCCAGCGGATGTAGACCGGAACCCTGATCACGCCGTGGCTGTCATGGCCGGTGAGATTGGCTGTCGTGAGGTAGGTTGCGATACGGCTGGCTTCCTCGGGCGAGGATTCCGAATGAGAAAAAACCTCTGCAACGAAATCGATCAGATTGTTGACTTTTATTGTGACCATGTCCGGATTTCAGCCCTGTCCTTTGCACGGGAAAGCCTGCATTTGAGCACCTATCCCCGCGACTCCCGCGCCGGTTTTGATGACCGGCTTGGCCGGCACTTTGAACGAAAAATCGCGCGCGTGTCTATGGCCTCAGTCGCATAAGCCAAATGATTGCAATCATTTGCCCGGCCGCTATGCATCGGGCCAGTAGCATCATGCAAATTTGCGCTTACTCGTCAGCTTCGACCTCGCCGTCACCCGTCACCTCCATAGCGGCAAGGCTGCGCTCGAGTTCGCCTAGCATGTCCTGCAATTCGGCGAGCTTGCGCGCGCCATAGCGATCGGTGATCTCGGCGTAGATCGCTTCCGAAGTGGGCGCGACGGCCTCGATCAGCTTCAACCCCTTGGACGAGATCGACACCTCGCCGCGGCGGAGATCGGCCTTGGCGGTCCGCCGCTCGATCAGATCGCGCGCTTCGAGATCCCGCAGGATACGCGACAAACTCGGACCCAGCAGGAATGCGACGCGCGCCAGTTCGGTCACCTCGATGGTATCCACCGCCGTCAGCGCGCGCAGGATACGCCATTGCTGTTCGGTTAGCCCGTGATTGCGCAAGGACGGACGGAACTGGCGCATCACGGCTTCGCGCGCGCGTAAAAGCGACATCGGCAGCGAACGCGAGAACTCGCGCATCGGCATGCGGCGGGCCTCCATCGTTTCCTCCTGGTCCGAACGCGATCCGTCCGGCGATTTCTTGCCTGCCATTTTCAGTGGTCCGCCATCGGGAATTCGCGACTCTGCGAAGGATAGAGTTTTGCGGCGCAACAAGCATCAAATCAGTTTGCGCCGGATAACTTAACATGTTAAACAAATTTCAGCACCCGCTTTTTGCTGATTGAGCCGGACGCCTCCCATGGCCCTTTCCAAAGACGAAATCCGAAGTGCCGCCGAGCGGCTCGATGCGGCCGAAAAGACCCGCAAGCAGATCCGCCAGCTTTCGCTCGAACATCCCGGCATAACGATCGAAGATGCCTACGCTATTCAAAAGGTGTGGGTCGAAATGAAGGTCGCGCAGGGGCGCACCGTCAAGGGCCACAAGATCGGACTGACATCGAAGGCGATGCAGAGCGCGCTTAATATCGACGAGCCGGATTCCGGCATCCTGCTCGACGACATGTTCTTTGCAGATGGCGGGCTGGTGCCATCGGACCGCTTCATCGCCACCCGCGTCGAGGCCGAGCTCGCCTTTGTGATGAAGTCGCGGCTGGCTGGACCGGACTGCTCGATGTTCGACGTGCTCAACGCCACCGATTTCGTGGTGCCCGCGCTGGAAATCCTCGACACTCGAGTCGAGCGCGTCGACCCGCAGACCAAGGCCACCCGGAGAATCTTCGACACCATCGCCGACAACGCAGCGAATGCTGGCATCGTGCTCGGCGGCCGCCCGATCCGGCCGATGGACGCCGACCTGCGCTGGATCGGCGCGCTGTGTTTCCGCAACGGCCAGCTCGAGGAGACTGGACTTGCCGCCGGCGTCCTCAACCATCCCGCCACGTCGGTGGCGTGGCTGGCCAACAAGATTGCGCCGAACGGGCTGGCGCTCGAAGCCGGGCAAGTGGTGCTGGCGGGATCGTTCATCCGCCCGATCGAGACCCGCAAGGGCGACACGATCCAGGCCGACTATGGACCCTACGGTTCAGTGAGCTGTTACTTCGCCTGATGCTTTTGGGATCACTGGAGCCATCGCAACATGCCGCACTTCACGATTGAATATTCAGGCAATCTCGATGGCCGCGTCGACATGGGCGCGGTGGTGGAACTGGTCCGGAAGGCTGCCGTCGAGACCGGCATCTTCCCGCTCGGGGGCATTCGCGTCCGCGCCATCAAATGCGAGCACTATGCGGTCGCCGATGGCCGCGAGGCTTATGGCTTTCTCGACATGGTGCTGCGGCTTGGCGCGGGCCGCGATCTCGCCACCCGCAAGAAAGCCGGCGAACATATTTTCAAGGCGCTGTCGGCCTATCTTGATCCGGTATTTGCGAACCAAAAGTTCGCGCTGTCGTTCGACATGCAGATCAACGACAAGGAAACAAGCTGGAAGCGCAACAACATCCACGAAGCTCTGAAAGTGGAGGCTATCCATGGATAAGGCGACACCAAAGGACCTGTTTCAGGCCAATCGCGACCGCGCGGCTCCTCTGCTCGCCAAGCTGAAGAGCGAAGGCATCGGGCACATGATCGACGGCAAGACTGTGCCGTCGGTCTCCGGCCGGACATTTGAGACGAAGTCCCCGGTCGATGGCGCGGTGCTGGCGTCGGTCGCCCGCGGCAACGCAGAAGACATCGACCGCGCCGCAACCGCCGCCGCAACGGCCTTCAAATCCTGGCGCGACATGTCCGCCGCCGCGCGGAAAAAATTGCTGCATCGCGTGGCCGACGCGATCGAGGACAACGCCGATGACCTCGCGGTGCTGGAATGCATCGACACCGGTCAGGCGCACCGCTTCATGGCCAAGGCCGCAATCCGGGCCGCGGAGAATTTCCGCTTCTTCGCCGACAAATGTGGCGAGGCCCGGGACGGCCTCAACATGCCCTCCGAGGAGCACTGGAACATCTCCACCCGGGTGCCGATCGGCCCGGTCGGCGTGATCACGCCGTGGAACACGCCGTTCATGCTGTCGACCTGGAAGATTGCGCCTGCGCTGGCTGCCGGCTGCACCGTCGTGCACAAGCCGGCGGAATGGTCGCCGGTTACGGCAGACCTGCTGACGAAGCTCGCGAAACAGGCCGGCCTTCCCGACGGCGTGCTCAACACCGTCCACGGCATGGGTGAGGAAGCCGGCAAGGCGCTGACCGAACATCCCGCGATCAAGGCGATTGGCTTTGTCGGCGAGAGCTCGACCGGTTCGGCGATCATGGCGCAGGGCGCCCCTACCCTGAAGCGGGTCCATTTCGAGCTCGGGGGCAAGAACCCCGTGATCGTGTTCGACGACGCCGATCTCGAACGCGCACTCGATGCGGTGGTCTTCATGATCTACTCGCTCAACGGCGAGCGCTGCACCTCCTCCAGCCGGCTGCTGGTCCAGCAAGGTATCGCTGATAAATTCATCGAAAAGCTGACCGCAAGGGTGAAGGCGCTGAAGATCGGCCATCCGCTCGACCCGGCGACCGAGATCGGCCCCCTGATCCATGAGCGGCATCTGGCAAAAGTCTGCAGCTATTTCGAGGTCGCGCGAAAGGATGGCGCCACCATCGCGGTCGGCGGCAGGCCGCATGATGGCCCCGGCGGCGGACATTACGTGCAGCCGACGCTGGTCACCGGCGCGCACTCGAAGATGCGGGTGGCGCAGGAGGAAGTGTTCGGCCCGTTCCTCACCGTGATCCCGTTCAAGGACGAGAAGGACGCCATCGAGATCGCCAACGGCGTGCAATACGGCCTCACCGGCTATGTCTGGACCGGCGACATGGGCCGCGCGCTGCGCGTGGCGGATGCGCTGGAGGCCGGCATGATCTGGCTCAATTCCGAAAACGTCCGCCATTTGCCGACGCCGTTCGGCGGCATGAAATCCTCAGGCATCGGCCGCGACGGCGGCGACTACTCGTTCGAGTTCTACATGGAAACCAAGCACGTCTCGCTCGCCCGCGGGACGCACAAGATTCAGAGACTGGGAGTGTAACAGCCACCGTCGTTCCGGATGGTGCGTAAGCACCAAACCTCAGATGTGCAATTGCGCATCGGGGAACCTCGAGATTCCGGGTTCGATGCTGCGCATCGCCCCGAAATGACAAAGCCAGGGAAACGCCTATGCCCGTTCCGACACACACATTCACCCCACCCTTCAACATCATCCGCTGCAGCCACGCCGTGCTTGATGTCGTCGACCTCAGCAAAAGCCGCGCCTTCTATGAGACTACCGTCGGCCTTCACGTCGAGGACAGCGACGACAAGACAGTGTACCTGCGCGGCAGCGAGGAGCATCAGCATCACTCGCTGGTGCTGCGGAAGGCGCCGGCCGCCGCCTGCAATCGGCTCGGCTTCAAGGTCGGCAATGACGGCGATCTCGACAAGGCCGCGACCTTCTTTTCCGAGAATGGCATCCCTTACGCGTTCGCCGATCAGCCGTTCCAGGGCCGCACCCTGCAGTTCACCGATCCCGCCGGCTTCCAACTCGAGCTCTATGCGTCGATGGACAAGCGCCCGCACCTGCTGCGGCGCTACGATCTCTACAAAGGCTGCCATCCGCAGCGGCTCGATCATTTCAACATCTTCGCGCCCGAGGTTCAGGGCACCATCGACTTCTATGCGCGGCTCGGCTTCCGGCTGACCGAATATGGCGAGGAAGACGGCCCGAACGGGCGGATCGCGGCGGCCTGGATGCACCGCAAGGGCAATGTCCACGACTTGGCGATCACCAACGGCCGCGGCCCTCGCCTGCACCATTTTGCCTATTGGGTGCCCACGGCGATGAACGTGCTGCATCTCTGCGACGTGATGGCTTCAAGCGGATATCTGAAGAACATCGAGCGCGGCCCGGGCCGCCACGGTATCTCGAATGCATTCTTCCTCTATGTCCGGGACCCGGACGGCCACCGGCTCGAACTCTACACCAGCGACTACTTCACGGGCGACCACGACCACGAGCCGCTGCGCTGGTCGCTCAAGGACCCGCGCCGGCAAACACTGTGGGGCGCGCCGGCGCCGCGCTCCTGGTTCGAGGAGGGTTCGCCTTTCACGGGGCAGGAGGTTCGCGATCCGCTCTTCGTCGCCGATGTCACAATTGCGGATTGATCGGATGGCCCTCCCCGTCTCGCTACCTTCACCGTCAACGGCGCGCAGAAATACGGCGCCGTGACCGATGCCGGCATCGTCGACCTCTCGGCGCGCATCGGAAAGGAATACCCGACGCTGCGCGAAGTCATCGCCGCCGGCGCGCTGATGAAACTCGCCGAAGACGCGGCGCGCCGTTCGCCGGACCATGCACTCGATGCGATCAATTGGCAGCCGCCAATCCCCTCGCCGGAAAAGATCATCTGCATCGGCGTGAACTACCCCGACCGCAACGCCGAATACAAGGACGGCCAGGACGCGCCGAAATATCCGAGCATGTTCATGCGCACGCCCCGCTCCTTTGTCGGCCACAATACGCCACTGGTGCGCCCGCGCGCTTCGGCGCAGCTCGATTACGAGGGCGAACTGGTGCTTGTGATCGGCAAGGCCGGCCGGCATATCAAGGAGAGCTACGCGCTGGACCACATCGCCGCCGTCACGCTCTGCAACGAAGGCACCATCCGCGATTGGGTGCGGCACGCCAAGTTCAACGTCACCCAGGGCAAGAACTTCGATTCCACCGGCAGCCTCGGCCCGTGGCTCGTGCCCTACACCGATGAAAGCCAGATTGCGGACATCCGCCTCACCACGAAGGTCAATGGCGAGACGCGGCAGGACGACCGCACCGGACGGTTGATCTTCAGCTTCCGATACCTCATCAACTATCTCTCGACTTTCACCACGCTGATGCCCGGCGACGTGATCGTGACGGGAACGCCGACCGGCGCCGGTGCGCGGTTCGATCCGCCGCGTTATCTCAAGCCAGGCGACGTCATAGAGGTTGAAGCCGAGGGCGTCGGTGTGCTCAAAAACGGCGTCATCGACGAAGCCTGACAAATCCCGCGAGCGAGTGGACAGAACCATGAAATCAACTTCCGGCGGCGAAGCGATCGTCAATGGCCTTGTCGCGCATGGCGTCGACACGGTGTTCGGCCTGCCCGGCGCGCAGATCTACGGCCTGTTCGACGCCTTTCATCAGGCACAGTTGAAAGTGATCGGCGCGCGGCACGAGCAGGCCTGCGGCTACATGGCCTTCGGCTATGCACGCTCATCGGGCAAACCGGGCGTGTTCAGCGTGGTGCCCGGTCCGGGCGTACTCAATGCCAGCGCGGCGCTGCTCACCGCGTTCGGCTGCAACGAGCCGGTGCTCTGCCTGACCGGGCAGGTGCCGACCGCGTTTCTCGGCAAGGGCCGCGGCCATCTGCACGAGATGCCGGACCAGCTTGCGACGCTGCGCACTTTTGTGAAATGGGCCGAGCGAATCGAATATCCCGACGCGGCGCCCTCCGTCGTGTCGCGCGGGTTTCAGGAAATGCTCTCTGGGCGCCGCGGTCCGGTGTCGCTGGAAATGCCGTGGGACATCTTTACGCAGCGCGCCCAGGTCGGCGCGTCAGCCGTGTTCGATCCCTTCCCGGCGCCGCAGCCGGATCCCGACCGGATCAAGGCGGCAGCGGCGCTGATCAAGGACAGCAAGCGCCCGATGATCTTCGTCGGTAGCGGCGCGATCCATGCGCGCGAGGAAATCCTCGAACTCGCCGAGATGATCGATGCGCCTGTCGTTGCGTTCCGCAGCGGCCGCGGCATCGTCTCCAACGCGCACGAGCTCGGGCTGACCATGGCGGCCGCCTACAAGCTCTGGCCGAACACCGATCTGATGATCGGGATCGGCACGCGCATGGAGCTACCGGCCTCGGGATTCCGCTGGCCGTACCAGCCGAAGGGATTGAAGTCCGTTCGCATCGATATCGATCCGGCCGAGATGCGCCGGCTTGCATCCGATGTCGCCGTGGTCGCGGACGCGAAAGCCGGCACGGCCGATCTCGTGGCTGCTGTGAAGAAGGCCGGCTACAGCAGAACCAGCGGCCGGCGCGGTGAAATCCGCGAGGCCACCGCGACGGCGCAGCAGGAGATCCAGAAGGTTCAGCCGCAAATGGCCTATCTGAGCATTCTGCGCGAGGTACTGCCGGCCAACGCGATCGTCACCGATGAACTGTCGCAGGTCGGCTTCGCCTCCTGGTACGGCTTTCCAGTCTACGAGCCGCGCACCTTCATCACTTCGGGCTATCAGGGCACGCTCGGCTCCGGCTTCCCGACCGCGCTCGGCGCCAAGGTCGCCAACCCGGACCGCCCGGTGGTCGCGATCACGGGCGACGGCGGCTTCATGTTCGGCGTGCAGGAATTGTCGACCGCCGTGCAATTCAAGATCGGCGTGGTGACGCTGGTGTTCAACAACAACGCCTATGGCAATGTGCGGCGCGACCAGCGCCAGCATTTTGACGGACGCGTCGTGGCGTCCGACCTGGTCAATCCGGACTTCGTGAAGCTGGCCGAATCCTTCGGCGCGGGTGCTGCGCGGGTAACTTCGCTGGATCAGTTCCGGCCCGCGCTGGAAAAGGCGCTGGCCGACGGCGGGCCTTACGTGATTTCTGTGGAGGTGCCGACGGATTCGGAAGTGAGCCCGTGGGCGTTCATCCATCCGCCGAAGAACGCTTAGGCCTGCTTTCCACGCCACCGCGCTGCATCCGCGAGGCTGCGATCACCAGCAGTCCCGCCCCCGCCACCGACCAGCACGCCACCGGCGCCCACTGCAACAGCGGCGCGTATTCCGGCAGTTTCTGCAGGCCGCCGGCCACCGCCGCCATCCGCGCAAAGGTCGCGAGCGCCAGTGCGGAGAACACCAACCCAACCACCTTACCCTCGGCGCCGGTCTCCCCGATTGCGAGCGCCGCCGAGACTGCGGCCATCAGCATGCAGCCCCAAGCGGCACCGGCCAGGAATTGCGCCGCAATCAGGATATTGAGATTGCCGGCCATTTCCGCGCCCAACACGGCCAGCGCGCCGAGCAGGCCGGCAGCACCCATCACGACAAGCCCGCCGCGGTGCTTGACCACGACGCTTGCCGGAAACATCGCGATGTTGAAGCCGATCCAGAACACCGGCATCAGCCATGGCAATTCGTCCGGCTTGGCAAACCGCAGGAAGAACGGCGTGCTGTTGATGGAAAAATGCAGTTGATAGCCGAGCGAGAGGATGACCATCGAGGCGATGAAGAACATCGGTACCGGGCCGAGCGGTTTCGCAGGCGCAACCGGTTGCTTTGCGACGGCAGGTGCCTGCGCCAGATCGCGCTCCACCTTCGAGAGTGCCAGCGCGGTGAGCAGCAGCACCACGCCCGAGATCACGAAGGGTAGCCGTGGATCGTGGTTGCGCAGCACCACGCCGAGATAGGGCGATACCGCGCCGGCCAGCCCGTAGCCGAGCATCGTCAACGCCGACAAAAACGGAATCGCCGGCCGCGCGGCGTATTTGCCAAGCAATGTCAGCGGCGGCGCGCGCAGGGCCGATGACGTCACGACCCAGATCAGGATCAGGGCGATGAACCAGACCTGCGCGCCCGGCCCCGTACCCGCCACGAACGGCAGCGCGACAAAGGCCGCGCAGGAGATCGCGGTTAGCACGCTCACGAACGCGCCAAGCTTGCCGACGAACGGGGCGATCTTGTCAGCCGCAATGCCCATCGCGGTATCGGTGATGGTGAAGATCGCCTGGTCCAGCATCAGGATCAGGATCACGGCCGATGGCGCGATCCCGACGTCGGCGCACAGTTTTGGCAGGTAGATGACGTAGGTGGTCCAGCCCAGCGTGAACACGAGTTGCAGCACGGCAAGATAGACGCCGGTGCGGTTGGCGGTGGTACTGGACGTTGCTTCTGTCGTGCTCATTCTGGCCCCCTGCATTTGGAGCATAGACCAAGGGACACTTTACTGGAAAGCGATCGTGCGCCTTTCGTGCCCCGGATGCTGCGCAGCGCCACAGGCACGTTTACGCGCGTCTTCGACGCGGCGCAGCGTTGCCACGCTGCACCGCGTCTGGGACACGCATCACCGCGCTTTGCGAAAAGTCAGGTTGATGCGCTGGCGCCCCACCACGGCGTGTTCGCCGTCGGCCAGCGGCGCGACGCCATGAAAGAACAGCCGCGACGGTCCGCCCCAGACTACGACATCGCCATGCTCGAGCCGGTAGCGCTTCGGTTTGTCGGCGCGCTTCGGGCCGCCGAACAGGAAGATGGCGGGCAGGCCCAGCGATACCGACACGATCGGCGCGGCGAAATCCCGCTCGTCCCTGTCCTGATGCAGCGACATTCGCGCGCCGGGGGCATAGCGGTTGATCAGGCAGGCATCGGGCGCGAAGTCGGCAAAGCCAGCCCCGGCAGCCGCCTGCACCGCAAGTACGCGAAAGACCGGCGGCATCGCCGGCCAAGGCTGGCCGGAGTTCGGATCAATGCCGTCATAGCGATAACCGCTGCGGTCGGTCACCCAGCCGGCACTGCCGCAACTGGTCATGGCCATCGACATCTGATGGCCACCAGGCGTGAACATGCGCCGGAACGGCGCTTGCGCCACGATCACGCGCAGCGCCGCAATGATCTCACTCTCGAACGGCCTCGCAAAGCCGCGCAGCAATACCGCACCCTCTGCCATCGCTTCGCACGATGCGCGCACATCGGGAACAGCTTCGAACAAATCCGCAGTCAATTCAGTCCGCTCTCACTTGGCGTCGTGAAAGATCACGCCGACGGTATGCCGGTGACCGGAACGGATCCGGCTGACGCCATGGCGCAGGTTAACGCGATAGGGCCCTCGCGTCCCCTGCACCGGGCGGTGATGCACAGCAAACGCCACCGCGTCGCCCTGCCTCAGCGGAACTACCTCGGGCCGCGACTGCATCCGCGGCCGCTGCTCCGTCAGCACGAACTCGCCGCCTTCGAAATCGCGACCCGGTTCCGACAGCAGGATCGCGACCTGCAACGGAAACACGTGTTCACCATAGAGGTCCTGATGCAGGCAGTTGTAATCGCCCTCGCCATATTGCAGCAGCAGCGGTGTCGGCCGCGTCTGTCCGGCGCCGTGGCAACGTTTCAAAAACGCCTCATGCCGATCAGGATAGCGAATGTCGATTCCCATCGTCTCGTTCCAGCGATTGGCGATACCGCAGAGCCGCACGTAGAGCGCCGGCCGCAACTGTGCGATCAGATCGGGCAGTGGATAGGCAAAATATTTGTATTCGCCGCGGCCAAACCCGTGGCGCCCCATCACGATGCGGCTGCGGAAATTCTTGTCATCGGGATAGAGCGCGGCCAGCGCGGCGCATTCTTCCGGCGATAGCAATCCCTTCAGCACGGCGCAGCCCTGCGCGTCGAGATCGGCGTCTACTTGCGCCCATTCGATGGCATCGACGCGAGCGGCGATATCGGAGGACGCGGGATGCCTGAGAATTTTTGCGGTTGTTTTCATGACGGCTAGTCTCGCAAGCCATTGCGCCCTTCGCCACCCGATTTCCGACGCCCCCTCGCCACGTCGTCCCTGCGTTCGCAGGGACTAGTCGAGCGGTGGCTCCAGCTAGCCACAACAACGAATAAAAGTGGTTATGGGTCCCTGCGTTCGCCGGGACGACGGCTAGCCCAGCACTGGCAGCGCGATCACGTCATATCCATGGCTGATCTTCCGCTTCAGCACGGGATCCTCCAGTTCGAACTCGAAGCGATCAGCGGGCCGGATGCCGCCCTTGGCCGCAAAGGTACCGCCGAACATGGCGCAGCCGTCGGGCAGGCCCTTGCCGCCGAACCCGCGGTCGATCAAATCCTTGACCGGCAGCATCGCATCCAGCGTACCTTCCTGATAAAGCACCCGCGCGCCGCCGATGACGGCCCAGGAGCGCAGGATCAGCTTGTCCCAGTGACCGATGACCTCCTCCAGTTCCCACAGCACCGACGCCACCGGCTTGTCGCACATTTGTTTTGACACGGTGACGCTGTAGCTCTCCACCTTGCGGTCGGTATGGTCGGAGCCGCAGCCGACAAAGATGCGGCCCTGCCAGCCGATCAGCACGAACTCGACCTCGCCGCTGGAATCGCCGCCCGTTACCTCGATGCGATCGTCCTGGGTAATCCGCCGGGCCGAACATCGATAGTAAATCGGCGTCGTTGCGGGGCGTGCGATACCGATCGCTTCCAGTTCGGCGATATGCTTGTCGCGCGCCACCGGATCGCGCCCGGTCCAGCCGGCGATCACGGCCTGCTCGATCGCCAGCGTCAGCGGCGTCAGCATGCCCTTGTCGTCGACGTTGAAGGTGAGATCAAACACGGATGATATCCTCCATTCCGGCCGCCAGTTCGAAGATGCGGCGGTCCGATCCGCCGGCGGCTGCGAGCATCAGCCCGACCGGAACCTCGCCGTCGCGATGCGCCGGCAGCGAGATCGCGCAGCCGTCGAGCATGTTGATCAGCGTGCAGTTGCGGAGCGACCGCAGATTCTGCGTGGCAAACAGCTTGTCGTCGGCAACGAGGTCGGCGATGACAGGCGGCGCATTCGCCGTGGTCGGCAATACCAGCGCGTCGTACGGCGCGATGCGCTGTTCGGTGCGCGCGATGAAAGAACGGCGCGCGCCGACGATATCGATATAGTCGGCGGCGCTGATGGCCTCGCCGCGCAGGATCCGGACGCGAACACGAGGATCGTAGACATCACCCTTGCTCGCGATCAGATAACGGTGCCAGGCATAGCTTTCCGCCGCGGCAAATCCGCCCTTGCTGTTCATGACGGCGACATCGTCGAATTCCGGAACTGCAACCCGTTCGATCAGCGCTCCCTCGCGCGACAGCGTCGCCAGCGCGCGCTCAAAGGTTTTCGCGACGACATCGTCGAGGTCGTCGAGCGCGACCGTGGTCGGCACAGCGAACCGCATGCCCCTGACCGGGCGCGGCTGCAACGGCTTCACCGCTTCATCGGCGAGCACAGCATCGAGCACCGCGCAGCAGCCGACGGTACGGGCGAGCGGCCCAAAACTGTCAAGCGAGGACGACAGCGGCACGCCGCCATCGAGCGGCACGCGGCGTTGCGTCGGCTTGAAGCCGACAATGCCGTTGAAGGCCGCCGGAATCCGGCAGGAGCCGCCGGTATCGGTGCCGAGCGCGCCATAGGCCATCCGGTCGGCGATCGATACTGCAGCCCCCGAGGAGGAGCCGCCGGGCACGTGGCCGACACCGCGATTGAACACGCTCTTCGGCGTGCCGTAGTGCGGATTGATGCCGATGCCGGAATAGGCGAATTCGGTCATATTGGTGCGGCCGATCACGATGAAGCCGGCCCGGCGCAGCCGCGCGACCACGGGCGCATCGGCTTCGGCCGGCGCAGAATCTTCCAGCGCGCGGGATCCGGCGCGGGTCACCTGTCCCTTGATGTCATAGAGATCCTTGATCGAGACAGGAATGCCGGCATAGGGCGACGGCGCAGCGCCCGCTTTGCGCAAATGATCCATTGCATCTGCGGTGGCAATTGCCGCGTCCTTGTCGACGTGAATAAAGGTCCGCGTCCCCTCGCCGGCGGGATCGGCAATCCTTGCCAGGCACTCTTCAACCAGTTTGCGCGCGGTGGTGCGTCCGGCATCGAGATCGGCGGCGAGACTCGCAAGCGTCGGATGGTCAGGCATGGCTCTCTTGTTCGTTTGCTCTGGATGCTTCCGTACCCGAAAGCATCCCGTTGAGAAGTGTTCCGACAATTTACCGTCGCGCGGACTATCTCCGATGAGAGGCTGGCATACAAGCGCTCTCGGGCGCTGGAATGCGGCCATGCAATCACCGCTGCCGCTGGACCGTTGACGGCCCACAGTCAATGTCGCATCAAGATCGCAACAAGCGGGCAAGCGCCCGACTTCTTCAAGGAGAAATCGCCGACATGGCCGAGCCCGCCCGCGCGAGACCGAAGCCCACACCGGAGACCCAGCATTTCTGGGACGGCACGCAGGCCGGCGAATTGCGCCTGCAGCGCTGCGACGCCTGCGCCAATGTCTATTTTCCGCCGCGCCCGTTCTGCCCGTCCTGCGCCTCGCGCAAGGTTTCCATCTTCAAGGCCAGCGGCAAGGGCAAGCTCTACAGCTATGTGATCAACCACCGGCCGGCAGCGCCCGGCTTCACCCCGCCTTACGCGATCGCGGTCGTCGAGCTCGACGAAGGTCCGCGCATGATGAGCAACGTCATCGATTGCCCGCAGACGCCGGAGGCGCTGGAGCTCGACATGAAGCTCGAGGTCGCGTTCGAAAAGCTCGACGACAAGATCACCCTTCCCATGTTCCGTCCGGCGAAGGGTTGAGCACCATGCGCAGGAATCAAATTGCCGTCGTCGGCGCTGCCGAGACCACTGAGCTCGGCGTCATCCCGAACATGTCGCAGATCCAGCTCCACGCGGATGCGGCGCTCAATGCCATCGCCGATGCCGGGCTGAAGCTGTCCGACATCGACGGTATTGCGACCGCCGTAGAAACCCCGCAGCAGATCGCGCACTACCTCGGCATCACGCCGACCTGGGTGGACGGCACTTCCGTGGGCGGCTGTTCGTTCATGCTGCATGTCCGCCATGCAGCGGCCGCGATCGAGGCCGGGCTCTGCAAGACCGTGCTGATCACCCACGCCGAGAGCGGAAAATCGATGATCGGCAAATTGCCGCGCTCGATCCCCGCTGATAGCCTGCAGGGCCAGTTCGAGGCGCCGTTCGGCGTCTACGGGCCGCCCAGCATGTTCCCGATCCCCGTGCTGCGCTACATGAAGACCTACGGCATCACCCATGAGCAGATCGCCATGGTCGCCGTGGTGCAGCGCGAGTGGGCCGCGAAGAACCCGCGCGCGACAATGAAGGACCCGATCACGGTCGAAGACGTGCTGAACTCGCGGATGATCGCCTACCCGTTTCGCCTGCTGCAGTGCTGCCTCGTCACCGATGGCGGCGGCGCGCTGATCCTGACCTCGGCCGACCGCGCCAAGGACTTTCCGAAGAAGCCGGTCTACATATTGGGCACCGGCGAGAGCGTGGAAACGCCGATGGTCAGCCAGATGGAGACATTCAACTCCTCGCGCGCCTTCAGGGTCGCGGGGCCGACTGCGTTCAAGGAGGCCGGCATCACCCATAAGGACGTCGATCATTTGATGATCTACGATGCCTTCGCGCATCTGCCGCTGTATGGCCTCGGCGATCTCGGCTTCATGCCGCACGAAGAAACCGGCAAGTTCATCGCCGACGGCAACACCCGCCCCGGCGGCAAGCTGCCGCTCAACACCAATGGCGGCGGATTGAGCTACATGCATTCCGGCATGTACGGCATGTACGCGCTGCAGGAAAGCGTCCGCCAAATGCGCGGCATCGCGCCCGCGCAGGTCCAGGACGCGAAGATTTCGGTCTGCCACGGCGTCGGCGGCATGTTCGCGGCGTCAGGCACGATCATCTTTACGAACGAGAAGTAACACCCTGTCGTTCCGGGGCGCGCAAAGCGCGAACCCGGAATCTCGAGATTCCGGATCTGGTGCTTCGCACCATCCCGGAATGACGGGGACAACCGGAGACTCCCAATGACAAAATCACTGCAAGACAAGGTCATCATCGTCACCGGCGCCGGTCGCGGCATCGGCCGCGAGATCGCGCTGCTCTGCGCCGCGGAAGGCGCAAAAGTCGTCGTCAACGATCCCGGTGGCGCCGCCGACGGTGCCGGCTCGAGTGCAGCTCCCGCCGAGGAAGTGGTCGAGGAGATCAAGAAGCGCGGCGGCACCGCCGTCGCCAATTTCGAGTCGGTGGCGGAAGCGATCCCGGCGAGCAAGATCGTCAAGACGGCGACCGATCATTTCGGCCGGCTCGACGGCGTCGTCAACAATGCCGGCATCTTGCGCGACATGATCTTCCACAAGATGAGCGTCGAAGCTTTCGAGGCCGTCATCAAGGTCCACCTGATGGGCTCGTTCTATGTCAGCCACGCCGCGGCAAGGCTGTACCGCGAACAGGAGAGCGGCTCCTTCGTGCACTTCACTTCGACCTCGGGCCTGATCGGCAATTTCGGCCAGGCCAACTACGCCGCCGCCAAGCTCGGCATCGTCGGCCTGTCGAAGTCGATCGCACTCGACATGGGCCGCTTCAACGTGCGCTCGAACTGCGTCTCGCCTTTCGCCTGGACCCGCATGATCGGCACCATCCCGACCGAGACCGAGGCCGAGAAGGCGCGCGTGGCGAAAATCCAGCAGATGGGACCGGAGAAGATCGCGCCGCTCTGCGCCTATCTGCTCAGTGACGCCGCCAAGGACGTCACCGGACAGATCTTCGGCGTGCGCATGAACGAGATCTTCCTGTTCAGCCAGAATCGTCCGCTGCGCTCGGTACAGCGGAGCGAAGGCTGGACGCCGCAGACCATCGCCGAGCACGGCATGCCGGCGCTTGCGGGATCGTTCTACAAGCTCGACCGCTCTGCGGATATCTTTACGTGGGATCCGATCTGACAGAAATGTAGGATGGGCAAGGCGCACTTTTGCGCCGTGCCCACCATCCTTCCGAGATCGTCAGCTTGAATGGTGGGCACGCTTCGCTTTGCCACCCTACCAAGCAGCTCGCCATCGCGGGTTGTTTCACCGCAGCCCGCCCGCTTTATGCCGGAATGCGAGCCGATGTTTTCCTTCCAACAAAAACGTGGGAGGAAATCATGACAACCTCACTGACCTTTTCCGATTCCCAACAACAAGGCGGCGGTTTTGACCGTCGCAAGATATTGACGGGCGCGGCAGCGCTTGCCGCTTCCGCCGTGACGATGAAGACGGCCTCTGCCGCCTCCGTAGCGCCGCTCGGCCAGACCGGCGCGCCGACCACGGCAACGCAGCCCCTGCCGCTCGGCCCGCTTCCCGGCGCCCGCTATCCAGACTCTCGCCTGGAGTCGATGAAGAAACCGAAGGTTTCGTTCGGGCCGACAGGCTTTCCGGCCTTCGCCGGCACCATGGCGGTCGAGCGCGTCGCGACCGGATTCCGCTGGGCCGAAGGCCCGGTCTACTTTGCAGCCGGGCGTTACGTGCTGTTCTCCGACATTCCCAACAACCGCATCATGCGCTTCACGGAAGACGACGGCCACCTCAGCGTCTATCGCCAGCCGTCGATGAACTCGAACGGCAACACCATCGACCGCGAAGGGCGCCTGATCACTTGCGAACACAGCGGCCGTCGCGTCACCAGGACCGAACTCGACGGCTCGATCACCATCATTGCCGACAAATACAACGGCAAGAAGCTGAACTCGCCGAACGACGCGGTCGTCGCGGCCGACGGTTCGATCTGGTTCTGCGATCCAGCCTACGGAATCGGCGGCTACTACGAGGGCATCAAGGCCGATCCCGAGCAGGAAAAGAAAAACGTCTACCGGGTGGATCCGAAATCCGGCGACATCAAGATGGTGGTCGATGACTTCGTGCAGCCGAACGGCCTTTGCTTCTCACCTGACGAGAAGAAGCTCTATATCTGCGATACCGGCTTCACCGACGGACCGGATAACCCGTCGCATATCCGCGTGTTCGACGTGGATCTCGGGGCCGGAAAGCTTTCGAACAGCAAGGTCTTTGCGGACATGCCCAAGCCCAGCATTACCGACGGGCTGCGCTGCGACACCGCGGGGCGCCTTTGGTGCTCGGTGGGTTGGGGCGATCCGAATGAGGACGGCGTGCGCTGCTACACTCCTGACGGCGATCTCCTCGGCAAGATCCACATACCGGAAACTGTCGCCAACCTATGCTTCGGCGGCCAGCAGCGGAATAGGCTCTACATCTGCGGCTCGTCATCGCTTTATGCGGTCTACACAAGTGCGCAGGGTGCGATGAAGCCATGAACGCGAAGGGCGCTGATCGCTAGGTGCGATCTCCACCACGAGTCGTCCCTGCGTTCGCATGCGTTCGCAGGGACGACAGCCGAGGTTTGCTCCCGTCACCCGCTGTTTCGCAACCCCGCCGATATCCCGTTGATGGTAAGCTGAATCCCGCGCAGCACCTGCTCGTCCGGATTATGCGAGCGATGCTCCTTCAATAGCTCTACCTGCACGTGGTTGAGCGGATCGAGATAGGGAAAGCGGTTGCGGATCGAGCGTTCCAGCAGCGGGTTACCCTGCAGCAGCCGTTCATGTCCCATGATATCGAGCAGGCTCTCAATGGAGGAATGCCATTCGCGCCGGATGCGCCCAAAGATGCTCTCGCGCAACTTCACGTCAGGCACCAATTCGGCATAGCGCGAGGCGATCGCAATCGAACTCTTGGCCAGCACCATGTCCATGTTGGACAGCAGCGTGCGGAAGAACGGCCATTCGCGGTAGAGCTCCTGCAAGAACGGCATGCCCTGCTCCGGATGCTCCGCGATCCAGATCTCGACCGCCGAGCCGAAACCGTACCAGCCCGGCAGCATCAGCCGGCATTGCGCCCAACTGAACACCCAGGGGATGGCGCGGAGGTCCTCGATCTCGCGGGTCTTCTTGCGCGACGCCGGGCGGCTGCCGATGTTGAGCGTCGAGATTTCGGTGATGACCGTGGAGCCCCAGAAGTAATCGGCAAAGCCTTCGGTCTCATAGACCAACCCGCGATAGGCCTTGAATGCCAACGCCGACAATTGCTCCATCGCGGTCAGATATTCTTTTCGCGGCGCGCTCTGCCGGGGATGCAACAGGCTCGCCTCCAGCGTGGCCGCGGCGAGGATTTCCAAATTGCTGCGGCCGACCTCCGGGTTGGAATATTTGCTGGAGATGATTTCGCCCTGCTCGGTGATGCGGATCTGTCCGTTTACCGCACCTCCCGGCTGCGCAATGATGGCGTCATAGCTCGGCCCGCCGCCGCGGCCGACCGATCCGCCGCGGCCGTGAAACAGCCGCAAGCGCAGGCCGTGGCGCTCGAACACATCGACCAGCTCGATTTCGGCCTTGTAGAGCTCCCAGCCCGAGGTGACGAAGCCGCCGTCCTTGTTGCTGTCGGAATAGCCCAGCATCACTTCCTGGATGCCGCCGCGGCTGTCGACCAGCCGGCGGTAATCGTGCAGCGCCAGCATCCGGTTCATGATGCCGGATGAGGCCTGCAGATCCTCGATGGTCTCGAACAGCGGCACGATGTTGATGGCGCTGCGGCCGGAAGGATTGACGAGGCCGACCTCCTTCAACAGCACCGCCACCTCCAGCATGTCCGACATCCCCTTGCACATGGAGATGATGCATTGGTGGATCACGTCGGGGCCGAAGCGCGCATGAGCTTCGGCGGCGGCGCGGAACATGGCGAGTTCGCCGAGTGTTTCTTCGCTGTACTTGACGAACACCGAGCTCAGCGGCCTTGCACTGCGCAGCTCGCGCAGCAGCAGATGGACGCGGGCCTCCTCGTTCAGTGCCAGATAGGACATGCCGGGGATGGCGGCATCAAACAGTTCCGCGACCGTGCGCTCGTGCACCGCGGAATTCTGCCTGATGTCAAGTCGGGCCAGATGAAAGCCGAAGCAATCCACGGCACGACGTAGCAAGCGCAACCGTCCCCGCGCGATCACGCCCGAATTGTTCGCAATCAGCGATCGATCCAGCACGTCGAGATCGGCCTTGAACTCCTTCACGCTTGCATAAGGCGCGGCCTCGCCAACCGGACGACGCGTCGTCTCGACCTCGAGCTTTGCAGCGGTCGCGGTCAACCTTGCATAGATGCCCGATACTGCCAGCCGATACGGTTCGCCGCTCCTGTGCGGCGAAGTATCCGGCGAGCGCTCGGCCAGCGCGCGCAACTCGTCCGAAATGTCGGCAAGGTGCGCCGCCAACGACAGTTCCGAGCCGAGAACGTGCAATTCCTCCAGATAGAAGCTCATCACCCGGCTCGACTGCAGGCGCAGCGTGCCGCGCATGACGTCGGCGGTGACAAAGGGGTTGCCGTCGCGGTCGCCGCCGATCCAGCTTCCCATGGTCAGGAACGACGCCAGCTCGCCGGGCGTACCGCCCTCCTCCTGGTTCAGCCGGTCTTCCAGCGCGCTATGCAGCCGCGGCACTTCATGGAGGAAGGTGTAGTCGTAGAATGACAGGCCGTTGGCGACTTCGTCGAGCACGGTCAGCTTGGTCCGCCGCAGCAGATTGGTCTGCCACAGCGTCAGCACAGCGCGGCGCAACTGCTCATCGCAGGCCTCGGCCTCCTCCGGCGTGAGCTGAACGCGTTCGCGCCGGTCGAGCAGTGCGGCGATCTCCATCTCACGGTCGAATGTGCTCTTGCGGCGGACCTCGGTCGGATGCGCGGTCAGGACCGGGCTGACTTGGGCGCCCTTAAAGAATCGCCGCAGCTCGACCGCACTGATCCCCGCCGCCTTGGCATGCGCCAGCGTCTGGGTCAGCGCGCTCGCCCGCGGCCCGCCGGGACCACGCCCGCGCATCTGGCGGATGTTGTTCTGGTCCTCGGCGATATTGGCGAGATGGGAGAAATAGCTGAAGGCGCGAACGATCCGCACGGTGTCGCTGATCGACATGCTGTCGAGGATGGTCTCGAGTTCGCGCCGCGCCAGCTTGTCCTCGTCGCGATGGAACCGGATCGAGGTCTGCCTGATACGTTCGACCAGATCGAAGACGTCAGCGCCTTCCTGATCGCGGACGGTATCGCCGAGAATCCGCCCGAGCAGGCGAATGTCGGTCCGCAGCCGCGCATCCTCCTCCAACGCCAACGATTCATCGGTACGGTTGAACCGGATCTCGATCTCGGAAGGCATGGTCTGGGAAGACATTGGCTGGCCACCTCAAACTGCCCGGCTCTTCCGAGTGTGCAATTTTTTTGCCGCAGTGCAAGATAAAGATGGAGGCGGTGCCTATTGTCTCTGCCCTTGCGTCGTCCCCGCGAACCGCCGGGACCCCATACTCCGTGTCCTCTTTTAGGGCACTCTGGGAGAGTCCTTTTGCGAACCCCACGGCCTGTGGTTATGAGTCCCTGCGTTCCGCAGGGACGACAGGATGCTAAATCCTCCGCCCTGCCCGCTCCCAATAGGGATCGCGCAGGCGGCGCTTGAAGATCTTGCCGGAATCCTCCCGCGGCAGGTTGGACTGGATTTCGATGTGTTTTGGCACCTTGTAGTCGGCCAGCGCGACCTTGAGCTGGCTTCGGATAGAAGCCGGGTCGAGCGTCACCGCCGGCTGCGGCTCCACCACAGCCATCAGCGCCTCGCCGAATTCAGCGTCGGGAATGCCGAACACCGCGCAGTCATGCACCCCCGGTATCGCGTGCAACGCGGCCTCAATCTCAGCCGGGTAGATGTTGACGCCGCCTGAAATCACCATGTCGCGCTTGCGGTCGCAGATGAAGACATAACCGTCCGCGTCGATGTAGCCGACGTCGCCCGAGGTGATGAAACCTTCACGATCGATCTCGGCGCGCTTTTCCGGCTTGTTGTGATAGGTAAAATCAGGGTTCCCGGCGATGCGCGAATAAATCTCGCCGATCTCGCCCTGCGGCAATTCGCGGCCGTCATCGCCGATGAAGCGCAGTTCCGCGCCCGGCGCGATCTTGCCGACGGTGCCGGGCTTCTTCAGCGCGTCCTCGGACGTCGCAAAGGTCACGGCGCCGGACTCGGTCGATCCGTAGAATTCGTAGATGATCGGTCCCCACCACTCGATCATCGCGCGCTTGACGTCGGCGGGACATGGCGCGGCAGCATGGATGACGTGGCGCAGGGACGACATGTCGTACTTCCTGCGCACTTCCTCCGGCAGCTTCATCAGCCGGATGAACATGGTCGGCACCATGAAGATGGTGTCGATCTTCTCCGTCGCGACCACGCGCAAAAATTCTTCCGCATCGAAGCGCGGCATGATCACCAGTGCGCCGCCGAGGCGGCCGGCGCGCAGGCCGAACGAGTTCGGCGCGGAATGATAGAGTGGCCCCGGAAGCAGCGCGCGGGCGCCGGGCTTGAGGCCGTAGATCAGCGCGCGCATGCGCTCGGCGTTGGCGCTCTGTTCGGGCGTCGGCGCAAAGCGGCGCACGCCCTTGGGATGGCCTGTCGTGCCCGAGGTGTAGATCATGTTCTGCGGCTGCGGCACCGCCGGCCCGTCATAGCGCGGATGTAGCTTGAGCCAGGATTCGAAATCGATCGCGAAGTCAGGCGTCGTCAGATGATCCGGATTGATTTTGTAGTTGGCGATGATCTCCGGCGGGGTCGGCACGCTGAGCGCCGTGACGCCTTGCGGAATCGCCTCGCGCAACTGATGCAGCATGTCGGCATGCGCGATCAGCACGGATGTGCCGGAATCCTTCAGCACATAATTGATCTCTTCCGGCTTGAAGTGCCAGTTTACAGGCACGCCATAGGCGCCGAGCCGCATCGCGGCATAGGCCGCCTCGATGAAGGCGATGTCGTTGCGCATCAGCATGGCGACGCTGTCGCCCTGCTTGACGCCGAGCTTTTGCAAGCCGCTGGCGATGCGCTCTGTGCGCTCGGCGATCTCGCCGTGGTCGCGCCGGCGCTCGCCGCTGATGATGCCGTGGAAGAGTTGGGAGGCTGACATTGTCTCTTTCCGATCTGGTGTCGGGTTTGAGTGACTTTCATGGTGAGGAGCGCGTCTTCGCGCGTCTCGAACCATGAGGCCACAGACGGGCCCGCATCCTTCGAGACGGCGCTTTCGCGCCTTCTCAGGATGAGGGGCTCATATTACCCAACATCCGCAAACCGCGGCGCGCGCTTCTCCATATTGGCGCGCACGGCTTCGGTCTGGTTCGCGCTGCCGAGCAGTTTCTGCTGCTCGACGGATTCGGCCAGCAGCGCCGGAGCGGGATCAACGGACAACTTGTTGAGCATGCGTTTGGCGGCGCGAATCGCATCGGGACTCTTGCCGGCAATCTCGCGCGCGACCTCGAAGGCCGCCGCGCGCGGATCGTCGCAGATCCGCGTCGCGAGGCCATAGCTCATCGCTTCCTGCGCGGAGAAGATGCGGCCGGTATAGGTGAGTTCGCGCAGGACATCGTCGCGAACGAGGCTTGCGAGAATGGGCGTGCCGGCCATGTCGGGCACCAGGCCCCATTTGATCTCCATGATCGACATCCGCGCGTCTGGTGTGAGGAATCGCATGTCGGCGCCGAGCGCGAGCTGGAAGCCGCCGCCGAACGCCACGCCCTGGATCGCGGCAATCACCGGCACCGGAAGCTGGCGCCAGCCCCAGACCGCCTGCTGCGGAAAGTTCGCGATACCATGCGTGCGTGCAGTGAGGTCGCGCTTCTCGCCGCCGGCGATCCCGTTACCGCCGCTTTCCTTCATGGCCTGAAAGCGTCCCATATCGAGGCCGGCGCAAAACGCCCGCCCTTCCCCGGACAATACTACCACCCGGACGCCCTTTTCGTGGGCCAACCGCTCGGTCGCGGCCACCAGCGCCTCAAACATCGCGGCATCGAGCGCGTTCATCTTGTCGGCACGCACCAGCCGGACATCGGCAATGCCGTCCGAAATCGAGATCGAGACGCGCTGCTCCATGAAAAATCTCCTCAGTTGCTGCTTTACAGAAAGGCCGTTGTCCGGTTTTAGTCAATCGACCAATTAACAGACAATCCCGTGGGTGGAAACGATGTTCAACGATCAGCTTCTCGCCGGGCGACGCATTCTGGTGACCGGAGGCGGCACCGGCCTCGGCAAATCCATGGCCGCGCGGTTTCTCCAACTGGGAGCCGAGGTCCACATTTGCGGCCGCCGCAAGATCGTGTGCGACGAGACCGCGACCGAATTGATGGATCTTCACGGCGGGCGCGTGGTCAGCCACGGCGTCGATATCCGCAATGCGATGGCCGTCGACGAAATGATCGAACAGATCTGGGCCTCGGGGTCCCTTACCGATCTCATCAACAATGCCGCCGGCAATTTCATCTCGCGTTCGGAAGAGCTCTCGCCGCGCGGCTTCGACGCCGTCGCCAACATCGTGATGCATGGCACCTTCTACGTGACGCACGCGGTCGGTCGGCGCTGGATCGCCGCCAAGCAACGCGGCAACGTGGTGTCGATCACGGTGACCTGGGTGCGCAACGGATCGCCCTATGTGGTGCCGTCGGCGATGAGCAAGTCGGCGATCCACGCCATGACGATGTCGCTTGCGGTCGAATGGGGCAAGTACGGCATCCGCCTCAACACCATTGCGCCGGGGGAAATCCCGACCGAGGGCATGAGCAAGCGCATCAAGCCGGGCGACGAGGCCGGCGCGCGCACGCGGGCGCAAAACCCGATGGGCCGCGTCGGCACCATGGAGGAACTGCAAAACCTCGCGGTGTTCCTGATCTCCGGCGGCTGCGACTGGATCAATGGCGAGACCATCGCCATGGACGGCGCGCAAGCGCTCGCGATGGGCGGCAATTTCTATCAGTTGCGCGACTGGAGCGACGACGACTGGAACAAGGCGCGCGACTCGATCAAGGCGCAAAACGAGAAGGACCGCGCCGCAAGGGGGTAGGTTGTCGTCCCTGCGAACGCAGCGCCCCATAGCCACCGTCGTTCGTTTTGTGAAGGCTACTAGCCGCATCGGCTCACCGATAGGCCGCGGCGTATGGGTCACTGCGCCGAGTGCGCGATTGCGCACGGAGGCAGGGACGACAGAGCCGTATTGTCTTTGTCGCGCGATACCGCCAAACTCCACGCAACGATAACAAGACGATACGGGAGAGACATGTCCGCACCGGAGCAATTGACGAACCTTGCCGACATGGTACGCGATCGCGCCAGAACGCGCGGCGACGCCATCGCCTATGAATTCGAGGGACGCCAGACCACGTTCGCCGACTTCGATATCAGCACCAACCGCGTTGCGAACGCGCTGATCGGGCTTGGTGTCAAGCCGGGCGAACGCATCGCCTATCTCGGCAAGAACAGCGACATCTATTTCGAACTGCTGATGGGCGCGATGAAGGCCAAAGTGGTGATGGCGCCGGTCAACTGGCGGCTCGCCGGCCCCGAGATCGCGTTCATCGTCGGCGATTGCAAGGCGCCGGCGCTGTTCGTCGGGCCGGAATTCATCACGCAGGTTCGCAACATCCAGGTGCAATTGCCCGACGTGCGCCACGTGATCACGACCGAGGGCGGCGCGCCGGAATGGCAGGATTTTATCGCCTGGCGCGACGCTGCCAGCGGCGACGATCCGAAGGTGCCGATCAGTCCGAAGGACATCGCGATCCAGCTCTATACCTCGGGCACCACGGGCAAGCCGAAGGGCGCGATGCTGTCGCACGCCAACTTTCTCAATCTGGTGAACGCCGGCAGCGAGGCCGAGAAGCCCGAATGGAACAAATGGTCGGCCGACGACGTCTCGCTGGTAGCGATGCCGGTCTTCCACATCGGCGGCTCCGGCTGGGGCGTGATGGGGCTTTATCACGGCGCCAAGGGCGTGATCGCCCGCGAGTTCGATCCGACCAAGGTGCTGGACTTCTTCGAGCAGTCCGGCATTACCAAACTGTTCATGGTGCCGGCCGCGATGCAGTTCGTGGTGCGGCAGCCACGGGCGCGGCAGGTCGATTTCTCCCGCCTGAAATATATGCTCTACGGCGCCTCGCCGATTCCGACCGCCCTGCTGAAGGAGTGCATTGAAGTGTTCAAGTGCGGCTTCGTGCAGTTGTATGGCATGACCGAGACCACGGGCACCATCGTCGCCCTGCCGCCCGAGGATCATGTCGAGGGACTGGAGCGCATGCGTTCCGCCGGCAAGGCGTTGCCCGGCATCGAGCTTGCGATCATCGACCCCGACGGCAAGCGGCTGCCGCCGCGCCAGGTCGGCGAGATCGCCACCCGCTCGGGCTCCAACATGGTCGGCTACTGGAACCTGCCGGAAGCCACCGCCAAGACGCTCGGCAGCGACGGCTGGTTGCGCACCGGCGATGCCGGCTACATGGACGAGGACGGCTACCTCTACATCCACGACCGCATCAAGGACATGATCATCTCCGGCGGCGAGAACATCTACCCGGCCGAGGTCGAGAGCGCGATCTGCGATCATCCTGATGTCGCCGAAGCCGCGGTGATCGGAATCCCCGACGATAAATGGGGCGAAGTGGTGAAGGCGATCGTGGTGATGAAGCCGGGCAAGCAGGAGAGTGCCACCGACATCATCAATTTTACGCGCGAGCGCATCGCGGGCTTCAAGACGCCGAAATCGATCGACTTCATGGAGGCGCTGCCGCGCAATCCGTCGGGGAAGATCTTGCGGCGGAACCTGCGCGAGCCGTACTGGGTGGGCAAGGACCGGCAGGTGAATTGAGTCCTCCTCTTGTCGTCACCCGCGAAGGCGGGTGATCCAGTATTCCAGAGGCCGCGGAGATTTAACGGCAAGCCGCGGCGTACTGGATACCCCGCCTTCGCGGGGTATGACGACAAGATGTGTGGCGGTCACCGCGGCTTTCCCCTCAGTGCTTCCCCGCCCCCATATAGCCGAACAGGAATCCCGCCACCTTGCGCTTCTGGATTTCCTCGCTGCCCTCGGTGATGCGATAGCGGCGGTGGTGGCGGTAGATATGCTCAAACGGCTTGTGGCGCGAATAACCCATGCCGCCGTGCACCTGCATGGCGCGGTCGGCGGCCTCGCAGCACAGGCGGTTTGCCCAGTAATTGCACATCGAGACCCGATCGGAGAGCGTGTGTTCGACCTGGGCCTGGGTGAGCTGGTCCATCTCCCACGCGGTCTTGCGGATCAACAGCCTGAGCATCTCGGCCTGCGTCGCCAATTCCACCAGCGGCCACTGGATCGCCTGGTTCTCGGCCAGCGCCTTGCCAAACGGCTTTCGCTCGCGCGCGTATTTGACGCTCTCGTTGATGCAGTAAACGGCTGCGCCCAGCGAGCTCGCCGCCTGCCGGATGCGGTTCTCGTGGACGAAGCATTGTGCCAGCGAGAGCCCCCGGCCCACCTCGCCGAACAGTGCATCTTCGGGGACAAACACATCCGTGAAGCTAACGCGCGGATGGTCGGTCGGCATGTTGAAGGTCCACAGATATTCCTCGACCTTCACGCCCTCGCTTCTAGCCGGCACCAGGAAGCAGGTGATGCCGCGCGCGTCGCCGTCATTGCCTGATGTCCGGGCAAACAGCGCGCAATGGGTCGCGACATGCATGCCGGTGGTCCACATTTTCTGGCCGTCGATGATCCAGCCCTTGATGTTGTCACGCGTCGCCTGCACGGCCCTGGTTTCCATATGCGTCGCGTCGGAACCATGATCAGGCTCGGTGAGGCCGAAGGTGATGCGGTATTTTCCAGTGATCGAGCCTTCGATCATCGCCTTCTGCTCGTCGGTGCCGTAGCGGTCGAGCATGGTCACGAGCGGCAGGTTGCCGACGATCGAGTGCTCGTTCTGCAGATCATTGTGCAGACCGAGGCCCTTTGCGGCGAAATGCTCGCGGATCACGGCCATCCAGAGGTTGGAACCGTCCTTGCCGCCATAGCGCTTCGGGATCGCGAACCGCAAATGGCCGGCGGCGTCGGCGAGATTCTTGGCCTTGCGCAGCAGCGCTTCCCATTCATGCCGCGGCAGGCCGCCGTTTTCGAAATCGGTGCGCGACCATTCACGGCGATGATCGAAAAAGCGGATGTTGTCATCGGCCTCCTCCAGCGGCTTGATCTCGCGCGCGATAAAGCGGTCGAGTTCGTCGAGATAGGCTGTGAGGTCGGCAGGCAGGTTGAAATCCAAGGCGGTCTCTCCCGGAAATGTCGTTTATTGCTTTTGCGTCTAGGCGCTACGCGGCGCTCCTGCTCGGATCGATTTAGGTTGGAACACCCCGCCCAAGTCAAGCAACGGAATGAAGCTTGGCACGCGCGGGGGCCTTGCGTAATTGGATGGTTTCAGCCGCCGGGCTGGCGCTATGATCGCAGCCAATATTCTTCGCCGCAGAAAATCGAAACGGGAGCAGACATGGACCTGAAATTCTCCAAGGTGACGCGCAAGGGACCGATCACGATCATCACGCTGTCGCGGCCCGAAGTGTACAATGCGCTGCATATCGATGCGCATTTCGAGCTCAACAAGGTGTTCGACGACTTTTCCGCGGACCCTGCGCAATGGGTGGCGATCGTCACCGGTGCCGGCGACAAGGCGTTCTGCGCCGGCAACGATTTGAAATGGCAGGCGGCCGGGGGAAAACGCGGCTGGGACAAGGGCGGCTTCGCCGGCCTCACCTCGCGCTTCGACTGCGACAAGCCGATCATCGCCGCGGTCAACGGCGTCGCGATGGGCGGCGGTTTCGAGATCGCGCTGGCCTGCGACCTCATCATCGCCTCGGAGAATGCGACCTTCGCCCTGCCCGAGCCGCGCGTCGGCCTCGCCGCGCTTGCCGGCGGCGTGCACCGGCTGCCGCGCCAGATCGGGCTGAAGCGCGCCATGGGCATGATCCTCACCGCACGCCACGTCTCGGCCAAGGAGGGTCTTGAACTCGGTTTCGTCAACGAGGTGGTTCCCGCCGGTGAGGCGCTCGCGGCGGCGGAGCGCTGGGCGGAGACCATCTGCAAGAACTCGCCGATGTCGATCCGCGCCTCCAAGCAGGCGATCCAGCGGGGGCTTGAGGTCTCGCTGGAACAGGCGATCGCCGAACAGCGCGAATATCCCGCGGTGAAGGCGATGGCGGCGTCCCAAGATTACATCGAGGGGCCGAAGGCGTTTGCGGAGAAACGTCCGCCGAAATGGCTGGGGCGGTGAGATCCTCGTGTCCCGGACGCGGTGCGGCGCATGGCGCCGCTCCGCAGAGCCGGGACCCATGGCGCCGCGGATGGACCCCGGAACAGCAGCGCACCGCCATAGCGTGTCGAAGACGCGCGTAAACGCGCTTATGGCACTGCACAGCATCCGGGGAACGCCGGCGAGACGGCGGTCGCACACCCTACTTATTCCCCAACTCCCTCTTGTACGACGCGTAGTTCGGCTGATCGACGGCGAGCTTGTCCATCGTGGTCTGCCAGAGATGCTCGGCCAAGCCCGGCCTCTGCAGATCGACTTCGCCTTTGGCGATCTTCTCACAGAGCGCTCGGTTGAGATCGATCAGCGAACCATCGGCCCCGAGCAATTGCTTCAGCCGCGCGGCCTCCGCTGCATCGCTCCCCTGCTCCAGCGCCAGTTGCCGCGTGACGAGGTCCAGCGCGTTGATGCCGACGCGGAGCTTGAAGGCGTTGTGGCCTTTGATCTCGGGCGCTATCTCGTTGCGGAGGAAATCCGCGACCGCCTTGATCAGTTCGGTGGGTGTCGGTTCGTCTTGCATCTCACTTCTCTTCTTTTGCGCATGATCTTTTCCGAAAACCGGCCTCCACTTTTCGGGATCATGCGCGCGGCGCAAGCAATCGTAGCAGATCGATCTCCGTCTCCGACGAGCGGCGGCCAATCATGGCACGTTCCATCGAATGATCGGGGCCTTGCCGGAAGCGCTGCATCATGCCGCAGCACATGATGCCCCAGCGCAGCGTGCCCATCACTTCCCAGAACGTCACTCTGATAGGATCGACTTTGCGGCCGGCTTCCTCGTAGCCGGCGAACAGTTCCTCGCGCGACCCGAAGCCTCCGACGGGTTTGTCGATTTCGCCGAACCGCCAGGAGTTGACGCAGATCCACCCCAAATCTTCCATCGGGTCGCCGAGATGGGCGAGCTCCCAGTCCAGCACCGCGCGCACGCCGTCGGGGCCGATGATGAGGTTGCCATGGCGGAAATCGCCATGCACCAGTGTCACCTCTTTCGACGGCCCGGGATCGCGCTCGCGTAACCAGCGAAGGGCGAGTTCGAACACGGGTCGGGGCCAGTTGAAGCTGCGGTATTCCCGCTCGAGGTCAGCGATCTCCTTTGTCGCGCTCATCTCGCGCAGCTTCGGCAGTTTCGTAGCCGGCAGGCCATGGATGCCGGCGATCACGCGGCCGAGCTGCCGCGCCAAAACCGGACGTGCCTTGGCGAACTGTTCATCGCGCAGAATCTTGCGCGCGATGGTCTCCCCCTCGATGCGCTGCATGATGAAGCCGCGGCCGAGTTCGTCCTCGGGCTTGAGCACATGCATCACGCGCGGCGACGGCAGGCCGGCGTCATGGGCCAATTGCATCAGCGTGGCCTCGGCATCCAGCCCAGCGGCCCGTCCCGGCGAAGCGCCATAGCCCGGCGGCGCGCGGCGCAGGATGGCTCCGACATTGCCGCTTGCGTGCACGATGTCGAACGTCCAGGTTTCCTGGCTGGCGCCGCCGGAAAGTTTGGCGGCGCCGGTGACGCCGGTCGCTCCCGGATACCAGGCGGCGACGCAGCGCCCGAGTTGTTCCTCGATCATTTGCCTTTGAACTTGGCGGGGCGCTTTTCGAGGAATGCGCTAACGCCTTCCTTGAAATCCTCCGCCGCGCCCGCGATGCGTTGCGATTCGAATTCGAGGTTGAGCTGTTCCTCGAAGGAATTTTCCGGGCTGTCCCAGTAGAGCTTTCGGATCAGCGACAGCGCGATCGTCGGACCATTGGCGAGCTCATGCGCGAGCTTCATCGCCTCCTCCATCAGAACTGCATCGTCATAGACGCGGTTGACGAGGCCCCATTCCAGCGCCTTCTCGGCCGGCAGCCGCTCGCCCATCAGCGACAGTTCGACCGAGCGCGCCTTGCCTATCATGCGCGGCAATAGCCAGGTCGAGCCGCAGTCCGGCACCAGGCCGATGCGACGGAACGCCTGCAGGAAATAGGACGAGCGCGCGCAGAGGATCATGTCGCCCATCAATGCAAAACTCATCCCGGCGCCCGCGGCGGGACCGTTGACGGCGGTAACGAGCGGACAATGCAGCCGGCGAATGCGGCGCAGGAACGGATGAAAGCCGATCTCCAGCGATTGCCCGGCGTTGCTCTTGCCGGGCTTCTGGTTGTTGCGGCCCTGCAGGTTGGCGCCGGTGCAGAAGGCGCGCCCGGCGCCGGTCAGCACGACGCAGCGCACCTCCTCACGCTTGTCGTCGATCGCATCGAGTGCTTCGCCGAGCCCGCCCAGCATGTCCATCGAGACCGCGTTCATGACCTCCTGATGGTCGAGCTTGAGAACGGCGACCGCGCCGTCGATATCGAGCGTGACGTGCTTGAACTGCATTGTTTCCTCTTAACTTGTGTTTACGCGCTATTTCGCTGCGCGGAAGACCGGATGGTCCATATTTGATTTTCCTGGCTGTGTTGTCCATGCTTGCACCAGAACATCTGCCCACCACCGGGCGCAACTCTGTTGCCAAACAAATGGAAACATCCAATGAGCATCTTTGACCTCACCGGCCGAACAGCGGTCATTACCGGCGGCAATGGCGGCATCGGCCTTGGCATTGCGCAAGCGTTGAACGCCCAAGGCTGCAACGTCTCGATCTGGGGCCGCAATGGCGAGAAGAACGAGAGTGCGGCAACGACGATGTCGGCCGGGCCCGGCAAGGTACATACGCAGATCTGCGACGTGACCGATCCCGCCTCCGTCAAGTCCGCGATGACGGCCACGCTCGATACGTTCGGCCGCGTCGACGGCTGCTTTGCCAATGCCGGCATCGGCGGCGGCGGACGGCGCGCCTTCATCGACCGCACCGAGGAGGAGTGGCGGCGCATGTTCGCGACCAATCTCGACGGCGTCTTCCATGTCTTTCAGGCCGCCGCCCGCCACATGACCGAACGTGCGGAAGCCGGCGACAAATTTGGCCGGCTGGTCGCGACTTCCAGCCTCGCCTCGCTGTTCGGCACCGCCCGCAATGAGCATTACGCCGGCACCAAGGCGGCGCTGAACGCGCTGTGCCGGGCGCTCGCGGTCGAACTCGCGCGTTACGGCGTCACCGCCAACGCGATCCTGCCCGGCTGGATCAAGAGCGACATGACTTCGGGGCTGATGGCCAACGACAAATTCGTTGCCAACGTGATGCCGCGCATTCCCCTGCGCCGCTTCGGCGAGCCGAGCGATTTCGGCGGCATCGCGGTGTACATCATGAGCAAGGCGTCGTCGTATCATACGGCGGATTGCTTTGTGATCGATGGCGGGTATACGGCGTTTTGAGGGTGGTTGACGTAGGCGACCTCAACGCTGTCGTCCCTGCGAACGCAGGGACCCACAACCATGGATTCCAAATGTAGGCAACGCTGTAGCGACAACTTCGCAGAAACATGAGCATTTGTGGTTATGGGTCCCTGCGTTCGCAGGGACGACAGCGAATATGCGTTAGCCTTCTCGCGACGCATTGCGCCCGAGGTTTGCTCTTCACTTCCCGCCCTCTCATTTAGAGGGTTAACGCCAGCATGGCGGCGCCAGAACCACACGACTTCGCCGTACACGATCACCACGCACGTCGGTCATGGCTTTCGTGTCCATCGCATCTCACCGCACGTTAGTGACGATGGCCAACGCCCCTCATCTGCCGTGAGACGGACGGAGTTATGCCGGTGATTTGGGTGAGAACGAAAGCGGAATATTTCTGATTCCGAGGCTTGACACGATTTCGGAAAATCAGAAGTCATTTGCCCGTCGTCGGGCAGTCACGTCACAGGTGCCGTAGAGTGCTACCCACCATCACGAACCGTGCTCGAGGATGGCTGGTGGGCACGGCGCTGACGCCTTTGCCCACCACGAATTCGCGTCACCTTACCCCCACGGGCCGCGCGAGGCCGAGGGGCGGCCCCATGGGCCGCGGCCCGGATAGTTGGCGCGCGCGGTGGCGGAGAAGGTGCCGCCCTGCGCGCCCATCTGCGCCGCGAGCTGCTGCAGCGCGGCGATGCGGTTCTCGGTCGAGGGGTGCGTCGTGAACAGATTGTCCATGCCCTGCCCCGACAGCGGGTTGATGATGAACATGTGCGCCGTTGCCGGATTGCGCTCGGCTTCCGGATTCGGGACCACATGCGCCGCATTAGCGATCTTGGCCAGAGCGGACGCAAGCCACATCGGCTGGCCGCAGATGCGCGCGCCGAGATCGTCGGCGGCGTATTCGCGCGTCCGGCTGATCGCCATCTGCACCAACATGGCGCCGAGCGGGGCCAGGATCATCATGGCAATCGATCCGATGATGCCCGGACCGTTGTCGCGGTTGCCGCCGAAGAACATGCCGAACTGCGCCAGCATCGAGACCGCACCGGCAATGGTCGCGGTGATGGTCATCAGCAGCGTATCGTGATTTTTGATGTGCGCGAGCTCGTGCGCGATCACGCCGGCGAGTTCTTCGCGGCTGACCGACTGCACCAGACCCGCGGTCACGGCGACCGCCGCGTTCTGCGGATTGCGGCCGGTGGCGAAGGCGTTGGGCTGCGGCTCGTCCATCAGGAACACGCGCGGCATCGGCAGACCGGCGCGGCCGGCGAGTTCAGCCACGAGATTGAAGAGGTCGGGCGCCGTGCGCTGGTCGACCTCATGGGCGCCGTACATCGACAGCACCATGCGGTCCGAATTCCAATAGGCGAAAAGATTGGTCGCAGCCGCGATCACGAGCGCGATCGTGGCACCGGTGGCGCCGCCGATCAGATAGCCGACGCCCATGAAGAGGCCGGTCAGACCGGCCAGCAGAATGGCAGTCTTAAAATAGCTCATTGTCGTCTCCTTGCCGCCCGCGGCTGAACGCCGTGGCAGGCATCCCAGAGGTAGGAACTCACCCGAGACCGCTTCAAGATGCCAGGGTGCGTCGAGGCGCCGCGTTTGGCGACAGGAACCAACGCGCCAGCCGGATTAACGATCCGTAATCCGGTGGGATCGCGTGGCTTTTCGGCTATCGGAAGGGGCCGCTTGTAGAATGCCCGCGCCGCCGTCTACATTGCCCGGCAACGAGCAGCGTGATGGGCGGCCCGGGAAAGTGAAGTGGCAAGCAATTTGCGTTTGTTCGTCTGGAAAAATCTGTTCGTCCGGAAAAACTGGGAGGAAATTGAAGAAATGTTTTCGCATGTAATGATCGGCACCAACGACCTCGACAAGGCCAAGGCGTTCTATGACGCATTGCTCGGCACGCTCGGTGTGCGGCCGGCACGGGTCGACGGCCACCGCATTTTCTACATCACCAAGACCGGAATATTCTCGGTGACCAAGCCGATCAACGGCCAGCCCGCGACGCCCGCCAATGGCGGCACGATCGGCTTTGCGGCCGAATCGCCCGAACAGGCCGACGCATGGCACGCGGCCGGCATCGCCAATGGCGGAACGACCTGCGAAAATCCACCGGGCATCCGCGAAGGCAGCACGGGCAAGCTCTATCTCGCTTATTTGCGCGATCTCGACGGTAACAAGATCTGCGCGATGCACCGCATGCCGGCGTAAACGAAGATTGTAGGGTGGGTTTAGCCGAAGGCGTAACCCACCCTACGCAGCACAGATTGCGGCAAAATCGAAGGAACGTCAGGCCATGAAGCGATCTGTCATCTCATTGGCGGCGTCCGCCGCGCTATTCGCAACTATCACGCTGCCCGCCCACGCCGAGCTCGATGTCGCCACCCTGCAGAAGGCGATCGAAGCCTCGCTCGCAAGCGACTATCCGAAGCTCGACGCGCTCTACAAGGAAATCCACGCCCATCCGGAGCTGGCGTTTCAGGAGGTAAAGACCGCCGCGAGACTCGCTGCGGAAATGCGCGCGCTCGGCTTTGAGGTCACCGAGAAGGTCGGCAGGACCGGGCTGGTCGCCATTTACAAAAATGGCGACGGCCCGACGATCATGGTGCGCACCGAGCTCGACGGCCTGCCGATGGAAGAGAAGACCGGCCTCGACTATGCGAGCCGCGATAAAGCCAACTGGAACGGGCGGGAGGTGTTCGTCGCCCATAGCTGCGGCCACGACATCCACATGGCGAGTTGGGTTGGAACGGCGAAGACGCTGCTCGGCCTGAAAGACCAGTGGCGCGGCACGCTGATGTTCATCGCCCAGCCGGCGGAAGAAATCGTGGCGGGCGCCAAGGCCATGCTGGCGGATGGCCTGTTTACGCGCTTTGCCAAACCCGATATCGCCTTCGCCCTGCATGCCGGTCCGTTCTCTCATGGCACGGGCTTCTATCGCACAGGAGTAGGCTCGTCCGCTGCCGACGGCCTCGATATAACATTCCACGGCCGCGGCGGTCACGGTTCGGCACCGCACACGACCGTCGACCCCGTGGGAATAGCGGCGCGCTTCATTGTCGAAGTGCAAAGCGTGATCAGCCGTGAAAAAGACCCGACCGAATTCGGTGTCGTGAGCATCGGCGCCATTCACGGTGGCACCGCTCCAAATATCATCCCCGACTCGGTGCGGCTCTCCGGCACCATTCGCTCCTACAAGCCCGAGGTTCGCGCCAAACTACATGCCGGGATCGAACGAACGGCAAAGGCCGCTGCCGCCATGTCAGGTGCACCCGCGCCCGATATCAGAATTGTCGAGGGCACCAAGCCCGTCATGAACGATCCCGACGTGGTCGCCGCCACTGCTGAAGCGTTGAAGACGGCATTTGGCGACAAGTTCAGGGTTTCGCCGCCGGGGACCGCCAGCGAGGACTTCTCCGAATACGCTGGCGCAGGCGTGCCGTCGATGATGTTCAACATCGGCGTTTATGACCAGGAAAGTATCGACGCAGCACGCAACGGCACCGGCCCGCCGATACCGTCAAATCATTCACCGCTGTTCGCGCCGGTGCCGAAGCCGACCATCGGAACCGGGGTCACCGCCATGACGCTCGCGGTGCTCAGCGCGTTCGATCGGCACGCCAGGCGCAAATGAATTGTAGGATGGGGGTAGAGCCAACGGATCAGCCGTGCCCGGCCCCGTTGGCTCCACCAATCCTACACACTACGCGCTTGCCATGAGGCGGAAAATCGTCGCCGCGCGCCCGCGCTTGTGCAAGCCCTCTCCTCCCGTCTACATTGCCGGCCAACGAGCCGAGCGCGCCCGCAGATAAATGGTCTGCGCAATGGGAGGAAATAATCCATGAAACACGCCTACATCCCGCGAACGACGACCTACAACCTCAATCCGGGCGAAGAACTCAACGATTTGCGCATGTCGGACGAAGTTCGTCCGCTCTACGAGCACGTCAAGAAATTCATCCGCGAGACCGTCGATCCGATGTCGGTGGAGTTCATGCGGCTCGGCGAGGGCAAGAAGGACCGCTGGAGCTTTACGCCGGAGCAGTTCGCGGTGCTGCAGAAGGCCAAGGACAAGGCCAAGGAAGAAGGCCTGTGGAATTTCTTTCTGCCCGATGCCGAGACCGGCGAGGGCCTGAAGAATCTCGACTACGCCTATATCGCGGTCGAGCTGGCGAAGAATCCGCTGGCCTCGGAAACCATGAACTGCTCGGCGCCCGACACCGGCAATATGGAAGTGCTGGAGCGCGTCGGCACCAAGGAGCAGAAGGAGAAGTGGCTGAAGCCGCTGCTGGCAGGCGAAATCCGCTCGGCCTACGCGATGACCGAACCCAACGTTGCCTCCTCCGACGCCAAGAATATTTCGACGACCGCTAAACTCGTCGGCGACGAATGGGTGATCAACGGCGAAAAATACTACATCTCCGGCGCCGGCGATCCGCGCTGCAAGATCATGATCGTGATGGTGAAGACCAATCCCGACGCGCCGCCGAGCAAGCAGCAGTCGCAGATCCTGGTGCCGATCGACACCCCCGGCGTGGAGATTCTGGGCCCGATGCACGTGTTCGGCCACGACCACGCGCCGCGCGGCCACATGCATCTGCGCTTCAACAATTGCCGGGTACCGAAGGAGAACATTTTGCTCGGCGAAGGCCGCGGCTTTGAAATCTCGCAAGTTCGGCTCGGGCCGGGCCGCATCCATCACTGCATGCGCACCATCGGCAAGGCGGAAAAGGCGCTCGACCTGATGGTGTCCCGCGGGCTCACCCGCGAAGCCTTCGGCAAGAAGATCGCCCATCTCGGCGGCAATCTGCAGATCATCGCCCAGGCGCGCTGCGAAATCGAGGCGATGCGGCTGATGGTACTGAAAGCCGCCAAGGCAATGGATGTGCTCGGCAACAAGGAAGCGCGGATCTGGGTCAGCATGGTCAAGGCCATGGTGCCGGAGCGTACCTGCAAGATCATCGACCAGGCGATCCAGATGCACGGCGCCACCGGCATCTCGCAATGGAGCCCGCTCGGCGAGATGTACCAGGACGTCCGCCATTTGCGCTTCGCCGATGGCCCGGATGAAGTGCACTGGATGGTGGTCGGAAGGCATGAACTGAGCATGCCGTAAACTTCCCCCCTCTCCCCGTTCTTCACGGGGAGAGGGTCGGGGTGAGGGGCTGCTTTCGCAGAAGCAGCAGGCAGCAAGTTCGCGGAGAGCCCCCTCACCCGCCGCGCTCTCGCGCGTCGGCCTCTCCCCGCACGCGGGGCGAGGCACAGACCTCCCCCGGAGCAGGCAGCCATGCAATACGACCCCGGCGACCTAAAACCCCGCGAGCGCTACAAGGTGCTCACCTCCTTTGTGCTGCCGCGGCCGATCGCCTGGGTGACGACGATCGGGCCGACCGGCGTGGTCAACGCGGCGCCGTTCAGCTTCTTCAACGTGTTCTGCGAGGATCCGCCGCTCTGCATGTTCGCCGCCAATCTGCGGCCCGACGGCCGCGTCAAGGATACCGTGATCAACATCCGGCGGACTAACGAGTTCGTCGTCAACATGACCGACGAGCCGCTCGCTCGGGCGATGCACGAAAGCAGCGGCGATTTTCCACCCGAGGTCGGCGAGCCGGACTATCTCGATCTCAAGCTGGCGCCCTCGACGAAAATCGCCGTGCCGCGGCTGGCGGATGCGCCGTTTGCGATGGAATGCAAAACCTGGAAGGAGATCGACGTCAACGGCGACCGGCTGTTGGTGATGGGCGAAGGCATCCACTTCCATATCCGCGACGATTTGTGGGACCACGCCGCTATGCGCGTGCACATGGAGCGCTATCATCCGATCGGCCGTATGTTCGCGGATCGTTACTGCCGGACCGACGACCGCGTGGTGTTTCCACCGGCGGAAGGGGCGAAGACAGTGGTGTAGAAGTAGGATGGGTGGAGCGAAGCGATACCCATCAGCATCACGAACGGTATTGATGGGTATCGCTTCGCTCCACCCATCCTACACGCTACTACGAATTAGCCACCGGCCTATGCGCACGCAGGAAAGACCGGATCTGGCGCACCGCGAGCGGCACCCGCTCTTTCGGCTCCTTCCACGGAAACAGGCTCACTTCCGCGTTCGGCGCCAGCATCGCGCTCTCCATGGCGACCGCGTAAGGATGGGCCGGGATGTCGTCGGGCAGGATAAGCACCGGCGTCTGACACTGGCGGACGAAATCACGCGTCACGGTAAAGACGAAGTCGGGATCGGTGCGATACATCCGCGTCAGGAATTTTTCCGCCTGCTCCATCGCGATGTCGGGCCGGCGTTTTGTCAGTTCCGGCGCCCAGCCGGTCATGTTGTTATTGTAAAACAGGTCGCGCATTTCGGGACGCGAGCCTGACGGCATCGCCAGTACGGCGGCGACGACGCGATCCGGTACGCGCTTGATCAGATTCCAGATCAAGGGCCCACCGATGCAAAAACCCAGCACCATGAATTTTTCAAAACCGAGGTGATCCATCAGCGCGAGCTGGTCGTCGGTATGGGAATCCCAGGGACGCTCGATCTCCAGCGGGCCGGTGGATTGGCCGGGCGGCGCGTTGCGCAGGTCGTAGGCGATGCAGCGATATTCGTTGCCGAACTCCTTGACGGCATTGAACGGCGGATAGTCGCCGGTGATGCCAGAGATGTTCGAATTCAATCCGCCGCCGGCGATCAGGAGCAGCGGGAAGCCGGAGCCGGCTTCCTCATAGTGGATGCGGACAGCGCCCTTTTCGAAGAAGCTCATGGTGGTTTCCTCCTGCCCTGTCGGACGCGCGGGACCTTTGTTGGTTGTTTATCGAGAGTCCCCCACCGCCAGCCATCACCCCTTCGCGGGCTCGCCGATCTTGTCCTGCGTCCTGGTATCGAAATCGCTCGCCTCATGCCGCTCGTGCAACTGGCTTGCCGGATCGCCGGAGATGCGGTTGACCATGCGCCCGCGCTTCACCGCCGGGCGCTTGGCGATCGCGTCGGTCCAGCGCTGCACGTTCTTGTATTCATGCACCGACAGGAATTCGCCGGCGCCGTAGACCAGGCCTTTTGCCAGCGCGCCGTACCATGGCCAGGTCGCCATATCGGCGATCGTGTATTCGTGGCCGGCGAGAAATTCGTTATCGGCAAGCCGTCGATTGAGCACGTCGAGTTGGCGCTTCACCTCCATGGCGTAGCGGTCGATGGCGTATTCGATCTTGGTGGGCGCGTAGGCGTAGAAATGGCCGAAGCCACCGCCGAGAAACGGCGCGCTGCCCATTTGCCAGAACAGCCATGACAGGCATTCGGCCCGCGCCGGACCGCTCGCCGGCAGGAAGGCGCCGAACTTTTCGGCGAGATGCATCAGTATCGCACCTGATTCAAACACCCGGATCGGCTCCGGTCCGCTGCGGTCCATCAGCGCGGGAATCTTCGAGTTCGGATTGACAGCAACAAAGCCGCTGCCGAACTGGTTGCCGTCGATCTTGATCAGCCAGGCGTCGTATTCCGCGCCGCTATGACCGGCGGCAAGCAGCTCCTCGAACATGACCGTGACCTTGACGCCGTTGGGAGTAGCCAGCGAGTAGAGCTGGAACGGATGGCGGCCGACCGGCAGCTCCGCCTCATGCGTAGGGCCTGCGATCGGCCGATTGATGGCGGCGAACCGGCCGCCGCTTTCCTTGTTCCAGGTCCAGACTTTCGGCGGGACGTATTCGGCGGGCTCGGTGGTGGGGGCGTCGGTCATTATGTGGGCTCCAGGCTTCTTCGGCCGTCTCGCGATTGCGTGATCTGTCGCGCGGCGGCCGGTGCAATCCATGTAAGGTTTCGTATCAGCACCGCAACAGAACAAAAAGCGCGCAAAAGTCAGAGGAGGAATGCGCCATGCAGCGCCTGCCCTGATTGCACGAGGCAAGTGTACTCGGAGCAATGCTCCTGTGGCTGGTGTATTCGAGATCGGTCATAATGGAGGTGTCGCCAGCAAAGAGACCATCCACATGCTCCCATCACAGCGCGCCTTGTTCGAGATACCGCGCCAGATCTGTTACCTGAACGCCGCCTCTTTCAGCCCGCTGCCGCTTCGAACGCTGGAGGCCGGCCGCGCCGCCGTTCTCCGCAAGGGCACGCCGTGGACGCTCGAGGCATCCTTCGCCAACCAACAGAATGAACGCGCGCGCCTTGCTGCCTCCCGGCTGATCAATGCCGAGGCCGCCGATATCGCGCTGATTCCCTCGGTCAGTTACGGCGTTGCGACAGCCGCGAAGACTCTGCCGATCGCCCGCGGCACGCGCGTGATCGTGCTGGAGAACGATCACTCCTCTCCGGTGCTCGAATGGCATACGCGGGCCGAGGCAGAAGGGTTCACTGTCGAGACGGTGCGGCAACCTGACGATGGCAACTGGACGGCGGCGGTGCTCGGAAACATCGAGCGATCCGGCGCACCGCCGGTCAGTCTGGCCTCGATCTCATCGGTGCACTGGTCGGACGGCGGGTTGATCGATGTCGACAAGGTCGGCGCGGCACTCCGGCAGCGGGGCGCTGCCTTTCTCATCGACGCGACGCACAGCACTGGCGTACTGCCGACCGACGTGAAGCGTCTCGACCCGGATTTTGTGATCTTCCCGACCTACAAATGGCTGCTCGGCCCTTACGGCCGCGCCTTTCTCTATGTTGCCAAACGTCATCAAGGCGGTATCCCGCTTGAGCAGACCGCGTCCGGCCGCTGCAACGTGCGCGCCGATAACGCGGTCTATTTCACCGATCTCAGTTACGTTCCCGATGCGCGGCGCTTCGACATGGGCGAGCGCGACCATTTCATCTCGATGGAGATGGCCTCAATCGGCATGGAGATGATAGCTGAATGGGGCGCGCCGGCCATTGTGCAACGTCTCACGATGCTGACGGAGCGGATCGCGCAAGCCGTGCGCGGCATCGGCGTCCACGTTCCCGAACCTCATCTGCGGGCGCCGCATGTATTGAGCCTCGCCTTCAAGGGCGGAATGCCGGCGGACCTCGTCGAAGGATTGGCAAGCGAAGGCGTCTATGTCGCACCACGCCTGGGGCGCATGCGCATCTCGCCCCACGTCTATAATGATGAGACTGATGTCGACCGGTTTGTTGAGGTGTTGAGCAGGCGGCTGCGGCGCTGACATGTAGGGTGGGCAAAGCGAAGCGTGCCTACCATTCGCGCTATCGAACCGGCGAGATGGTGGGCACGGCGCTTGGCGACTTTGCCCACCCTACGGCGGCCGCTTACGACGCGGCCAGCTTGCGCGTCATCTCTGCCCTTTCCATCACAAATCCCTCATAGCCCTTGGCCGCGACGTCGTTGCAGATCTGCCTGTACGGGCCGACGCCGCCGATATAGGGCATGAAGATGCGTGGCTTGCCGGGGACGTTCGCGCCCATGTACCAGGAGTTGGCCTGCGGATAGAGTGTAGTGGAGGCGACCTCGTTGACATGGTCGACCCATTGGTCCTCGGCCTCGGTGGCGGCCTCCATCGTGTCGAGCCCGCGGTCGCGTATGTAAGCGAGACAGTCGGCGATCCAGTCGACATGCTGCTCGATCGACACGATCATGTTCGACAGCACCGACGGGCTACCGGGGCCGGTGATGACAAACAGGTTGGGAAAGCCCGCGCTCATCAGGCCGAGGTAGGTGCGCGGGCCCGCGGCCCATTTTTGATTGAGCGTCTGGCCGTCACGGCCTTTGATATCGATCTTCGCCACCGATCCCGTCATGGCGTCAAAACCGGTCGCCAGCACCAGCGCGTCGACTTCGTAGTTTTTGCCGGCCACGCGCACTGCGTTCTCGGTGATCTCCTCGATCGGATTCGATCTGATGTCGACCAGCGTCACGTTGGGACGGTTGAAGGTCGCGAAGTAGTCGGTGTCGATGCAGATGCGCTTTGAACCGATCGGATGATTGTTCGGCTGCAGCAGTTTCGCCGTGTCGGGATCCTTGACGATCTCGGCGATCTTGTCGCGGACGAAATTTGCGGCAGTGTCGTTGGCCACCTTGTCGAGCGCAAGATTGTTGTAGACTGACATGAAGGTAAGCCCGCCGCGATTCCAGCGCGCCTCGTATTTGGCGCGACGCTCATTGTCGCCGTCATCGAGCGCGCCGCGGTCGGGCATCTCGGTGTAAATGCCGTTCTTCGCCACCTCGCGCGCAAAGCGCCGGATCTCGGGATAGTTGGCGCGGAATTTCTGCCGCTCTTGTTCCGTCAGCGATGCGTTGCGCGCGGGGATCGAGAAATTCGCCGTGCGCTGGAATACCGTGAGATGGCTTGCCTGTTCGGCGATGACCGGCACCGACTGAATCCCTGACGATCCGGTGCCGATGACGCCGACGCGCTGGCCCGTGAAATCGATCGTTTCATGCGGCCAATGGCCGGTGTGATAGACCTTGCCCTTGAATTGATCGAGGCCCTTGATGTCGGGCATCCGCGCGTTCGACAGGCAACCGGTGGCGAGCACGACGAATTTTGCGGTGACCGTCTTGCCGTCGGAGGTCGTAACCGACCACAGCGAAGTCGTCTCGTCGAATTCGGCGCTGTCGACGCGAGTGTCGAACTGGATGTCCCTTCGCAAATCGAAGCGGTCGGCGACGTGATTGGCGTATTTCAAGATCTCAGCCTGCGGCGCGTAGCGCTCGCTCCAGTCCCATTCCTGCTGCAGCTCCTCCGAGAACGAATAGGAATACTGCATGCTCTCGACGTCGCAGCGTGCGCCGGGATAGCGGTTCCAGTACCAGGTGCCGCCGACGCCGCTGCCCTGCTCGTAGACCCGCGCCGTCATCCCCTGCCCGCGCAACCGGTGCAACATATACATGCCGGCAAAGCCCGCGCCGACCACGACGACGTCGTAGGTCTCGGGCGATTTGGCAGCGGCGGACGGCATGGCGGACATGAAGATGGGCTCCCTGAAATATTCTTTTGGTTGATTGGCAGCATTCTCTCGATAGCGCCAAAGCGCAAGACGCAAATCGGCGGGTGGGCTTTGCATATTTTGCTAGGTGGAATGTTTTGTCCCCTCATGGTGAGGAGGCGCGTCAGCGCCGTCTCGAACCCTGAGGCCCGTGGCCCATCCTTCGAGACGCGGCCCAAGAGAGCCGCTCCTCAGGATGAGGTCGGTGTGTGTTGCTACGCTTGGCATTCACGCCTGTATTGGGCTAGCGTTCCGCCAACACACAAACCAACAATGAGCGGCTGGCCCGCGGTCGCCACAGGGAGCGCATACCATGAAATCGCCGATCTGCGACATGCTGGGTATAGAATTCCCCCTGCTCGCCTTCAGCCATTGCCGCGACGTCGTGGCCGCTGTCAGCCGCGCCGGCGGGTTTGGCGTATTGGGAGCGACCGCGCACTCGCCGGAGACGATCGAACAGGAACTGAAATGGATCGACGACCGCACCGACGGCAAGCCCTATGGGCTCGACGTTCTGATTCCGGAAAACATTTCGACCGCGGGCGAAAAGGATGTCACCTGGAAGAGCCTGGAAGCGCGGATCTCGCCGCAACATCGCGACTTCACCCGCAACCTCCTGAAGAAATACGGCGTCGAGCTGACGACCACCAACGTCACCGACAACCAGCCGCAGCCGTTCGACGCGCAGCGCGCACTCGACGTGCTCGAAGTTTCGTTCCGTCACCCGATCAAGCTGATTGCGAACGCGCTCGGTGTGCCGCCGAAGCAGATGATCGACATGGGCCGCAAGCATGGCGTGCCGGTCGCCGCACTCGTGGGGTCCAAGGAACATGCGCTGCGGCAGGTCGCTGCCGGCGTCGATATTTTGGTGGCGCAAGGCACCGAGGCCGGCGGCCATTGCGGCGAGGTCTCTACCATGGTGCTGGTACCCGAGGTGATCAAGGCGATCAAGCCGGTGCGCGACGTGCCGGTGCTGGCCGCCGGCGGCATCATGACGGGTAAGCAGATGGCGGCCTGCATGGCGATGGGCGCCGCCGGCGCTTGGACCGGATCGGTGTGGCTGGCGACGGTGGAATCGGAGACCACGGAAATTTTCCGCGAGAAGATGATCGCGGCGTCCTCGCGCGACGCCGTCCGCTCCAAGGGCCGCACCGGCAAGCCGGCGCGGCAATTGCGGTCGGTCTGGACCGATGCATGGGACCGCGGGCCGGATAGCCCCGGCGCTTTGCCGATGCCGTTGCAAAGCATCATCAGCCGCGATGCCTTCAACTCGATCGACCGCGCGGCCGCCGCAGGCAACGTACAGGCGCGCGATCTCGTGACGTACTTCGTCGGCCAGGGCGTCGGCCTGATCGACAGCGTGAAATCGGCCGGCGCCGTGGTGCAGGAGTTCAAGGAAGATTTTGCCGATGCGGTGGAGCATATGAACATGCTGATGGAGGAGTGAGTGCCCACCATTGCCGAGCATGAAGTCAGATGGTGGGCACGGCGCTATGCGCCTTTGCCCACCCTACGAGATTAGAAAGCGAAACAAGAAAAAATGTCGAACTCTCCCCTCCTCGAAGACCGCATTCCCGTCATCGTCGGCGTCGGTGAAATCGTCGACCGGCCAAAGGACATCGCCGATGGCCTCGAGCCGCTGGCGTTGCTCGAGCAGGCGGTGCGGCGCGCGGAGGCCGATAGCGGCGCAAAGCTGCTCGGCGAACTCGGCTCGCTCGATGTCGTCAATTTCCTGAGCTGGCGCTACCGCGATCCCGAGAAGCAGCTTGCAACGCGGCTCGGCGCCAATCCAGCGCATTGCTATTACGGCCCGGTCGGCGGCGAGAGCCCGATCCGCTACATTCACGAAGCCGCACAACGCATCGCGCGCGGCGAATGCAGCGTGGCGGTGGTCTGCGGCGCGGAAGCGCAATCGACCGCGACCAAGGCCGAGCGCGGCGGCATCTCGCTGCCATGGACACCGTTCGCCCATGACGTCGAGGAACCGAAGCGCGGCGCGGCGTTTCAGAAGCCGATGGCGGTAAAGCTCGGTGTGTTCCGCCCCATCACGGTCTATCCGCTCTATGAATCCGCCACGTCAGCACATTGGGGCCAGACGCCGCGCGAGGCGCTCGCCGAATCCGGCGAGCTGTGGTCGACCTATTCGAAAGTGGCGTCCGAGAATCCCAATTCGTGGCTGAAAAAGCGTTTTGCACCAGAGGAGATCATCACGCCGACGCCGGAGAACCGGCTGATCGCCTGGCCGTATACAAAACTGATGGTGGCCAATCCGACCGTGAACATGGGCGGGGCGGTGCTGCTGACGTCGCTGGCGAAAGCGCGCGCGGCCGGAGTCGCGGCGGATCGCCTGATCTATCCGGTCGGCGGCGCTTCCGCCGAAGAGCCGCGCGACTATCTGGTGCGCGACCAGTTTTATGAAAGCCATCCGCAGAACGCCGTGCTGAAGGCGGTGATGGACATCGTCGAAGGCGACGGCAGGAAATTCGGCGCCATCGAGCTCTATAGCTGCTTCCCCTGCGTGCCGAAGATGGCGCGGCGGACGCTGGGTCTCGGCCCCGACGTGCAGCCGACGGTGACCGGCGGGCTCACCTTCTTCGGCGCGCCGCTCAACACCTACATGACGCACGCGGCCTGCGCGATGGTGCGGAAGCTGCGTGAAGGCGGCAAGCTCGGCCTGCTCTACGGCCAGGGCGGCTTCGTCACCAAGCATCATGGCCTGGTGCTGTCGCGCGAGGAGCCGAAAGAGGCGCTCAAGCAGGACACCAGTGTCCAGGCCGAGGCCGACCGCAACCGCCGCCCGGTACCGGACTTCGTCACCGAGGCTTCAGGCAAGGGCAAGGTCGAGAGCTTTACCGTGATCTACACGGGCAAGGGCGAGGTCGAGCACGGCGTGGTGATGCTGCGCACCGAGCAGGATGCGCGGGCGCTGGCGCGTGTGCCCGCTGGTGACGCAGCGACGCTGGCGCATCTCCTGGACATGGACCGCACCCCGGTAGGATCGGTCGGCTCGATCGTCACGGCTGACGACGGCGTGCTGGAGTGGCGGGTGGGATAGCCGGAAAGACCACGCCAACGATCGCCGCATCAGCCTATGTAAACCTTGCCGGTAGCATATCGCGACCGGCCGACGCGCGGCGCCATAAACAGAAGGGCCAGCGTGAGCGGGCCCAGCTTTCCGGCGAGCATCAGCAGGACGATGATGACGCGACCAAACTCGTTGAGTTGCGCAGTCAGGCCGCGTGATAGTCCCACCGTCCCAAGTGCGGAGGTAACCTCGAACAGCACGTCGAGAAGCTGCGCGTCATGGGTGACCAGGACAAAGAAGGTGGCTGTGACAATGAGCGTTCCGGTCAGCACGATAAGGGAAAACACGCGAGTGACGTCGTCGAGCGTTATCCCCCTGCCGAACGCGCTGACCTGCGATTCCTTTCGAACGAACGAGACGCACGCGAGCACCATCACCAGGAAAGAAGATACCTTGATGCCGCCTGCAGCCGAGGTGCTGCCGCCGCCAATGATCATCAGAGTGATCGTCAGGAGCGACGTGCCGTCCTGAACTTTTGCGAAATCGATGGAGTTAAACCCGGCTGTTCGCGGCGTTACACCCTGGAACCAGGATGAGAGCAGTTTTTCACCAACCGTCATGCTCCCCAACGTGTCCGGGTTGCTCCACTCGAGCACGGCAAACGCCACTGTCCCCCAAAGGAGCAGGGCTGCCGTGCCGGCGAGCGTGAGTTTCGAGTGGAGCGTGAGCGCCCACCAGGTACGACGTGCGGCAATGTCGTCGATCACTCCGTAGCCCAGGCCGCCGATCACAAAAAGCAGTGAGATCGTGAGGATGACGATCCAACTGCCTGCCCAGGGCGTCATGCTTGCCGAATGCAGGCCAAACCCGGCATTGTTGAAGGCGGACACGGAGTGAAAAACAGCGTACCAGATCCCCTGCCAGCGACCCATCTCCGGTATCCAGACGTAGGCCAACACGATCGCCCCCAGCACCTCTGCCAAGAGGGAGATCCTGAGGACCTGCCAGGCAAGCACCAGCACATCGTGGATGGAAGTCCGGTTGAGATCGTCACGCAAATAGATCTTATGCTGAAAGCCGATCGGCATGCCCAACGCACGCAGCATCAGCACGGAGAACGTGATGATGCCGATCCCACCGATCTGAATGAGGCAAGCTACGATGGCCTGCCCGAACAAAGTAAGGTCAGACCCGGTATCCACCACCGCAAGGCCGGTGACGGTGATTGCCGATGTTGCGGTGAAGACTGCGTCCGACCACGTAATCGGCCGCGTCGTTGCGAAGCCAGCGCCCAGCTTCAAGAGCACTGCACCAAACACGACCAGGCCAATGTACAGGAAGCAAAGGACCAGCGGTGGCGGCAGCCGGTCGATCAGGCGCTTCAGCGGCATCGGCTACAGGCTCGCCGCGAGCCGTCGCAGCACATCGGGGCGGCCGACGAACAACAGTTTATCGCCACGCCTCAGAAAGTGTTCAGTATCCAGTTCAAACGAAGGCGAAAAGCCCTGCCCTCGCACGAGGCCGACCCAATACAAATCCTTGTATCCACTGATGCCCAGCGCCGAGAACGGGTGGCCGTCAAATTTGTCGGGAACATCGACGTTCACGGCCGAGTAGCCGTTGCCGAGCGGCATATAGTTACGAAGGAAAGGGCTATGCAGCGTGTGGGCGACGTGAACACCGGTATCATGTTCCGGCTGCACCACCCTGTCAACGCCGATACGAGACAGGATGCGGTGATGGGTCCTGCTGTTCGCCTTTGCCCAAATCGTCGAGACGCCGATCAGCTTGAGATTCATCGAGGCCACAATGTTGGCCTCCAGGTTCTCGCCGATCGCAACGATAGCCACGTCGCATTCGGCCACCCCTGCCTCGCGGAGTGCATCGTCATCGCGTGCGTCAGCCACGATTGCGTGGGCAATCTTGTCGGCCAGAGGCGTGACCTGCGTCTCATTCGCATCGATGCCGATGACACGATCGCCCAGCCGCGTCAGTTCGAGCGCGATGGTGCTTCCGAACTGACCGAGACCGATCACGGCGTATGTGCGCTGGCCTGCTGGCATTGAGAATTCTCCTCGTGCAGCCAACTTAGTCACAAGCTTGCAAAGGCGAAAGAGGATCACTCCGTGAACGGGTCTTGACGGCCCCATGATGGTCGTGCCTACACGCACCGGATCACCACGGCACTGCATGCAGCCGTGCTCGTTCAATACTCCCATTCCGCTTTCAGAAGCTGCGGCCGTTTTTCACGCCGCCCGCACCGTATCCAGGAACCTGCCGACCTCGAGCTTGAGGCGGTTGGAATCGCTCGACAGCGACTGTGCCGCCGAAAGCACCTGCGCGGAAGCCGAGCCGGTCTCACTCGCCCCGCGCTGCACGTCGGTGATGTTGGCGGAGACCTGATGGGTGCCCTCCGCGGCCTGCTGCACGTTGCGGGAGATCTCCTGGGTGGCAGCGCCCTGCTCTTCCACGGCGGCCGCAATTGCCGAGGCGATCTCGGCCAGTCTTTGTATCGTGCCACTGATTTCCTTGATCGCGCCCACCGACTCCTGGGTGGCGCCCTGGATGCCGGTGATCTGCTGACCGATCTCGCCGGTCGCCTTGGCGGTCTGTTCGGCAAGCGCCTTCACTTCAGACGCTACCACCGCGAAACCGCGGCCGGCCTCGCCGGCGCGTGCCGCCTCGATGGTGGCGTTGAGCGCCAGCAGGTTTGTCTGGCCCGCAATGGTATTGATGAGCTCGACGACGTCGCCGATGCGGCTTGCCGCCTTCGACAATTCGCTGACGCGTTCGTTGGTGATCCGGGCCTGGTCGACGGCTTCGCCGGCCATCCGCGCCGATTCCTGCACCTGACGGCTGATCTCGTTGACGGAAGACGACAGCTCCTCTGTCGCCGAAGCAACCGACTGCACGTTGGCGGAAGCCTCTTCCGAGGCAGCAGCCACCATCGTGGTCACTTCCTGGGCCCGTTCGGCGGTCGTCGTCAGCGTTCCCGCCGACGCTTCGAGTTCGGTGGAGGCGGACGATACGGTCTCGACGATCTCGCCGACGGCTGCCTCGAAGGCGTCGGCAAGGCGGACCATATCGGCCTTGCGCTGCTGAGCGGCGATCTGGTCCTGTTTCATCTTGGCTTCCGCCTCGTCGCGGGCTTTCTGCTCCGAGACGACCTTGAATTTCTCGACGGCGCCAGCGACGGCACCGAGCTCATCCTTGCGGCCGAGGCCCGGCAACACCACTGCGAAATTGCCACCCGCAAGCTCCTCCATCGAGACGCTCAGGGCGCGCATTGGACGGGCAATCGTGAAGAACGAGAATATGCTGGTTCCGATCAGCAGGAAGATCGTGCAGAGACCGATCGCCATGGACATCCGTTCAGCCGCCGCCATTTCGAGCGCGGCCTGGGCCTTTTCCTTCTCCACGCTCTGCTTGGCGAAATCGGTGATTTGGTTGGCGAGCGATTCGAGTTCGGCCGCGATCGGTAGCGTAACTTCGCGGGCGATGCGGATCGCTTCCTCGTTCAGCTTCGCGATCCGCGCTGTGGCGTCGGCGGCGCCCGCTGCAGCAATCGCTTCGTCCCGCACCTTCACGATCTGCTGGGCCTCCTTCACGTAATCTGAAGCTCTCGTCTTGAGCTTCTCGATGCGCGCGCGGTTCTCGGCGGCGTGCGACAGTTTCAGCATCTCGTCGCTGAATTGACTCGCCGATTTCAGACCGGCGGCCAGATAGTCGTTGGCTCTTTGCAAATGCGCCGCGGTATCGGCGAGACGAATATCACGAACACCGGTCTGCATACCGGCAATGGACGCCTTCGCATCCACTGAATCTCGCGCGACCGCCTGCTGCGCAGACACGCGAGCGTCCAGATCGCGCATTGCTGTATTTGCCCGCATTTGATTCGTCACCATCGCGGCGACGAGCAGAACGCCGAGACCCGAGGCGATGCCGAGCTTGGCGCCGATCGACAGATTGAGAATGAGACGGGTGATGCTGGACATGGCTGGCGTCCTCAAGAAACCGGTGGTCAAGGGAATCGCGGCGGTACCGTCTGCTTCCCGCACGGCGGGATCACGGTGAAGAAGTGCCGGGCCAATTTGGGACGAGCCGTTTCGTTGCGAACGAAGGGCTCCTGCGGCGGCGTAGCCACAGAGCGGCACCCATGACCATCAAGCTTTCATACGATGGTTAACCAGCGTCTAAAGCGGCACGGTCGAAGAATTGGTAGTATTACGGAATCCCGGCGCGCTGCGTCGGCATCATGACGGCTCGCTCGTCTGCTTGCGGGCTGCCGACAGCGTCTGCTGCGGCGTTTCGCCAAACAGTTCGCGATATAGCGCGGTGAACTCGCCCATGTGCCAGAAGCCGTTCACCAGCGCGACCGCCTTCACCGACTGCACCGAGGTGCCCCGCACCAGTTGTTGTCGCACGTTCCACAGTCGCCGCAACCGCATGTAACGATGCATGCTCATGCCGCGAATGGCAACCACGGCGTTATGCAGCGTCCGTACCGAGACCCCGAGTTGCCGCGCCACGTCGGCGCTGTACAGCGCCTTGCCGGCGCTTTCGGCAATGAACTCGTCGAGCTTCCGAACCAGCGCCAGATAGTGGCTCAGGCTCAGGCGCTTGGCTTCTGGTGTGGGCGATGCCGCAGCCATCGCCAGATCGACCGCCTGCAGGATCGATTCTTCGACGTGCTCGATCACGTTCGGCTGTGCGAAGGTATCGGGCGAATGCGATGCGAGCGTCAGGGCGTCGCGAACCGTCGCCCGCAGCGACTCGCATTTGTCCGGCAGCGTCACTATCAATTGAGCGCTATCGGCATCGCCCGGCCAGCCGCGATCGTCGATCGAAGCGAAATTCACAAGCGTCACCAGATTTGCGTGCTGCTCCACGATCTCGCACGTCGCGGTACCCTTGACCAGGAGCAATGCCGGCGCGCGGCCTTCGACACCGTTGATGAGCAACGAAGCCGCATCGTCCATCGTGAAGCCGACGATCGCGCCGGTCGTCGAATACTGCATCTGCAGAATTCGCGGGAACGTCCGCTGCAGATAAATCGTACAGGACTTGAGCTTCAACGAGGCGAAAGCGGCGGCGAAGTCCTTAGCGTCAATCGGAATGCTTTTGGCATCGCCCAGTCCTTCGATGCTCCGGAAACGATCGACGTCCAGAGACCGGCAAACCTTTACGAACTCAGATTCAACTAGTTCATCAAGCAACGACACGCGGCGCACATCCGAGCCATCGGTAGCGATCCATGGCAAGATCTTCTGGCACCAGACCTTTTGACATCAAATCGTCACGATGCTTCTGCGTCTTACCACTTTTTCCCGATTGCGGAAGTTCGTTTGCCACATTTGGTGCCAGTTTCACTCTGGGCGATTGATCGGCACGGACCGCAATCGCAATTTTGCGATCTAGGGATGTCTCCTGTTCCCGGTGCAGCCGAAGAAACGCGGGCCTCCGCATCGCCGGCTTCCGATTCGGATCGCCGGCGATCGCGAAGCCGGCATCAGGAACCGGCTTCGGACCGAATAGTCGGTACGCGATCAGGCCGCCCGCACCGAGTCGAGGAACCTGCCGACCTCGAGCTTGAGGCGATTGCTGTCGCCCGACAGCGATTGCGCCGCCGCAAGCACCTGCGAGGAGGCCGATCCGGTTTCGCTGGCGCCACGCTGCACGTCGGTGATGTTGGACGACACCTGGTGGGTGCCCATGGCCGCCTGCTGCACGTTGCGGGAGATTTCCTGCGTCGCGGCACCCTGCTCTTCCACGGCTGCCGCAATCGTCGACGAAATCTCCGACAGCTTTTCAATCGTACCGCTGATCGCCTGGATGGCGTTCACGGATTCCTGGGTGGCGGCCTGGATGCCGGTGATCTGCTGCCCGATTTCGCCGGTGGCCTTTGCGGTCTGCTCGGCCAGCGCCTTTACCTCTGAGGCCACGACCGCAAAGCCGCGGCCGGCCTCGCCGGCGCGCGCCGCCTCGATGGTGGCGTTGAGCGCAAGCAGGTTGGTCTGGCCGGCGATGGTGTTGATCAGTTCGACGACGTCGCCGATGCGGGTGGCCGCCTTCGACAATTCGCTGACGCGGTCATTGGTCGTGCGGGCCTGATCCACGGCGTCATTGGCCATCCGGGCGGATTCCTGCACCTGGCGGCTGATCTCGGTGACGGATGACGCCATCTCTTCGGTGGCCGATGCCACCGACTGCACGTTGGTGGAAGCTTCTTCGGAGGCTGCCGCGACCGTGGTCGTGAGTTCCTGCGCGCGCTCCGCGGTCGAGGTGAGCGTGCCGGCCGAGACCTCGAGCTGGCTCGACGCCGCCGACACGGCCTCGACGATCTGGCCGACCGCGGCCTCGAAGTCGTCGGCCATCTTGTTCATGTCCACCTTGCGGCTTGTCACAGCGCGGGTCTCGGCCGCGCGTTGCTCGGCCTCCAGCGACTGGCGGGCGACGGCATTGCTCTTGAACACTTCGACGGCCTTGGCCATCTCGCCAACCTCGTCGCCGCGTCCGACGCCGGGCACCTCGACGGCAAGGTTGCCACTGGCGAGATCGTTCATAGCGGCGGTCATGCGCTGCAAGGGCGCGGTGATGCTCCGCGCCACGAAGATCGAGACTGCAAGCATGAACAGCAGGATCACGCCGGCGACGATCAGCGAGCGTTGGGTTGACACCCAGGTCTGCGCGTTGAGGTCGTCGATGTAGACGCCGGTGCCGACGACCCAGTTCCACGGCGCGAAGCCGACCACATAGGACAATTTCGGCTGCGGCTTGTCGAAGCCGGGCTTGGGCCATTCATAGGGGACGAATCCCGAGCCGTTCTTCTTGACGGTGTTGACGAAGTCGACGAACAGCAGCTTGCCGTTCGGATCTTTGTAGGTCGAGAGATCGTTGCCGTTCATCTCGGGCCTGATCGGATGCATCACCATTTTCGGATGCATGTCGTTGATCCAGTAATAGTCATTATTGCCGTAGCGAAGCGCCGCGACGCGCGCCATCGCCCGCTTCTGGGCATCGGCTTCCGAAACGCCGCCCTTCTGCGCCGCGGCATGCTCGTCCTTGATGATGCCGAGCGCGACTTCGCCGAGGTGGCGCAGCTCGATCTGCTTCTGCTGATTGAGGCTCGAAGCCAGCTCGCGGGAATCGAGAAAGGCGATGCCGAGGAGCCCGGCAAAGCTCAGGCAGATGAGCGCATAGATCTTTCGGCCAACGGTCAGCCTGGCCCGGCCCATCATTCCAAACATGCTTCATCTCCCACGCGACGACGGCGGTCGTCGGCCCCATTGCGCGGAATCGTATATGTCAGCGGCTTTCTACCCGTTAATTTTGCACTCAGTAGATATACGGGGGTTTCTGTTGACCGAGCCCCGCCGCCGGCACCTCTCGCTGCTTCCGAACGGCAAAGCCCGCCCCCGAGTTCAGGGGCGGGCCTGTTTGGCCTGCGGGTCTGTCGGCTGTTTACGCCGCCCGAACCGAATTCAGGAACTTGCCGACCTCGAGCTTGAGGCGGTTGGAGTCCGACGACAGCGACTGGGCCGAGGAGAGCACCTGCGTCGAGGCCGATCCGGTCTCGCCGGCCCCGCGCTGCACGTCGGTGATGTTGGCCGAGACCTGCTGGGTGCCGCGGGCCGCCTGTTGCACGTTGCGGGAGATTTCCTGGGTCGCGGCACCCTGTTCTTCCACCGCGGCCGCAATCGTCGATGAGATCTCCGACAGCTTCTCGATGGTCGAGCTGATCGCCTGGATCGCACCGACGGATTCCTCCGTCGCGGCCTGGATGCCGGTGATCTGCTGGCCGATTTCGCCGGTCGCCTTCGAGGTTTGTTCGGCGAGCGCCTTCACCTCGGATGCCACGACGGCGAAACCGCGGCCGGCGTCGCCGGCACGCGCCGCCTCGATGGTGGCGTTGAGCGCCAACAGATTGGTCTGTTCGGCGATGGTGTTGATGAGTTCGACCACCGCGCCGATGCGGGCGGCCGCCTTCGACAATTCGCTGACCCGGTCGTTGGTGGTGCGGGCCTGATCGACAGCCTCATTGGCCATTCGCGCCGATTCCTGAACCTGACGGCCGATCTCGGTGATCGACGAGGCCATCTCCTCGGTGGAGGAAGCCACCGACTGCACATTGGTGGAGGCTTCCTCGGAAGCCGCAGCCACCATCGTGGTCAGCTCCTGGGCGCGTTCGGCGGTTGCGGTCAGCGTCCCGGCGGCGGCTTCGAGCTCGGTCGAAGCCGACGACACCGTGTCCACGATTTCGCCGACCGCACCTTCGAAATCGTCGGCGAGCTTGATCATTTCAGCCTTGCGCCGCTGCGCCGCGACTTGGTCCTGCTGGACCTTGGCCTCGGCTTCCTCGCGCGCCTTCTGTTCGGCGTTCTCGCGGATGACGGTCACCGTCTTGGCGAGGTCGCCGATTTCGTCGCCGCGGTCGGCGCCTGGAACCTCGACGTCGAGATTGCCGCCGGCCATCTCGCCCAGCGCACCGTTCAGCCGCGTCATCGGACGTGCGACCCCGAGGAAGGAGAATACCACCGAGGCGATCAGCGACGCGACGACGATGATCGCCATGATCAGGTTGATGCGGTTGGCGCGTTCGGTATCGGCCATGACGTCGTCCTTGGAGGTCCTGGCATCCTTTTGCGCGGCTTCGACGGTCGTTTCCATCAGATCGGCGACGTCTGCGGCGGCCTTGACGGTGCGGTTGGCGATGATGTCGTTCTTGACCTGCTCGGTCTTTACCGCTTCCTCGTTGGCGGCCAGGAAGCGCTTGACGGTCGAGGAAAGGTTGCTGACCACGACCAGCAATTCCCGGTCATCGGCCTCGCCGCGCAGCTTGTTGAACACGTCCTTCAGCGAGGCTTCGGTCTTGGCCATCTCCGTGACCAGCTTGGTATCGCCGGTAGCGCCGAGCTTCCAGGCAGCAGCCCGCAGCGCGTTCACCTTTCCATCGGCCTGAAACAGCAAACGCTCGATCTCGAGGCGGTTGTCCAGCTTCGCCATGGCCGGCAACTTCAACTGGGCATCGACCGCCTTGGTCCATTCTTCCGAGATGACCGAGCGCTTGTCGATCTGCGCCAGCAGCGTGATCTGCGCCTTGGCGAGATCTTCCACAGCGGCGGTAAAGCCATCCATCAAAGCCTTGATCTTCTGCAGCCGTTCCCTGGCGTCAGGCTGCTGCGCCATCGCCAGCGCCGCCTCGAGCTCCTTCGCTGCGCTCGCCTTGTAGCGCTGCAAATCGGCAATGGCCTTTTCGACCTCGGCGGGCGCTCGGGCGAGCCTGACATTGCCGGCGGCAAGCTGAATCTTGCGCAGGTCGATATGGGCTGAGAGCGAGTTGTCGGCCACCTGCTGCGACCGGGCGGCACGCTCGCTGGCTTGCTCGATCCTCGATTCGGTGACCATCTGGTTGGCCACCATGCCAATCGCCAGCAGCACGCCGACCGCGCCGGCCAAGCCCAGTTTGTTTCCGATACGGTTGAGCTTGATCATGTCGACGACCCCAAATTCTTCTGAATCAGTTTTTTTCCGGATGCGGAATTTGCAACGCAAAGCAACCGGCAACCTTCGCGCGCGAATCCCGTAGGATGCCGCGCAGCGTAGCGGCGACCGGTTAATTTCCGCTTGCGTGAAATTACGGGTCCAGTCCGGTTGTGGAGCGTCCACCCTCGCGCGGTACGCGAAAGGGCCCGGCGCGCTTTCTGCGAGCCGGGCCCTTCGTCCACGGTCGACGGTTGTCAGGCTGCCCGGACCGACTCCAGAAACTTGCCGACCTCGAGCCTGAGGCGCTGGCTATCGCCTGAGAGCGACTGCGCCGCCGACAGCACTTGCGAGGAGGCCGCACCGGTCTCGCTGGCGCCGCGCTGCACATCGGTGATGTTGGTGGAGACCTGATGGGTGCCGCGGGCGGCCTGCTGCACGTTGCGGGAGATTTCCTGGGTCGCGGCACCCTGTTCTTCCACCGCGGCTGCAATCGCCGAGGAGATCTCCGCCAGCCTTTCGATGGTGCTGCTGATTTCCTTGATCGCGTTCACGGACTCCTGGGTCGCGCTCTGGATCCCACTAATCTGCTGGCTGATCTCGCCGGTGGCCTTGGCCGTCTGCTCGGCCAGCGCCTTGACTTCGGACGCCACGACCGCAAAGCCGCGGCCGGCCTCGCCGGCGCGCGCCGCCTCGATGGTGGCGTTGAGCGCCAGCAGGTTGGTCTGGCCGGCGATGGTGTTGATGAGTTCGACCACGTCGCCAATCCGGCCCGCCGCCTTGGACAATTCGCTGACTCGGTCGTTGGTGACGCGGGCCTGACCGACCGCATCGGTCGCCATCCGCGCCGATGCCTGCACCTGGCGGCCGATCTCGGTGACCGAGGAAGAAAGCTCTTCGGTCGCCGACGCCACCGACTGCACGTTGGCGGAGGCTTCGCCCGAAGCCGACGCCACGACCGAGGTCAGCGTCTGCGAGCGCTCGGCGGTCGCCGACAGCGTGCCGGCCGACGCTTCGAGCTGCGTCGAAGCCGAGGATACCGTCTGCACGATCTCGCCGATCACGCTTTCGAAATTGCGGGTGATGCCGTCGACCCGCCGACCGCGCTCGATCTTGGCTTCGGCGTCGGCGGCCGCGGCCTCGTCGGCCGCTTTCTTGGCAATCAGCGCTTCCTTGAAGACCTGCAGGGTATCGGCCATCGCGCCGATTTCAGTCTTCTCGCCCTGATGCGGCACGTCGGCGCTCAGATCGCCCTGACCCAGCGCCTGCATCGGCGTGACGATGGAGGCAATGCCGCTCGAGACGTCGCGAACCAGATAGGCGCTGACGCCGACGCCGATCATGACGGCGGCGCCGAGGATCAAGGCAAGCATCATCAGAGCGGCCGTGTAGCTGTCGGCCGCTTGCTTTACCACCTTGTCGGCGCCTGCGTTGTTGAGGTCGATACTCTTCTTCAGAACGGCATCGGCCTGAAGCCCGATCTTGTTCACGGTTGTTGCATTCAGGTCGTTGGCTTCAGTGGGAATCTGGCCGACCGCATTGCGGGACAGCTCCATGACTTCCTGGGTGCCCCTGCGGTATTTGTCCCAGAGCTGCGCCCACTCATTAAGCAGCGTGCGCTCTTCGGCCGACGTAATCAGGGGCTCATAGGCTGCGCGGATCTTGTTGTTGGCCTCGATCACGGCAGCCAGCGTCTTTTCCGTCGCCAGTTTTTCTTCCAGAGTCTCAGACAGCATGTGCTCGCGGATCACGTTGCGATAGGTGATGACACTGGCGCGCAAGTCACCCAGCACGCGTACGCTCGGCATCCAGCTCGTCGCGATGTCCACCGTGTTGGCGTTGATAGCCCGCATGTTCCGGGCCGCAAGCAGCCCCATGCCCATCATGGCGGCGAGCAGGAAGGCGACCACGGCGATGATCTTGGTGCGGATGGAATACCTGGCGAGCATAAATCCGATCTCTTGGTCTTGGGCGCGCGGTGAGCACGCCGGATGGCGGCGGGAAGGTTGGAAGACGGAGGATGCCTTGCCGACATTAAACCCGATGCGCCCTGAGGTAGAGTTAACGCGCGTTGGCAAAAAACCGCCGCGGGCCGGGCCTCACAGGGAGATGCACGCCGACGAAGCGATCAGCGCATCAGCTTCAGGGCGTCGGAGAAGAATTCCGTCCCACCGAAATTGCCAGATTTCAAGGCAAGCAGCATTTCGCCATTGTCGGCGCCGACGGACCGCAAAACCGGCACGCCTGCAGCGATTTCCTCGCCTACGAGGAATCCGGGAATGCGCAGGCGATCGACGACGGCGCCTGAAGTTTCACCGCCGGCGACCACCAGCCGTCGCACGCCTGTGCGCACCAGGCCTTCGGCGATGTCGGCCATCGCCTGCTCGATGGCATGTCCGGCTGCATCGCGGCCATGCCGGGATTGCAGAGCTGCAACCTGGTCCGGCGTCGAGCTGCTGGCGATCAGGATGGGACCGTCGGTGATTCGGTCGCTTGCCCAGGCCAGCGCGCGGCGCGCCTCTGCCGGTCCCGCGACGATCTGCTCAGGATCGAGATGCAGCACGGCCATGGTCTTTTCGGCATTGGCGATCTGCGCCAACGTCGCCTGCGAGCAGCTCCCCGCAAGGCACGCGGCCGGTCCACCGACCGGCGCGCCGGACACCGCGCCCGCGGAAGCCGCTTTGACCTTGCCGGAGGCGACCAGCGCCCGGGCAAGGCCCAGGCCGATGCCGGATGCACCGACGGACAGGCGGTGATCAAGGGCGACGTTGCCGATGGTTTCGAGATCGCGGTCGAATACGGCGTCGATGATGGCCGCGCCGATACCCTTGCCTACCAGCTCCGCGAGACGTCCGCGAACCGCCTCCGCGCCGCGCGACAAGGTGGCGAGATCGACCAGCCCGACCTGGGTCCGGCTCTGGCGCGCCAGCACCCGCACCAGGTTGGAATCGTGCATCGGGTTGAGCGGGTGGTCCTTCAAGGGGCTTTCGTTCAGCGGCACCGGGCCTACGAACAGATTGCCCTGATAGACGGTGCGGCCAGTCTCCGGAAACGCCGGCGTCACCAGCACGATGGCGTCGCCCGAATCGGCGCGCAGCGCGTCCATGACGGGACCGATATTGCCGGCGTCGGTGGAATCGAAGGTCGAGCAGATCTTGAACAGCACGTGGCCGGCGCCGCGGCCGCGCAGCCATTTTTCGGCGGCGCGCGAACGTTCGACCGCGACGCCAGCCTCGATCGAGCGGCTCTTGAGCGACACCACGACCGCATCGACCTCGGGCAGCGCCAGATCGTCCGATGGCACGCCGATGGTCTGCACCGTGCGCAGGCCCTGACGCGTCAGCGTGTTGGCGAGATCGGAGGCGCCGGTGTAGTCGTCGGCGATGCAGCCCAAAGACAGTTTCACGATTTTGCTCCGGCATAGGGCTTGAACCAGGCAAGTCCGTCGGTGGTCTTGCCGCGCGGGTTGTATTCGCAGCCGACGAAGCCGCCATAGCCGAGCCGGTCGAGCTCGGTGAACAGGAACGGATAGTTCAGCTCCTCGCCATCGGGCTCGTTACGCGAGGGAATGCTGGCGATCTGGACATGGCCTGTTATCGGCATCATCTCGCGCAGCCGCATGGTGACGTCGCCATGGATGATCTGGCAGTGATAGATGTCGAACTGCAGTTTCAAATTTGGAATCTTCAGTTCGGCGATCAGGTCGCGTGCGAAGCCGAAATCGTTGAGGAAATAGCCGGGCACGTTGCGTGGATTGATCGGCTCGATCACGACGTCGAGGCCATGGGACGCGTAGAACTCGGCCGCCCATGCCACCGACTTGTAGAACTGTTCGACGGCTTTCGTGCTGTTGCGATCGGCGATACCCGCCATCAGATGCAGCCGCTCGACGCCGGTCGCCTTCGCATAAGGCAGCGCCGTCTCCAGGCTTCGCTTCAGATCGTCAAAGCGCTCCGGCAGCGCGGCAAAGCCTTTTTCGCCGGCGTCCCAATTGCCCGGCGGCAAATTGAATAGCGCCTGCGTCAAGCCGTTCCTCTTCAGCCGCTCGCCGACGGCTTCTGCCGGATGATCGTAGGGAAACAGGAATTCGACCGCGGTGAAGCCCGCTCTTGCCGCTGCGTCGAAGCGGTCGAGGAACGGCACGTCGGTGAACATCATGGAGAGATTGGCGGCAAAACGCGGCATCGACGGTCCTCTCTGATCCTGCTGTTACTTCGGCTCGCCCGGCAGACGCGTGCCGGTGACTTTTGCATACATCCGCGCCACCGAGGCGTCGTCGTCGCGCCCCATGCCGGCGGCTGACGTCATCAGGAACATCTGCAATGCAGCGGCCGAAACCGGCACCGGGAACTTTTGCGAGCGAGCCATGTCCTGGATAATGCCGAGGTCCTTCACGAAAATATCCACCGCGCTGCGCGGCGCATAATCGCCGTCCAGCACATGCGGCATGCGATTCTCGAACATCCAGGAGTTGCCGGCGGAGGCCGTGATCACCTCGTAGACTTTTCGGATGTCGAGGCCCTGCTTGGCGGCGAATGCGATCGCTTCGGAAGCCGCGGCGATGTGTACGCCCGCAAGCAACTGGTTGATCATCTTGAACGCGGCGCCCTGGCCGGCGTCATCGCCGAGTTCGTAAAGTTTTGCGGCCATCGCATCCAGTGCCGGCCGCGCCTTCGAAAACGCCGCCGGGCTACCGGACGCCAGGATAGTGAGTTCCCCCTGCGCCGCGCGCTGTGCGCCGCCGGAGATCGGCGCGTCCAGGTAGTGCCGGCCGGTTTCTTCCAACTGTTTGGCGAGCCGTCGCGCCACATCGGGATCCATGGTTGCGGAGGAAATGAAGACCGCGCCTTTCGCCAGCGTTTCCGCGACGCCGTCCTTGCCGAACAGAATGGTCTCGGTCTGGGCGGCGTTGACAACCACGCTGACGACGATGTCGGCCGATTTCGCGGCTTCCGCCGGCGTCGCCGCACCCTTGCCGCCCTCGGCGACGAACCGCTTGACCGAATCTGCCGAGACATCGCAGCCGGTGACCTCCAGCCCCGCGCGGCGCAGCGACATCGCCATGCCAAAACCCATCGAGCCCAGCCCGATGACGGCGACACGCGGTTTGGCGGTTTCTGGCATTGCGGCGATTCCCTCGATGGTTCTGTTCGGCGGCCATTTGGCCGGCGGCTTGGCGCCTTGCGTATCACGGCTTGGCCGCGCTGCCAAAGCGTGAGACAAGGCGGAAAAGAGGTCGGTCTATGAGCGAAACAAGGATCCGCGAGGAAATCTGCCGCTTGGGCCGCTCGCTGTTCGAGCGCGGGCTGACGCCGGGCTCCTCCGGCAATATCAGCGTGAAACTCGACGACGGCGGCTGGCTGGTGACGCCGACCAATGCCTCGCTCGGCTTCCTCGATCCGGCCCGAATGTCGCGGCTCGGGCCCGACGGACGGCTGGTATCCGGCGATGCGCCCACCAAGGAAGTGCCGCTGCACACCGCCCTCTACCAGACCCGCAGCGCGGCGCGCGCCGTCGTGCATCTGCATTCGACCCACTCAGTGGCGTTGTCGATGCTGCCCGAGATCAACCCCCGCACCGCGCTGCCGCCGATGACGGCCTACTACGTGATGAAATGCGGCCACACCGCGCTCGTGCCCTACTATCGCCCCGGTGATCCCGCCGTCGCCGACGCGATCAAAGGACTCGCCGGGAAGTACTCCTCCGTGCTGCTCGCCAATCACGGCCCGGTGGTGTCGGGCGATACGCTGGAGGCGGCGGTATTCGCGATGGAGGAATTGGAAGAGACGGCGAAGCTCTATCTGCTGCTGCGCGGGCTGAACCCGCGGTATCTGTCGCCGGCGCAGGTGGAGGATTTGACCAAGGTGTTTGGATTGGAGTTGCCCGAACATCACCACGACTAATGGTGTCATACCCGCGAAGGCGGGTATCCAGTACGTCGCGGCTTATCGATTCAAGCTCCGACGCCTCGGAGTACTGGGTCGCCCGGTCAAGCCGGGCGATGACGACCGATAGGGCGGCTCGCGCGTTGCCACTTCGAAGCTGCAGCTATAGCCCCAGATACGCCTTCCTTACATCCGGATTGACGCTGATCTCGGCAGCGCCTCCCTGCATCAGCACGCGGCCGGTTTGCAGGATGTAGGCGCGGTCGGCGATTTCGAGGCATTCGGACATGCGCTGCTCGACGATCAATACCGTCATGCCGGCGTCGCGGATGCGTTTTACGGCCTGGAAGATTTCATCGACCAGCTTTGGCATGATGCCCTGCGACGGCTCATCCAACATGAGTAGCCGCGGACGGGTCATCAGCGCGCGGCCGATGGCGAGCATCTGCTGCTCGCCGCCGGAGAGCGTCTCGGCGCGCTGCTCGAGGCGCTCCGAGAGACGGGGAAACAGCTTGAAGACGAGGTCGAGCGGTGCCTCGCGATCGGACTGGCTACGAAAAAGATAACTGCCGAGCCGCAGATTGTCGCGCACCGACAACCGCGGAAACAGCCGGCGGTTTTCCGGCACGTAGGCGATGCCGCGCGAGGTGATGACATGCTGGGCCATGCCGTCGATGCGGGCGCCATCGAACGTCACGCTGCCGGAACGCGGGCGCTCGGCGCCGGCGATCGATTTCAGAAGCGTCGACTTGCCGGCCCCGTTGGCGCCGGCGACGCAGACGATCTCGCCCTTTGCGACCTCGATCGAGACCGCCGAGATCGCGACCAGCCCCTGATAGGCGGTGGTGACTTCATGCACCGACAGCATGACGGTCTCCCAGATAGGCGGTGATGACTTTCGGATCGCGGACCACGTCGGCAGGCTTGCCCTCGACCAGCACCTTGCCGAGGTCGAGCACGATGGCGCGGTCGACCAGCGGCATCACGATTTCCATGACGTGCTCGACCATCAGCACGGTAACGCCGGTGTCGCGCACCTTGCGAACCAGTTCGACGCCGGTCTTGGCCTCGACCGGAGTAAGCCCCGTGAGCACCTCATCGAGCAGCAGCAGTTTCGGCTCGGTCGCGAGCGCCCGCGCCACCTCGAGCCGGCGCTTTTCGGACGGGACGAGATCGCTGGCGAGCACGTTGGCACGCGGGCCAAGGCCACAGAATTCCAGCACCTCATGCGCCCTGCGCCGTGCATCGCGCATCACGGTGGTACGGACCAGCGCGCCGACGATGACGTTGTCGATCACGGTCATGGTCTCGAAGCTTTTCACGACCTGAAAGGTGCGGCCGATGCCGCGCTGGCAGCGCTCCGCCGCCGGCAGCGCGGTGACATCCTCGCCGTCAAAGACGATTGAGCCCTGCGTCGGCGGCAGCACGCCCGCGATCAGGTTGAATAGCGTCGACTTGCCGGCGCCGTTCGGGCCGATCAGACCGACGATCTCGCCGCGTCCGACCGAAATCGAAACGTCGCTGTTGGCGATCAGGCCGCCAAAACGCTGCCAGACGCCGCGGGTTTCCAGCAGAGGCGTCATCGGACAGCCTCCTTGCGCTTGGGCGCAGACAGTCCGGCGCGACCTTTGAACGTGAACAGGCCGATCAGCCCCTGCGGCCGCGCCAGCGAGATCGCAATGATCAGGCCGCCATAGACGATCAGGTCGACACCGCGGCCGGAGCCACCGACATAGGACCGCGTCAATTCGGTGAGCGGGATCAGGATAACCGCGCCCAGCATCGGCCCCCACAGGGTGCCGATGCCGCCGAGCACAGCAGGCAGCGCCATCAGCAGCGAGAACTGAAAGCCCATCACGCTCTCGGGATCGATGAAGTAGACGAACTGCGCATAGAAGCTGCCGCCGATTGCGACCAGGAATGCCGATACCGCCGCCGCGCCCATCTTGGAATTGAACACGTCGACGCCAAGGCTTTCAGCCGCCTCCGGATTGTCCTTTACCGCGCGCCACCAATAGCCCCATTTGGAATCCTCCAGCCACCAGGTGACGAACCAGGCAACGCAGGCCAGCGCCAGCGCGAAGTAAAAGTATGGCAGCTTGCTGCGTGGGAACTGGAATTTCAGCCAGCTATCGCCACGCGCCGGGATTTCGATGCCCATCGCAGCACCAGCCCAATCCCAGTTGTGGAAAAGCAGCAGCCCGATCTCAGCAATGACGATGGTGGCGATGACAAAGTAGTGTCCGCGCAGCCGGAAACAGGGATAGCCCAGCGCCATCGCAATCAGCGCGGAGATCACGCCGCCGCCGAGCATTCCGAACCATGGCAGCACGCCGAATTTGGTAAACAGCAGCGCGGTGGTATAGGCCCCGATGCCGAAGTAGAGCGCATGGCCGAGCGAGATCTGCCCGCAATAGCCGGAAAGAATGTTCCAGCTCTGCGACAACGCACCCCACATCAGCGTCAGCACCATGATGTTCTGTACGTAGACGTCCTTGACGAACAGCGGGACGGTGGCCGCAATCGCGGCGAGAACAACGGCGACGATGAGGTCGCGGCGGCGGCGTTCTGCGAAAGCGGTATCCATCACATCGATCCGAACAGGCCGCGCGGCCGGACAAAAACCACAAGGAGATAGACGGCATAGATGCCGACGGCCTTGAGCGACGGCGGCAGCAACATGGCGGTCGTGGCCTCGACGAGGCCGACGATGATGCCGCCGGCGAAGGCGCCGAACACGCTGCCAAAGCCGCCGAGCGCCACAGTCACGTAGGCAATCAGCGCGAACGAGGCGCCAACGTCAGGGTAGATGTAGAAGAAGATCGCCATAATCGCGCCGGCGAGGCCGACAAGCGCCGCGCCGAGGCCCCAGCCCAGCGCGAACACCTTGTTCTTGTCGATGCCGACCAGCGCCACCGCGCCGGCATCCTCGCGGGTCGCTTCCAGCGCGCGGCCGAAATCAGTGCGGTTGATGAAGAGATAGAGCGCGCCGAAAGCGGCGATTGCCACCAGCGCGCCGACCAGTTGCGGCACGGGCAGATAGATTCCGGCCACCGAAACTGTTTTGCCGCCGAGCCAGGAATGCGTTACGCTACGATAGTCCGGCGTGAAGAAGTATTGGGCCAGGCCGCGCATGACGATGGCGAGGCCAAAGGTCGAGAAGATCTGCACCATGCCGGCATTGGCTTTCGCACGCACGGCAAAGCGCACAATTAAGAGATAGACGACGGCCCCGAACACGAACAGGGCGGCGGCGACCAGCGGGGCCGATAGCAAGGGGTCGATCGCAAAGAACACGAACAGGAAGAACGTCGCGTACATCGCGATCATCAGGAATTCGCCGTGCGCGAAGTTCACGACGTCCATCAGGCCGAAGATCAGCGCGAGGCCGACGGCGATGAGGCCGTAAAGCAGTCCCATGAGGAGCCCGCTCGCCAGGCTTTGGATGATGGTTTCGGCGGTCACCGGGACGCCTCCCTTGCTCGTCGTCCCTGCCTGGTGCGCAATCGCGCACAGATGCAGGGACCATAACCACCGGAGTCGCATTTGGGGGAAGGACGTGAGGCCACGGTGAAACTGATGCTCCTCGGCGTATGGGTCCCTGCTCCGTGCGCAACCGCGCACTAGGCAGGGACGACGCTGCGTTTGTGATGTCTCTCCAGAAGGTGTCAGCCCTGCTTCATCGGCCAGACGGCTTCGGCGATGGCGGCCTGCGGCGGGAAGATGGTGACGAACTTGCCGCCGATATATTGCAGCAGCACCGGGTCGGCGTCGTTGTTCTGGCCCATCTCGTCGAACTTGACGCGCTTCCAGGGCATGATGGTCTGCTCGCCCGGGATGTCGGTGGCGACCAGCGCCTCGCGGATCTTTTCGCCGTCGGTCGACTTGGCGCGGTTGATGGCGTCGGCCATCACCAGCAGGCCCATGAACTGGCGCGAGGTGAGGTCGTTAAAATCCTTGCCCGACTTCTCCTTGAACATGGCGTTGACCTTGCCGACCATCGGCCGCTTGGCGGCGAGATCGAGCGAGAAGCTGCCGCGCGAGATCACGCCTTCGAGCTTGTCGCCGACCGCGTCATACAGCGCCTTTTCGGAGAAGCCGGCGTTCTGCGCGACGATCGCGTTCGGCTTGTAGCCGAGTTCGGCCATGGTCTTGACCAGCAAGATGCCGTCGGTGGTGTAGCTCGAGGGCATCAGCACGTCGGCATTCGCCGTCTTGAGCTGCTGCACTTCCGCCGACAGCGACGGCGAGTTGGAGCGGTACTTGATATCGGAGATGACCTTGTAGCCGCGATCGGAGGCCAGCTTGAGCTGGGTGTTGGCGGAGTCGGTGCCGAAGATGGTGTCCTCGTGGAACAGCGACAGCGTGTCGATCTTGGTACCCTTCTTCTTCATCGCATCGAAGAAGTTGAACATCGCGGCCGAGAACATCTCGTCGTGTGGCGCGGCGCGGAAATAAAACTTGAGGCCACGCTTGTGCAGGCTCGGCGAGGAATTGTCTGCCGAAATGAACGGAACCTGGTAGCGCTCGCAGATCTGGCTGACGGTGACCGCGACCGAACTCTGATAGGTGCCGATGACGGCGCAAACCTTTTCCTGGGTGATCAGGCGCTCGGTTTCGGCGCGACCCTTCTGCGGATCGGCCTGGTGGTCGGCGAAGACGAGGCGGATCTTGGCACCACCGAGGCCGGGCAGCCCCTCGCCCTTCGCCAGCGGCAGATCGAAATCGTGGTTCTTGTTGATGATGTCGAGCGCGGTCTCGAACGACTTCTGCGCGTCGACGCCCATCTGCGCGCTGGCGCCGGAGAACGGATAAATCACGCCGATCACGACTTCGGACGTTTGTGCGCGGGCAGCGACGGGTCCGAGCGCTGCGGCAGCAGTGGCTCCAAGCAACACATTTCGGCGCGTGATGTTCATGGCGATATCCTCTGTTGGATCGGCAACTATCGATGAAACGGTTGACGGTTACGGTAAAGCCTCAATGCACGGCACGGCCTGCATCAAAGCACGGCAAGCTGTTTGTTCATGAGATCGGTCACCAGCATCAATCCGGGCGCGTGCGTGATCGCGAATGGCAGCTTCGCCGCCTGGATCACCGATTGCGGCGTGACACCGCACGCCCAGAACACCGGAATCTCGTCGGCCTCGACCGGCACCGGATCGCCGTAGTCGGGCTTATCGATGTCGGCGATGCCGATCGCGTGCGGATGACCGAGATGCACGGGCGCGCCGTGCACCGCCGGAAAGCGCGTGGTGATCTGCACCGCGCGGATCGCATCCGCCGGCTTGAACGGCCGCATCGACACGACCATGGGGCCTGCGAACGGGCCCGCCGGGCTGCACGCGATATTGGTGCGGTACATCGGCACGCGAACCTTGCGCTCGATGTGGCGGATCGACAGGCCCTCCGCCAGCAGCGCCTCCTCGAACGAGAACGAACATCCGATGACGAAGGCAACGAGATCATCGCGCCAGTGCGCCATGATGTCAGTCGGCTCTTCCACGACTTCGCCGTCGCGCCAGACGCGGTAGCGCGGCAGGTCGGTGCGGATATCGAGATCGATGCCGAGGGCCGGGATGCGCGGGTCGCCGACATCGGAAATGCCGATGATCGGGCACGGCTTGGGATTGAGCTGGCAGAACCGGTGAAACGCGCTCGCGAGCTTTTCCGGCAGGATCGCAAGATTGCCCTGGACGAAGCCGTTGGCGACGCCGGCGGTCGACGAGGCCATGCCGTTGCGGCAGGCATGGCGGGCCGCCACGCTCGGCGATAAATCGGCCGTATCCTGACCGGGCCGTTCCGTCCTCGCCAAGCTGGTCATCGTTGTCCCCGCTTCCATTCTTGTCGACATCTACTCCCGCATATGGCTATGATAATGTCTAATCGTCTTTTCTAATCAAATTCGATAAACCTAAATTATCGACCTGCGGGCAGAGGATGCATGACTGATTTCAAGGCAATTGAGACTTTCATGTGGGTGGTGACGCTCGGCAGCTTTCGCGGCGCGGCCCAGAAGCTCAACACAACCCAGCCCGCGATCTCGCAGCGCATCGCCCAGCTCGAACGCGAAGTCGGCGTGAAACTTCTGCAGCGCGATCGCCGCATGGTGTTGCCGACGCCGAGCGGACGGCAATTGATGGTCTATGCCGAAAAACTGATCGGGCTGCGCTCGGAAATGCTCGCCGTCGTCGGCGATCGCTCGGCAATGCGCGGCGTGCTGCGGCTCGGCGTCGCCGAAACCATCGTGCACACCTGGCTGCCGCAACTGATCAAGAGCGTCAACCATGCCTATCCCAACCTCTCGCTCGAGATCGAGGTCGACATCACCTCGAATTTGCGCAACCGGCTGTTGGCGCAGGAGATCGAACTCGCCTTCGTGCTCGGACCGCTGACGGCGCCGATGGTCAACAACCGGGCACTGTGCGATTACCCGGTGTGCTTCACGGCCAGCCCCTCGCTTGGCCTCGGCAAGCAAGAGCTGACGCTGCACGATCTGGCGAAGTTCCCCATCATCACGTTTTCGCGCCGTACCCAGCCCTATGAAATCGTGCGCTCGCTGTTCAATCGCCCCGACCTGCCGCCGATACGCCTGCATGCCAGCGCCTCGCTCGCAACCGTCATCCACATGGCAATCGAAGGTCTCGGTATCGCCCTGATACCGACCGCGATCGTCGAGGATGATATGGCGAACGGGCGGCTGCAATTGCTGTCGACCAATCTGCGGTTGGCGCCGTTGACTTTTTCGGCAAGCTGGCTCGCCTCCCCCGACACGGTCGCGGTGGAGCGCGTGGTCGAACTTGCGGCCAGCCTGGCGCGAGGAGGCGTCATTGTTGACGCGCCGCCTCAGGCGCGTCATTGAAAATGACCGAACAAGAATGAACAAGCGCCTGCCCACCTGACCTCCCGGAACAGTGCATGACCAAGATCGGCTCCAATCTGCAAATCGATTCCGCCCGGCTATGGGGCACCATTCACGAAACTGCCAAATTCGGCGCCACGCCCAAAGGCGGCGTGCGGCGGCTGACGCTCGGGCCTGAAGACAAGCAGGTGCGCGACTGGTTCCGGAACGCTTGCGAGGCCGCCGGGCTCGAAGTGCATGTCGATGCGCTGGGCTCGATGTTCGGCCTGCGCAAGGGCCGCGACATGTCGAAGGCTCCGGTCGGCCTCGGTTCGCACCTCGACACGCAGCCGACCGGCGGCAAATATGACGGCGTGCTCGGCACGCTGGCTGCGCTGGAAGTGGTGCGTACGCTCAACGATGCCGGGATCGAAACCGAGACGCCGATCTGCATCTGCAATTGGACCAACGAGGAAGGTTCTCGGTTCGCGCCGGCAATGATGGCTTCCGCGGCTTACGTCGGCGATTTCACCACCGATGACATCTTGTCGCGCAAGGACGCCGAAGGCGTCACAGTGGCGCAGGCGCTGGACAGCATCGGCTATCGCGGTGACGCGCCGGTGGGTCGCCAGAAATTCTCTGGCTTCGTCGAGCTGCACATCGAACAGGGGCCGATTCTGGAAGCCGAAAACAAGACCATCGGCGTGGTCGATTCCGGTCAGGGCGTTCTGTGGTACGACGGGAAGATCATCGGCTTCGAAAGCCATGCCGGTTCGACGCCAATGCCGCTGCGCCGCGACGCGCTGGCGACGCTGTCGGAGATCGTGCTGGCGATGGAGAGCATCGCCAAGAAGCATGGGCCGAAAGCGGTCGGAACCGTCGGCGAAGCCGTGATCGCCAATCCCTCGCGCAACGTCATTCCCGGCGAGATCGCCTTCACGGTGGATTGCCGCAGTGCGGATGCTGCCATCATGGACGCGCTGGATAGGGATTTGCGCGCGGCGATTGCCGAGATCGCGGTACGGCGCAAGGTCGAGGTGCAATTCGATCTGATCTGGCGCAAGCCGCCGACGCATTTCGATGCAAGACTTGTGGATGCGGTGGAGAACGCCGCCAAGATGCTCGGCTATTCGCACCGCCGCATCACCTCCGGTGCCGGCCACGATGCCTGCAACCTCAACACCGTGATGCCGGCGGCGATGGTGTTCGTGCCCTGCAAGGACGGCATCAGCCACAACGAGCTGGAGGACGCCACGCAAGCCGATTGCGCGGCGGGCGCCAACGTGCTGATGCATACCGTGCTGGCGCTGGCCGGCGTCGCGTCCTGACAATCAAGAAACGAGGGGGAAGCTGTGCGCGGAGTTTTTGTCGACGCCAACGAATCGCTGGCCGTGATCTTCGAACGGCTGCACCAGCCCGGCGATCCTGAAGTGCGGATACACCGGGATCCCGACATCACCTCTGATCAATATCCCAAGATACTCGACGGCGCCGAGATCGCGATCGTCGATCACACCGCGCTTCCGACCGATATCGCAAAAAGGTGCACCGGGCTGAAGCACGTGGTGTTTCTCGGCACCGGCGCGCGCAGCTACATGAACCCGGAAGAGCTGGCCGAGCTCGGGATCCAGGTGCACCTGATCAAGGGCTATGGCGACACGGCGGTCGCAGAATGCGCTGTTGCGCTGATGTGGGAAGGCGCGCGTGGCCTTGCCAAGATGGACCGCGGCATCCGCGCCGGCAACTGGCTGCGCGACGACGGCATGCAGCTCACGGGCAAGACGCTCGGCCTGATCGGTTTCGGCGGCATCGCCGCGGAAGTGGCGCGGATCGCGATCGGCTCCGGCATGCGCGTCATCGCCTGGAACCGGTCGCCGAAAAAATATCCGAAGGTCGAGTTCGTCGATCTCGACGAACTCTTGACCGAGAGTGACGTGGTTTCAATCCATCTCCTGTTAAACGACGAGACACGCGGCCTGATCTCGCGCGCCTGCATCGAGGCGATGAAGCCCGGCGTCATCCTCGTCAATACCGCGCGCGGCGCGATCGTCGACGAAGAGGCGATGATCGACGCGCTGAAATCGGGCCAGATTCGCCATGCCGGCCTCGACGTCTTCAACATCGAGCCGCTGCCGGCGGATCACCCGCTGACCAAGCTCGACAACGTGACGCTGTCGGCGCATTCGGCGTTCCGCACGCCGGAAGCGAGCGAGAATTTGCTGCGCGCGGCGTGGGAGCATTGCCGAAGGATTGCGAAGGGGTGACGCGAACCTCCGTCGTCCCGGCCAAGCGAAGCGCGAGCCGGGACCCATAACCACCGATGATTATGTTGCGACTGGCTGGAGCCACAGCCGAAGCAAACAATGAACGCCTGTGGTTATGGGTCCCTGCGTTCGCAGGGACGACAATAACCAAAAACTCAATCCACCATCTCCGCGACCGCCTTGCCGCACGCGGTCGTGTCGGCATTACCACCAAGATCCCGCGTCCGCAGCGTGCGTTCGCCCAGCGTGCGCTCGATGGCGCCGACAATCGCGGCCGCGGCCTGCTTCTCGCCGAGATGCTCCAGCATCATCGCGCCGGACCAGATCATGCCGATCGGGTTGGCGATGCCTTGGCCAGCGATATCCGGCGCCGAGCCATGCACCGGCTCGAACACCGATGGGAAGTTGCCTTCCGGATTGATGTTGCCCGACGGCGCGATGCCGATGGTGCCGGTGCAGGCCGGTCCCAAATCAGAGAGGATATCTCCGAACAAATTCGAGCCGACGACGACATCGAACCAGTCCGGGTGCAGCACGAAGTTCGCGGTCAGGATGTCGATGTGATACTTGTCCCACTTCACGCCAGGGTACTTCTTCGCCATCGCCTCCACGCGCTCATCCCAATAGGGCATCGTGATCGAGATGCCATTGGATTTGGTCGCCGAGGTCAGGTGCTTTTTCGGCCGCGACTGCGCCAGATCGAACGCGAACTTGAGGATGCGGTCCACGCCGGTGCGCGTCATCACCGTCTGCTGGGTGACGAATTCGCGATCGGTATCCGGGAACATGCGCCCGCCGACCGAGGAATATTCGCCCTCGGTGTTTTCACGCACCACCCAGAAATCGATATCGCCGGGCTTGCGGTTGGCGAGCGGCGACGGCACGCCGGGCATCAGCCGCACCGGGCGCAGGTTGACGTATTGATCGAACTCGCGGCGGAACTTGATCAGCGAGCCCCACAGGGAAATGTGATCGGGAATCTTAGCGGGCCAGCCGACTGCGCCGAAATAGATCGCATCGTGCTTGCCGATTTTCGCCTTCCAGTCCTCCGGCATCATCTCGCCGTGCTTTTCGTAATAGTCCCAGGACGCGAAATCGAAATGGTCGAAATGCACGGAAACGCCGTGCTTTTTCGCCGCCGCCTCCAGCACGCGCAGCCCCTCCGGGATCACTTCCTTGCCGATGCCGTCACCGGGAATGACCGCGATCCGATACTGCTTTTTGGCGCTGCTCATCGAGAGTTTCCTTGTTGTCCTGCCGGCCGCTAATGCCGGTTATTTGATCGGCTTGCAATGGACCAAACCTGCCGCTTGCGCAACGCTGCACTGCAATGTTGACCGTCACGGTGCCCGCCGCTTACCAATTTCGCTGACCGTCTTCCACCCTCCTCTCACCACACGAGAATCCCATGGACCTGCATCTCCGCGGCAAGCGTGTCCTGATCACCGGCGCCTCCAAGGGCATCGGCGCGGCCGCGGCCGAAGCCTTTGCCGAGGAGGGCTGCGACGTCATGCTGGCCGCCCGCAGCGGCGAGCAGTTGAAAGCGCTGACAGAGCGGCTGCGCTCGGCGCACCAGATCGGCGCGACCGCCCATGTCGTCGACCTGCGCAATGGCGAGGACATCGCAAGACTTGCCAAAGAAGCCGCCGACATCGACATCCTCGTCAACAATGCCGGCGACATCCCCGGCGGCTCGATCGACAAGATCGACGAGGCGACCTGGCGCCACGCCTGGGAGCTGAAGGTGTTCGGCTACATCAATCTCACCCGCGCGATCTATGCGCAGATGAAGGCGCGTGGCGGCGGCGTCATTGTCAACGACATCGGCGCCGCCGGCGAAAAATTCGATGCCAACTACATCTGCGGCAGTGCCGGCAACGCCGCGCTGATGGCATTCACCCGCGCGCTCGGGGGCAAAAGCCTTGCCGACAATATCCGCGTCGTTGGCATCAACCCCGGCCCGGTCGGCACCGACCGCCACGTCACGCTCCTGAAGACGCGGGCCAAGAACCAGTTCGGCGATGAAAGCCGTTACAAGGAATTCCAGAAGAACATGCCGCTCCGCCGCCCGGCGCATGCGCGCGAGATCGGCGATCTCATGGCGTTTCTGGCGTCTGATAGGTCGGGGTATACGTCGGGGGTGATCTTTACGGTGGATGGCGGATATACGGCGGGGTGGGGTTAGGTCGCGCTGCACCGTCATGCATTATCTTCGGTCGGCCACTACTTCCATGCGTTTCCACTTTGCCGAAAAATGTTCTACAGCACGATCAGCGATCGAGAAAACCGAAGCAGGAGTATTCGAAGTGGCTGATCAGGGGCTGGTGCGTGAGACGGCGATTGCTGTTGTCGGCAAATTGAAAGCGGGCGAAGTCACGCCGCTCGATCTGCTCGACGTGCTGGAAAAGCGCATCGCCGAAGTCGACGGCAAGGTCAACGCGTTGCCGACGCTGTGCTTCGATCGCGCCCGCAAGCACGCCACCGCTCTGATGAAGAAGCCGGTAGCGGAGCGCGGCCTGCTCGCGGGACTTCCGATCCCGATCAAGGACCTCACCAATGTCGCCGGCGTGCTGACCACGCAGGGGTCGCCGATCTACAAGGACACGATCCCGGCAAAGTCGGACATCCTGGTCGAACATCTCGAGAGCAATGGCGGGGTGATCTACGCCAAGTCCAACACGCCGGAGTTCGGCGCCGGCGCCAACACCTTCAACGAAGTATTCGGCCCGACGCGCAATCCGTGGGACACCTCGCGCTCCGCCGCCGGCTCCTCGGGCGGCGCAGCGGTCGCGCTCGCCACCGGCACGGCCTGGCTGGCGCATGGCTCGGACATGGGCGGCAGCTTGCGCAACCCCGCGAGCTTCTGCGGCATCGTCGGATTGCGGCCGAGCATCGGCCGCGTCGCGCATACGGTCGCCGCGGCGGTCGACCGCAATCTCGGCGTCCAAGGTCCGATGGCACGCAACGTCGAAGACGTCGCGCTGCTGCTCGATGCCATGAGCGGCGAGCACCCCGCCGATCCGCTGTCGCTGCCGGTGCTGCCGAATTCGTTTCTCGCAGCCGCCCGTTCCGGCAACAAGCCGAAGCGCATCGCCTATTCGCCCGATCTCGGCATCACACCGGTCGACCCTGAAGTCGCAACCGTCACCCGCAAGGCGGCGCAGCGTTTTGCGGAAGCGGGCGCCATCGTGGAGGAAGCCCATCCCGATCTGCGCGAGGCCCATGAATGCTTCCACGTGCTGCGCGCCTTCGATTTCGCGCTCTCGAAGGCGGCGCTGCTGCGCACGAAACGCGACCTGCTCAAACCCGAAGTGATCTGGAACATCGAGGAAGGCCTCAAGCTGACGGTCGAGCAGCTCGAGCGCGCCGAGGCGCAGCGCGTCGCGATGACCGCGCGCACGCTGGAATTTTTCGACAAGTACGATCTGTTGCTTTGCCCCGCCACGATCGTTCCGCCCTTCCCGGTCGAGAACCGTTACGTCGCCGAATGCGCCGGCAAGAAGTTCGACAATTACGTCGAATGGCTCGGCATCGTCTACGCGATCACGCTGGTGTGCTGTCCGGCGCTGTCGTTGCCGTGCGGCTTCACGGCCTCGGGCCTTCCGGTCGGACTGCAGGTGGTCGCGCCGCCGCGCGGCGAGGCGCAATTGCTCGCCGGAGCCAAGGTGCTGGAGGATATTCTCGGCGTTCGCGGCACGACGCCGATCGATCCGAGGGCGCCGAAGTAGACTAGACGTGCTTGCCGATGAGAGGCCCTTCACATGACCCATGAGAATGAGCCGCCGCCCGAGAGCAAGCTGACGCGCAGCAAGGAACGCTGGGCGAGAGAAGGCAAGTTCCTCACTGGGAAGACCTCGCGGCCTGAAGACCAACGGCTGCCGCCAGGGCAGCATCTGACCAGGGATTGGCCGACACTCGATCTGGGACTGACACCCAATATTTCCCGCGAACGCTGGCGGCTTGACGTCTACGGCGCAGTCGAAAAGCCGATCTTCTGGGATTTTGCGCAGTTCACGGCCCAGCCGCAGAGCAAGTTCATATCCGACATTCACTGCGTCACGACCTGGTCGCGCTACGACAATCAATGGGAGGGCCTGGCAACGCGTGACCTCCTGGACACCTGCCGGCCGCGCGAGGAAGCGCGATTCGTGGTGCTGCATTCCCATGACGGCTACACCACCAACCTAGCGCTGGAAGATTTCGCCGCCGAGGACGCCCTGCTCGCCCATAGCTGGTCGGGTGCCCCGCTGGAGCAGGAGCATGGCGGCCCGGTGCGGCTGGTGGTGCCGCATCTCTATTTCTGGAAGAGCGCGAAATGGCTGCAGAGCATTGAGTTTCTGGCAGAGGATGCGCCGGGCTATTGGGAAGTACGCGGCTATCACAACCGCGGCGATCCGTGGGCCGAGCAGCGCTATTCAGGCGATTGAAGCCAAGTCCGAGGGAGAACAGCCGTGCCGAACGAACGCTTTCAATTCACTGGCGAAGGCGGCCATCAGCTTGCCGCTGCCCTCGATATCCCGGATGGCCCGGTGCAGGCCTACGCGCTGTTTGCGCATTGCTTCACCTGCGGCAAGGATGTGCTGGCGGCGAAGCGCATTGCGACCGCGCTCACCGCAAAAGGCATCGCGGTGTTGCGGTTTGATTTTACGGGGCTCGGCTCCAGCGAGGGAGAATTTGCCAACTCGACCTTCTCATCGAACGTTGCCGATCTGGTCCACGCCGCCGACCACTTGCGCGAAACTCACGGGGCGCCCGCGATCCTGATCGGCCATAGTCTCGGCGGGGCGGCGATCCTTGCCGCGGCCGGGCAGATCCCGGAGGCAAAGGCGGTCGTCACCATCGCCGCCCCCTCCGATCCCGTGCACGTCACGCATCTCTTCAGGGATCGCCTCGAAGACATCCGCACGCACGGCACGGTGGAGGTTCAGCTCGCCGGGCGGCCGTTTCACATCAAGCGCGAATTTCTCGACGACATCGCCGAACAAAGCCTGGCTGCGCATATCGCAAACCTTCACAAGGCGCTGCTGATCATGCATTCGCCGACGGACGACACGGTCGGCATCGACAACGCCACCAGGATTTTTGTTGCAGCCAAACATCCCAAGAGTTTTATGTCGTTGTCGGGCTCTGATCATCTGCTCAGCGAGAAGCGCGACGGCGCCTATGTCGCCGGCGTCATCGCCGCCTGGGCCGAGCGCTATATCGAGCCCGCCGCCGCGCAGCCTGTTCCTGCTGCGAGCGAAGCGCCACGCAACGTCGTGGTGCGCGAAACCCGCAGCAGCAAGTTTCAGCAGATCGTCACCGCCGGTCCCCATGAGATGGTGGCGGATGAGCCTGTTGCCCTCGGCGGCCAGGATAGCGGACCCGGGCCATATGACTTCTTGCTCGCCGGCCTTGGCGCCTGCACGTCCATGACGATGCGGATGTATGCCGACCGCAAATCGCTGCCCATGGACCGCGTCACCGTGACGCTGAAGCACAGCAAGATTCACGCAAAGGATTGCGAGGAATGCGAAACGCGGGAAGGCATGCTGGATCAGATCGACAGGGTGATCGCCATCGAGGGCAGCGCACTCGACGCCGATCAACGCGCGCGTCTGATGGAGATCGCCGACAAGTGCCCGGTGCACCGGACGCTGACGTCGAAGATACGGATCGTGACGAAGACGGCGGATTGACGAAGTAACCTCTCCCCGCGAAGAGCGGGGAGAGGGAGAAGATCAAGCCGCCGCCAGCGGCCGAACCCGCAGCGCGCCGCGCAGGCCGGCGGCGGTGCCGACGAGGATGCCTGCGAAGGCGATCAATGACGCCAGCGCCAGCGTGGAAAATCCTGTCAGGCCCTGCCCAATCGAGCAGCCGAACGCCATGACGCCGCCGATGCCCATCAGCGCGGCGCCACTGCCGGAGCGCAGCATGTGGCGCGGCGACTGATAGCCTTCGAGCTGAAAGCGTCCGGTTAACAGCGCCGTCACGAGGCTGCCGGCGAACACGCCAAACACGGTGACGATGCCGAAATTGAGCGTCGAGCCCGTCGACAGCATGACGTATTGAAGGGCGTCCGCGATCGGCGCGATGAAGGTGAGCGAGGTCACCGGCGTGGGATTGAAATCGTCGGCGCCGAGATAGCCGGTGGCAAACCAACCGGCTGCCACCAAGAGGCCGATGACGAGCCCCGCGGCGATCTGGCCCGGCGACCGCCGGAACGCCGGATGCGCAAAGGCAAAAATGATCAGCGCGGCGGAGATGACCGAGGCGGCCAGCATGCGCGCGGCTGTTGCACTCAAGCCCGTGCCGGCGAGCAACGCAGGCACCGAGTTCGCCGCCGCCGTGGTCTGTGACGCCCCGACCATTGCGATGCGTGACGGGGCGATCAGGCCTTTCAACGTCATCTGCGCAAAGATGGCCAGCACGACCACCACCACGAAGGAACGGAGATTGCCGCGGCCGAGCAGTACCAGCGCGCGCGAGCCGCAGCCGTTCGAAAGCACCATGCCGTAGCCGAACAACAGCCCGCCGAAGAACATCACCGGCGCGGAGAATGACGGCTGCAGATAGATCGACTTGCCGATATCGACGAGGCCGCCTGCCGCCAGCAACTGAGTCATGGCCACCGCGACGCCGATCGCCAGCGCGTAGGTGCGCACCAGCCGGCCATCGCCTTCAGCCCAAAAACCCCTGAGGCTGCTGAGCAGGCAAAACCCGCTCAACAATCCAACCGATCCGTAGACGAGACCGATCAATAATCCGCTGATGACGACGATATTGGCACTGTCCAGCACTGATGTTTTCCCGTCCCGGCGCGGCCGATCCATCCGTTGCCGCTCAAATAGGAAGCAATTTCAGCGGTTGCTAATATGTTGGAAATCTGCGCGCGTCCACGCCTGGACGATGCGGAGAATGAATCGACCATCATGCTCGGCGACGGCGGAATAAAATCATTGCGCACAGGCGGCGGACGGCAGGTTTGTTCCCTATGAAAAAATGGAAAAATCCTGCGCTTCCGGCGAATGCTTTTTCAAGGCCGCAGGATCACCCGATCGCGCGACGAGCCGGCGACCGCGATGAAGGCAGCGCGGGCCTGCTCCAGCGGATAGATCGCGGCCGGCTTGATCGGGAACGGCTTGAGATGGCCGCTGGCGAAGCCGGGGCCGAGCTCCCGGAGCACCGCACCGGTCGCAATCGACGACAGGCCGAGCGTGTCGATGCCGACATAGGTGTGCTGGCCGCGATAGAATTCCAAAATATTGAACTGCACGATGCGGTCGACGGCGGCGATCAGGATCTGCCGCCCGCGCAAGCCAAGCGATTTGTGCGCAGCGTCGAAATAGGGATCACCGACGGTGTTGAACACGATGTCGGCGCCCTTGCCGCTGGTGAGTTCGCGCACGCGTGCCGCGACATCGATGGCGGAAGCGTCGATGACTTCGACAGAAGAATTGGCGTGACCTTCGTAGGGTTCGCTCTTGCGCACAACGCCGACCACCCGCGCGCCGTGCCAGCTCGCGATCTGCACCGCCGCCTGCCCCACCTTGCCGTTGACGCCCATGACCAGCACGGTCTCGGCGGCCTTGGGAATGCCGGCGCGGCGCAGACCTTCCATCGCGGTGACGAAGGGTACACCGATGCCGGCGGCCTCTTCCCATGAAATGCTTTTGGGTTTCTCCACGACGGCGTCGGCTTCGACCACGAGATGCGTGGCATGGGTGCCATCGCGGCGAATACCGAGATCGCCGGAGGAGCCGAACACCTCGCGCCCGATCCAACCTTGGGGACCATCGATGACAACGCCTGCATAGTCGCGGCCGGGCGTGCGCGGAAAGACCGCATAGGACATCAGCCCGGTCGCGGCCTTAACGTCCGATGGATTGACGGCGGCGGCTTTGATTTCGATCAGCAACTCGTTGCCGAAACGCGACAACGAGCGCGTCTCGATCACGGGCGCAAGTGAGGCGGCATCGGCCGCTTTTGCCGGCAGGCGGACGCAGCGGGCCTGCACCGTGGCAGGTCCAACATCGGAATTTTCGGCAACTAACATTAGAGATTCCCGCTCGGCTTCTGAGCAGGAGTTACCCTTTCGGCCGCTTGTCGTAAACACGTTTCGCCTTGCCGAGCGAACGTTCGAGCGTGTCGGGCGCCACGGCCTTGATGCGCGCGGTGATGCCGATGGTGTTCTTGATGAAGAGCGCGACCTTTTCGGCATCCACCTGCAAGCCATTGCCGTCCCAGCTTTCGGGGCGGGCTTCGGCGAGCACGGTCATCTTGTCCATCCGCCCTTCGCGCGTCAGTTCGATGATGAAATGGCCGCCGCACCAGTCGGTGGCGAGCAGCGCTTCCTCGATCTGGGTCGGGAACACGTTGACGCCGCGCAGGATGATCATGTCGTCGGAGCGGCCCGTGACCTTCTCCATGCGCCGCATGCCGGGCCGCGCGGTGCCCGGCAACAGCCGCGTCAGGTCGCGGGTGCGGTAGCGGATGATCGGGAAGCCTTGCTTGGTCAGCGAGGTAAACACAAGTTCGCCCTTCTCGCCGTCCGGCAATACCGCACCAGTCTCGGGGTCGATCACCTCGGGATAGAAATGATCCTCCCAGATGTGCAGGCCGTCCTTGGTCTCCAGGCATTCCTGCGCCACCCCGGGGCCGATCACTTCCGACAGCCCGTAAATGTCGGTCGCGTCCATGTCGAAGGCCTGTTCGATCTCGGCGCGCATCGCGTTGGTCCAGGGTTCGGCGCCGAAGATGCCGAACTTCAACGACGATTTGCGCGGGTCGAGACCTTGCCGCTTGAACTCGTCGAGAATGGCCAGCATGTAGCTCGGCGTCACCGTGATGATATCGGGCTTGAAATCGTTGATCAGTTGCACCTGACGCTCAGTCATGCCGCCGGAGACCGGCACCACCGTGCAGCCGAGCTTTTCGGCACCGTAATGCACGCCCAGCCCGCCGGTGAACAGGCCATAGCCATAGGCGTTGTGAATGATCATTCCGCTGCGGCCACCCGCGGCGCGGATCGATCGCGCCATCGCCTCCGACCAGATGTCGATATCGCCTTGCGTGTAGCCGACCACGATCGGCTTGCCCGTTGTGCCCGAGGACGCGTGGACGCGGACCAGCTTTTCGCGGGGCACGGCGAACATGTTGAAGGGATAATTGTCGCGGAGATCGGTCTTCGCCGTGAACGGGAACTTGGCGAGATCGGAAAGCTGCTTGAAATCGGAGGGATGCACACCGGTCGCATCGAACGCTTTGCGGTAATGCGCGACATTATCGTAGGCATGCTGGAGCGACCAGGCGAGACGTTTGGTTTGCAACGCCATGATCTCGTCGCGCGAGGCCCGCTCAGCCTCATCCAATTCAGCGCTGTAACCGCTTCCGCTGGATTTCAATCTTGCCATGGCCATGGCGCGTTCCTCTTGCTCTGGATTCCTACTTTGCATCGCTATTCGCGGCCGGCAGCCAAGTGCCGGCGATCGTACGCGAGTGACCGCGGAACTCCGCAATCACGACATCGCCCGCGGTGACGCGGACGTCATAAATCCCGGAGCGGCCGTTGCGCGAAATTTCGCGTGCGGTCGCCACCAGCACGTCGCCGAGCTTGCCGGGGCGAATGAAGGCGATGTCGCATTGCGCGGCGACCGCGCGCTCATTGCGGGAATTACAGGCAAAGGCGAAGGTGGAATCGGCGAGGAGAAAAATGAAGCCGCCATGGGCGATGCGCTGGCCGTTGACCATGTGCGGCTCGACCGTCATCGTCAGCGTCGCCTGCCCCGGCTTGACCTCGACAATTTTCATGCCGAGGCCCTTGCTGGCATCGTCTTCCTTCCACATCGCCTCCGCACAGGCGCAGGCGATCTCGTCGGGCGAAAGCGCGACGTTCATAACGGTGTGCCCGCTCTGCGAGACGGTTTCAAGACGTTCTCTCCCTTGTGTGCGCGGGCCTGTTATCAGGCCTCTTTGCGTAGTGTCTTAGTGTTGAGTCGAAGCACACGAGGTGTCAACGAGCCCGCATCTCTTAGCTTCAACCACCTCTGTCATTCCGGAATGACGACTTCACTAAACGTGGTCGTAATCCACCACGACCTTATCTGAACACGGCCGCGCCTGACAGGTCAGGATAAATCCCGCCTTCAGTTCCCACGGCTCCAGCGAATAGTTGACTTCCATTTGCGCCTCGCCCTCGACCAGCTTGGCGCGGCAGGTCGAGCACATGCCGCCCTTGCAGGCGAACGGCAGATCCATACCGGCGCGCAACGCGGCGTCGAGAATGGCCTCTCCTTCAGCAACCGGCACCTCACGGCGCTTGCCGTCGATGATCAGCGAGGCCATCGCCTTCGGCGGCGCAGACGGTTCGATCACCTTCTTCGCGCGCGGCTTGCCGCCGAATTCCGAGACGAAGCGCTCGACGTGAATGCGATCCTCAGGGATGCCGATGTCGCGGCAGGTCGCCTCGATGTCCTCGCTCATGCCGGCGGGACCGCAGATGAAGACGTGATCGACGTGTGCGGCCGGCACCAGCGAGCGCAACAGCACGCGCACTTTCGCGCCATCGAGCCGGCCGTGCAGGATCGGGATGTCCTGCTCCTCACCCGAGATGACGTGGAATAGCGACAACCGCTGCATGAAGCGGTCTTTCAATTCCTCGAGCTCTTCGAGGAACAGCATGTTTGATGTCGTGCGGTTGCCGTAAAACAGGAAGAAGCGGCTATTCGGCTCGCGCGCCAGCACGCCTTTGACGATCGACAGGATCGGCGTAATGCCGCTTCCTGCGGCAAATCCGACATAGACCCTCGCCTCATCCGGCGCAGGGGCGACGCCGAAACGGCCGGTTGGCGTCATCACGTCGAGTTCGTCGCCGGCTTTCAATTCGTCCGCTGCCCAGTTCGAAAACGCGCCGCCGTCGACCTTCTTCACCGCGATGCGCAACTCGCCGTCGTCAGGCCCCGAGCAGATCGAATAGGAGCGGCGCACTTCCTCGCCGTCCATCGTGGTACGCAAAGTGAGGTATTGTCCCGGCGCAAAGCTGTAGTCGCCTTCCAGCTCCTTCGGAATGGTGAAGGTCATGGACACGGCGTCGGCGGCCTCCCAGCGGAGGTCGTTGACGGCAAGGCGATGGAAACGCGGCGCTACAGACATGATCAATGACACTTGAAATAATCAAAGGGTTCGCGGCAGGCCTTGCAACGCCATAGCGCCTTGCAGGAGGTCGAACCGAACTCGGACAGCAGCTCGGTGTTTTGCGAGCCGCATTGCGGGCACGCCACCTGCTGTTCACCGAACAGCGCGCGGCGCGAGCCTGAGGCCTGCGGTGGGGCGATGCCATATTCCCGGAGCTTGTTGCGGCCATCCTCGCTCATCCAGTCCGTGGTCCAGGCCGGCGACAGCACGGTGCGGACCGTCGGGCGCGGCATTCCCGCGCGTTCCAGCGCCAGCTCGATCTCGAGCGCGATCATGTTCATCGCCGGACAGCCGGAATAAGTGGGCGTAATCGCGACCTCGACGCGGCCGTCGTGGACCTCGACCTCGCGCAGCACGCCGAGATCGGCAATGGTCAGCACCGGTATTTCGGGATCGACCACCCGTGACGCGGCGTCCCAGGCGCGCTGGCGCAGGTCGGCATCGCTGAGGATGGCGGCTACCATGTCGCCCCCGGAAGGGTTCGCTGCATCGATTGCAGTTCGCTGAGGAGATGGCCGAGATGTTCGCTGTGCCGGCCGCTGCGGCCACCCTGCTGCATCCAGTTATTATCGGGCAAAACAAGCGTCGCTTCGCGGACGACATCCGATACCGTCTTCAGCCATTGCGGACGCAAGGTGGCAGGGTTGATCGCAATGCCGGCATCGATCAGGCCGCGCTCGCTGTCGTCGACCTCAAACATCTCGCCGGTGAACGCCCAGAGCTCGTCGATCGCCGCTTGCGTGCGGCGGTGGCTTTCCTCGGTGCCATCGCCGAGACGGACGATCCATTCCGAGGAATGCCGGACGTGATAGGCGCTTTCCTTTTCCGACTTCGCCGCGATCGCCGCCAGCGTCGCGTCGGTGGAACGCATCATCGCGCGCCAATAGAGATCGGCGAACGTCGCGTAGAAGAACTGCCGCACCATGGTGCGCGCGAAATCGCCGTTCGGCTGTTCCAGCAGCAGGAGATTGCGGTACTGCCTGACATCGCGGAGATAAGCGAACTTGTCCTCGTCGTTGCCCTTGCCCTCGACCTTCGCGGCGTAGGTATAGAGCTCGCGCGCCTGGCCGAGCAGATCGAGTCCCATATTGGCGAGCGCCATGTCCTCTTCCAGCATCGGCGCATGGCCGCACCATTCCGAGAGCCGATGGCCCAGGATCAACGCATCATCGGCGCGGCGCAGGGTGTAGAGCACCAGCGGCGTTTCGGAGACCTGGATGTTGGCGACGGTCATTTTCAATCACCTAGTTGCTCAGTCGTCATTGCGAGGATCGATCGACGGAGCAATCCACACTTACGTTGCAGGCTCGATGGATTGCTTCGCTGCGCTCGCGATGACGGAAAGACCTACATATGCCCGACTTCTTCGGGCACGTCGTAAAACGTCGGGTGCCGGTAGATCTTGGATTCCGCCGGCTCGAACATCATGCCTTTCTCGGACGGATCGGACGCGGTGATGGCGCTCGACGGCACCACCCAGATCGAGAGGCCCTCGCCGCGACGGGTGTAGATGTCGCGCGCGGCCTGCAGCGCCAGCGTCGCGTCGGTCGCATGCAGCGAACCGACATGCTTGTGTGCGAGGCCATTGCGGCTGCGAATAAAAACTTCCCAGAGCGGAGTGTTCGGCGTTGCCATTGCGTGTGTCTCCCTACTCGGCCGCCTGCAGCGCAGACCGCTGCCGGCGCTTCCCGGCATAGGCCATCGCCGCTTCGCGTACCCAGGCGCCATCCTCATGCGCCTTGCGCCGCGCCGCCAGACGGTCGCGGTTGCAGGGCCCGTTGCCTGAAAGCACCTGCTTGAACTCTTCCCAGTCGATCGCGCTGTATTCCCAATTGCCGTTGGCGTTCTGCTTCATCCCGGGATCGGGAATCGTCAGCCCGAGGAACTGCGCCTGCGGCACGGTGGCATCGACGAATTTCTGCCGCAGCTCGTCATTGGAGAAGCGCTTGATCTTCCACTTGGTCGAGGTGTCGCTGTGCTGGCTGACCTGATCGGGCGGGCCGAACATCATCAGCACCGGCCACCACCAGCGGTTCAACGCGTCCTGCGCCATCGCCTTCTGTTCGTCGGTGCCGCGGCACAGCGTCAGCATGATTTCAAAACCCTGGCGCTGGTGGAAAGACTCCTCCTTGCAGACGCGGATCATCGCGCGCGCGTAAGGACCATAGGAGCAGCGGCACAGCGGGATCTGGTTCATGATCGCTGCACCATCGACCAGCCAGCCGATGGTGCCGATATCGGCCCAGGTCAGTGTCGGATAATTGAAGATCGAGGAGTATTTTGCTTTCCCCGCCAGCATCGCGTCGACCAACTCTTCGCGCGAAGAGCCGAGCGTCTCGGCGGCGGCGTAGAGATAAAGCCCGTGGCCGCATTCGTCCTGCACTTTGGCCAGCAGCGCCGCCTTGCGGCGCAGCGACGGCGCGCGAGTGATCCAGTTGCCCTCGGGCAGCATGCCGACGATTTCGGAATGCGCGTGCTGGGAAATCTGCCGCGTCAGCGTCTTGCGGTAGGCGGCCGGCATCCAATCGTTGGGCTCGATGCGATCATCGGCGTCGATGCGCGCCTGAAACTGCGCAGCCCGCGCGGCGTCCTCGATGTGGCGGTCGTCGCCATCGGACGTATTGAGCGCCTGCGTGTACATGGCGGACCTCCCGGAATTTGTTGGGAGGAAATATATAACACAAATTATGATATGCAATATATTTCTGTAACATATTTACGGCCCGTCAAACCGCTTCGAAAGTTCCCCGCCGGGCTTTGGCAGGGGTCCGTTTTCGTTGGTCGCATGGCGGTCAAGCCATTGTTCGGACGCGGGAAGTACTGCCCGGTAGATCTCGCCGCACAACGCTCGAGCCGCCCTGCCCGGCCAGTCCGCCGGCAATAACGCGGTCGGCAGCAACGGGTCGCGCAGCACGACGCGGCGGTAATGGTGGATCAGGAGGATCCGCGCGGTGAAGGCGTCGGTCTCGGTCAGCCGCTCGCCGCGGCCGAGCCAGCCGTGCAGCGGCTCGAAGGTCTTCATGAACTTCTGATAGGCGTCGGCGGTGCGATCGAGCGGCCAGCTTTCGCTGAGCAGACGCCGCCCGCTATCGTCTTCCGCCGACACTTCGAGACGAATGGCGCCGGAGGCTTCCGCCGGCACCGGCACGCCCGACGGCGCGACCCAGACACCCGGCAGCGGACTGCCGAAGCCAGCATTCTTCAACGCCTCGCGCGCGGTGTCGCGATCTCCACCATTGCCGATCAGCAGCAGCTCAAATCGCCCGGTCCAGTCCGAGGCCGGCGGGCCATAGATGTGTTTCGTCGCGATATCAAACGTTTGCCGCCCGCTCTGCACGAGGCGATAGAAGCTGTTGCGACCGATTCTATTGCGCTCGAACCAGCCGTCGGCCGTCAGCCGCGACATCGCGGTGCGCACCACGCCGGCGTCGATGTCGAGCTCCTCGAAAAATTCTAGCAGCGTGCCGAGCCAGACCGAGCCGCCGCGCGGCACGATGGCATCACCGAATACGGTGATGACGATCGAGCCAGTGCGCGACGGTTCGCGTTTCAACTGCTGGATAATGCGGGCAAGCGGCGGCGGCATGCGTCAACGCATAGCGCGTTTTGCGGGAGAACGACAATGTCGGTGGTTTTTCCCTCTCCCCGTTCTTCACGAGGAGAGGGTTAGGGTGAGGGGCTGATTCCGCAAATTCGCTGGCGCTGAGTGCGCGGAGAGCTGTCGGAGTTCGCGGCGCCGCTTCAGCGATGCGGATCCGGATACACCAGGCTGCGCCAGCCGCTTCGATCGAACGGTGCCCATTCGCCTTCCGGCTGCGCCAGGCGATCGGCCACTGCGTACACGACCGCCGGGTGGTGGCCCATGCCGCAATGGCTGCTCTCGACCTCGATGCTTTCGGAGGTTGCCGATGCCTTCTCCACGCAGCCCTGCCAGGCGCAGATGCCGTCGGTGCGGCTGAAGATTGCCGTGGTCGGCGCCGGCGGCGTACCTAAGAGCGACCCGCCGAAACGCGGATCCTCTTCGTCGGCGCGGCGGCCGCTCGCCATTTCGTAGACGCGCCAGGCGTTGGTCGCCTTCGGTCCCGACGCAAACGGGCTGCCGAGCGTGATCACCGAGCGCACGCGCTCCGGCATCATCTTGGCTAGCTGGCGCGCGTAGAGACCGCCGAGGCTCCAGCCGACCAGCGAGACCTTGCGGCTGTGCGTGTCGTTCAACTCCTGCACCAGATCGACCATGGCGTTCTGCACGCCGTGGCGCAGGCCGAGGTTGCGCCCCTGACGCCAGCCGCTGACGGCATAGCCGCGTGTACGCAGGAAGCTGCGCAGCGGCCGCGTCGAGGTGTCGGATGCAACAAGGCCGGGCAACACCAATACGGGATGCCCGTCGCCGCGTGGCGCCAGACTCAGCAATGGCAGTGCCCCAAGAAACGCGCCGAGTTCGTGAATGGCACGCCCCTCCAGAAGCATCAGGGTTCTGGAGGGTGGGGCAAGCGTCTGCGCAGCAACGGACATCAGATCTCCTCTCGGGCTCGGCCCCTTACGTCGCGGCAGCCGGCCACCGGTTCAGTTAGACGCCAACGCGGTAGAATCGTTCGGCACTGCAATATAGTTCCATAAAAAGCTAGGGAACCGGCTTTGCCCTTGCAAGCGGTACAGGTCACACCTTGGATAACTAAAAGCGTTGACGTGATGAATTGGTCACAGCAGACGCAGCAGGTATTCGAGGGTGTACAGCGCCAGCCCTGCAAGCCCGCCGATCAGCGAACCGTTGAAACGGATGTATTGCAGGTCGCGGCCGATGTTGATTTCGATCAGCGAGATCAGTTGCCCCATGTCCCACGACTTGACCTGGTCGGAGATGAAGGTCGAGACGCCGCTCTTCTGTTCGGCGATGACCGTTCGCAGCACGGCCACGAGGCCCTGGTTGATCTCGGTGCGCAGTTCGGCGTCGCCGGCCAGCGCCTCGCCCGCTTTCACGAACATGCGCACCAGATATTGCTCCAACACCTGCGTCTCGCCCGAGGCGCTGCGCTCGAAGAAAGAGCGCGTGTTCTCCCATATGTGACGCGCGAGCCCCGCCACTTCAGGACGCGCCAGCAAATCGCGCTTCAGTCCTTGGATGCGTTCGGCGTAGCTCGGATCGGTACCGAGGCGGTCGACGAAGGAGAGCACCATGCGATCGAACTCGCCGCGGAACGGATGCGCGGGATCGTTGCGGACTTCCTCGAAGAAGGCGGTGGCGGAAGCCACGATCTTGTTCACCAGGAACTTGTCGGCGCGATAGAGTTTTAAAAGCGTCGGCAATTCGGCGCGGATCTTTTCGCGGATCATCGCCATGGTTTCGGCCTGCGTCATCGTCTGATGCACCGCGCGCAGGATGTCATCGAGCAGGCCCGAATGCCGTCCCTCCTTGACGAAAGCGCGCAGCGTTCCGGCGGCAAGCGGCGCCAGATCGATCGCCATCAGTTGCGCCGTGATACGGCGGCTGACGAACGTCATCAGGCCGGAGGTCTCCGTCGCTGCCACCGCTTCCGGCAACAGCCGCAGCGCAAAGCGCGCGAGATCCTCGCTGCGCTTCTTGTCGCGCAGCCAGTCGGCGATGAATGCGCCGAAATCGATCTGCCGCAGCTTGGCCTCGACGGGGGCCGCTTCCAGGAAATGCTTCTCGATGAATTCGCCGAGCTTGTCGGCGATGCGGTGCTGGTTGCTCTGGATGATTGCCGTGTGCGGGATCGGCAGTCCCAAGGGCCGCTTGAACAGCGCCACCACGGCATACCAGTCGGCGAGGCCGCCAATGGTGGCAGCCTCTGCAAAGGCCGCGATGAAGCCGAACGCCGGATGCAGCGGCAGCAGTGCCCTTGCTGCGAGAAAGGTCGCGAATGTCGCCGCCAGCACCGACGTTGCCAGCAACTTCACGCGCCGCAACTCGGCGGCGCGGATGGCATCGCCCGGGCTGTCGATGATGAAGGTGGCGGGAAGGGTCATGACGGCTTTCGAGTGGTGAGTGCGAACTTTAGCGCTTCACGCCTGACGTGTCCCGGACGCGGTGCGGCGCGCCCTTCGCGCTGCTCCGCAGAGCCGGGACCCACGCGATCCGTGGATAGGCCCCGGCTCTGCAGCGCATCACGCCGCACGGGCGGCGCGCTGCGCAGCGTCCGGGGCACGCAAGCGCCTGACAAGACAAAAAGAAGGCCCGCTTTAAGCGGGCCTTCGAAACAGGAGTTGTCAGCGTATCGCGATCAGGCCGTCTTCTCAGGCGGTCTTAGAGTAGACCTTGGCAAAGTTGTCCTGTGCGGTCTTGGCGCTGTCGGCGACGAGCTTGCCGAGATAGTCGGTGGTGGCCTTCGCCCGCGAGACGAACACTTCGCCGCGCGCACGGACCAGGTCCGACTGGATCTGGGCGGCTTCGCTCAGCGACTTGGCCGAAGCGAGCTTGTCGATGCCGGCGAAGAACGCTTCCGCGTCCTGGTAAAGCGCCTGCTGGATGTTGCGGCTGATCTTGGCGGCCTCGGTGACCGAACCGGCAACGGCGGTCTCGATCGCAGCGGTCGCCTTCTCCGAACCGGCATAAAGGTCGGCGGCGCGCTCCTTGGCGGTCTCGGTCTGCTTCTTCACGAACTCACGGGCGGCCTCCGGAACTTCCAGGTTCTGGAGCTTGGTGAACGCCTCGGTGACGGGCGCGAAGGCATCCTTGACGGTGTTCAGCACGGAATTGGTTTCGGTGGTCATTGCAGTCTCTCCATCCTCACGGTTTGAGCTATGGGCTCACCCCGTCCGGATTGGCCCGGGGCACAAGCGTTGTGCCATAGTTAATGGTGCGGCGCAACATCAATGTTGCACCGCGATATCACGAATTCGTGATAGGCTTAATGGATGAGCGGTTCGCCCAGAGAACCGGCAAAGTTCCAGTTTAGGAGCCGGCCCATCTACTTTGCATGGGGTTGTTTTCGCGATTTTGTGTCTGGCTAGTGCTGGACCGCCCCGGGCAGGCCATAGGCCTCAAGCTGTGCCCGAACCTGCGCCACATTGTGCCCGAGTACGACGATGTCGTGCTTCTTTCCGTCGACGTCCCGGACATGGTCGCGCAGCAGCGCCTCGGCCCTGAAACCAATGCTCTCGAACAACGCGATCGCCGCCTGCTGGTCCACGGTCATCTGCACCGACAGCTTTTCCAGCCCGGCGCCCAAGGCCAAGGCGAAGGTCTCCTGCGACAACGCCCGGCCGACCCCCTGCCCGCGGACATCAAGCGACACCACCATGCGGATCTCGCCGACATGGGGCGACCAGGAATGCGGGTCGCGCACCAGCGTGCCGCAGCCGACCACCGAACCGCCCCTCACTGCCAGCAGGCTGACGATCTGGCCGCGCTCGATCTCGTTGACCCAGGCCGAGAGCACTTTGGGCTGGCTGATGTTGCGCGGCAGGAACAGCAGATCATGGGTCGGGAGGTTTTGCGCAAATGCCAGCACCGCGGCTTCGTCCGCCCGCCCCATCATGCGGAATTCGATGTCGCCGGCATCGGTCTTGACGTGGCGCGGATAGGAACGTGTCTCGCTCATGTTGATCTCTTACCTAGCCAGGAATCCAGTTTCGGCCACAGCCGCTTGATCGCGTTGGCACCGGCGACGAGGCTGACGTGACCGCCCTTCAGCATCACCTCTTCCTTGTCTGATGAGCCGACCTTGGCGATCAGGTGCTTGGCCGCGTCATAGGGCACGATGTGATCGTGCTCGGCGACCGCATGCAGGATCGGCACCGTGATCCTGGAAATATCCGCCGCGCGGCCGCCGACCGACATGGTGTCGTTGTAAAGCTTGTTGTCCCACATCAGGTTCTTGGTGATGTCGCGGAAGTACTCGCCAGCCAGCGGCAGCGTATCGGTCGCCCAGCGGTCGAACATCCGGTACGACTTCACGAACTCGTCGTTCCAGATGTTTTCCCATAATTGCACCTGGCTGACGGTGCGCGAGGCCGGCCGCAGCATTTCGAACGAGGACAGGATCATTTCGGGCGGCACATTGCCGACACTATCGACGAGGCGATCGACGTCGAAATAGCGGCGATCGGAAAAGTTCTGGAACAGCTTCATCTCGCGAAAATCGATCGGCGTGGTGAAGCAGATCAAATTCTTCATCGGCCCGTCGTTGAAGATCGAGCCGTACAGGAGCGATAGCACGCCGCCGAAGCAGTAGCCGATCACGGTAACGTCCTGCTCGCCGGAATCCTGCTGTACGCGGCGAACGCAATCGGGGATGAAGTCGAGGACGTAGTCCTCCATCCGCAACGATTTTTCTTCCGGCTTGGGCGCGGTCCAGTCCAGCATGTAGACGTCGTAGCCGCGCTTCAACAGAAACTCGATGAAGCTCTGACCCGGCACCATGTCGAGGATGTAGCCGCGGTTGGTGGTGGCCATCACGATCAGGATCGGCACGCGGTAGATTTCATCCGCGATCGGCCGGTAGTGATAGAGGTTCATGGTGCCGCGGACGGCCAGAATGTCCTTTGGCGTCGAGCCGAGCGACGGGCCGGAGGTAGAAAAATATTCGACGCCCTTGATGCTGCGCTGGATCGCGCGCTGCACCTCGGACTGGACCCGCTCCGAAATGGAAGCGAAATCAAGACCCGCGGGCGCGTTCATTTCTCCTCTCCCTCCGACGGCGGACGCTTCGTGCGTGGCGGCCGCGGCGTGCCGTAGCCGCTCTCCAGCGACAGCGAATTATGATGCACCTGATGCAACAGCGCCTTGATCTCGTTGAGCTGGCCCTCGATCGCCTGCAGCCGCTCGGCCATGCCGACGAGCTGCGCCCGGCTCGGCAGGTTCATTGCCAGCAGGTACTTCTCCATCAGTTCGCCGAGCTGCTTCTGCGCGCCTGCGCTGACGCCGCCTACTTGATTCATCATTTTTGAGAATTCGGGCGATGCCATCGCCTGGTTGGCGAAGGAGTTGAACCCCTTTTCCATCTCCCCAAGCATGGTCTGCCAGATCACGGCAGGATCGTTGCCTTTGTCGGCCATCAGCGCGCCCTCTCCCGAAAGACTACGAGCGCTTGCCACGCTTCGCTTGTGTTTGGCCCATACCACACGGCGGGCCGGTCAACCATTGCGACGTCTTCTGCGGTGCGGGAAACCGTGCCATAGTTACTGATGCCAGATATCACTTGAGGGAAGACATACACGATGCTTGCCCATCAGCCGCCCCAGATCGCCCGCGCCAACGGCATCGACATTTGCTACGAGATTTTTGGCGATCCGGCCGCGGAACCGATGCTCTTGATCATGGGGCTCGGCGCCCAGATGATCCATTGGGACGACGATTTCTGCCGCCAGCTCGCCGCGCGCGGTTTTCGCGTCATCCGTTTCGACAACCGCGACATCGGCAAGTCCTCGCACCTTTCCGGCGGCAAGCGGCTGACACCGTTCGAACTGTTAAAGCTGCGGTTCCTGAAGATCCCGGTGGCTGCACCCTACAAACTGATCGACATGGCCAAGGATACCGTCGGCCTGATGGATGTGCTCGGCATCAAATCGGCACATCTGGTCGGTGCCTCGATGGGCGGCATGATCGCCCAGGAAGTCGCGCTGTCGTTTCCGCAGCGGGTGCGTTCACTGACCTCGATCATGTCGACCACTGGTAACCCCAAGCTACCGCCACCGACGCGGGAGGCGAGCGCCGTGCTAATGGCGCCGCCGCCGACCACGAAGGAAGAATATTTCGACCGGTTCGCCAAGACCTGGAAAGTGCTGCGCGTCGGCTCGTTCCCGGAAGACGAGGCGCTCGACCCTGCCCGCGCCGCCCGCACCTATGAACGCGGCCTCAATCCGAACGGCGTCGGCCGGCAGTTGCGGGCGGTGCTCGCCTCCGGCAGCCGCAAGGAACGGCTGCATCACCTGAAGATTCCGACGCTGGTCATCCACGGCACCGTCGATCCGCTGGTGCGCCCCGAAGGCGGCAAGGACACCGCAGCGTCAATCCCCGGCGCAAAGCTGCTGATGATCGAAGGCATGGGCCACGCGCTGCCGATCCCGATGTGGCCCCAGATCATCGGCGCGATCGCCGGGCACGCGCAGGGTGCCGCGGCAAAGGCGGCGTGATCTATCTCGTCGTTCCTGCGAAATCAGGAACCCTTAACCACCGGCGTGCGTAGTGTTGAGCGCTGTGACTCCAGCCCAGTCGCGGCATCAGCATTTGTAGTTATGGGTCCCTGCGTTCGCATGCGTTCGCAGGGACGACAGTGGAGATAGAGTCGAGCCAGTCAACTCTTCGTTGCGATCCAGATCACGTGACGCACGCCGCGGCCTTTGCCGGTGGCGCGGATGTTGACTTCATTGACGTCGAAGCCCGCGCCGCGAAGGCGTTTTGCGAACGCGGGATTCGGCCCCGAAGACCATACGGCAAGGGCGCCGCCCGGTCGCAGCGCGGCGTGCGTCGCATGCAGGCCAGCAGCGTTGTAGAGCGCATCATTGCCCTCACGAGTAAGCCCTTCCGGTCCATTGTCGACATCGAGCAGAATGGCGTCGAACTTCGAACGCTGCGACCGGATGATCTCGGTGACATCCGTCTCTCGAATGCTCACGCGCGAATCGTCCAGGCTGTCGCCAAAAAGTTCTGCCATCGGGCCTCGGGCCCAACTGATCACCGCCGGCACCAGCTCCGCCACCACGATCTGCGCTTCATTGCCGAGCGCGGCGAGCGCCGCACGCAGCGTAAAGCCCATGCCCAATCCGCCGATCAGCACATGCGGTTTTGCGACCTTTTCGATCTTCTTCGCAGCGAGCGTCGCGAGCGCCGCTTCCGAGCCGGACAGGCGGCTGTTCATCAGTTCGTTGCTGCCGAGCTTGATCGAGAACTCCTTGCCGCGGCGCATCAGGCGGAGTTCGCTGCCGGTGCCAGGAATGCGGGCGGTGTCGAGCTTTTCCCAGGGAATCATGCGGAGGGTTGTAGCATGCGCTCTCAATAGCCGTCGTCTCTGCGTTCGCATTGCGTTCGCAGTGACGACGGTTTATCCGCCAGCCCAAACGTCCAGCACGTAGCGGTTCTTCGTGCCGAGATCGTCGATCCAGTGCAGGCCGGCTTCGGCGTCGGCACCCGACTTTTCGCGATAGATTGCGACCAGTGCGGCCTTGACGTCGGGCTCCATCTTGCCGCCGTCGCCGCAGACATATACGATCGCGCCCTGCTCGATCAGGCTCCAGACGCGGTCCTTTTGCGCCGTCACCTGGTGCTGCACATAGGTCTTCGGTCCCTCGGCACGCGAGAACGCGGTGTGCAGCGCGGCGATGCCGTCGTTGGCGAAGGCCTTCAATTCATCCGCATAAAGGAAATCCTGCTCGGGATGACGGCAGCCGAAGAACAGCATTGCAGGTCCCAGCTTGGCGCCCTGCGCCTTGCGGTGCGCGCGCTCCTGCAGAAAGCCGCGGAACGGCGCCAGCCCCGTGCCGGGACCGATCATGATCACGGGTTGGGCCGCATCATCCGGTAGCCGGAAGCCGGCCTTGGTCTCGCGAATGGTTGCATGCACGGTATCGCCGACCCGGCGTCCGGCGAGATAGTTCGAGCATACGCCTTTGTAGACGCCGCGTCCTGAGCTTGCCGGCGCCTCCACCACGCCGACGGTGACGCTGCAGCGTGCCGGATCGGAAGAAGGCGACGACGAGATCGAATAGTACCGCGGCGCCAGCAGCGACAGCATTTCCAGGTAGGCATGGAACGGCAGTTCGCAGGCCGGATGCTCTTCCAAGAGGTCGAACACCGATTTGCGTTTGGCCAGGACGTCCGAGCGATAGAGCTCCGTAGACGCGCCGTCGTCGCCGACATAGGCGAGCAGTTTTGGCTTGGTAACGGGACAGCGCGTGTGCTCCGACATGATCTGGATCTGCTTGCGGGTCGCGATCTGCTGCAACTCGACGAACTCGGTCAATAACCGCCCGACCGAGACGGCATCGCCGACCGGCAATTGCGCGCGGCGGCCTTCCGCGACATGAAGTCTGATCTGGTCGGCCGGCAAGAAGCCGAAACGGCGCGCGACGGAATCGACCAGCGCTGGATCGTTGCGCGGCACCACACTGAGATGGTCACCGACGCGATAAGCGATGCCGGGCGGCAATTCCACCTCGATGTGGCGGGTCGAGCGGTCGGAACGACTGGCGCCGGTCTTGTTCTGCAGTTCCGAATTGACCAGCACCTTCATCGGCGCGACGCCGCCTTGCGCCACGATGGTGTGCACGGCCGATGGCGCCACCGGCTCGATCGAATAAAGCGGCGCGTCGTCGGCGCTGCGGGCGAACCCGGAATCGACGCCCAGTTCCTTCATCGCCGCGGGTGCTGCCGCCGCGAACCATTTTTCGAACTGGCCGTCGAGATCGCTGCGGGCATCGCCCTCGCCGCGGGCGTAGAGGCTGCGCGCCCCATGTACCGCCAACCCCTCGTCGATCAGGCGCGGCACGGATTGATAGGTCGCGGCCCAGTCGCTGTTGCCGCAGCCGAACACGGCGTAGCGCACCTTGGCGAACGCATCCTTGGGCAGGCCGCTGTCCAGCCATTTGACGAACTGCGTGGCGTTATCGGGGGCGGCGCCATTATAGGAGGCGCAAAAGATCATCAGCGCGCCCTGCTCCGGCAGCTTGCCGACATAATCATCGAGTGCGCCGAGTTTTGTGGCGAAGCCGTTGACCTCGGCAAGATCAGCCACCCGCGTCGCCAGCTCTTCCGCGGTGCCGAGGTTTGAACCATAGAGCACCAATAGCGGCGTGTTGTGGCCCGGACGGGTCCGCGCCTGCGGCGCCGCCGCGCTCGAGGCCGCGGCCGCGACAGCGGTACGGCCGGCGAAGACGCCACGGTCCTTGTCACCGCGCGGCCGCACCTTGATCTTGAAACCGTCCGGCTTGACCGTCAGCGTTTCCTTCAAGTGCATCTGGTAGCGATGCACATCGACCAGCTTGAAGCGCTGCAGGATCATGCCGATCGCCAGTGCCGCCTCGTGCATCGCAAAGCCACGGCCGATGCAGGCACGCTGGCCGTTGCCGAACGGCTTCCAGGCGTTTATCGGTCGCTTGGCCTCGGCCTCACGGCTGAAATTCTCGGGATCGAACACGTCCGGGTTCGGACCCCAGACGCTGGGGTCGCGGTGCAGCGCCATCACCAGCACGGTGATGAACGTATTCTTCTTCAGCTTGTACTTACCCCCGCCGATGGCCTCGTCCTGAAGCGGCGTAATGCCGTAGGCGGGTGCCGGCGGCCACAGCCGCAGCGCTTCCTTCAAGATCTGCGTGATATAGGTGAGCTGCGTGACCTGCTGATAAGTCGGCCTGGCGTTGATATCGGGTCCGAGCACCCGGTCGACTTCCTCATAGGCCTTCTTCAGCACCTCGGGATGCTTCAGCAGCGCGTAGATGGTGCACGAGAGCAGTCCGCTGGTGGTCTCGTGGCCCGCAATCAGAAAGGTATTGATCTGGTAGCGGATGTTGATGTCGTCGAGCTGCTCGCCGGTTGAGCGGTCGATGCCGGTCATCATGGCGCCCAGCATATCCTTCTTGGCCTCAGTGGCTTCCGCACTACCGCGGCGCTCCGCGATGATCTCGTCGACCATCTTGTTCATGAACACGACATCCTGCGCCAGCGTCTTGCGCCGCTTCTGCATCCAGAGATTTTCCAGCGGCAGGCCGCGGGTCATCATGATGGTCTCTAGCGAGCGCACCAGCGATTCCACGAACGGATGGTAGTCGCGGCGGTAGAATGAGTTGAAGCGGTAATCGAAGCCGCACAGCCCGATTGTATCGAGCGTCAGCGCCGTCATGTCGTGCACGACGTCGATTTCCTCGTCGGCGTTGAGCCGCTCCCATTTCTTCACGAGCTGCTCGGCGATGTCTACCATGCTCGGGTGATAGGACTGCATCGCGCGGTTGCCGAACGGTTGCAGCAGGATGTTGTGCGCCTTGCTCCAGTTCGGCTCTGTCGTGTCGGCGGTGAACAGCCCGTCGCCGCCGACCGCGCGGACGCGGCGCAGCGAGCCGCGCACCGTCTTGTCGAAACGCTTCTCGTCGGACAGTTCGTCGATCAGATCGTGGCCGGCGACGATGACGATCGGCGCGCCCATCATGTCGAGCCAGAAGATCGGCCCGAGCTCCTTGGAGAGCTTGACCAGATGCTGCACCGGCGCGTTGGGATCCAGCGACAGCATGTTGCCGACGACGGGCTTCTTCGGCGGATGCGGGATCGGACTGAGTTTGTTGCTGGACGCCATTGTCGAAATGTCTCCCCTGCCCTGTCTCAACCGTCATCACGAGCGAAGCGAAGCAATCCATCGCTCGGCGAAAAGAAAGAATGGATTGCTTCGTCGCTGCGCTCCTCGCAATGACGGCTTGTTATGCGGACCTACCCAAATCTTTTCCTGCGCCACTCGATCAGCTTGCTACTGACCTCGTCCGGCTTTTCCTGCTGCGTCCAATGGCCGCTGTCGCGCACGAGATATTTTTCGAGATCGGGAACCAGCCGCTCCATGCCCTCGGTGGCCGACGGCGGCAGCACCGCGTCGTTCTCGGCCATGATCATCAGCGACGGCACACGCACGGTATGGTCAAGCCCTTCCGAGCGCTGCCAGTTACGGGAAAAATTGCGGTACCAGTTGATGCCGCCGGTGAAGCCAGTCTTGGCGAAGGTGTCGACGAATACCTGCTTTTCCTCCGGCGACAGGATCGGCGTGCGCGGATCGTGCTTGGCATCGTAATTCGCGATCATCTGTGGAAACGCCAGATTGAGTCGCGCCGATGCGCCGACGCCGGCAATCGGCTGCTCCTCCGGCGTACCCGCGGGCCGCGCCACCGGCTTGCGCATGAAGGCGTCGAAGGTCTGCTCGACCCGGCTGCCGAAAATCCTGTCAGGTTCGCGGCCAGGATCCTGGAACTGCACAATGTACATTTTGTCGCCGAAGCGCTGCCGAAACAGCTCGATCGGATCCGCCGGCATGCGATCCCAATGCGGGGTGTTGACGCCGATGACGCCGGCGACGCGATCAAGGTGGCGCAGCGGCATCTGCCAGACGACGAAGCCGCCCCAGTCGTGGCCGACGAAGATCGCCTTGTCGATCTGCAGATGATCGAGCAGCCCGACGAGATCGCCGGTCAGGTGTTCCATATCGTAATCCTCGACCGGCTCGGGCCGATCGGTCGCGCCGTAGCCGCGCTGATCCGGCGCAATCACCCGGATGCCGGCTTCGCTCAGGGCCTTGATCTGGTGACGCCAGGAAAACGCAAGCTCCGGCCAGCCATGGCAGAGAATGACCGGCGGCTTGTCGGACTTCGGCCCCGCCTCGTAGTAACCCATGCGAATACCGTTCACGTCGGCGAACTGCAGCGGTGGCATCTCAATCATGGCAGGCCCCTATTCAGCAGCGCTGGTCATGCTCGGCGGCGGCGCGAACGCCGCCTCCAGCGCTTCAAACTCGACCGGAAGCATGTCGCAGAGAACCTGGACGTGCGGAATGATGTTGGCGCCGGCAATGAAGCCGAAATCGAGCTGGTCGCGGTAGCTCTGCACGGTGATGTTGAGCGCGATGCCGTGCGTCGAGATCGACACCGGGAAGATGTGCAGCAACTCGGCACCGGCCGCATACAGCGTCTGCCGCGGCCCGGGCACGTTCGATACGGTGATGTTGGCTGCCGGCGGCAGCACGTCGGAGAGGTTGGAGCGGCTGTAGAGCAACGCAAGGATCTGGGTCACGATCGGCGCGCCCAGCATCGAGAGGTTGGAGACTTGCGGCATCAGTGCACGCAGCGGATGCGACATCTCCTTCGACTTGGTGGATTGCGCGATGATGGTTTCCAGCCGTGTCTTGGGATCGTCGACATCGGTGGCGATCGCGCAGATCATGCCGAACACCTGGTTATTGGCATCGGCATTGCCCTCCTCGCGCAGCGAGATCGGAACCGCGGCGGTCAGGGACTTGTTGGGCAGCGCCCCCTGGCTGATCAGATAGCGGCGCACCACGCCCGATGACAGTGCCAGCACGACGTCGTTGAGCTTGCCGCCGGACGCCTTCGCTACCGCCTTGGCGCGCGACAGCGAGATCGAGGTGCCGGCGAAGCTGCGTTCCGAGGAGATCGTCTTGTTGAGGATGGTCGGCGGCGAGGCCATGCTGGCCAGGCTGTCGCGCGACTTCGGATCCGAAACCTTGCCGACCACGTCGGACACGCTCTTGAGCATGGTCGGAATGCTGCTGGCGAACTTCACCGCGCTCTCGATCTGGAACATGGCGTTGTCGAACAGGATCGAACCGAGATCGCTTTTTCCCGAGCGCGGCAGTTCGAGACTCTTTGGCGCCGCCTTCGGGTCGAATGGCTGGGTCCAGAGCTGCTGGTAGGAATCGATCAGGTTGGCGGCGATGTCGCGCGGCTCCGGCGCGACCTTGCGCGCCGTCGGCGGATCGACCTGACGCGGCACCGGCGTGATGTCATAGATCATGCTGGTGAGCGCGGCGCCGGCGCCGCCGTCGATGCAGGCATGGTGCATCTTGGAATAAAGCCCGATCTCGTTGTCCTTCATGCCTTCGAAGACATAGAACTCCCAGAGCGGGCGGGCGCGGTTGAGCAGCTTCGCATGCATCCAGCCGACGATGCGCTCCAGCGTCGTGCGGTCGCGCGGCTCCGGCAGGCTGGCGCGGAAGATGTGGCGGTCGATGTCGAACTGGTCGTCCTCGACCCAGGAGGGATGATCGATGTCGAGCGGCGCCTTCTCCAGGCGGGCTTTCAGAATCGGCGCGACGTGCAGCCGCGAAGCGATCATCGCCTTGAACTCTTCGAAGAAGTCGCCCTCGTAGCCTTCGGGCAGGCGGAAGATCGCCATGCTGCCGACATGCATCGGCATTTCCGGGGTTTCCAGATACAGAAACGACGCATCCAGCGAAGACAGCTTCTTGGCGTCCGCCATATTCTCCTCCCGCAGTAGAAAAACGCGGCGCCTTGGCGGCGCTTCTGGCGTCTGGAATGTCTTTGTTATTGGAGCATATCCGAAAGCCGACAGCCATCCCGCATCAATTGCAGGGCGGGATCTTTCGCGATCATGCCCTTAGCTCAGGGCGTGGATTCAGGATTGTGCATTTTCGGGGGGCCCATAGGCAATGGCAAATGGTCCTGATCGGTCAAAATGCTTAAATTCGCCCTCTGCCTGCGCCAGGCGGTCGGCTACTGCCCACAATGCTGCGGGGTTGACGCCGAGCCCGATGTGGCTGGCAAGGTGCACCTCGATGTTTTCGGCGGTTGCGGAGGGGCGCAACAGGCTGGTGTGCCAGTTCACAATGCCGTCGGTCCGGGAATAGATCGATGTCGCCGGCACCGGCAGGTCGCCGGCAATGGCCAAGCGGATCTCCGGATTGTCGTCGACGGTTTCCCCCGACAGCACCTCATAAAGCCGCGTGGCGTTGGTCGCCCGGATATCGCTGGTAAACGGGCTGCCGAGCGTGATCACCGAGCGCACCATGTCCGGCATCTGCAGTGCGAGATCGCGCGCATAGACGCCGCCGAGACTCCAGCCGACCAGGCTGACCTTGCGGCCGGTCGATTCATGGATGCGCCGCAGCAGGTCGCGCAACGCAGCCCGCTTGGAAGCGACGCCGCCGAAGTTGCGGCCCATGCTCCAAGCATAGGTGTCGTAGCCAAGCTCTTTCAGATAGCGCCGCATCGGCGCCATCGATAGATCGCTGGCGAGAAAGCCCGGCAGCGCCAGCACCGGATGCCCGTCGCCCCTCGGCGCACGCATCAAGAGCGGCGACAGCAAGAGGCTCGAATTCAGTTCGAACAGCGCCCGCGTCTCGGCCAGCATCAGAAACAGGCTTGGCGGCCG